>NZ_PBYA01000058.1 GCF_002729955.1 Salinisphaera sp. | reverse complement strand
CTGTAGGCTTCGTTCAAATTAGCCGCCCGCCCACCTTAGGATTATTCGCGTGCTCGCGCACGCTCACCCCTTCGGGGCCCGTGGCGCTGCGCGCCCCGGTTCTCGCGAGCGGTGCTCGCTCGTCGAACCGAGGGGGTCGAATCAAATCCTCTCCCCCAGCCAGCATCCATAAAAAAAGCCCGCCGATTGGCGGGCTTTTGATGCTGGCTGGGGGAGAGGGATTCGAACCCCCGTTGACGGAGTCAGAGTCCGTAGTCCTACCACTAGACGATCCCCCAGCAAACTGGGCTGACCGCTCGCCGGGCAGGCGGCGAACGGTCGGCAATCGACGCTAGCGCTTGGAGTACTGCGGCGATTTACGAGCTTTGTGCAGGCCGATCTTCTTGCGCTCGACCTTACGCGCGTCGCGGGTCATGTAGCCAGCGGCACGCAGCGGTGCGCGCATCATTTCATCGTACTGAACCAGCGCACGGGACAGGCCATGACGAATCGCGCCGGCCTGGCCGTTGGGGCCGCCACCGGCGACGGTCACGTTGATGTCGAACCGATCGCTCGAATCGGTCGCTTCCAGCGCCTGGCGCACGATCATGCGCGAAGTCGGACGGCCGAAGTATTCGTCCAGCGACTTCTTGTTGACCGTGATCTGGCCACTGCCCGGCTTGATGAAAACGCGGGCGGTCGCGGTCTTGCGACGGCCGGTACCGTAGGCTTGTTCGGTTGCCATTGACTAAATCTCCAGCGTCTGCGGCTGCTGTGCGGTATGCGGATGCTCGGCGCCCGGATAGACGCGCAGCTTGCGGGCCATCTGACGGCCCAGCGGGTTCTTCGGCAGCATGCCCTTGACGGCGTGCTCGATGACACGTTCCGGATGTGCGGCGAGCTGATCCTCGAGCGTGATCGACTTCAGGTTGCCGACATAACCGGTAAACCGGTAGTAGATCTTTTGCTGCGGCTTCTTGCCGGTGACCTTAATCTTGGACGCGTTCACGATCACGATATGATCGCCCACGTCCATATGCGGGGTGTATTCCGGCTTGTGCTTGCCGCGAAGGCGCATGGCGACTTCCGAAGCCAGACGACCGAGCGTCTTGCCGTCGGCATCGACGACATACCAGTCACCGGGAACTTCGTCTTTCTTTGCAGAAAACGTCTTCATTGCACTGTATCCTGAACCAACGCGATTAGGCAGCCGGGCGGCTGCGAAAGCGCGCAATTCTATCGGGGGTACACGGGTTTTGCAACGCCCGTCTCGCGCCTATTTGCAGGGAGCTCAGGGGCGCGCTGCCAGTATGGTGTCGAGATCGCTGCGCTGGCTGCGCGGCCGGCGTTTCGGATAACCATACCACAGCAGGCCCACGCAGTATTCGCGCCCGGGATCAATATCCAGAATCCGCGCCAGATCGGGATGGCGCGTGGCCTCGCCGCTGATCCACTTGCTGCCCAGCCCCGCGCTATGCAGGTATAGCGACATGTTCTGGATCGCGCAGGCACAGGCGGCATAGTCTTCGCGCGCCGTGTCCGGATCGTCGTCGATCACGCAGGTAATCGCGAGCCAGCCCGGCACCGCCTGCCAACGCTCGCGCTTGGCGGCGGCGACTTCATCGCCCTTGCGCTCGGCCACCAGCCGGGTATTGAGATCGACGATCGCACTCTGGGTTGTCGGCCCGAGCGTATAGAAACGCCAGGGCTGGGTCAGATGGTGGTTGGGCGCCCAGCGCGCGAGTTCCACCGCTTCGCGAATAATCGCGGGGTCCGGAATGTCGTCGGTGAACTGATCCACGGTACGCCGCCCGCGAATGAAGTCGGCTGCATCCGCGGGGGTTATGGGGCTGGCCTTGAGAATACTGCGATCGGTCATGTGCGATGCGTCGTAGGCGAAGCGATGCCTGCCACTCTAACCGGCCAGTTTTTCATTCGCAGTGGCAACGCGCAGAAGAATCAGGTTGGACAGTTCTTCGTGCATCGCGGTCAGCAGTTCGCGCTGCTCCTGCTCGGCAGCAAGGCGTTCGGTGTTGTCGAAGCTGTAGCTGCGGCTGACCGACAGCTTTTCGTTTTGCAGCTGGCTGGCGTCGTTGACCGTGTAATCGAATACGACCGTTGTGGTGAGTTCGTATTCGGCCACCTGACCATCGACGGGGCTGACCGAGATGATGCGCTGGCGGTTTTCGATGCCGCGAATCGCAAGCCTGGCCGGCGCGCCGCTGTCGCCCAGCACATGGCGTTCGCGCAGCCGCTGACGCAGCGTTTCCACCAGCGGCGGATCGCCGACCTGATAATCGTCGCTGTAGCTGACGTACATGCGATCGACGCCCTCTGGAAGCGGCGAGGCGCCCATCATATGAAAGCCGCAGCCGGCCAGCAGCAGTGTGAAGATGCTGGCCACGACCAGGCCGCCGAGGCGGCGGCGAATACGCGAACGTGCCGTGGCGCGTCGACCGGACAAACCAGAAGATATCGATTTCATGAGGCGATCTATACCACGAGATTGACGAGTTTGCCCGGCACGACGATCGTCTTCTTGATCGGCGCCCCGTCGATGAAGCGGACCACGTTGGCTTCGGCCTGGGCGATTTCGGCCACGGTATCGCGGTCGGCGTCGGCCGGCACGTCGATCTTGGCGCGTACCTTGCCGTTGACCTGAACCACCAGCGTGAGCGTGTCGCGGGTGAGCGCGGATTCGTCCGCCTGCGGCCAAGCGACATCCAGCAGCAGATCGTCGTGGCCCAGCTCGCGCCAGAGGGCATCGCAGACGTGCGGGATGATGGGCGCGAGCATCTTGACCACTGCTTCCAGGGCTTCCTGGCGCACGGCCTGGGCATCGCCCTTGCCGCCGTCGAGCTTGCCCAGTGCGTTGCACAACTCCATGACGGCCGCGATCGCAGTGTTGAAGGTGGTCCGCCGGCCGATATCGTCGCCGACCTTGGCGATGGTTTCATGCAGCTTGCGCCGCAGCTCGCCGGCCTCGCCGTCCGCGCTCGTGGCCGGGGCCACAATGCCCGCTTCGACATGATCGGCCACCAGACGCCAGAGCCGTTTGATGAAACGATTGGCGCCTTCCACGCCCGCATCCGACCATTCCAGCGACTGGTCCGGCGGCGCGGCAAACATGGAGAACAGGCGCACCGTATCCGCGCCATAGGTTTCGATAAGCGCCTGCGGGTCGACCGTATTGCCCTTGGACTTGGACATCTTTGCCCCGTCCTTGAGCACCATGCCCTGGGTAAGCAGTCGCTTGAAGGGTTCGCCCGCGTCGGTGAGGCCTTCGTCGCGCATTACCTTCTGGAAGAAGCGCGCATAGAGCAGATGCAGGATCGCGTGCTCGATACCGCCGATGTATTGATCCACCGGCAGCCAGTAGTTGGCCCGATCGTCGAGCATGGAATCGGCATCCGGGCAGGCAAAACGCGCGAAATACCAGGACGACTCCATAAAGGTGTCGAAGGTATCGGTTTCGCGCCGGGCGGCCTTGCCGCACTGCGGGCAATCCACGTTCACGAACTCGGGCATGTCCGGCAACGGCGAGCCCGCGCCCTCGGGGGTGACATCCTCGGGCAGCACCACCGGTAGATCCTGTTCCGGCACCGGCACCGCGCCGCAATCGTCGCAGTGGATGATCGGAATCGGCGCGCCCCAGTAGCGCTGACGGCTCAAACCCCAGTCACGCAGGCGGTACTGGGTCTTGCGCCGGGCGATGCCGCGGGCCTCCAGCCGATCGGCGATATCGTTGAAGGCGGTGTCGAAGTCCTTGCCATCGTCTTCGCCGGAATTGATGAGCGGGCCTTTTTCGGCGCTTGCCCCCGCGCTCACATCCGGCGCACTGCCGTCGGCGCTGGCCACCACGGGCACGATCGGCAGATCGTAGGCGGTGGCGAACTCCCAGTCGCGCTGATCGTGGGCAGGCACGCTCATGACCGCACCGGTGCCATAGCCCATCAGCACGAAATTGGCGGCAAAGATCGGCATGCGCTCGCCGGTGAGCGGATGCGTCGCTTCGCTGGGCAGGCGATAGCCTTTCTTCTCGCGCGTTTCCAGGCTCGCCTCGGCTGTGCCGGCCTTGCGGCAGTCTTCACAGAAGGCGGCCAGTTCGGCGTCGTGCTCGGCGGCGGCCGCGACCAGCGGGTGATCGGCGGCGACGGCCATATAGGTCGCGCCGTGCAGCGTGTCCGGGCGTGTGGTGTAGACGGTCAGCGGCTCGTCATGGCCGACGACTTCGAAATCGATTTCCAGGCCGGTGGAGCGCCCGATCCAGTTTGCCTGCATGGTCTTGACCGCTTCCGGCCAGCCGTCCAGCGCGTCGAGATCGTCCAGCAGTTCGTCGGCGTAGTCGGTGATCCGCGCGAACCACTGCGGAATGGCACGCTGCTCGACGATCGCGCCCGAGCGCCAGCCGCGGCCATCGACCACCTGTTCATTGGCGAGCACGGTCTGGTCGACCGGATCCCAGTTGACGACCGATTCCTTGCGATAAACCAGCCCCTTTTCGAACAGCTTGGTGAACAGCCACTGCTCCCAGCGGTAGTAGCTGGGATCACAGGTGGCGATTTCGCGGGACCAGTCGTAGGCAAAACCCAGCTGGGCGAGCTGCTCTCGCATCGCCGCGATGTTTTCGCGTGTCCACTTCGCCGGCGGCACGCCGTTCTTGATCGCCGCGTTCTCTGCCGGCAGGCCGAAGGCGTCCCAGCCCATGGGCTGGAGCACGTTCTTGCCGCACATGCGCTGATAACGCGAGATGACATCGCCGATGGTGTAGTTGCGCACATGCCCCATATGCAGCTTGCCGCTGGGGTAAGGGAACATCGACAGGCAATAGAACTTCTCGCGCTCGTCGCGCTTGACTTCAAAGGCGCGCGCGTCGCGCCAGCGGGCCTGTACATCGGTTTCGATGGCATCGAAACGGTAGGTGGAATCCATCGGCGGCTATCGATCGAAAAGCAAAAAACGGCCGCCTAGTGTACTCGATACGTTCGCGCTGCTTCATCGCCACCCGCGCTTGAAAGCGCCGCAACGCTACTCGCGGCCATGCCGCGTCACCGGCCAACAAAATCACGGTAAGGCGGTTAATACGGCGTACGAACGGCTGGCAGCCCGTGGAATTGCATTCCATTGCACTCAATCTAAATGCGAATCATTTGTATTCGTTATCTGGATGATTATGCTCTCCCGGCATTTCACGGGGGACACCATGCACAGACTTTTGATCGTGCCAGCCTTGCTGGGCACCACCTACGCGGCGCAGGCCGAACAGAAGCCGGCCAGCGAAACGGACACGGCAAAACAGGAATACAGAACGCGGGCGGATGCCAAGGCGGCAGATAAAGACAGTCTGACCGACGCCCTGTCCATGCCGGCGCTCAACGAGATCCTGGTCGCGGCCGACCCGCTGGATGCCCAGGTGCAAACACTACCGGCCGACTACATTCGTGGTTCGGCCCGCTCCGACATGGCCGAGGCGCTGTCGGTTATTCCTTCCGTGCGGGTGGCAGAAGGGGCGAGTTCAAGCCGTCAGCAGGGCGACATCAAGCCTGCCGAGTTCTCGATTCGGGGCGCCTCGCCCTATCAGAACCGTTTCGTGCTGGACGGCGCGGCAGCGGACAACCTCATCGATCCTGCCCAGAGCCAGCGCGCCGATAACTACGCGCGCGTAGCCGGCCATTCCCAGGGCCAGTTCATCGATACCCGCTTTCTGCAGAACATCGAAGTCAGCGATACCAACATATCCGCACGCGAAGGCGGCTTTACCGGCGGCGTGGTCAAGGCCGAAACCCGTGCCTATGGGGGGAGAAACGAAGCGCATGTGTCGTATCGGGGCACCAGCGACAGCCTCACCCAACTACATATCGACAAAAGCCAGGAACGCGAGTTCGAAAGCGCCGCCGCGCAAATGCCAAACGGCGTGCCCGGCGAATTCCAGCCCGATTTCCGCAAGAGCGAATTCACCCTCGACGGGGCGACGCGCGTGGGCGATATCGGCGTCTTTGCCGGCTATAGCGAAAAGCGCTCGACCATCAGCCAAAAGCAGCTGCTCACGATGGACCTGGATAATTTTCTGGAAACCGGCCAGCTATACACGCCCAGCCAGAGCCGCGAACTGGACAGCAAATCACGCTACGGGATCCTGCGCCTGGATCTGCTTGACCGCGACTATGAGCTCGATGCGTCGCTGTCTTATACGAACTTCGATGAAGACAGCTTCCTGATCAACTATCTCGATTCCGATTTCGTCGGCGGCCACGAGGGCATCAATCTGAGCGTCAATTACGCAAACCACATCGGCGCTACGCGTGTCGACGCCAACGTCAACGCGGGGCTCACCACCGATGAGCACCAATACGACAGCCATACGCTGACCAACTTCAAGAGCACGTCGCTATTCGACGGCAGCATCATCGGCGGCCTGGGCGACCTCGAGAACCGTCAACGCAAGCTGGGCGGTTCCGTTACGTTCACCACGCCGATCAGCGCTATCTGGACGACCGATTACGGGGCAGAAATAGCCTATCTCGACTACGAACAGCATCGGGGCCAGGATTTCGTGGCCGAAGACTATCGCCTCGATTACAGCCAGACGCCGCTGCCCGACCCGATCGGCCCTGGCTCCTATGCGCCGTCGGACCAGTACCTGAGCCGCGTGGCGACCTATCGCGCCGGCGATATCGCGTTTTCCAACACCAATGGCGCCGTGTTCGGCGAGATCGCGGCCGACGGCCACCGGTTTTTCGGTAGCGCCGGGCTACGGGTCGAACGCGACGGCCTGCTGGAAAACACCAACGCCGCGCCGCGCCTGAAGGCCGGTGTCTATCTCGACAACAGCCGGAACATGCGCCTGATCGCCGGCGCCAATCGGTATTACGGCAAGTCGTTTCTTGCCTACAAGCTGCGGGCCGAGGAACGCCGGCTGGTCGAGGTACGCGAGCGCGACAACCCGGACGATCCGCTCACCACGGTCGAGGATCGAAGCGAATACGACTACCGCGATCTCGACACGCCGTATGACGACGAATACTCGATCGGCATCGCCGGCACGCTCTGGCACGGCGATATCGGCCTGACCTATGTCCGCCGCCAGGGCAAGGACCAGATCCGCACGAACTACGATGGCGGTAGCGAGTTGTACAACTACGACAACTCCGGAAGCAGCAGCACGGATCAGGTCGACCTCTATTGGCGCTCGCAGCCGTTTGCCTGGATCGGTGCCGATTGGGGCGTCAATCTCGGCGTGTCGTGGATGGACAAGAAAACCGATGCCCGCTACGGCGACGATGAGAAGGGCTATAACGGCACGGCCGCCGACGAGGATGTGATTTTCGAAGGCCGTCGGGTGCGTCGCTCGGAGCTGCCGGCACGCGATTTCGCCACGCCGGTCAGCGCCCAGGTCGACATCATCACTTCGGCTTTCAATGATCGCCTGCAGGTGCGCAACGCGCTGAGCTATACCGACGGGTACCGCTATCTGCTTCGTGACGGCACGGACCTGGCCACGGGCCTGCAGCGCTACGACATCGAAAAACAGGACAACACCCTGCGCTGGGATCTCAGCACGCGGCTGCGGTTTTTGCCGGGCGATCACTCGCCCTATATCGGGGTTGACGTGCTCAACGTCACCAACAGCCGCAATGTCGTGCGCAACGAGGCCGGCGTCCAGCTGTTCGGCGTCGGCCGCCAGTACTGGCTGGAAGTCGGCTATGACTTCTGATTCGCCTTCTCGTGCCCATCCGCGCGGCCGCTCAGCGGGCTATGGCCCGACGCTTGGGCGAGCAACGGCGCGGCCTGATCTGTTGTCCGTGGCATGGCGTCGCTACGCCACGGCCGTAGCCGCGCTTCGAATGCCACCCGGCCCGTTGCGCACATGAATCCCGACGGGATCATCGACCGGAACAGTTCGCGGCTGGCACGACGCGAATCGATCGTCTTCGTTGCCATCGTTGCAGCGACGGCTGCGTTCATAGCGCTGGTCTACACGCTCGCGCCTATCATCGAACGCGCGCGGCTCGTCGAGCGTTACCGAGGCCCACAGTCGCAATGGCCGGCGCTTGCAACGCCCGACGGCCTCTATATCGAAGCGCTCGCGCCCTTGCCCGCGCGACCGGATTTTCCGGTCGACAACCCGTTCAGCGAAGCAAAGGCTTCACTGGGCAAACGACTGTTCTTCGACCCGCGCCTGTCCGGTTCGAATCAGATCGCCTGTGCCTCCTGCCACGATCCCAGCCTCGGCTGGGCCGATGGTCGACACAAGGCCGTCGGCCACGATCGTCAACTCGGAGATCTGAATACACCCACGGTACTCAACGCCGGATTCAAGGATCGTCTGTTCTGGGACGGCCGCGCCGCGGATCTGGAAACACAGGTCATCGCCAGCTGGTCGAACCCGATCGAAATGGCCGGCATTCCCGAAGATGCGGCACGCCAGCTGGGCGAAGTGGCGGGTTACGGGCCGCTGTTCACCGATGCCTACGGCGACCCGTCGATCACCGCGGCGCGCATAGCCCGCGCGATCGCGACGTTCATGCGCACACTAAATACGCCGAATACCCGCTTCGATCGTTTCATGCGCGGTGAGCACGCTATCTTCACGGCTGCGGAAATCCGGGGGCTCGATCTGTTTCGTGGCAAGGCGAACTGTATTCGCTGCCATCACGGCGCCCTGCTCTCGGACGGCGATTTTCATCATCTGGGCACATCGGTGCACGGCGTGGGCGATTATCTGGGCCGCTACCGCGAAACCGGCGCGCCGGAGGATGTCGGCGCGTTTGCCACGCCGGGACTGCGCAATATCGGACGCACGGCGCCGTACATGCACAACGGATTCGGCGACGGCATCGATCTCGAATCACTGCTTGCGCTTTACAACATGGGGTGGTGGCAGAACGCGCCGCCGACCGAGAAAGTCAGCGACGTGCCGCTCGCACGACTTTCACCCCTGATCGAACCGCTCGGGCTTAGCCGGGCCGAACTCGACGATCTGGCTGCATTTCTGCGAACGCTGGATGGCAACTCGCTGTATATGCCGCAGCCCGATCTACCGTGACTCGCCGTCCGTCTTGCGACGACGCATGAGCAGTACGCCGCCCAGCAAGGACAGCAGCGTGACCGCGGCACTTGCCCACCACAGCGGCCGATCGCCGATGCGCATATAGGGCGTTTCGCCGCTGCGCGGCTGAACCTGCGATTCGATGGTGGCGATTTCGAACTCGGGCGTGCGTTCTCGTACGCGGCCGTCGTAGTCGATGATCGCCGAAATGCCGGTATTGGCTGCGCGCAGCATGGGTCGGCCCGATTCCAGCGCGCGCATACGCGCGATTTCCAGATGCTGGGATGCGGCCGTGGTGCCGGCAAACCAGGCATCGTTGGTGACGTTCACGAGCATGCCGGCCTCCGGCAGGGCCTTGGCGATTTCATAGCCGAAGGCATCCTCGAAGCAGATCGACAGGCCGAGCTTGACCCCGTCGACTTCGATCAGGGCCTGATCCTCGGCACCGAAACCGAAATCGCTGTAGCGCATGTTCACGCCGTCGAGCAGCGTCTTGACGAACTCGGGTACCGGGAAATATTCGCCGAATGGCACCAGATGGCGCTTGTAATAGCGCCCTTGCCCCGCGCCGAGCGCCAGCACGGCGTTGTAGTAGGGCGCATTGTTGCTTTCATGCACCAGCGTGCCGGCAAGCACGGTCTGGCCACGCCCGCCGGCAAGCGCGGCAATCTCGTCGAAATAGGACGAAATCTGATTGGCCGGCGCCGGAATGGCCACTTCCGGCCAGACCACCAGATCGGCATCGGAGGCCTCGGTCATGGACCGATAGCGTTCGAGGGTAGTGCGAAAGACGTCGCGATCCCATTTGATCGCCTGCGCGAAATTGCCCTGCACGATATCCACGCTCACCGGCTCGCCGCTGGGCCGGGTCCAGGCGGTGGTCGGCGGCGTATACCAAAGCCCGAGCGGGGCCAGCGCGATCAACACCACGGCCAACGCACGTGCCGGAATGGAGCCGGCGAACAACAGCGCCACCGTACCGGCGCTGGCCATCATCAACAGGCCGAGGAAATACACGCCACCTATCGGCGCGAGCGCGGTGACCGGCGCGTCGATCAGCGAGTACCCCAGCGACAGCCAGGGAAAGCCGGTCATCACCCAGCTGCGCACCAGCTCCGCGAACAGCCAGGCGAAGGGCACGACGATCAACGCCCACAGCGTGCGCGGCAGCCCGCCTGTGGCGCCGGCCACCGCGCCGACCAGCATTGGATAGAGCGCCAGATACACGCTCAGCGCGGCCACGAGGCCGATAGCCATGGGCAGCGGCGCGCCGCCGTAGTAGTAGGTGGAAACGAAGGTCCAGTAGATGCCGGTGCCGAAGTGCGCCAGCCCGAACACGAACCCTCGCCAGGCGCCGCGCCCGGCCGATGCCTGCCACCAGAGCGCAATCAGGCCGATCAGCGCGAGCAGCGTCAGCCCGTAGTAACCGAACGGCGCGAAACCGAGCGTGGCCAGGCCGCCGAACAGCGCCGGCAGCAGCACATCGAACGCAGCGACCCGAAGCACGCGCCTTGCCCCCATGCGCTACTCGGAGGCCTCCGGCAGCACGGTCATTTGGAACAGATGAATCCGCCGCGAATCGGCCCGCTGCACGTTGAACTGAAAGCGATCGATAATGGTGGTTTCGCCGCGCTTGGGCATATGCCCGAATTCGTGGACGACCAGCCCGCCGATGGTGTCGAAGTCCTCGTCGGAGAACTCGGTTTCGAAGTATTCGTTGAACTCCTCGACCGGCGTGAGGCTGCGAATGAGAAAACGATTGTGCTCCTGGCGCAGGATATTGGCGCCTTCGGCCTGATCGTATTCGTCGTCGATTTCGCCCACGATCTGCTCGAGCGCGTCCTCGATGGTCACCAGGCCGGCCACGCCGCCGTACTCGTCCACGACCACTGCCATATGATTACGCGAGGCCTTGAACTCCTTGAGCAGCACGTTCACGCGCTTGGACTCCGGCACGTAGACCGCGGGCCGCAGCACCGCACCCAGTTCAAAGGTGTCATTGTCCTCACGCTCTTCGGCCAGCTGGAGCATATCCTTGGCCAGCAGGATACCCACGACCTCGTCGCGGGATTCGCCGATCACCGGAAAGCGTGAGTGGCCCGACTCAATCGCGATGGAGAGGATATCGGCCGCGGCGGCGTCGGATTCGACCACGACCATCTGTGAGCGCGGCACCATGATGTCGCGCACCTGCTGCTCGGAGACCTTGAGCACGCCCTGCATCATCCAGAGCGCGTCGATATCCAGCAGCTCGTTTTCCTGTGCTTCCTTGAGCACCTCGACCAGCTCGTCGCGATCGCGCGGTGGCCCGGCCAGACTCATGCCGATCTGGCGCAGCCAATTGCCGCTACTTCGACTCTGTTCGCTGTCGTCCTCGTCGCTCATCGTATGCGGCCGCAGCCGCGCCCTCCTATCAAGCCTGTCTGGCCCGGCCCTACGGCCTGCGGTAGTCGTTCAGACGCCAAGCACGCGGTATGGATCGTCGTGGCCCAGCTCGGCCATCACGTCGCGCTCGATCGCCTCCATGGTTTCGGCTTCATCGTCGCCGATATGGTCATAGCCGAGCAAGTGCAAAACGCCGTGCACCACCATATGCGACAGATGTGCGTCGTCGCTCTTGCCCTGCTCTTTCGCTTCGCGCTCGATGACCGGCATGCAGATCACCAGATCGCCCAACACCGTCAGCCCCGGCAGTTCGGCGCCGGCAGGAAACGACAGCACGTTGGTGGCATACGGCTTGTCGCGATAATCGCCGTTGAGCTCTGCGGATTCGGTCTCACCGACAAGACGAACGGCCAGCTCATACGCGACATCGTCGCTGCACGACGCCCCGCGCAGCGCAGCCGCGGCGGCGCGCTCGAGCATGTCGGTATCGGGCGCGTGAATGCCCGGCGCGCAGTCCAGCGCGAGTTCGATATCCATGCGGTGGCCGGCTAGCTGTGCTCGCCCGCTTCGCTTTCGCGATCGTAGGCCTGCACGATGCGCTGGACCAGCGGGTGGCGCACCACGTCGCGCGCCGAGAATTTGGTCACGCTGATGCCCTCGATATCGGACAGAAGCCGCACCGCGTGACGCAGGCCCGACTTCTTGGCCACCGGCAGATCCACCTGGGTCATGTCGCCGGTAACCACGGCGGTCGAGCCGAAGCCGATACGGGTCAGAAACATCTTCATCTGTTCGATGGTGGTGTTCTGGGCCTCGTCGAGAATGATGAACGCTTCGTTGAGCGTGCGCCCGCGCATATAGGCCAGCGGCGCGATCTCGATGACGTTGCGCTCGATCAGCCGCCCCACCCGATCGAAACCGAGCATTTCATAGAGGGCATCGTAGAGCGGGCGCAGATAGGGGTCGATCTTCTGGGCGAGGTCGCCGGGCAGAAAACCCAGCCGCTCGCCGGCTTCCACGGCCGGGCGCACCAGCAGCAGGCGACGCACGCGCTCGGATTCCAGCGCGTCGACGGCGGCGGCCACGGCAAGATAGGTCTTGCCGGTACCGGCCGGGCCGATGCCGAAGTTGAGATCATTGTCGGCCAGATTGGCCAGATAGCGGCGCTGGCTCGGCCCGCGCCCGCGCACCAGCCCCAGGCGGGTCTTGATGACCACGTCGCGAGGTTCGGACGCGCCGCCCTGGCTGTCGCCGCGCAGTTCGCGCTCGGCCGTGCGGGCCACGATATGCACCCGATCCGGACCGATTTCGCCGGCCGCGGTCGCGCTGTAAAGCTCGTTGAGGGCATCGATGGCGGCCGTGGCCGCCCCTTCACTGCCCTCCACCTGAAACAGATGGCCACGGTTATGCACCTGCACATCCAGCGTTCGCTCGATCAGGCGCAGGTGCTGATCCTGCGGGCCGCACAGATATGCCAGCCGGGTCGTATCCGGCGGGTCCAGTTCCAGAGTCTTGCGGATGGATTCGTTCAAGATGATTCGTCGGGTTGGCAGCGGGGCCGATCAGCCGGCCGCGGCCGCGAGATCGGGCATGGGCACGTGCTCCTCGCGGGTCACGACGCGGCCACGCAGCGAGTTGTCCAGCGCTTCGGTGATTTCGACTTCCAGGAAATGCCCGGCCATGCGCGGGTGGCCGTCGAAGTTGACCCAGCGATTGGAGTCGGTACGCCCGGCCATCTGGCCGCCGCCACGTTTGGACTCGCGTTCCACGAGTACGCGCTGGGTGGTACCGATCATGTCCTGCATGTACTGGCGATTGAACTCGGCGATACGGGCCTGCAGGCGCGCCAGGCGTTCCTTCTTGACCTCGCGCGGGGTGTCGTCGGTCATGTCCGCCGCCGGCGTGCCCGGGCGCTTGCTGTAGACGAAGGAAAACGCCGCATCGAAGCGCATGTCCTCGACCAGCTGCATGGTGGCCTCGAACTCGGCCTCACCCTCGCCGGGATGCCCGACGATGATATCGGTGGACAGGCTGATATCCGGACGCACCGCGCGCAGCTTGGCGATGCGCTCACGGAAATGATCGGCCGTATAGCCGCGCTTCATGTCAGCCAGCACCGCATCCGAACCCGACTGAACGGGCAGATGCAGATAGTTGGCGAGCTTCGGCACGCGGGCATAGGCCTCGATCAGCGCATCCGAGAATTCCAGCGGGTGGCTGGTGGTATAGCGAATACGTTCGATGCCTTCGATTTCGGCCACGAACTCCACCAGCATCGCCAGATCGCAGATCGAGCCGTCTTCCATCGGCCCGCGATAGCCGTTGACGTTCTGGCCCAGCAGCGTGATTTCCTTCACACCCTGCTCGGCCAGTTCGGCGACTTCCAGAATCACGTCGTCGAAGGGCCGCGAGATCTCTTCGCCCCGCGTGTAGGGCACCACACAGAAGCTGCAGTATTTCGAGCAGCCTTCCATGATGGACACGAACGCCGTCGCGCCCTCGGCCTTGGCCGGCGGCATGTGATCGAACTTGTCGATTTCGGGAAAGGCGATATCGACGATGCCGGCGCCGTTGTCCTGGACCGCATCCAGCATTTCCGGCAGCCGGTGCAGCGTCTGCGGCCCGAACACCATGTCCACGAACGGCGCGCGCTCGCGGATGGCATGGCCTTCCTGAGAGGCCACACAGCCGCCCACGCCGATCACGATATCGGGGCGCTCGGCCTTGAGTTCGCGCCAGCGCCCGAGCTGCGAAAACACCTTCTCCGCCGCCTTTTCACGGATCGAACAGGTGTTGAGCAGGATGATATCGGCTTCTTCCGGCGTGTTGACCCGCTCGGCGTTGCGCTGCTTGCGCAGCACCTCGACCATCTTGGCCGAGTCGTATTCGTTCATCTGGCAGCCCCAGGTCTGAACGAAGACCTTGGGTTGAGTCGCGCTGGTCATGACCCGTCCGGCCCGTTTTCGGGCGAGTTCAAGCAAGCGCCGTAGTGTAAACGATCGTGCAAGGCGCTTGTCGCCGTGGGGCCGGTATATGCGCCCGGCATCGGCCGATCACGACTGATCCGCTACCCAGGCGCCGCGGCTCGAACGCTCGCGCAGCGCGTCGCGATCGAGAATTTCCACCCGGTGCTGCGACACCTTGATGATCTGCGCACGCTGCAGGCGGGTGAGCACCCGGCTGACCGTTTCCAAGCGCATGGACAGAAAGTTGGCCAGATCGGCCCGCTTCATGTTCAACGGCACGGTGGTGGCCGGCATGCCGCGCAGCGCGCGCCGCCGACTCAAGCCCAGCAGCAGGCTGCTGATACGGCCTTCGCTGTCCTTGCGGCCCAGGGTGAGCATCATGCGCCCGTCTTCGGAAAGCACCTGACTCATCAGGCGCGTCAGGCGCTGGCGCAGGCTCGGCAGCTCGTCCACCAGCGCATCGAGCTGATCGACCGGGATCCGACAGAAATGGCTCGTTTCAAGCGCGACCGCGCTGCAATGGTGTTTCTGATCAGCAAAACCGTCGAAGCCGAGAATATCGCCCGGGTAGTAGAAACCCAGAATCTGTTCGAAGCCTTCCTCGTCGATGCGCACGGTCTTGGCAGAGCCGTCGCGCACGGCATAGATATGGGTCAGACCATCGCCCTGCGCGAACAGCTCGGTATCGGCTGCTACCGGCGCGCCGGAATCCACCAGGCGTTCCAGCTTTTCCAGATCATGCGTTTCAAGATGATCGGGCAAACACAGATAGCGCAACGAGCAGTGGCTGCACGTTTCGCTTAGCTGCTGCATTTGCTGGGAGAGTGCCGGCATGTACGGTTGCCCTGAGATTGAGAATAAGAACAAGTGCGTATAGCCGCGTAATATTAGTCAATTAACGCCCGATTTTCAGACTTCTTTAGTCGTGCACGAACGCATTGCGGCGGATCGATTAGTGCGCAATCAAATAAAGAGCAAGCACCGGCGCCTTCATTGACCTAAATCAACACCGCCTCGGCCCAACCCGGCCAACCTGTTCTCCAGACGCTTAAACCATAGAACAGGAGCCCTGCCATGACGTCCTTCCCGCGTGCCGTAATCGCCCCCGCGGCCCTCGCCCTGACCTCGGTATTCGTCGCGGGCGTCGCCCATGCCGAAGCCGGCGACTGGATCGTGCGCGGCGGCGTAACCTACGTCGCACCCAACGATAATACCTCGAGCCGTAATGGCGAACTCGCGCCCGCGCTACAGGGCACGGACGTCGCCGTGAGCTCCGAGCCGCAATTCGGGCTGACGATCGCCTATCTGCTCAGCGACAACCTGGCGGTCGAACTGCTGGGCGCCTCGCCGTTCAAGCACGACCTTACCTTGAGCGGCGGCGCGCTCGACGGCTCCCCGCTGGGCGACATCAAGCACCTGCCGCCCACCCTGAGCATGCAGTACCGCTTCAACAACGAGTCGGCGTTCACGCCCTATGTGGGTCTCGGCCTGAACTACACGTTCTTCTTCTCGGAAGATGTCTCGGACGAGGCACGCGCCCTGGGCATCGAGAAGATCGAGCTCGACGACTCCTTCGGGCCGGCCGCGCAGGTGGGCGTTGACTACGCGCTCAACGACCGCTGGTTGATCAACGCCGACGTGCGCTATCTGCAGATCGAAACCACGGCCGAGGTGCGTACCGCGACCGGCAGCACCCATGTCGATGTGGACGTCGACCCGTGGGTCTATACGCTCGCGCTGGGCTATCGCTTCTAGTTCACCGCGCGATCGTCGGAGCCAGCTTCTGGCTCCCTGTGCCGGGGCGGGCCTCGTGTTCGCCCCGCCGTCGTTCGCGACGGTACCCATCAGGCATTGCTGCACCATGCGTTAACGATCACCCGAAGCCTGACGCTGCGCGCAGATTGCCGAATTCCGGCGCTGCAACCGCTCGACCATCCATCTGCCGGCAAATTTCATGTTGTGTGACCCATCGGCATTTGATCCAGATCAAGCCCTGTGTCCGACACCCGCGTGATACTGCAAGCACACAATAAAGGAGATCGACATGTCACAGACCATTCTCGTACCGCTGGATCTCAATCAGGATGCGGTTTTCGACAGCGTGTTCGAAAACGTCAAACGCGTGGCCGGCAACACCGGCGCGACGGTCATCCTGCTGAGTGTCATACCCCAGATCGATGCTGGCGACTTCCCTTATGTCGGCACCGACTATGTCAGAAAACTCGGTGAGACCGCGCATGCGCAGCTCGAGCGCGTGGGCCGGCAATACCTGGGCGAAGACGGCAACTGGCAGGTAGACGTACGCGTGGGCCCGGTGGCTCGCACGATCGTGCGTCGCGCCGACCATTTCGGCGCCGACCTCATCGTCATGGCCTCCCACAACCCGAAGTTCTGGGACGTTCTGCTGGGCAGTATTGCCAGCCAGGTGGTCAAACATTCGCAGCACTCGGTACTGGTGGTACGCCAGAAACGCGAGCCCCATGCCGCCGACATCCACGACGAAAGCCGCGACCCGCTGGCCGACTGATTTCGGTCCAGTCCGTCCGGATCGTCACCGACCCCTCGCGCGAGTGCCGATATGAAGAACTGCATCCTCGTACCGATCGATCTCGCCCACGAAGCGAATTTCGATCTGATCTTTTCGGCGACCACGACGCTCGCCCGTCGGCACAACGCCGCGCTTCACCTACTGAGCGTCGTGCCGACGGAAATCTCGGTCTGGCCCTATGTGCCGCAGAATTTCGTGGGCGAAGCCCAGAAACTCACCGAGTCCCAGCTTACCGAGCTGGCCCGGCTCGAGTACGCCGACGACATCAGCTGGACCTGCGAGGCGGTTATCGGCCCCATCGCCCAGACCATCGTCCGGCGCGCCATCGATGTGGGCGCCGGATTGATCGCCATCGCTTCGCACGACCCGAAGGTACGCGACCTCGTGCTGGGCGGCACCGCCGATCGGGTGTTGCGGCGTGCACGCGCGAGCGTTCTGGTGCTGCATCACAGCGATTGCTGGGACTGGAGCTGAACGAGCAGCTTGTCAGGAAAACGCCCGGCCTGGCCGGGCGTTGTCTATTCAGGGCTCCTGCACACTGGATTGCCAGCCGCCATCCGGCGCCCGCTCGAACAGCCAGCGCGGATGCTGGCGGTGCCACCCGGCCGCCCAGAATTCCAGCCGCGTGGGTAGCAACCGGTAGCCGACCCAGTGCGCCGGGCGGGGCACATGCTCGAAGTCGTAGCTGTGGCGTTCCTGCTCTCGCCGCTGCCGAAAGGCCTCGGGATCTCCGAACACGGCCTGCTGCTGGGAACTGCGGGCGGTAAGCTGGCTGTCGCGCGAACGCTGTGCCCAGAGCCGGTCCGCGTCTACTGCGTCGAGCGCCTCGACCACGCCTTCCACGGTAATCTGCTGCTGCACGCCGTGCCAGAAAAAACACAGCGCGACATAAGGATGCCACTGCAGCTGCTGGCCCTTGCCGGTATGGGCGTTGACGAAAAACACCAGCGAATCCGTGTCGATCTGCACACTGATCGTACGCACGCTCGGCCTTGCGAAGGCCGGGTCGACCGTCGCCAGGGTCGCGGTCTGCGGATCGGGCTCGCCGCGTTCACGTGCCGCGGCGATCCAGTCGATGAGGCCAAGTACCGGATCGACAATATCGGGCGTGTTCATAAGCCATACCTCGCATCGATAAACAAAGCGACCCTCGTTGCTAAACGGTCGGCGACATCCGCTCCGTTCCGCGCTTTCGCGACGGCACGCGATCGACTGGCCATCACTGAACGACGGCGATCACGACGCAACGCCCGCCGACTTCGCGCCCAGGGCATGGCGCAAGACCCGAGGGTTGGGCACCTCGATCATGCGGCCGCCGCAGAGCACGATCGTGCCGTTCTCGGCGAGCTGTCGCAGCGTCCGGGAAAAGGTCTCTGCGCGAATGGCCAAACGCCCCGCGATCGCGCTCTTGGATGTGGGCAGGCACAGCTGAACCGGCCCGGTCGCCCGCTCCGGAATCAACTCCAGCAGGTAATTGACCACGCGATAGCGGCTATCCTTGAGGGTAAGCGATTCGACCTCGTCGAGCAGGCGTTCGATCCGCGCGGTGAGCTTGTGCATGACCGCCATGCAGGTGCCAAAGCAATGCTGGATCTCGTCGAGATAATCGGCGCGGCTGATCGCCACGACGCGGCTGTTCTCCAGCGCCTGTGCGCTCACCGGATAGCGCGGCGGTTCCATGAACAGTATGCCCTCGCCAAAGCTCTCGCCCGCGCCCACCAGCCCCATGATCTTTTCGTCGCCGTCGATGGACAGCCGATAGAGCTTGACCCGCCCTTCGAGGACGACGAAGAAGCTTTCGGCCATGTCGCCGCGATGAAACAGCGTCTGGCCGGCTGCGAACACATGGGTGCTGGCGCTATGCAGCAGGCGCGCCCGGCGCACCTCGGACATGCCCTCGAGAAAATACTGGGGCGCGAGCGCGGTGCGAATCTCGCGCGCCGCGACGCTGTCGTTAACAGCCATCGCCGCGACCCGCCGTCAGCCGTGTCATGCCGAGCGCCGCCCGAACCCGAGCCACCGAGCAGCCATGTTCCGATACGAAAACTGGATTCATCGCGCGATGATCGCGTGCGCCCGAACCCCATACATTGATCTGGGTCAAGGCAAGGCCCGCGAGGAGTTGTAGGCCGAACTTCTCCGGCCCGTGCCGGCGCCTAGTCGGTGACGTCGGCCGTCTTGCGACCGCGGCGATCGCGAATCGGCGGCGAGATAGGCCGATCCGCTGCAAAGAGCGCCGGTCATGCTGGCCAGCCTGGGCGCTCAGCTTCCGCACGTTGGCGTGGCTCTTTATGAACGCCCCGCCTGAACAAGCGGGCAGTCGCCGAGCGCATCGGACCTGATGGCCGCGAGCGAACCTACGCGCCGCCCGCCGGGCCGCAGTTCGCCGGGGTTTTCAGCGCACCTCGTCCGGCTCGCGGGGCGCCCGGCCGCCCCGTCTCATCCTGCGTTGGGGCGTTATCACGCCGCCGGGCCGATCAGGCCAGCAAAGCTAGAACGGAATATCGTCGTCCAGATCGTCGTCGAAGCCGGGATCGCCGCCGGCCGGCTCGCGCTGCGGCGGCTGATAGGACTGCTGGCCACCGCGACCGCCCTGGCCGCCGCCCTGACCGCCATAGCCGCCGCCCTGTTGGGGCGGACGCTGCTGCTGGCCGCCACCGCCGCCGAACGGGGCACTGCCACCGCCACCGCTGCCGCCTTTCGAGTCGAGCATCTGCATCTCGTTGCCGACAATCTCGGTGGTGTAGACGTCCTGGCCATCCTTGTTCTGGTACTTGCGGGTCTGGATACGCCCTTCGACGTAGATCTTGGAACCCTTGCGCAGGTATTCACCGGCCACTTCGGCCAGACGCGCAAAAAACACCACGCGGTGCCATTCGGTGCGTTCCTGCATCTCGCCGCTGGACTTGTCGCGCCAGGTGTCCGAGGTGGCGAGATTGACGTTGGTCACCGCGGTGCCGCCGGCGGTATAACGCGTTTCCGGGTCGGCGCCGAGATTGCCGATCAGAATCGCCTTGTTAATGCCCCTACTTGCCATTGCAACACTCCATCGATGTTAGGTCGGCTGGCTCGCACCCGTGTGTGCGGAGCGCCGGGAAAATGCGTCGAGATCGACATCGTCTGCCTTCGCGCTGTCGACTTTTATATAGGCCACGCCTTCGTCGAGCGCAACCGCAGCCTCGACCACGCCCGTCTGGGCGAGCAGTTCGGCTTCCAGCGCCCGTGCCTCGGCCGCGTTCGCCACCTGAACGCTGATCATGCGCATCCGCGTGAAGCGCGGCGGTTTCATGGTCACTGCGACAGCGAACCATAGCAGCGCCACGATCGCCGAGAAAATGAAGACACCGGCCGGCCCGTCGATGCCGTAGGCCCAGCCGCCCACGGTACCGCCGATGAAGATGCCGAAGAACTGCGAGCTGGAATAAACGCCCATGGCCGTGCCCTTGGCATCGGCCGGCGCGGCCTTGGAAATCAACGACGGCAGGCTCGCCTCCATGGTATTGAAGGCGGCAAAGAACAGCGTGAGCACCACCACCAGCTCGACCAGACTGTTGTGCCAGGCCAGCAGTGCGACCTGGGTCAGGCCAAGCGTAACCACGGCGCCGACGAAAACGGATTTCATCTTCCGCTTGGCCTCGGCCAGGATGATCATTGGCACCATGATCATCACCGACACGGCCAATACCGGCAGATAGACCATCCACAGTTCGCTTTCACCCACGCCGACCACATCGCGCAGCAGCACGGGCACGGCGATGAAGCTCGCGGTGAGCATGGCGTGCAGCGCGAAGATGCCGAAATCCAGGCGCAGCAGCTGACCATCGGTAAGCACGCGCCGAAACATCGCCGGCACTGCCCCGGTATCCCGGTGCGATTGCAGCACGGCCGGTTCCGGGGTGACGCGATACAGCACGCCAATACCCACCAGCGCCATTAACGCCGTGGTCCAGAAAATGCCGGATACGCCGATCACGGCATTGAGCAGCGGGCCGAGCACCAGGGCCAACGCAAACGACAGGCCGATGGTCATGCCGATCACGGCCATCGTCTTGGTGCGCTGTTCTTCGCGGGTCAGATCCGCGCCCAGGGCAAGAATGACCGAGCCGACCGCGCCTGCGCCCTGCAGAATACGCCCGGCGATCACGCCATAAATACTGCCCGACAGCGCCGCCACGATACTGCCCAGCGCAAAGATCAGCAGGCCGATGCAGATCATGCGCTTGCGCCCGAAGCGATCGGAGAGCATGCCGAAGGGGATCTGCAGCAGGGCCTGGGTGAGGCCGTAGGCGCCCAGGGCCAGCCCCACCGTGAACGGCGTGGAACCGTTCAGATGCTTGGCATAGAACGTGAACACCGGGTAGATCATGAACAGGCCGAGCATGCGCAGGGAGAAGATGCCTGCCAGCGAGAAGGCCGCCCGGGTTTCGAATCTGGTCATGAGCAACTCTTGCCAGGTATGGGTGCGATGCCGGCGGCCGCACGACGCATACGGTGCCTGTGAGCCGTCACCCGCCCTCGGGGCATGGGATCGAGCGGCATTCGCGGGCCGTGCCAACAGGCCGCGCGACACGAATGCACGGCGGCCAGGGCCGTCGATTGGCGGCGCCAATCAGGCCGCGAATTCTACCACAGGGGCCTGTAAAGGCCGGGGCTAACGTTGTTTGGGGCGCCCTTGCGACGCTGCGTATACTTGTGGGCTATTCCTCCCCATCGCGCCCGCTTCATGGACAGTATCCGCATCCGCGGTGCCCGTACGCACAACCTCCAGAACGTCGATCTCGATCTGCCGCGCAACCAGCTGATCGTGATTACCGGCCTGTCCGGCTCGGGCAAGTCGAGCCTCGCCTTCGACACGGTCTATGCCGAAGGCCAGCGTCGCTATGTCGAATCGCTGTCGGCCTATGCGCGCCAGTTCCTGTCGATGATGGAAAAGCCGGATCTCGATTCCATCGAGGGCCTGTCGCCGGCCATTTCCATCGAACAGAAATCGACCTCGCACAATCCGCGTTCGACGGTGGGCACGGTCACCGAGATTCATGATTATCTGCGCCTGCTGTTCGCACGCGCGGGTACGCCCTATTGCCCGGATCACGACGAACCGCTGACCGCCCAGAGCGTGTCGCAGATGGTCGACCAGACGCTGGAAAAAGAGGCCGAGTCGGCCTGGATGCTGCTCGCGCCGGTGATTCGCTCGCGCAAGGGCGAGCATCGCGACGTCTTCGAACAGATGCGGGGCCAGGGCTTCGTGCGTATGCGGGTAGACGGCGAGATCGTCGAAATCGACGAAGTGCCGGAACTCAACCCCAAGGTGAAGCACGATATCGAAGTGGTCGTGGACCGCTTCAAGATCCGCGACGGTATTCAGCAGCGTCTGGCCGAATCCTTCGAGACCGCCCTGCGCCTGTCCGAAGGCATTGCCTGGATCCTGCCCTGGCGCGGCGACGGCGAGCCGGAGGTGTTTTCCTCGCAGTTCGCCTGCCCGGTCTGTGGCTATTCCATTAACGACATGGAACCGCGGCTGTTCTCCTTCAACTCGCCGCATGGCGCCTGCAGCGCCTGCGACGGGCTGGGCTCGCTGGCGGTTTTCGATGTCGACCGCGTAATCACCGACGACTCGCTGAGCCTGGCCGGCGGCGCGGTCCGCGGCTGGGACCGACGCAACCCCTATTTCTTCGGCCTGATTCAGTCGCTGGCCGAGAAATACGGCTTCGACGTGGACACGCCCTGGCGCGAGCTGCCCGAAAAAGCCCGCAAGATCATCCTGCACGGCTCCGGCCGCGAGAAGATCGAGTTCCGCTACGTCAACGCCCGCGGGCGTACCCGTGTACGCAAGCACGCCTTCGAGGGCGTGCTCGACAACATGCAGCGCCGCTATGCAGAAACGGATTCGATGGCGGTACGCGAAGAACTGGCCAAGTATCTGTCCGACAAGGCCTGCCCCAGCTGCGGCGGCGCCCGCCTGAACCAGGCGGCCCGGCATGTCCGCGTGGCCGATCGCACCCTCCCCGAAATCAACGCGGCCAGTATTGCCGGCGCTTACGAGATCGCCGAATCGCTGGATATTCCCGGCCACCGTGCCGAGATCGCCGAGCCGATCCTCAAGGAGATCAAGGCCCGGGTGAAGTTCCTGCTCGACGTGGGCCTGAATTATCTGACCCTGTCGCGCAGCGCGGAAACGCTGTCCGGCGGCGAGGCCCAGCGTATTCGTCTGGCCAGCCAGATCGGCGCGGGGCTGGTGGGCGTGATGTATGTGCTCGACGAGCCCTCCATCGGCCTGCACCAGCGCGACAACCGGCGCCTGCTCAACACGCTCGAACGCCTGCGCGATCTGGGCAATACCGTGATCGTGGTCGAACACGACGAAGACGCGATCCGCGAAGCCGAATACGTGGTCGACATGGGCCTCGGCGCAGGCGACCACGGCGGCCACGTCATCGCCCAGGGCAGCGCCGAACAGATCGCGGCTAACGAACAATCGCTGACCGGCCAGTATCTGTCCGGCCGCCTGACGATCCCCATTCCCGAAAACCGTATCGCCTTCGACAAAGAACGCGTGATCAAGATCAACGGCGCACGCGGCAACAACCTCAAGAACGTCTCGGTCGAGCTGTCCATGGGCCAGCTGACCTGCATCACCGGCGTATCCGGCTCGGGCAAGTCGACGCTGATCAACGAAACCCTGTTCCCGGCCGCCGCGCGCCAGGTCAACCGGGCGGTGGCACGGGCCGCACCCATGACCTCGATCGAGGGCCTGGAGCATCTCGACAAGGTCATCGATATCAGCCAGGCCCCGATCGGGCGTACGCCGCGTTCCAACCCGGCGACCTACACCGGGCTGTTCGGCACTATCCGCGAGCTGTTCGCGAACACCCCGGAAGCCCGGGCACGCGGCTATCAGCCGGGCCGGTTCTCCTTCAACGTGAAGGGCGGACGCTGCGAGGCCTGTCAGGGCGATGGCGTGATCAAGGTGGAGATGCACTTTCTGCCGGATGTCTATGTCACCTGCGATACCTGCAAGGGCGCGCGCTACAACCGTGAAACCCTTCAGGTCCACTACAAGGGCAAGACCATTTCCGACGTGCTGGAAATGCGCGTGGAAGCCGCGCTGGAGTTCTTCGCCCCGGTGCCGAGCCTGAAACGCAAGCTGGAAACGCTCATGGACGTGGGCCTGAGCTATGTGAAGCTCGGCCAGAACGCGACCACGCTGTCCGGCGGCGAGGCCCAGCGCATCAAGCTCGCCCGCGAGCTGTCCAAGCGCGATACAGGGCGCACGCTCTATCTGCTGGACGAGCCCACCACGGGCCTGCACTTCCACGACATCAACCAGTTGCTGAAGGTGCTGTTACGCCTTCGCGATGCCGGTAACGCGGTGATCGTGATCGAGCACAATCTGGACGTGATCAAGTCCGCCGACTGGCTCGTCGATCTGGGCCCGGAGGGCGGCGAAGGCGGCGGCGAGATCATCGCCACCGGCACGCCGGAAGACGTGGCCGCCATCGAAGCCTCCCATACCGGGCGTTTTCTCAAGCCCATGCTGGGCGATAGCGCGCCCGGCACCGGGCACAACACGTCGGGCGACGAGCGTGATCTGGCGCTGCCGCCGAAGAAGGAAAAGAAGACGGCTGCCAAGAAGGCGTCCGGCTCGGCCGAGAAGAAAATCACCGCCAGCCGCAAGAAGCCGCGTTCGAAGACGAGTAGCTGAGGCGGATTACGCTGGGTTAAAGCGGTAGCGGCCTGGCTCTCGGGCGATGGCAGTTGTGTGCCGCCGGCTCTGGATTGGCTTCGTTCTTCGAGGGCAACCACAGATTGCGCCGATTACGCAGATTGGGCGGTCGGCGTCTGTGGCTCTATGAACCACGGGGCGCCATCTGTTGGGCCGGCTCCGTTCTTTCGAAGGCGATCCGCAGATGGGCGGGCAGCTTTTTGGGCGTACTCGCTTGGGTGGCGCAGTCGGGTGACTTGGCTGCGCTCCTTCAAAGGCGATCCGCAGATCTACACAGCTCAACGCAGATTGCGGTTTAGCGCTTGCGTTGGTTCGCGGGTCGGGCGCATTCGCCAGTGGCGGCTTCGCTCTTTGAAAGAATCCGCAAATTACGCAGATTGGCGGGCGGCGGCTGTGGCTTTAAGAACTGCGGGGCGCCGTCTGTTGGGTCGGCTCCGTTCCTTCGGAGGCGATCCGCAGATTCGCGCAGATCAACGCAGATGAGCGGGCAGCTTTTTGGGGCGTACTTGCTTGGGTGACGCAGCCGGGTGACTTGGCTGCGTTCGGTCAAAGGCGAGCCGCAGGTCTACACAGATCAGCGCAGATCGCGGTTCGGGCGCGTTCGCCGGTGTTGGCTTCGTTTATTGCAGCAGAATGCGGCTCGCTCGATGGTGCTCCGTCGGCTTGAACCTGACCAAAGCCGCTAGTTCGGCTCGCGGGCGTGCCAGATCAGCGAGGCCATGCGGCCGGTGCGGGCGCCGTTGCGGCGATAGGAATAGAAACGGGCGGCGTCGTCGATGGTGCACAGGCCGCCGCCGTAGACGGCGTGCACCCCGGCGCGTTCGAGGCGGGCGCGGGCCAGTGCATAGATATCGGCGAGATATTTGCCCGGCGTGTCGCGGGCAACGAACGCGGCTGCATCGCCCGGCGCGCGCTCGCAGAACGCGGCACGCACGTCCTCGCCCACTTCAAAGTTGTGGGCGCCGATCGACGGGCCCAGCCAGGCCATGAGGTCGCCCGGGGGCGCGGCCAGCGCGTCGATCGTGGCTTCGAGCACGCCCTCTGCCAGTCCGCGCCAGCCGGCATGGGCCGCCCCCCAGCAGCGGCCCGCGGTGTCACAGAACAACACCGGCAGGCAATCCGCGGTCATCACCGCACAGACGGCATCGCGATGGCGGGCGATGCTGGCATCGGCCTCACCCGCGATATCGCAGCCGGCATCGACGACGCGCGTGCCGTGGACCTGGTAAAGCCAAACAGGCTCATTCGGCAGATTCAGAGATTCGCGCACCCGTTGTCGGTTGGTCGCCACCGCGGCCGGCTCATCGCCGGCCCGATCGCCGAGATTGAGGCTGTCGAACGGCGGCAGGCTCACGCCGCCGCTGCGTAGCGTGGTGCCGGCCTTGATATGGGCCGGCGCCGGCCAGTCGGCGGCCAGAAATCCGATCGGCTCAGCCATGGTCATGTGCCCGGGCATCGTCGGCCAGCGCGGCGAGCAGCTGTTCGAAATCGTCAGGTCTTGGCGCGCTCCAGCTCATGTATTCGCCGGTCACCGGATGATTGAGTCCGAGCCGGCGCGCATGCAGCGCCTGGCGGCGAAAGCCCCGAAGCGCGGTGGCGAACGCGTCGCTGGAATCGCGGGGCACGGCCAGCCGTCGGCCATAGGTGGCATCGCCCAGCAACGGAAACCGGATATGGGCCAGATGCACACGAATCTGATGGGTGCGGCCGGTTTCCAGCCGACAGCGTACGTGCGTGTGTGCCCGATACCGATCGATCACGCGGTAATGGGTAATCGCCTCGCGCCCGGAATCGCGTACGGCCATGCGTTTGCGATCGACCGGGTGGCGATCGATCGGGGCATCCACATGGCCGCCCGCGGTCATGACGCCCACGGCCACGGCCTCGTATTCGCGCTTGACCGTGCGTTCGGCCAGATCGGCCACCAGCTTTGCATGGGCCGCGAACGTGCGCGCCACCACCAGAATGCCGGAGGTGTCCTTGTCCAGCCGATGCACGATGCCGGCGCGCGGCAGCGCGGCCATCGATTCATCGTGGTGGATGAGTGCGTTCTGCAGGGTGCCGTCGGGATTGCCGGCCCCCGGGTGCATGACCAGCCCGGCCGGCTTGTCGAGCACGATGATGGCCTCGTCCTCGTAGATGATGTTCAGTCCGATCGGCTCGGCGACCACCCGGTCGTCGTCCGGCTCGCTGGGCACGGTCAGGCGCACGGTTTCGCCGCCGGCGACCTTGGTCTTGGCCGGCGGGTTCTCGCCATCGACGGTCAGGGCACCTTCGGCCAGCCAGTTCTGCAGGCGCGAGCGTGAATAATCGGGCAGCATCGCTGCCAGGGCACGATCCAGCCGGGCGCCGGAAAACTCGTCTGGGATCGGTGCCTCGAAATCCGGGGCACGATAACTTGCCGACATGGGCGGTTTCTCTTGGTTTGCGAACACGAAGCGTGACATGGCGTATCGCGCGACCGTATAGGTATACTCCGCGTTCGTTTTTGATCTGTCGACGTGCGGCGCACGTCCGGGACTGGCATGCGGAAAATCGTTCTCGCGCTTTGTATTTTGATGGTTGTTGCGATGACCGGTTGCGGCGGCGACAAGGGCGTCAACGAAACCGGCTACAGCAACGAGCCGCTGGTCGACCGTGAGGGCAACGAGCTCGACTCGGCCGACGCCGAGCGCCTGTACAAATCCGCGCGCGAATTTCTGGTCGACGGCGACCCCGACCGCGCGCTGAGATTATACGCCGAAGTCCAGGCCCGCTTTCCGTTCTCGCCCTACGCGGCGCAGGCGGAAATGGAATCGGTCGCCGCACATTACAAGGCGCAGGAGTACGAGGCGGCGGTATCGGCGGCCGATCGCTTCATCAAGCAGCGCCCGCGTAACGCGCATATCGACTACATCTACTATCTGCGCGGCCTGTCGAACTACGACCGCAACGACCCCGGCCTGCTCGGCGGCGACCCGGACAAGCGCGATACCCGCTTCCTGGAGCAGGCGTTCACCGACTTCAACCTGCTGGTGGAAAACTATCCGCAGAGCGTCTATCGCAAGGACGCCCAGCTGCACATGATCGATATCCGCAATCGCCTGGCGCAGTTCGAAATCAACGTGGCCGAATACTATCTGCGCCGTCGGGCCTATGTGGCCGCCAGCCGGCGTGCCGAAACCGTGATCGAGCGTTATCAGGGCTCCGACTCCGTGCCGCGCGCATTGGAGATCATGGAAGAAAGCTATGCGAAGCTGGGGCTGGCCGACCTGGCAGAAGATTCGCGCGCGATCCTGCAGGCCTCCTATCCGAACTATGTGCTGCATCGCGACGAGTTCTATCGCCAGCGGGCCGGCGAAAAACCACGCTATACGTTGCCGGCCATGGATGCCCCGGCCAGCGAAGGCGAAACCATCGATAACGACGCCGAAAGCGAAACTGAGGCGCAGTAATCGCGTGGCCCGGCAGCGGTGTTCCAGCCGCTGCCGGAATCCCTTGCGTTCGCCAGTGCCCGGCGCCTCTGCATAACCTGTCGCGGTCGCGCCGTGTGCTTTGCGCGTGCCTGAAGACGATGTGCGAGCTCAGAACGTGCTCATTGCACAGTAGCGGACACTGACGCCGATCACGCGCGCAAAGCGCCGGCGGCTAAAGGGTTCGGCCTCACAGACGCCGCGGCAAGACATCTGTGAGAACTCGAACGCGCCCCCGAGAGGTTATGCAGAGCTTCCCTAAAGGTCGCCGTAAACCGCGGTAATCGGATAGCGCCGGTCGCGGCCAAAGGCGCGTCGGGTGACCTTCGGCCCGGGGGCGGCCTGACGGCGCTTGTATTCGTTGCGCCGAATCAGGCCCGCGACCTGACGCACATCCTCTTCGGCAAAGCCACGCTCGCAGATACCCTCGATCGATTCCGCCTGCTCGACATAGGCTTCGATGATCGGGTCGAGCACGTCGTACTCGGGCAGCGTATCGGTATCGGCCTGATCGGCACGCAGTTCTGCCGACGGCGGGCGCGTAATCACCCGTTCCGGTATCACGTCGCTGCGGGTATTACGAAACTTGGCGAGCCGATAGACCCAGGTCTTGTAGACATCCTTGAGCGGCGCAAAGCCGCCACACATATCGCCATAAAGCGTGGCATAGCCGACCGCCATCTCCGACTTGTTGCCGGTGGCCAGCACCACGTGGCCGAACTTGTTCGATAGCGACATCAGCAACGCGCCGCGAATGCGCGACTGCAGGTTCTCTTCGGCCGTATCCGGCTCGCGATCGCCAAACAGCGGTGCGAGCGTATCCAGCAGCGCAGTAAAGCCGGCTTCGATCGGCAGTTCGTCGTATTTCACGCCCATGCGCTCGGCCTGCTCGGCCGCATCCACGTTGCTGATATCGGCCGTGTAGCGCGACGGCATCGACACCGCCCAGACCCGCTCGCCGCCCAGGGCATCTGCGGCAATCGCCATCGCCAGGGCCGAATCGATGCCGCCGGAAGCGCCGATCAATGCACCCGGAAAGCCGTTGCGATCGACATAATCGCGGGTCGCGCGCACCAGGGCGTCATAGACCAGCGCTTCGTCGGATTCCTCGGCCACGATCGAGGGGGCGCCTTGCGTACCAGACTGCGCCTGCGTATCAACACAAAAAACGCCCGATTCGAACGCCGGCGCACGCAGCGTCAGCTGGCCGGAACGGTCCACCGCGCAGGAACGACCGTCGAATACCAGCTCGTCCTGGCCCCCGACACAGTTTACGTAGCAGATGGCCAGATCATTCGCCTGGGCGCGCTTGGCCAGCAGGCCCTCGCGCTCGGCCTGCTTCTCGACATGAAACGGCGAGGCGTTGAGGTTGATGAGCACCTCGGCACCGGCCGCCTTGGCCTGGGCGGCGGGCCCCTGCTCCCAGATATCCTCACAGATGGTCACGCCGACACGATGCGAGTCCAGCTCGAATATGCAGGGCGACTCGCCGGCGCGATAATGCCGGCGTTCGTCGAACACCCCGTAGTTGGGCAGGCACTGCTTGCGGTAGTGGGCAATACGCTCACCGTCGCGAATCACCACGGCGGCGTTATAGATGACGTCGTCGACATACTCGGGATAGCCAACGATGGCGGTAATGCCGGCCAGCCGCTCGGTAAGCAACGCCAACGCGGATTCGATGGCGCCGGGCAGTCCGCGCCGCAGCAACAGATCGTCCGGCGGATAGCCCAGCAATGCCATTTCCGGAAAGGCCACGATGTCGGCGCCATCGCGATCGCGCGCGGTGGCAGCGGCCTCGATCATCTGGCGTGCATTGCCCTCGATATCGCCCACCCAGACATTGAGCTGGGCCAGTGCGATACGTAGCGAAGATTCGCCCATGCCGTATTCAACTCCTCGACGCGTGCCGACTTCCGTTCGTGCGGCGCGCTGTACATGACAGTTGCCAAGGATACGCCAGCGCCTCGCGCTTGTGACCCGTTCGCCACCACCCTGGCAGCCCAGCCCGCCGGGTCGGCCCGATTCAGCCGCTCAAACCCACCGCCGAGCCGTCGTCGCATTTGTCCAGTTCATCGTTGATATCGAGCACCCGCTCGCGATAGAACAGATGCAGCGTGGGCGCCAGCTCTTGCGGCAGCGTGCCGCCGTTGGCTTTGCGGAACAGCCCGTGCGGGATCACGGGGATACCCGGCTTGTGCACGCCGTACAGGGTCAGGCCGCATTTCGGGCAGCCATAGCGCGTCATCTGCTTGCCGTCGACCTTGTGCACAAACAGCTTGGATTCGTCCGGCAGATCGACATTCTCATGCGCCCAGCCGGTGGCCGACAGCACATCCACGTTGTACAGATCCCGACAGCTGCCGCAGTGGCAGTGCAGCGACAGCTTCGGCTGGTCGTACGCGGTCATGGTCACATGGCCGCAGTCGCAGCTGAGTTCGTAGGTCTTGCTCATTTCGATTGTGCTCAATTGAACTGTCGGCTCATTCGAGCATGTATGCAATGTGTAACTCTATAACGTCTACATCGTGATTCTCGCGGGTGTCATTTGGCTGCGAGCCGTTCGTTTTGAAATCGAATGGCATTCACACCGGGCTGTCGACTTCCACGAGTTGGCGGCCCTTTAGGTTAGCGGCCACGACACGCAGCAAATGTCCATAACTATCACCCACAAAAAAGCCGGCGCCGCAGGAGCGGACGCCGGCTTCGATCATCCAGCGGATGACGATGCAATCAATGCATCGATCAGCCCAGGATTTCTTCCATCTTGCTGCCGATTTCGGCGGTCGAACGCACGGTGGCCACACCGGCGGCTTCCAGTGCTTCGAACTTGTCGTCGGCCGTGCCCTTGCCGCCGGAGATGATGGCACCGGCATGGCCCATGCGCTTGCCGGGGGGCGCGGTCACGCCGGCGATATAGGCCACGACCGGCTTCTTCATGTTGTTCTTGATGAACTCGGCAGCCTCTTCCTCGGCGGTACCGCCGATTTCGCCCACCATCACAACGCCTTCGGTCTGGTCGTCGTTTTCGAACATCTCGAGCACGTCGATGAAGTCCAGGCCGTGGATCGGATCGCCGCCGATGCCCACGCACGTGGACTGGCCGAGGCCGATGTTGGTCGTCTGGAAGACCGCTTCATAAGTCAGCGTGCCAGAGCGCGAGACGATGCCGATCTTGCCCTTCTTGTGGATATGCGCAGGCATGATGCCGATCTTGCATTCGCCGGGGGTGATCACACCGGGGCAGTTCGGGCCGATCAGCACGGAGTTGGACTCGTCCAGCACCGAGCGCACCTTGAGCATGTCCATGACCGGAATATGCTCGGTGATACAGATGATGGTTTCGATGCCGGCGGCTTCGGCTTCGAGAATCGCATCGGCCGCGAACGGGGCCGGCACGTAGATCATGGTGGCGTTGGCGCCGGTTTCGGCGACCGCATCCGCACAGGTGTTGAACACCGGACGGTCTAGATGGGTTTCGCCGCCGCGGCCGGGGGTCACGCCGCCCACGATGTTGGTGCCGTAGGCGATGCACTGTTCGGAATGAAAGGTGCCCTGGGAGCCGGTGAAGCCCTGGACGATGAGTTTGGTGTCGTTATTGACGAGAATGCTCATGAGTTGATCCTGGTCTAAAGCGTGTTCGTTGAAAGATCGATCGGCGGGCCGGGCTTAGCCCTTGGCCTCGGCGACGACCTTCTTGGCGGCGTCGGTCAGGTCCTGAGCGGCGATGAGATCGAAGTCGCTCTCCTCGAGCAGCTTGCGGCCCTCTTCGGCGTTGGTGCCTTCCAGGCGCACGACCACCGGCACGTTGATGCCGACATCCTTGGCCGCGGTGATGATGCCTTCGGCAATCAGATCACAGCGCACGATGCCGCCGAAGATGTTGACCAGAATCGCCTTCACGCCTTCGCCGGCGGTAATCAGCTTGAACGCCTCGGTGACGCGCTCGGTGGTGGCACCGCCGCCCACGTCCAGGAAGTTGGCCGGCTCGCCGCCATGCAGCTTGACCAGATCCATGGTGCCCATGGCCAGGCCGGCACCGTTGACCATGCAGCCGATGTTGCCGTCGAGCTGGATGTAGTTCAGATCGTGCTCGGCGGCCTGGGCTTCGCGCTCGTTTTCCTGGCTGAGATCGCGCATGTCGGCGAACTCCTTGTGCCGGAACAGCGCGTTGTCGTCGAAGTTGAGCTTGCCGTCTAGGGCGACCAGACCACCCTGCTTGGTGGTGACCAGCGGGTTGATCTCGACCAGCGAGGCGTCGCATTCAACGAACATTTCGTACAGGCCCTTCATGACCTTCACGAATTCGCCGACCTGCTTCTTGTCCAGGCCCAGGAAGAAACCGAGCTGGCGGCCCTGATAGGCCTGGAAACCGGCGGCCGGATGAATCGCGACCTGGGTGATCTTTTCGGGGGTGGACTCGGCCACCTCCTCGATATCCATGCCGCCTTCGGGCGAGGCGATGAAGGTCACGCGGCGCGTGGCGCGATCGACCAGCACCGACAGATACAGCTCGGACTCGATATCGGCCGGCTTTTCGACATAGACCGAGTTGATCGGCAGGCCGACATCGCCGGTCTGCTTGGTCTTGAGCTCGCCGCCGATCATGTCGGCCGCGGCCTGCTTGACCTCGTCCACGCTGGAACAGATCTTCACACCGCCGGCCTTGCCGCGGCCGCCGGCATGCACCTGGGCCTTGACCACCCATTTGTCGCCGCCGAGCGATTTAGCGGCTTCGACCGCCTCATCCGCGGACGCTGCGACCTTGCCTTCGCCGGCAGGTACGCCGTAGCGCGCAAAGATTTCCTTGGCCTGATATTCGTGAACGTTCATGGAATCGCCTTTTTGCAGAATCAATTCGTCGAGATGCTGCGCATTGTCGCTCTTGAACTTCGACGCGACAACTTTGCATGCGAGCCGCGCGCAGCGACTCGGCGGCATTCGCATTCCTAACGTATGATGGCGACGCAATCAATCGCGGCTTTTCTCGGTCGATTTCACGCCATGGCACGTCTGCTCGGACTTCTTCTATTAATTGGCCTCGGCTGGCTCGTGGTCAGACAGCTGCTCGGCCCGCGTCGCGCCTCGCAGCACGAATCCAAGCCGCCGCGCTTCGAGAAGACGGTGCGTTGCAGCCGTTGCGGCGTACATCTGCCGCTGGCGCTTGCCGACGAGGACGCAAACGGCGCGCCGATCTGTAACGATGCCAATTGCAGCGCGCACAGACCGCGCGACCGCGACCCTCGTTGATGGGCACACGCGCCGGTGGGCTGATCCGTCATGCCGAAGACTGGCGGGCGATCACCACGCTGAACATGTATCGCAGCCTGATCAGCTTCGGGCTGGTCGGGGCCCTGTTGTTCGGCGCCGCCGAGGGCATGTTCGATGTCGAACTGCCCGACGCATTTCGCATGACTTCGTTGCTGTATCTGGCCCTCTGCGCACTGGGCCTGGTGGCGGCGCTGCTGCGCAAACCGGCGCTGCGGATACAGGTCGTGGTGGCCTGCGCGGTGGATATCGTCGTATTCACTGCCCTCACCCTTGCCGGCAGCGGGGTGTCCGGCGGACTGGGCATGCTCTTGATCACGCCGGTGGCAGCGGCGGGCATGTTGCTGCCCAGTCGCGTGGCCACGCTGCTGGCCGCATGCGCCGCGCTCGGCATCCTCGGCCAGGAGACCTGGCGCGCGCTGCAGCTGCCGGGCGGCCACGCCGAGTTCGTGCAAGCGGGCATCCTGGGCGGGGTGTTCTTCATCACCGCCGGGGTTGCCCACTGGCTGGCGCTGCGCGTGCGTGAAAGCGAGGCGCTGGCTGCCGAACGCGCCAGCGAGGTGCGCGACCTGGCCGCACTCAATCGCCACATCATTGAACAGATGGAAGTCGGCGTCGTGGTCGTCAACGGCCGGCGTCAGGTACAGCTGATCAACGACGCCGCCATCCGCCTGCTGGAGCTCGACGAGCGCTCGCATGCCGGGCGCGCGCTGGCGCGACTGTCGCCCGCGCTGGATAGCGCGCTGTCGCAGTGGTCGGCGCACAACCCCGCGGCGAGCGAAATCATCCGCGCGGGCTCGCACGCCTTGCTGCCGGTCTTTTCGATGCTGGGCGACAACGACCGCGCCGGCGCGCTCATCTTCCTGGAGGATGCGCTGCGCCAGAACGAGCAGGCCCAGCAGCTCAAGCTGATGTCGATCGGCCGTCTGTCCGCCAGTATCGCCCACGAGATCCGCAACCCACTCGGCGCAATCAGTCACGCCGGCCAGCTGCTGGCCGAGTCGCCGTCGCTGGGCCCGGACGACAACCGGATGCTGGCCATCATCCATCGGCATACGCGCCGCATCGACGGCATCATCAACAGCGTGCTCGGGCTGTCACGACGTTCGCAGACGTCGCGGCGTACACTCGCCCTGTCGAACTGGCTGGACGATGCGATCGAGGATTACCTCACCTTCGACGATGATTCGCCGGATTTCGACGTGGAAGCCATCGACCCGCAGCTGCAGGTCGAATTCGATCCTGATCACCTGCGTCAGGTGCTGTTCAATCTCTGGGATAATGCCAAGGCCTATGCACGTCGCGATGGCGTCGTGCTCACGATACATCTGAGCGGGCACCGCAATCGTAGCGACCGGTTCTGCCTGGACGTTTGCGACAACGGCCCGGGCATAGACGAGACCATTTTCAACCAGATCCTGGAACCGTTCTTTACCACCACCCGCGAAGGCACCGGCCTGGGGCTGCATATCGCCGCCGAGCTGTGCGACGCCAACGGCGCCCAGCTTGTGCCGGTTGCACATTCCGGCGGAGCCTGCTTTCGTATCGTATTCGCCCCCAGACGCACATCGCCCGCTCCGACCCCCGCATCGCCCATGCCAAGCAACGTCAATGACTTCGACTGATACCGTGCCCTACGCCCTGATCGTCGACGATGAAGCCGATATCCGCGAGTTGGTCGAGATCACCCTGGCCCGCATGTCCATCAAGACGTTGGCGGTGGCCAACCTGGCCGATGCCAGACAGGCCTTTGCCGATGAGCGCTTCGATCTGTGCCTGACCGACATGCGCCTCCCCGACGGCGACGGGCTGGAGCTTGTGAGCTTCATCAGCGACAACCATCCGCATTGCCCGGTGGCGGTGATTACCGCCTACGGCAGCGCCGATAGCGCGGTGGCCAGCCTCAAGGCCGGGGCATTCGATTTCGTATCGAAACCGATCGATGTGGCCGGCCTGCGTGCACTCGTTGCCCAGGCCCTGAAACTGGCCGGGCTCGATAACGACGCGCCGCCGCACCCATCGCTCGACGCCTCACCGCGGCTGATCGGCAACACCCCGTCCATGCAACGGCTACGGGAGACGATCGGCAAGCTCGCCCGCAGCCAGGCCCCGGTCTATATCACCGGCGAGTCCGGCACCGGCAAGGAGCTGGTCGCGCGCATGATTCATGCCGAGGGCCCGCGCATGGGCAGCGCGTTCGTGCCGGTCAACTGCGGCGCGATCCCCTCGGAACTCATGGAATCCGAGTTCTTCGGCTACGTACGCGGCGCCTTCACCGGCGCCATGCGCGACACCTCCGGTCTGTTCGCCCGGGCCGACGGCGGCACGCTGTTTCTCGACGAAGTCGCCGACCTGCCCCTGACCATGCAGGTCAAACTGCTGCGCGCGATTCAGGAACGGGCCATTCGCCCGGTCGGCGCGAACGATGAAACAGCCGTTGACGTGCGCGTGATCTGTGCCACCCATCGCGATCTGGCCGCGGAAGTGGCACGCGGGCGTTTTCGCGAAGATCTCTACTACCGGCTGAACGTCATCGAAGTGCACGTACCGCCCCTGCGCGAACGCCGTGCCGATATCGCGGCGCTGGCCGGGCGCATTCTCGAGGCGCTGGCCCGCAAGCTGCGCCTGCGCCATTCACCCACCCTGGCGCCGGCGGCGCTCGAGGCCCTTGAGCAGTACACCTTCCCCGGCAATATCCGCGAGCTGGAGAACATTCTGGAACGGGCGGTCACCTTGAGCGAAGATGCCGTGATCGATCGCCGCTACCTGCGCCTGAACTCGCCGCTGCTGGAAGGCCAGGCGCAAGTCGAACCCGCGCCGAGCGAAGCGCTGGCGAGTACGGCCAATGCCGCGCCGCGGCCTGCCGCGCCCGTGGATACCAGCGTCGATCTGGAAACCCAGCTGGAGACACTCGAACGCGAGCGTATCCAGGATGCGCTGGAGACCTGTCACTACAACAAGACGAAGGCGGCCAAGCACCTGGGCATTACGTTTCGCGCGTTGCGCTATCGCCTGGCCAAACTGGGGATGAATTAATAGCCGCGGCCGCCGATAAAGCGTTATGCGGCACAGGGGACGCCGATTACTGACGGCTAGCGGTACGGGGCAACATGGCAAGCACGATGAGCGAAAACCAGACTTTCTTCTGGATCGGCACCGATCGAAGCGGCGCACGCATCAAGGGCCAGACCGACGGTCCGAACGAGGCCATGGTCAAGGTCGCGCTGCGAAAACAGGGCATCAACCCTATTCGCGTGCGCAAGCAGACCACCATTTTCGGCCTCGGCGGCAAGCGCAAGAAAAAGATCAAGGCCGGCGATATCGCCATTTTCGCGCGCCAGCTCGCCACCATGCTGGCCGCCGGCGTACCGCTTGTGCAATCGCTGGAGATCATCGCCAAGGGGGCCGACAACCCGTCGCTGGGTGAGCTGGTAGACGCCATTCGCGCTGATATCGAGGACGGCATTCCGCTGGCCCAGGCGCTCTCCCGTCATCCGAAATACTTCGACGACCTGTTCGTGAACCTGGTCGACGCCGGCGAGCGATCCGGCGCGCTCGAGTCCCTGCTCGACAAGATTGCGACCTACAAGGAAAAGACCGAAGCCATCAAGGCCAAGGTGCGCAAGGCGCTTTTCTACCCCAGCGCGGTGATCGTGGTCGCGATTATCGTCATGGGCATCCTGCTCTATTTCGTGGTGCCGCAGTTCCAGTCGCTGTTCCAGGGCTTCGGTGCCGATCTGCCGGCCTTCACGCTGCTGGTCATCAGTCTGTCGGAAACGGTCCAGGCCTGGTGGTGGCTGATTATCGGCATCATCGCCGCCGCTTTCTACGCCTTTTTCCAGGCGCGATTACGATCGCGATCATTCAGGCGCATGAACGATCGGCTGGCGCTCAAGCTGCCCGTGATCGGCGATATTCTCTACAAGGCCGCGGTCGCGCGTTTTGCCCGCACCCTGTCGACCATGTTTGCCGCGGGCGTGCCGCTGGTGGAAGCCATGGACTCGGTCGCTCGCGCTTCCGGCAATATCGTGTTCGAAGAGGCCATCCTGCAGATGCGCGATCAGGTCTCCTCCGGCGTACAGTTGCAGCTGGCCATGAACAACACCGGCCTGTTTCCGAGCATGGCCCTGCAGATGGTCGCGATTGGCGAAGAATCCGGCTCGCTTGATGCCATGTGCTCGCGCGTGGCCGATTTCTACGAGGCCGAGGTCGACAACCAGGTGGATTCCTTGTCCTCGCTGCTCGAACCCATGATCATGGCAATCATCGGCGTTCTGGTCGGCGGGCTCGTCATCGCCATGTACCTGCCGATCTTCAAGCTCGGCTCGGTGGTCTGACGCTCGCCCGGCCGACGGTCAACGCCCGCAGCAACCGGCACGGACATCGATGCACACCCTATTCGCCGAACAGCCGGTCTTTTGCTATATCGCCGTGGCGCTATTTGGCTTGGTCGTCGGCAGTTTTCTCAACGTCGTCATTCTGCGCCTGCCACGCATGATGCAGGCCGAATGGCGCGCCAGTGCCGCCGAAATCCTCGGCCAGCCGGTCGCGACGCTTTCGACCCGCCGTATTTCGCTATCGCAGCCACGCTCGACCTGTGGGCATTGCGGCACGCCGATCAAACCCTGGCACAACATCCCCGTACTCAGCTTCCTGCTGCTACGCGGCCAGTGCGCGAACTGCAGCCACCCCATTTCGTTGCAGTATCCCGCGGTAGAACTCGTCAGCGCCGCGATGGCGGTGGTGGTTCTGGCTGTATTCGGCATGACGCCGGTGACAGGCTTCGCGCTCGTATTCACCTGGACGCTGATCGCGGCGGCGATGATCGACTGGCAGACCCAGCTGCTGCCCGACACGCTGGTGCTACCGCTGCTCTGGCTGGGGCTGTTGCTCAGCCTGGGCCACGACGCGGGGTTTGCGCTGGTGGATCCGGCCACCGCCATTCTCGGTGCGGCCGGCGGCTATCTCGTGCTCTGGCTGATTTTTCATGCGTTTCGCCTGGCCACCGGCAAGGAAGGCATGGGCTATGGCGACTTCAAGCTGCTCGCCGCGCTCGGCGCGTGGCTGGGCTGGCAGGCCCTGCCCATGGTGCTGCTGATGTCTTCGCTTGCCGGCGCGATTGTGGGCGGCACGCTCATGGCCACCGGTCTGCTCGAACGCGGCAAACCCATGCCGTTCGGCCCCTGGCTGGCGCTGGCCGGCTGGCTGACACTCGTTGCAGGCGATACAATCGGCGCCGCATATTCATCCCTCGCCGGTTTGAGCTAGCGGCCCGCTGCCGCTAGGGGTTGGGTCATCGTCGTCCCGGACGGTGCGCCGGCGTGCTGTATCCCGGCTGCAAAGGAAATAGCAAATGCCGAGTAGTCTCGTCGTCGGCCTCACTGGCGGCATCGCCAGCGGCAAGTCCTTGGTTTCCAGCGCCTTCGAGCGGCTGGGCGTCACCATTATCGATGCCGATGTCGTCGCACGCGATGTGGTCGAACCCGGCCAGCCGGCCCTGGCAGAGATCGTCGAGCGGTTTGGCGCCGATATCGTCGACGACGAGGGCCGACTGCGGCGCCGTGCCCTGCGCGAAATCGTGTTTAGCGACGATGCCCAGCGCGCCGAGCTCGAACGCATCACCCATCCGCGTATTCGCGAAGAACTGGCCCGTCGCCGCGATGCGGCCCAGTCCGACTACTGCCTGCTGGTGGTGCCGCTGCTGGCCAAGTCGAGCATGCGTGATCTGGTCGACCGCGTACTGGTGGTCGATGCGCCCGAGGTCGTGCAGATGGACCGACTCATGTCGCGCGACGAGATCAATGAAGACCTGGCACGGCGCATGATCGCCGCCCAGGACAGCCGGGCCGAGCGGCTGGCGCTCGCCGATGACGTGCTCATCAATACCGGCCCGCGCAAGGATATTGCCGATCTCGCGGCCGCGCTGCATGCCGGCTATCTGCGTCTGGCCCACGGCGAAGTGGCCGACCTGCCGCCGCTGCATCTGCCTGGCTGAGCCAGGCACGGCGCGAACACTTTGATTGGCCGGTGCAGACGCATAGACTGACCGCCTGATTTATTCATCGAGGGTTGTCTGTGGCCGATAACGGCGCGTTCTGTTACGAGCAACCGCTCAACGAGCGCATAAGAACCTTCCTGCGTCTTGAGCACCTGATCGCGCGTCTGCGCCATCACGAAGCCGACGAAAGCCCGTGGGGCCGTCGCGCGACGCTGGACGCACTGATCGACATCCTCAACGTGATGTCGCGCTATGACACCCGCGCCGAGGTCAGCAAGGAGCTCGGCAGTCGCTATGCCGCGTTCGAGAAACTGGCCGATCGCGACGACGTGGACGAGCGCGCGCTCAAGCAGGTGCTGAGCGAACTCGATACCCTCGGGCGCGCCATGCAGACCATGCCGCCGCAGTTCGCCTCCTACCAGCTGCGCGACAACGAACTGCTCAACAGCCTGAACAACCGCAGCCCCATCGCCGGCGGCGATTGCGGCTTCGATCTGCCGGCGTTCCAGCACTGGCTGTCACAGAAGAACGCCGACCAGGCCCGCGATCTGAAAGCCTGGGCCGGGCATATCCAGCCGTTCGAGCAGGCCATCGGCATGCTGCTGCGGCTGTTGCGCGAAAGCACCAGCCCTGCGTTGCACACGGCCAAGAAAGGCGTGCTCGTACACAACATGGACACCAGCACCCAACTGATCCGCGTACTGCTCGACGATGCACGCGTATTCCCCGAAATCAGCGCGGGTCGGCATCGCGCCACGGTTCGCTTCGTCGAGGTGCAGGACAAGAAGCTGCGGGTGCGTCAGTTCCCGTCCAATGTCGAATTCCGTATGGCCTGCTGTCGTTTCTGATGACCAAGACGATCGAATGCCCGCAATGTGGCAAACCGGCCCGAATTGGCCCCGACAACGCCTACCGGCCGTTCTGCTCGCGCCGCTGCAAGCTCATCGACCTCGGCGACTGGCTCGATGAAAGCAATCGCATTCCCGACCCCACCGGCTCCGCCGGTGGCATGCTGCCCGACGACGCAGACGATTCCGGCCTGCCGCACTAGGCGATCTAGTCGACCGCGGCCTTCCAGAAGCCCCGGATCGCTGCCACGCCCTGCGCATTGCGCCGCTGGGCTGCGGTGAGGTCGGCCTCGCCCAGCCCACCCAGGGCATAGACCGGCAGCGCATGGTCGGCGCGAGCCGCGCACCAGCCCTCCCAGCCCAGCGCCGGTGCGCCCGGGTGGGTGGGCGTGGCAGCCACCGGCGACAATACCGCGAAATCAGCGCCGCGCTCGACCGCCGTGGCGAGATCCGTGCCGGTATGGGCCGATACCGCCAATAGCTGGCCTGGCGCCAGCTCGGGCCGGCCTGATTCGAGCAGACGCGCCACCGACCAGTGCAGCCCGGCCGCGCCCACGGCCTCACATACCGCCAGCGACCGATCGACCAGTACGGCCACGTCGTGCCGCCCTGCCGCCTCGACCACCTTCGCCGCCAGCGCCTGATAGTCGGCATCGCTCAAGCCTTGGTCACGCAGGCGCAGCAGCCGGATGTCCGGCTGTGCGAGCAGCGAATCGAGGCGGGCCCACCAGGCATCCGGATCGGCCGCGCTCAGTGCCGGCGTGATGGGGTATCGGCCCGGAAGATCGAGGGCACAAAGGATTACGTCCGTGGCCGGGAGCAACGGGTAATCGACCAGCGCCCCGCGCTCGACCCAGGCCAGTTGCTGGCCTTCGAGGCCGCTCGGTTCACCCTGCCACTGATCGATACGCCAGACATGCAGGCGTACCGGGCGTTCGCCCTGGGTGTGCATGAACCGGATCAACGGGGTATCGAGCCGGCAGTCGGTTACGCCGACTTCCTCGGCCAGCTCACGGGCCAGGCAATCGCGCATCGGCTCCTCGCCTTCGCGCTTGCCGCCGGGGAACTCCCAGAGCCCTTCCCCGGGCGTGCCGGGCCGGCGCAGTGCAATCAACAGACGACCGGCCTGATCGACCAGAATACCGACCGCAATATCCAGCGGCACCTGCTTATCGGATGGCATGACGGTTCAGCTGCGGTATTCGGCGTTGATACGCACGTATTCGTAGGACAGATCGGACGTCCAGATACGCGCCGAGGCATCGCCGCGGCCGAGGTCGATCGCGATCGTGTATTCGCTTTGGGCCATGACCGCGGCCGCATCGCTTTCCGCATAGTCGTCGCGCGGCTCGCCATCAGCCACGATCGCGACCGAGTCCAGCGCGATGGCGACATGATCGATCGCAAAATCCGCTACCGGCGCACGACCAACCGCAGCCAGGATACGCCCCCAGTTGGGATCGCCGGCAAAACAGGCAGTCTTGACCAGCGGCGAATGGGCCACGGTGAAAGCCACCGCCCGTGCCTCGGCCTCGTCGCGGGCGCCGCTCACATCGAGGGTGATGAAACGGGTTGCCCCTTCGCCGTCGCGCACGATGGCCTGGGCCAGTTCGCGGGCGAGATCGGTCAGCGCATCGACAAAAGCCACCCAGCCGGGCGCGCTCGGCGAAAGCGAAGCGCCGGCGCCGGTGGCACAGGCAATACAGGCATCGTTGGTCGAGGTATCGCCGTCCACCGAAATCGCGTTGAAGGAATGCGTCATCGCGGTACGCAACGCGGTGTCGAGCGTATCGGCATCGATCGCGGCATCCGTGGCGATGAAGGCGAGCATGGTGGCCATATCGGGACGGATCATGCCCGAGCCCTTGGCGATGCCGGTGAGGGTCACGGTGCTGCCGTCGCCGATATCCACGCTGCGCGACGCGCCCTTGGCCACGGTATCGGTGGTCATGATCGCCTGGGCCGCATCCAGCCAGTGATCGGGTTGAAGCCCCGCGTCGAGCCCGGCGATGCAGGCCTGCATGCGCTCGACCGGCAGGTGCTGGCCGATCACGCCGGTCGAGAACGGCAACACCTGTTCCACTTCCAGCGACAACGCATCCGCCACGCTCTGGCAGCAAGCCAGGGCATCGGCTTCGCCGCGCCGGCCGGTGCCCGCATTGGCGTTGCCGCTGTTGATCAACAGCGCGCGCGCCGGCCCCGCGGCCAGATGGCGCTGTGCCACGCGCACCGGCGCCGCGGCGAAGGCGTTCTGTGTAAATACGCCGGCCACGGTGGCGGTATCCGCCAGCTTGAGCACCGCCATATCGTTGCGACCGGGTTTCTTGATCGCGGCTTCGCCCACGGCCCACGCAGCGCCGGCGACCGGCAGCAGACGCGCCGGCGCACTCAGATTAACGGCCATATCGCTTCAGTCTCGTCCGTGGCAATGCTTGAATTTCTTGCCCGAGCCACAGGGGCAGGGTTCGTTACGCCCGATCTTGCGTTCGTTGCGTACGAAGGTTTCGGGCCGCTGGTCGCCGTCGCCCGGTTCGCGCGCGACCGGGGCATCCGAGCCGGGCAGATTGGCGCGGGCGGCCTGTTCGGCCGGGTCCGGCGCCTGCCCTTCGGGCTGCTGTTGGGCGGCTGCCGCAGCGGCGACAGCCTGATCGGCCGCGCTGGCGGCTTCGGCATGCTGGAAATCGAGGTTTTCCATCTGCTTGCGGCGTTCTTCCCGTGCTTCTTCGGTGGCTTCGGCGCGCACCCGGCCCCGGGCAAGCACCGTGACCGTTTCGTGCTTGAGCCGCGTGAGCATGTCGTTGAACATCTCGAACGCTTCACGCTTGTACTCGTTCTTCGGGTCCTTCTGGGCATAGCCGCGCAGGTGAATGCCCTTGCGCAGATAGTCCATGGACGCCAGGTGTTCGCGCCACAGCGAGTCCAGCACCTGCAGCAGCACGGCCTTCTCGATCTGGGCGAGTACGTCCGAGCCGGCCTCTTCGCGCTTGTTTTCGTAGGCCTGCTTCAGCTGCGACGCGACACGTTCGCGCAGGCCTTCCTCGTCGAGCGTCTTTTCTTCGTCCAGCCACTGCTGGATCGGCAGCTCCTGACCGAAATCGCGCTGGATCGCCTCGACAAGGCCGGGGATATCCCACTGCTCTTCCAGGCTCTGCGGCGGAATATGCTGGCTGATGACGTCGTTGACGACCTCGTCCCAGATATTCTCGACGATATCGCCGACATCGTCGGCGTCCATGATTTCGTTGCGCTGTTCGTAGACGACCTGACGCTGGTCGTTGGCGACGTTGTCGTATTCGAGCAGCTGCTTGCGGATATCGAAATGGTGGGATTCGACCTTGCGCTGGGCGTTCTCGATCGCCCGCGTGACCCACTTGTGCTCGATCGCCTCGCCTTTTTCCAGGCCGAGGTTCTGCAGCATCGAGCGCAGCCGCGGCGGCGTGAAGATGCGCATGAGGCTGTCTTCGAGCGACAGATAGAACCGCGACGCGCCCGGATCGCCCTGACGCCCGGAACGACCGCGCAGCTGGTTGTCGACGCGCCGGGATTCATGGCGTTCCGAACCGATCACGTAGAGGCCGCCCGCTTCGAGCACGGCTTCGTGGGTCTTGGCCCATTCATCCTGCAGGCGCTGGCGACCGGCCTCGTCGTCTTCCATGGCCTCCAGGGCTTCCTGGATATTGCCGCCCAGCACGATGTCGGTACCGCGACCGGCCATGTTGGTCGCAATCGTGACCGCACCGGGGCGCCCGGCCTGGGCGATGATCTCGGCCTCGCGTTCGTGCTGCTTGGCGTTGAGCACCTCGTGGCGAATACCGAGCTGGCGAAGCAGCCGCGAGGAAAGCTCGGAGGCTTCGATCGAGGCGGTACCGATGAGCACCGGCTGGCCGGCTTCGCTGGCGCGCTTGGCTTCCTCGGCGATGGCCTGGAACTTCTCGGCGCCGGTCATGAAGATCTGGTCGGGCAGATCCTTGCGCAGCAGCGGCTTGTTGGTGGGGATGACCACCACTTCCAGCCCGTAGATCGACTGAAATTCGAAGGCCTCGGTATCGGCCGTGCCGGTCATGCCCGAGAGTTTGTCGTAGAGCCGGAAGAAGTTCTGAAAGGTGATCGAGGCCAGGGTCTGATTCTCTTTCTGAATCTTGACCCCTTCCTTGGCCTCGATGGCCTGATGCAGGCCATCCGACCAGCGCCGCCCCGGCATGGTGCGGCCGGTGAATTCGTCCACGATCACGATCTGACCGTCGGCGATGATGTAGTCCACGTCGCGCTGATAGAGCACGTGCGCGCGCAGGGCCGCGTTCATGTGATGCATGAGCGCGACGTTGTTCGCATCGTAGAGGCTTTCTTCCGCGTCGAGCAGACCGGCCTCGCGCATCAGCGCTTCGACCTTCTGATGGCCATCTTCGGTAAGAAAGACCTGCTTGTTCTTTTCTTCCGGCGAATAGTCGCCGGGGCCGTCTTCTTCGACCTGTTCGTCGAGGTGCTTGACCAGACGGTCGACCCGCATCGAGGTTTCCGGGTCATCGTCGGTGGGCCCGGAGATGATCAGCGGCGTACGGGCCTCGTCGATGAGAATCGAGTCGACTTCGTCAATGATGGCGTAATGCAGCGGGCGCTGAACGCGATCGGCCGGCGAGAACGCCATGTTGTCGCGTAGATAGTCGAAGCCGAACTCGTTGTTCGTGCCGTAGGTGATATCGCAGGCATAGGCGCTGCGCTTGCCCTGCGGATCCTGACCGGAGTAGATCACGCCGACGGTCAGGCCCAGAAACCGATAGAGACGGCCCATCCACTCGGCGTCACGACTGGCCAGGTAGTCGTTGACGGTGATGATATGAACGCCCTGGGCCGGCAGCGCGTTCAGATAGGTGGTCAGCGTGGCGACCAGGGTCTTGCCTTCGCCCGTCTTCATTTCGGCGATCTTGCCCTGGTGCAACACCAGGCCGCCGACGAGCTGGACGTCGAAATGCCGCATGCCGAGCACGCGCTTGCCGGCTTCACGCACCGTGGCGAACGCCTCGGCGGTGAGGTCGTCGAGCTTGGCGCCCTGTTCCAGGCGCGCCCGGAACTCTTCGGTCTTGGCTTGCAGCTGCTCGTCGCTGAGCGCCTCGTATTCGGTCTCAAGGGCGTTGACGGCGCCGACAATGCGGTGCAACCGCTTGACCACCCGCTGATTACGGCTACCGAGAAGCTTGGTCAGAATATTGCTCATGAACCCTCGTCGTCTGGCCCGATCGAAGCGCGGCGAACATCGCGCGCGATGCAAAACGGGCATGATACCGCAGGCCCTGTCTGCCTTTCAGTGACGGCAGCCGAATCCGGCTGCTACGCTTGAAACAATCCGTTCGCGTCGGCCTGGGAAGAGCATGGGGACGACACCGCAATCAATCCAGTCCCTGCTGCATACAGCGACCCCGGATATTGCCGATCTGATCGGACGCGCCCGCTTTCTGGAACGCATGCGCCAGGCGCTGCTCGAGATTCTGCCGGATGCCGCCGGCCCGCATGTGCGTGTCGCGGCCTATGAAGGCTATCGCCTGCGCCTGCACGTCACCCATGCGGGCTGGGCGACCCGACTACGCTATATGCAGCCGGCGATCGTCCAGGCGCTCGCCCAGCGCATGCGCCTGCATATCGAGGGCGTCGAGATCAAGGTGCGCCCGGACCTGACGCCTACGCCGCCCCCGGAGGTGGTGCGCACGATCAGCGATACGGCGCGGGCGCATCTACGCCGCAGCGCCGCCTATATTGGCGATAAACAGCTGGCCGACGCGCTCGCGCGCCTGGCCGAGGCCGGGCGCCGCGACAACGGCTAGCCCGGATATCTACGCGGCCGCGACGGGGCGGGCGTTGATGTAGGAGATCGGGGAATCCTCGATATCCTCGTAGGTGACCTCTTCCCAGGCTTTTTCTTCCGAGAGCAGCGCACGCAACAGCTTGTTGTTGAGCGCATGCCCGGACTTGTAGCCGGAATAGCTGCCGATCAGGCCGTGACCGAGCAGATAGAGATCGCCGATCGCGTCGAGGATCTTGTGGCGCACGAATTCGTTGTCGTAGCGCAGACCATCGGCGTTGAGCACGCGATAGTCGTCAAGAACAACGGCATTATCCATGCTGCCGCCGCGCGCGAGATTGTTCGAGCGCAGGAATTCGATATCGCGCATGAAGCCGAAGGTCCGCGCACGGCTGACTTCACGCACGAACGAGGTCGTGGAGAAATCGACGGTCGCAGACTGGGTGTCGGAATCGAACGCCGGATGATCGAAATCGATACAGAAGCTCACCTTGAAGCCGTCGAACGGGTCAAAGCGCGCCCATTTGTCACCGTCGGTGACCTGAACCGAACGCTTGATACGGATGAACTTCTTCGGCGCATCCAGCTCCTGGATGCCGGCCGACTGAATCAGGAAAACGAAAGGACCGGCACTGCCGTCCATGATCGGCAGCTCGTCCGACGAGAGCTCGACGATCGCGTTGTCGATGCCCAGGCCTGCCATGGCCGAAAGCAGATGCTCGACCGTCTGCACGCGCACGCCGTCGTCAACGAGCGTGGTCGCCAGCGTCGTATCGCCCACCTTGAATGCATCGCCACGGAACTCCTTGACCGGAGAACAGTCCGTACGACGAAACACGATGCCCATGTCAGCCTGTGCCGGGCGCAGGGTCATATAAACCTTCTGGCCGGTATGCAAGCCGACGCCGGTCGCCCGGATGGGATTCTTCAAGGTGCGTTGTCTAAGCATCGAGTTTTTATCCTTGTGGCGGTTTGTCATGCTCGGCGTGCCATGTCATAAAGCCGTCACCTGACGGTCAGATACTTTATGCACAGTGGCTTAATTTCGCCTTAACTCGCCGCGTCCTGCTACTGCTCGCGCCCGGAACCCGAAAAAGCCCGGTCCGCAAAGCCGCTTAGATTAACATAGGGATGCCGGTTGGCAGCGCACGGCTACCGCCAACCGGCATGTTTTCGACTACCGCCGGCCCGTAGGCCGGCTCTGGCAGACGCCCTCCAACCATGCCGCTTAGTCGGCCTGGTTACGCAGGAACGCCGGCACGTCGAAGTAATCCATATCGACCGCGGCGTTCTCACGCGAGGACTGCTGCGGACGGTTACGGATCACGGTGGGACGATCCAGATCCTCGTAGCGCATCTGGCCGCCGGCATCACGCTTGACCGCACGAATGGCTTCGCGCTCTTCGGCCTGACGACCCAGGCCCGTGGCCACGACGGTCACGCAGATTTCGTCGCCCATGCTCGGATCTTCGGCCATGCCGACGATGACTTCGGCATTGTCCGCGCCCATGTCGGCGATGACTTCGTTGACGATCTGGAATTCGTGGATGCCCAGATTCTCGTCGCCGGAGACGTTGACCAGCAGGCCCTGGGCGCCGTGCAGGCTCAGATCGTCCAGCAGCGGCGAGGCCAGCGCGGCTTCCGCGGCTTCGCGGGCACGGTCGTCGCCGACGGCCGTGGCGCGGCCCATCATGGCCATGCCCTGGACCGACATCACGCGACGCACGTCGGCAAAGTCGACGTTGATCACGCCCGGACGGGTGATCAGGTCGGAAATGCCCTGCACCGCGTTATGCAGCACGTTGTTGGCCGCCTGGAAGGCGTTCTTCAGCGTGGTGGCCTTGCCCAGCGCGGTGAGCAGCTTTTCGTTCGGGATCACGATCAGCGAGTCGACATAACGACCCAGCTCTTCGATGCCCTGCTTGGCGATTTCCATGCGACGGCCGCGCTCGAACGGGAACGGCTTGGTCACGACCGCCAGGGTCAGAATACCCATTTCGCGGGCGATCTCGGCCACGACCGGTGCCGCGCCGGTGCCGGTGCCGCCGCCCATGCCGGCGGTGATGAACAGCATGTCCGCGCCTTCGATGGATTCACGAATACGATCGCGATCCTCTTCGGCGGCCTGACGGCCGATGGCCGGATCCGCACCGGCGCCCAGGCCACGGGTGACGTTCATGCCGAGCTGTACGAGCACGTCGGCGTCGCAACGCTCCAGATGCTGGGCGTCGGTGTTGGCACAGATGAAATCCACGCCCTCGATGCCGCCGTTGACCATCTGGTTGATGGTGTTGCCGCCGCCACCGCCGACGCCGATGACCTTGATTATGGCCTTATCGGTCTTTTGATCTGCAAATTCAAATACTTCAGGCATGATGCACCTCTATCTTGGTTGCCGTGCTTTTTCCTTGCGGAAAAACTTTTGTGTCGGGCCGGCGACTGCCGGCGATTGACCGACGTTGATCGAACGCGAAACTAGAAATTCCCCTGGAACCAGGCCTTCATCCGCTCCCAGACCTGCGCAAACGAATTGTCTTTATTGGAAATATCGATCCCCGGCCGCGGCTGGGAACGATTACCGAACTCGAGCAGACCCACGCCCGTGGCATGGATCGGATTCTTCACTACATCCGAAAGCCCCTGTACGCGCTGGGGCGTGCCCAGACGAACCGACATGTGGAACACCTCTTCAGCCAGATCGGTGAGCCCTTCCATTTTCGATGAGCCACCGGTAATGACCACGCCGCCGGCCAGCAGATCCTCGAAGCCGGAGCGCACCAGCTCCTTGTGGATGAGCATGAACAGCTCTTCGTAGCGCGGCTTGATCACCTCGGCGAGCGTATAGCGCGACAGCCGCCGCGGCGGGCGTTCGCCCACGCTCGGTACCTCAATGGCATCGTCGTCCTCGATGAGTTCCGGCAAGGCACAGCCATAGCGAATCTTGATGCCCTCGGCATGCTGGGTGGGCGTACGCAGCGCCACGGCAATATCGTTGGTCACCTGATCGCCGGCAATCGGAATCACCGCGGTATGGCGGATCGAGCCATTCACGAACACCGCAATATCCGAGGTGCCGCCGCCGATATCCACCAGCGCCACGCCCAGATCCTTTTCGTCGTCGGAGAGCACCGCATAGCTCGACGCGAGCTGTTCCAGCGACAGCTTGGAGACTTCCAGACCGCAGCGGCCAACGCATTTCTGAATATTCTGCGCCGAGGTCACGGCACCCGTCACGATATGCACCTTGGCTTCCAGGCGCACGCCGGACATGCCGACCGGCTCCTGAATGCCTTCGTTATCGTCGACGGCAAATTCCTGCGGCAGTACGTGCAGGATCTTCTGATCGGCCGGGATCGCCACCGCACAGGCGGCGTCGATCACGCGCTCGATATCGGATTCGGTGACTTCCTTGTTACGCACCGCCACGATGCCGTGCGAATTCAGCGAGCGCACATGCGCGCCCGATATGCCGCAGTGCACGGACTGAATCCGGCAGCCGGCCATCAATTCCGCTTCCTCGACCGCGCGACGAATGGAATCGGTGGTGGATTCGATATTGACCACCATCCCCTTCTTCATGCCGCGCGACGGCGCACTACCCAGACCAATGATCTCGAGCTTGCCCTCGTTCACCTCGGCAACGATACAGGCAACCTTGGAGGTGCCAATATCGAGGCCGACGACGAGATTCTGGTCAGGCCGCTTGCTCATCACCTTTCTCCTGATTGCCGGTCGCGGCACGCGTGCCGCCGACTGCAAAACCGTCGCTATAGCGCAGATCCACATAGCCGGCTTCGGCCAGTCGCCTGCGCGCCTGTTCATCACCCAGCGCATAGCGCACGAAGCGCTGCACGCGGGCATCGATATCGTCGCGGCCCAGCCGCAGTTCCAGCCCATCGGCCAGCTGCGCGCTCCACGAGCCGCGCGCGTCCAGGGCGAGACTATGCAGCTCGACGCCGGACGCCGCCAGCGTCTTGGCCAGTTTGCGATACCTGTTGTAGACCTTCAGACCCGCGGTATCCGGGCCATCGAGCTGTGCCAGCCCGGTCGGCCGCGTATCCGCGGAGGGTGTGAAAACCTGCCCGTCTTTTGCAAGCACGCCGTTTTCGCCCCAGAGCGCAACGGGCTCATGCTCGCTTAACCGTACGACCACGCCATCCGGCCAGTGGCGCGAGACTTTCACCTCGCGCAACCAGGCCAGATTGCCCAGCTTGGCCTGCAGCCCTTCCAGATCGACGTCGAAGAAGGAGGCATCCAGATACGGGGCCGCGATTTCCGCGATCCGATCGTCGCTGACATGCACCGCATCGCCGCTAATATACAGGTGCCGGGCGGCTTCGCCTTCCGGTTTGATGCCCTGCCAGGTACAGGCTGCCACACCCAGCAGCAGGCCCGCGCCCAACAGGGCATCCCGCCAGCGCTTGGGTTCACGCCAATTCATTGTCTTTCTCCTGATTAGCCGTGGTCAGCGTGGCGGCAAGAATGCGCCACACCAGTTCGTCGAAATCCATTCCCGCCGCGCGGGCCGCCATGGGCACCAGCGAATGCGAAGTCATGCCGGGAATGGCGTTGAGTTCCAGAAACCAGGGCTGGCCGGCGTCGTCGAGCATGAAGTCGACGCGCCCCCAGCCGCGCGCCCCGGTGATTTCGAACGCGCGCAGCGCCAGGCGCTGCAGCTCGGCCTCGCGGCCCTGTTCGAGATCGCAGGGGCAGTGATAAAGCGTGTCGTCGGCGACGTACTTCGCTTCGTAGTCGTAGAAACCGCTGGACGGCTCAATATGAATCAGCGGCAAGGCGCGGCCGTCCAGAATCGAGGCCGTGTATTCGGGCCCGGCCACGAACTGCTCGGCCATGACTTCACGGTCGTATTTCGCCGCCGCAGCGCGCGCGGCGTCCAGATCCTCGACGCGCTCGACCTTGCTGATGCCGATGGTCGAGCCTTCATGCACGGGCTTGACGATCAACGGCAGTCCGAGCGCGTCGACCACGGCCTGCGAGTCGGTGCGCGCATCCAGCAGCCGATGGGCCGGCGTGGGAATCCCCTGCGCGGCCCATAGCGCTTTCGTGCGCACCTTGTCCATCGACAGCGCACTGGCCAGCACGCCGCTGCCCGTATACGGCAGCCCCTGCAGCTCGAGCGCGCCCTGAACCAGGCCGTCTTCCCCGCCGCGGCCATGCAATGCCAGCCACACGCGGTCGAAGCCTTCCTCGGCCAGGCCGAGCACACGCTGCTGGTCGACGTCGATCACCGTGACATCGACGCCGCGACGCTCCAGGGCAGCCCCCACGGCCGTGCCGGAATCCAGGGACACGGCTCGCTCGGCGGACCAGCCGCCCATCAGCACGGCAACACGGCCGAACGCGCTCGCATCGGTAATACGCGGGTTGTTCATGTCGTTGCTTCCTTGAAAGTACGAGCCATCTGCTGGGCCACCGCGCCGATATCGCCGGCCCCTAGAGTGAGCAGTACGTCGCCGTCGCGCACCACGCCGCTGAGTACGTCACCAAGGCGCTGCACGTCGTCGACGAATACCGGGTCGACCTTGCCGCGCGCACGCACGCCGCGTGCCAGCGCCCGTCCGTCCGCGCCGGCAATCGGATGTTCGCCCGCGGCATAGACTTCGCAGAGCACGAGCACGTTCAGCTCCGCCAGCACCTGGCAGAAGTCGTCGAACAGATCGCGGGTTCGCGAGAAACGATGCGGCTGAAACACCACCACCAGCCGCCGATCCGGCCAGGCGTTGCGCGCGGCGCTGATGATGCTCACCAGTTCGCGCGGGTGATGGCCGTAGTCGTCGACCAGCAGCACCCGCTGGTCGGCAAGCACGATCTCGCCATGCACTTCGCAACGACGGCCGATGCCGGCGAACTGCGACAGCGCTTCGCCGATCGCGGCCATGTCCACGCCCAGCTCGTGCGCCACCGCGGCGGCGGCCAGGGCATTGAGCACGTTGTGCTTGCCCGGCAGATTGAGGTGGACGGCATGGCCCGGCTCGCCGCTACGGCGCAGCGTGAAGCGCGTACCCGTGCCGTCGAAGGCCAGATCCTCGGCCATGATGTCGGCGTCGTGGTCGATACCGTAGGTCACGATCGGCCGGCCCACGTCGGCCAGAATCGAACGCACCACCGGGTCGTCGGCGCAGAGCACGGCCAGGCCGTAGAACGGCAGGTGGTGCAGGAATTCGACGAAGGTTTCGGTCAGGCGCGAGAACTCGCCGCCGTAGGTTTCCAGGTGATCGGCATCGATATTGGTGACGATCGCCATCATCGGCGTCAGAAACAGGAAGCTCGCGTCGGACTCGTCGGCCTCGGCGACCAGATAGGGCCCCTCGCCCAGACGAGCATTGCTGTTCGCACCCAGCACCTTGCCGCCGACGATGAAGGTCGGGTCCAGCCCGCCGCCGGCCAGCAGCGCGGCAACCAGACTCGTGGTGGTGGTCTTGCCATGAGTACCCGCCACGGCGATGCCGTAGCGAAAACGCATGAGTTCGGCCAGCATTTCGGCACGGCGAACCACCGGCACGAGACGCTCATGTGCGGTCGCGACCTCGGGGTTGTCCTCGGACACCGCGGTGGATACGACCACGACATCCGCACTTTCGACGTTCTCCGCCGCATGGCCAATGAATATCTTCGCGCCCTGAGCGGCCAGCGCCTGCGTGGTGACGCCGTCCTTGATATCGCTGCCGGTCACGGCATAGCCGAGGTTGAGCAGCACGCTGGCAATACCGGCCATGCCGACGCCGCCGATGCCCACCATGTGTACGGTGCGTACGCGCCGCATCGGCCGTTCGGCCAGCGGCTGAAAATCGCCATTGGGGTGACGTCCCTGGGGCGCGATCATGCAGCCTCCATGGTGTCGAAGCAGGCGGCGACGATATCGTCGGTCGAATGCGGCCAGGCCACGCGGCGAGCCGCCTCGGCGCGTTCGCGCAGGGCGTTGCGATCGGCGCACAGGCGCTCGATCTCTTCGGCGAGGCGCTCAACGCTCAATTCGGACTGATCGATCAGCGTCGCAGCACCCGCATCCACCAGGTACTGGCCATTGGCGCGCTGGTGATCGTCCACCGCAAACGGATAGGGCACGAGCAGCGCGGCCACGCCGGCGGCCGCCAGTTCGGCCACGGTGAGAGCACCGCTGCGACAGATCACCACGTCAGCCCAGGCATAGGCTGCGGCCATGTCATCGATGAAGGCGCTCACATCGGCCTCCACACCGGCCTTCGCATAAGCCGCCTGCGCCTGTTCGAGCGTGCGTCCGGCCTGATGACGAACCAGCGGACGCCTGTTCGTATCGATACGAGCCAGCGCTGCCGGCACGCGTTCGTTGATGGCCAGCGCGCCGCCGCTGCCGCCGAGCACGAGCAGGCGCACCGGGCCATCGCGATCCGCGAAGCGCTCTGCCGGCACTGGCAGATCCAGAATTTCGGCGCGCACCGGGTTGCCGACGCTGCGGGCCCTGTTGCCGGCAAAGGTGTTCGGAAATGCCTGCAGTACCGTATTGGCCATGCGCGCCAGCAGGCGGTTGGTCAGCCCCGCGGCAGCGTTCTGTTCGTGAATGAGCAGCGGCCGCCCGGTCAGACGCGCGGCCAGCCCGCCCGGCCCGGCGGCGAAACCGCCCATGCCGACCACCAGCTGCGGCGCCACCCGACGCACCACGCCCAGCGCCTGCAGACAGGCACGCGCCAGCCGCAGCGGCGCGGCCAGCCACGAGAGCATGCCCTTGCCGCGCAGGCCGGCGACATCGATGGTATGCAGCGGCAGGTCGTTGGCCGGCACCAGCCGCGCCTCGATACCGGCCGCCGTGCCCAGCCAGCTCACCTGCACGCCGCGCGCCAGCAGCGCCTTGGCCACCGCCAGCGCAGGGAAGACGTGCCCGCCCGTTCCGCCGGCCATGATCAGCACGTGCGGCGCGTTTGCGGTCTTGCCCACTGGCGCACTCATCGCGCACCTGCCTTTTCGGGCATGCGGGTTTCGATATCCACGCGCAGCAGCAGCGCACAGAGCACGCACATCATCACCAGGCTGGAGCCGCCATAGCTCATCAACGGCAGGGTCAGCCCCTTGGTCGGCAGCAGGCCCATGTTCACCGCGATATTGAGAAACGCCTGCAATACCAGCCAGCTGGACATGCCGTAGGCCACGAAGCCGGCAAACAGCTGGTCGGCGAGCACCGCACGGCGTGCGATGACGAAGCCCCGCCAGACCACGGTCGCGAACAGGCCGATCAGCAGCACCGTGCCGATCAGGCCGAATTCCTCGGCATAGACGGCGAACAGGAAGTCGGTATGGGTTTCCGGCAGATACAACAGTTTCTGAACCGAATTGCCCAGGCCCACGCCGGCGATTTCGCCGCGGCCGATGGCGATCAGCGACTGGGTGAGCTGGAAACCGCTGGCATAGGGATGCGCCCACGGGTCGGAAAAGCTCAGCAGACGCGCGAGGCGATACGGCGAGGACAGCACCAGGCCGACTACGGCGGCACCAGCAAGCGTGCCGAGCACGAGCAAATAGGTCAGCCGCGCCCCGGCCAGGAACAGAATCATGGCCGCCACGGCCACCATCACCGCCGCCGCGCCGAAGTCCGGCTCGATCAGTAGCAGAAAGCTCGCCAGCGCCATGAAGAACATCGGCCGGAACAGCCCGCCCCAGCTGGTGGCGAGCTCGTTCTGGCGGCGCGCAGCATAGCCGGCGACATAAAGAATGAGACAGAAGCGGGCCGGCTCCGAAGCCTGCATGGAAAACGGCCCCAGATCGATCCAGCGACGGGCGCCGTTGACGGCATGGCCGATACCCGGAATGAGCACGATCACCAGTAACAGCAGACCGATGCCCAGCAGGGTGAAGGTATTCGCCTGCCACACGCGCATGGGCACATGCAGCACGACAAAGCCGGCCACCAGCCCCACCAGAGCGAAAACCGCCTGACGATAGAAGAAATACATGGGATCGTCGGTCAGCCGATCGGCAACCGCGACCGATGCCGAACCCACCATTACCAGACCGATGCCGCCGATCAGCGCCAACGCGACCATGAGCGCGACATCGGGCTGTACCCGCGGCAGTTGAATGCTCTGCAGTGCGCGAATCATGCCGCCAGCTCCTGTACGGCGGCCACGAAGCTCTCGCCGCGATGCACGTAGTTGTCGAACTGATCGAAGCTCGCGCAGCCCGGCGACAGCAGCACCGTATCGCCGCGTTCGGCCCGTGTCGAAGCCTGCTGTACCGCATCGCGCAGCGTCATGACGCGTTCGACCGCGACATGATCCTCGACTGCCGCGGCGATCAGTTCGGCGTCCTGCCCGAACACGATCACGACCCGTGCTTTCTGCGCGGCGAGCGGACCGAGGGCGGTAAAGTCGGCGCCCTTGGCCTGACCGCCGGCCAGCAGCAGCACCGGCGTATCCATGCCGGAAAGCGATGCCATCATCGCGCCCAGGTTCGTGCCCTTGGAGTCGTTGATCCAGCGCACGCCATCGATTTCGGCCACGGTTTCGCAGCGGTGTGGCAGGCCCGCGAACTGTGCAAGACCGCGACGGATGGCCTTTTCATCCATACCGGCGGCTTCGGCCAGCGCCCATACCGCCAGCGCATTGAGCTGGTTGTGACGACCCGCCAGACGCAGCTCGTCGCAGGCCAGCCACGGCTGTTCGCCGCGCGCCAGATGACGCCTGCCGTCGGCCTCGACCAGTCGATAGTCGGCGTTTTCGGCTTCGCCGAACTGCATCACTTCGGCCGTGCCGGTGGCCATGGCCGCCACCCGGGCATCGTCGCCGTTGATCACCGCCACTTCGGCGGCCGTGAAAATGCGCGCCTTGAGCGCGGCGTAGTGCTCGATATCGCCATGGCGATCAATATGATCGGCGCTGATATTGAGTACCGTCGCGGCCTGCGCCGGCAGTCGGTGCGTCAGCTCGAGCTGGAAACTCGACAGTTCCAGCACATAGAGTTCGATATCGTCGGCCAGCAGATCCAGCGCCGGCGTGCCGAAATTGCCGCCAATGGCATACCGCTTGCCGGCCGTCTTCGCGATCTCGCCCATCCAGGCGGTGACAGTGGACTTGCCGTTGGAACCGGTGATCGCGACCACCGGCGCATCGACGACCTGGGCAAACCATTCGATGTCGCCGACCACATCCATGCCACGATCACGAGCGGCCTGGATCAGCGGCTCGCGCAGATCCACGCCCGGCGAGACCACGATATGGCTCATGCCTTCGAGCAGCAGCGGGTTGAATTCGCCCACCACGAGGCTAGCCTGCGGGCAGGCCTCGGCCAGGGCCGCGGCACCCGGCGGCTCTTCGCGGGTATCGACCACCCGCACGCGCGCGCCGCAGGCACTCGCAAAACGCGCTGCGGAAACGCCGGACAGGCCGCAGCCAACCACCAGCACGGCGGCATTGGCGAGTTGTTCGCGCAGGCCGCTCATCGGATCTTCAACGTGGACAAACCAATCAGGACCAGCACCAGCGTGACGATCCAGAAGCGCACGATGATCTTGGGCTCGGGCCAGCCCTTGAGTTCAAAATGGTGGTGCAGCGGCGCCATGCGGAACATGCGCTTGCCGGTAAGCTTGAAGGTCGCCACCTGCAGGATCACCGACACCGTTTCGGCCACGAAGATGCCGCCCATGACCACCAGCACCAGCTCCTGGCGCACGGCCACGGCGACCACGCCAAGCGCGGCACCCAGGGCAAGCGCGCCGACGTCGCCCATGAAGACCTGGGCCGGATAGGCGTTGAACCACAGAAAACCCAGCCCCGCGCCGCCGATGGCGGTACAGAAGATCGACAGCTCGCCCACGCCTTCGATATAGGCAAAGCCCAGATAGTCGGCGAACTGCACGTTGCCGGCGACATAGGCGAATACCGCCAGCGCCGAGGCCACCAGTACGCAGGGCATGATCGCCAGCCCATCGAGGCCGTCGGTGAGATTTACCGCGTTGCTCGAACCCACGATCACCAGATAGCTCCACAGGATATAACCGGCGCCCAGCGGCACCGACACGTCCTTGAGCATGGGAATGAGCACGCTGGTTTCGGCGGAACTGGTCGCGCCCAGATACAGCCACAGCCCGGCGGCAAGGCCCACGAGCGTCTGGGCGCTGTATTTGGCCTTGGCCGAGAGCCCCTTGCTGTTGCCGAACTTGAGCTTGCGGTAATCGTCGAGAAAACCGATGACCCCGAATGCAGCCGTGACCAGCATCACCAGCCATACCCAGCGGTTGCTCAGATCGCCCCAGAGCAAGGTCGCCACCAGCACGGCGGCAATGATGAGCGTGCCGCCCATGGTGGGCGTGCCGGCCTTGACCAGATGACTCTGCGGACCGTCGTCGCGCACGTGCTGGCCGATCTGGTGGAACGTCAGCTTGCGGATCATCATCGGGCCGAAGACGAACGAAAACACCATCGCCGTCAGCACGCCGAGAATCGCGCGCAACGTGATGAACTGAAATACCCTAAAACCGCTGTGCAACGGCTCGAGCCATTCGGCAAGAAAGGTCAGCATGACACCCCCGCCTTGGCATTGGCCTGCAGGGCAAGCGCGTCGGCCACGCGATCCATGCGTGCGCTGCGCGAGCCCTTGATGAGCAGGGTCGTTTCGCTCTGGCGTACCGACAGCGCGGTTTCGAGTGCCGCGATCAGCTCGCCGTGGTTGGCGAACCATTGCGCGCCCGGGCCAAAGGCTTCGGCGGTGAGCCGGCTGAGTTCGCCGGTAACCCATAGCCGTTCGATGCCGGATTCGCGGGCCGCGCGCCCGGCATCGCGGTGTGCCTGTTCAGCCTGGTCGCCGAGCTCGGCCATATCGCCGAGCGCGGCCCAGCGCGCACCACGCTGCTGGGCCAGCCAGCCCAGGGCGGCGGCGAGCGAGTTGGGGTTGGCGTTGTAACTGTCGTCGATCAGGCGCGCACCATGGCGGCCGGCGATGATCGCGAGGCGGCCGCCCACGCCTTTCATCGCCCCGAGCGCACGCGCGATGAGATCGGCGTCGAGTTCGATGGCGCTGGCCGCGGCGGCGGCTGCCAGCGCATTGCTGATGTTGTGCGCACCCGCCAGCGGCAGCACGATATCGGCCGCGCCCGTCGGGGTATGCAGGGTGAAGCGGCTATGGTCGGCGCCCAGCTCGATATCGCTGGCGAACACATCCGCTTCGGCCCGTGCATGGCGGGCGAACACCAGCCGCTGGCGATCGCCCGCCAGTTCGTGCCAGAGCGGCGCAAAATCGTCGTCGCCGTTGATCACGGCGATACCATCGGCGTCGAGCCCCGCGAACATTTCGCCCTTGGCCCGGGCCACGCCCTCCCGACTGCCGAAACCCTCGATATGGGCCATGCCGGCATTCGTGACCATGCCCACCTTCGGACGTACCAGTTCGGCCAGCATGGCGATCTCGCCGGCATGGGAGGCGCCCATTTCGATGACCGCGCGATTGACGCTGTCGTCCAGGCGCATGAGCGTAATCGGCACGCCCAGGTGGTTGTTGAGGTTGCCTTCGGTGGCGAGCACGGAACCGGCTTCGGCCAGAATCGCGGCCAGCATCTGCTTGACCGTGGTCTTGCCATTGCTGCCGGTCACGCCGATCACGGTGCCGTCGAAAGCGCGCCGCGACGCCGCCCCCGCCTGCTGCAGAGCCTGCTCCACGTCGGCCACCACCAGCTGGGGTAACGGCGAATCCACGACGCGGGCGACGACCGCTGCGGCCGCGCCCAGGCTCGCCGCCCGGGCGACGAAATCGTGCCCGTCGACGCGTTCGCCCGGCAGCGCGAAGAACAGCGCATTGCGCTCGAGCCGACGCGTATCGATGCTCGCACCCGCATACTCGCCATCGCGGCCGTGCAGGCTTGCGTTCAAAGTCTGTGCCAGTTCCGACAGACGACCTTTCATAGCGCCTCCAGCGCGTCTTGCGCGGCTACGCGGTCGTCGAAGACACGCCGCGTTTCGCCGATCTGCTGGGTGGTTTCGTGGCCCTTGCCGGCAATCAGCACCACATCGCCCGGCCGTGCGGCATGAATCGCGTTCGCGATCGCCGCAGCCCGGTCGTGTTCGATCGTCACCGGGGTATCGCCCTGCATGCCGGCCATAATCGCGGCCACGATGGCGGCCGGCGCTTCGCTACGCGGGTTGTCGTCGGTAATCCATACCGCATCGGCGGCCTCGGCGGCCGCGCCCATCAGGGGGCGCTTGCCGGTATCGCGGTCGCCGCCGCAGCCGAACACGCACAGCACGCGCCCCGCGGCATGCTCGCGCACGGCGGCGATCGCGTGGGTAAGCGCGCCCGGGGTATGGGCATAGTCGACCACCACCATGGGCTGGTCGTCGCGGGTATCCACCCGCTGCATGCGTCCGGGCACCGTGGCCAGCCGTGCGAGCACGGCCGTCGCCGTATCGAAGTCGACGCCGCGCGCCAGCAGCACGGCCAGCACCGCAGCCAGATTCATGGCATTGAAACGCCCGACGAGCGTGCTTTCGACGCAGGCCCGGCCCCAGCTCGTATCCAGCGTCAGCGACAGGCCATCGATGCGTGTGGCGACGGCCTCGATACGCACATAGTTTTCGGCTAGAGCGGCCATATCGCCACAGCCGTAGGCAATCGGCGTGACGTCGCCGGCCAGCGCGGCCAGCCATTGGCGGCCGTGCTCGTCGTCGCCGTTGAGCACCACGCTGCTCAGCCCTTCGAAAGCGAACAGGCGCTGCTTGGCCTTGGCATAGGCTTCGAGGCTGCCGTGATAATCCAGATGGTCACGGCCGAGCTGGGTGAGCACAGCCACATCAAAGGCCACGCCGTCCACGCGATGCTGATCGAGCGCATGCGAGGACACCTCGAAGGCCACGGCGCTGGCATCGGCGGCGGCCAGTCGTGCCAGCCAGTCCTGTACGCCGACCGGGTCGGGCGTGGTATGGGTAGCCTCGGCCAAGTCGTCGGCGAAGCCGAAACCCAGCGTGCCGATATAGCCGCAGCGCGCGCCGAGAAGCTCGAGCGCATGCGAAAGCAGCCATGCACAGGATGTCTTGCCATCCGTGCCGGTGACCCCGGCCACGAAGAGCTTCTGCGACGGCTCGCCATAGAAGCGCCCGGCAATACGGCTCGCCTGGGCGGCCAGCGCCTCGACGCGCACGCTCGGCACATTCAATACGGGCGGCTGCGCGTCGTCCCAGGCCACCGCAGCCGCGCCGGCGGCAATGGCCGCATCGACATGGTCGAGCCCGTGACTGCGCGTGCCTTGGTAAGCCAGAAACAGCGCGCCCGGCTGCACACGGCGGCTATCGATCGCCACGCCGGCAATATCAACGCCCGGAACGTCGCAGGCCAGCCCCTGAAGAAGGCTGGCCAAAGGCCGCGCTGCCGTTTGTACAGATGCCAGCCCAGTCATGTGCCAGCTCCGTTGGATCGCGTGTCGGCCGATGCGGTCAACACACTCGGGTCGTCCGGTGGCACCCGGAGCAGGCGCAATGCATCCCGCATGACCGCGGCAAACACGGGCGCGGCGACGGCACCGCCGTAATAGGCATCCTTTTTCGGCTCGTCGAGCATGACCAGCGTCACCAGCGCCGGCTTTTCCGCCGGTGCCATGCCCACGAACAGCGCCTGGTGACGGTCGGCGTTGTAGCCGCCGCTACCGGCCTTGCGGGCGGTACCGGTCTTGCCGGCCACGCGATAACCGGGAATCGCCGCCTTCGTGGCCGTACCGGCCGGGCTGATCACGCCTTCCAGAAGATGGCGCATGGTGCGCGCGGTTTTTGCCTTGAGCACGCGCCTGGGCGGGACATGCATATCGGCGCCCTCGCCTTCGATCAGGCGTAGGCTGCGCAACATGCCGTCATCGGCGATCGCGCCATAGGCACGAATGAGCTGAAACGCGGTCACGGCCAGGCCATAGCCATAAGACGCCGTGGCCGTTTCGACGTTGTTCCACTCGTAGAAATCCTTGAGCACGCCGAAACGCTCACCGGGAAAACCGCTGCCGGTGATATCGCCGAAACCGAAATCGTTATAGGCGCGCCACACGCCCTCGGCCCCCATTTTCAGCCCCACATGGGCAGCGCCGACGTTGCTGGACTTCTGCAGGATCTTGGCGAAATCGACGTCGCCGTAATTGCGGAAATCCTTCACCGTCAGCCGGCCAACCATGAACCAGCCCTTGGTATGGATGACGTCGTCGGTGTCGAACAGGCCGCTGTCCAGCGCCTTGGCCAGCAGCAACGGCTTGACCGTCGAACCCGGCTCCATGACGTCGGTGGCCGCCCGTGCGCGCACGCCGGAGGGATCGATGGAATCGCGATCGTTGGGGTTGAAGCTTGGATAGGAGGCCACCGCCCGCAGCTCGCCCGTGGTGGGGTCGAGCATGACCACCATGCCGCCCTTGGCATCGTTTTTGACCACCGCCGCCTTGATATGACGGTAGGCCATGTACTGCATGCGCGAATCGATGGTCAGGCGCAGGTCGTGGCCCGCCTGCGGCGGCTGGAATTCGGCCAGATCCTCGACCACGCGACCGACCCGATCCTTGACCACGCGCCGACTGCCCGGCTCGCCGTGCAGATAATCGTCACGGTTGAGCTCGAGGCCTTCCTGGCCACGACCGTCGATATTGGTCATGCCAACGATCTGGGCGGCGGCTTCGCCGGCCGGGTAGTAGCGCTTGTACTCGCGCTGCAAGAACACGCCCGGCGCGTCGACCGCCATTACCGCGCGTGCGTCGGTCGGCGCCAGCTGGCGACGCAGATACAGAAACTGACGCCCCTTGTAGCTTTCCAGGCGACTGCGCAGCTCGGAAACCGGCATGTTCAGCTCGCGTGCGAGCGGCGCGATCTTCTCGGGCGCCTCCAGCACCGCGCCGGGCACTGCCCAAACGGATTCGGTGGGCGCCGACAGCGCCAACGGTTCCCCGTTGCGATCCTTGATCACGCCACGACCGGCCGGCACGGACACACTGCGAAGATGACGCTTGTCGCCTTCCTTGGTCAGAAAGGCCTGATCGAGCACCTGCAGATCAAACGCCCGGCCTGCCAGGACCACGGCAAAGGCCACGAACAGCGTCAGCACGAACCAGCCGCGCCAGCCCGGCGGCGGCGGCGTCTGGTTACGCTTGGAGCGCGGACCGCTGCGACGATGGTCGTGCCGGCTCATCGCCGCGACTCCAGCACGACATATTGCCGCGGCTGCACCATACCGAGCTCACGACGGGCCACCTGGGCCACCCGATCGGGGTTCGCCCAGGCGCTCTCCTCGAGCTGAAGCTGGGCCCATTCGGTCGACAGCTTGTCGCGCTCGACGCGTTCGACCTGCAGCTGATGCGCCATTTCGCGCGTCTTGTGCTTGGCCTGAACGACCGCGACCGCGCTCACCAGAATGGTCAGCGACAGGCCGATGATGGTCAGAAGCGGCCGACTCATGCCGTCACCTTCGGTGCCGCGGTACGTTCGGCTACCCGCAGGATAGCGCTGCGTGCACGGGCATTGGCGGCAAGCTCGGCGGCATCCGCGCGTACGGGCTTGCCGATTTCGCTCAAGGCCGGCTCGGCGGCGGGCACCATGGGCACCGGCGGCGGCGCCGGGCGGGCCTGGGCGCGAATGAAGCGCTTGACCCGACGATCCTCGAGCGAATGAAAACTGATGACCACAAGCCGCCCGCCCGGCGCGAGCACGTCGAAGGCGGACTCGAGACCGCGCTCGAGCGCGCCGATCTCGTCGTTGATGTACATACGAAAGGCCTGAAAGGTACGCGTCGCCGGGTGAATGCGCTTGCCGGCGGCGACCCGCGCGGGAATCGCAGCCGCCACGATCGCGGCAAGACGCCCGGTGTCCTGGATCGGCCCGGCCTCACGGGCATCGACGATCGCCCCGGCGATACGCCCGGCCATCGGCTCTTCGCCGTAGCGCTTGATCACGGACGCGATCTCGCCGTGACTCGCGGCATGCAACCACGTCGACAGCGGCTGCCCGGCATCGGGGTTCATGCGCATGTCCAGCGGGCCGGCATGACGAAACGAAAAACCGCGTTCGGCCACATCGAACTGGGGTGACGACACACCCAGATCGAACAGTACGCCGTCAACGCGACCGGTCAGGCCAAGTGCGGCGATACGCTCGCCCAGCTCGGCAAAGGAGCTGCGCACGAAGCTGAACCGGGCATCGCTGTCGACCAGCGGCTGTGCATGCGCCTCGGCGTCGGGATCCTGATCGAAGGCAATCAGCCGGCCCTGTTCGCCCAGCTGCGCCAGCACGCCCCGGCTGTGGCCGCCACGACCAAAGGTGGCATCCACGTACACGCCGTCGGCACGCACGCCAAGCCCTGCCAGGGCGGCGTCGAGCAACACCGGTTGATGTTCGGCCTGCGGCATGTGAGCAGCGGTCCTCATGACTTCGATTAAATGCAGCGGTGGATGAAAGGGGTCACAGGCTCAGATCCATGAGCACGTCGGGCAGCTCGCCGTTGGCCGCGTCTTCCGACAACTGGGCAGCGATATCGGCCGAGCGCGCGTGGTAGGTCGCTTCGTCCCACAGCTCGAAGAGATTGCCCATACCCGACAACACCGCCTTGGATTCCAGATGCGCATAGCCACGCAGGTTGGCCGGCAACAACAGCCGCCCCTGCTTGTCCATCTCGACGTCGCGGGCATTGCCAATAAGAAAACGCTGGATGTTTCTCACCTTCGGATCGAGTCCACCCTTGGCCAGCAGCTTCTTCTCGAACGCCTGAAATTCCGACAACGGGTAGATCAGCAGGCAGCCGTCCCAGTGCTGGGTGACGACAAGCCGGCCCGCACAGTCGTCAACCAACGACTGGCGATACGACGCCGGGATCGCAATGCGACCCTTGGCATCGATAGTGACCGGATGCGACCCCTTGAACACGCTGCGGCCTCATTTCTGCCGTTGAACCACTTTGCCCCACTTCCTACCCCTCGGCGCCACTATAGGCAGTGCCGCTTTCGAGTGTCAAGCAAACGACGAAGGGCAAAAAAACCCAGCAAAACAGTGATTTCTGAAGCCTTCACAGCCCAATTTGAGACCAAAAACGGCATTGCCATTTTGTTTTGTTTTTTAGGGTTTTAGCGGTTTTAGCTCGACGATTTTGTAAGCCGTTGCCGGCCGCGAAGCCTTTATTGGCGTGCATAACCTGCGAGCGGGGAATTCCGTGGCGCACAAATCGGCGCGCAGTTTGCGCAGGTGGGGCGCTCGCCCACGCCGGGGCGCGCAAAGGCCGGCCGGGGCCGTCGCGTGGGGGGAACTGGAGGTCGGAGTCGGCCGATAAGCCGGGTTCTGTCGTACGCAATCATTCATCTGGGACATGCGTCACCGCATGCCTCCTGCGACCTACCCGAGGACTGTGCGGGCCGCACGTCGTCCTCCTATTTGGTCTTGCTCCGGATGGGGTTTACCGTGCCGCGAACCGTTGCCGGACGCGCGGTGCGCTCTTACCGCACCCTTTCACCCTTACCTGGCTCGCGAACGAGCCATAGGCGGTCTGCTCTCTGTTGCACTTTCCGTAGGCTCACGCCTCCCAGGCGTTACCTGGCATCCTGCCCTGTGGAGCCCGGACTTTCCTCCGTGCCCTTGCAGGCACCGCGATTGCGTGGCCGACTCCGAGCGCGGATTCTATCACCCGTGGCTACGCTGCGGTGCATCAATCGGCAGCGGCAAGCTCAAGCGCCCGGGCATAGATCTCGTTGGTCGCGCGCCCGGTCAGACGGGCCGCAGCCTTGGCCGCCTGCTTGGTGCCGGTCAACGCCAGCAGCTCGCCGAGCAATGCATCCAGATCGATCTCGCCGCGTTCACGGCTGGCCTCGGGCGCGCCTTCCACCACCAGCACGAATTCGCCGCGGCGGCGGTTGTCGTCCTCGGCGAGCCAGCCAGCGAGGGCCTCGGCCTCGAGCAGGACACTCTGTTCGTGCAGTTTGGTCAGCTCACGGCAGAGCCCGATCCGTCGCCCGGCGCCCAACACCTCCCCCATATCACGCACACAGCGTTCGATGCGATGGCTGGACTCATAGACGATGAGCGTGCGGCTTTCATCGGCCAGCTCGGCCAGGCGGCTGCGCCGGGCGGTGGCCTTGGAGGGCAGAAAACCCTCGAACACGAATCGATCGCTGGGCAGGCCCGCAATCGAAAGCGCCGCGATCGCCGCACAGGCCCCGGGCACGGCAAGTACGGCATAGCCGGCCGCACGTACCGCGCCGACCAACGCATAACCCGGATCGCTGATCAGCGGCGTGCCGGCGTCGCTGATCAGGGCCACCGAATCGCCGGCGGCCAGCCGCTCGACGATCGTATCGATGCGCGCGCCCTCGTTATGTTCGTGCAAAGACATCATCGGCGTATCGATGCCCAGATGACGGGTCAGACGCGCACTGTGGCGGGTATCTTCGGCAGCGATCAGCGCCACGTCGTTGAGCGTGCGCCGTGCGCGATCGCTGAAATCACCGAGATTGCCAATGGGCGTGGCCACAATCCAGAGCGCGGCCGTGGTCGATTGCATAGTCGTTTCACGACGTCGTAGGGATGGCGCTGATATTATGCAGGCCATACTGACGCGCTTGGGGGATGAGGCGCGCAAATCTGGGAGTTCCAATCTTATGACCGTCTATAAAAAGCTATCGCTGGGCCCGCTTGCCGTCCTGCTTATCGCCCTGCTGCTGGCCGGCTGTGCCGAGCAGTTACGTCAGGCGCAGGGCCAGTTCGGCAACGCCCCGACGGGCACCCCCGAGGAGGCGGTCGCACAGGGCGACTACGCCCGTGCCGCCGAACTCTATGCCCAGGCCTCGGCGAACGCCTCCGACCGGGATCGCGCGCGACAGCTTCGCTTCGAAGCGGGGCTTGCAGCCGCCCAGGCCGGCGATGCCCAGACGGCCAAGCAGATCCTGTCGAGCTTTCCGCCGAGCACGCTCAACGATCTGGAACGGGCGCGCTACGAGCTGGCACGCCGCGAGGTCAACCTCGTGGGCACAGCGCCGGCAGCCGCGCTCGAGCAGCTGCCCCCGCCGGGCAGCGGCACGCCGCCGCAGGTGGCCGAGCGCGTCTGGGAAAAACGCGCGCAGCTGCAATTCGAACAGAACGACCTGATCGCCGGCATCGGCGCCCTGGTGCAGCGCGGCGTATGGCTGGTCGACGACCGCATGCTGCGCGGCAACGACGACAACATCTATGCCAAGGCGCTGGATGCGATCGCCCGCGGCCAGGGCCCGCAAAGCCAGGCCGCCCAGCAGGCAGACCAGACCACGATCGGCTGGCTGGCGCTGGCGGATATCGGTCAGCGTCGCTGGAACAGCCGTAACGAACGCGATCAGGCCCTGGCCGCCTGGGAGGACCGTTTCCCGCAGCATCCGGCCACCCGCAGCATTCTCGAGCAGCGCTTCGACTACCGCGCCCGCACCTCGCCGGTCGAGCGCAGCCGGCCCGGCCAGCAGTTTGGCCAGGCCCCGCGCCCGCAAAACGATAGCGTGGCCCTGGCCCTGCCGATGACGGGCAACTTCTCGAGTGCGGCCAAGGCCATTCGCGACGGCTTCATGTTTGCCTACGAAAATGACAGCAGCAAGCCGGCCCGCCCGCAGATCTACGATACCAGCAGCATGAGCGCCAACGAGCTGCTCCAGCGCGCACAGAGTGACCGCGTCGGCATTCTGGTCGGCCCGCTCGACAAGCCGAAGGTCGCCGAGATGGCCCGGCTGGACAGCCAGATCCCGACCGTCGGCCTCAACTACACCGATACGCCCGACAGCCACGCCGGCTTCTACCAGTTCGCTCTCGCCCCCGAAGACGAAGCCCGCGAAGTCGCACGTCAGGCTGCCGCCAAGGGCCGCACGCGCGCCCTGGCCCTGGTGCCCAGCGGCGACTGGGGCATGCGCGTGTTCAACGCCTTTCGCAGCGAGCTGGAAAAACGCGGCGGCCAGGTCGTCGACCAGGCGACCTACGAGCCCAGCGAGCCGGATCACCGCGACCCGATCCAGCGCCTGTTGCAGAGTTATCGCCGTGGCGGCGCCGACTACATCTTCGTGGCCGCCCAGCCCTCCCAGGCCCGCCTGATTCGTAGCCAGCTGCGCTACTACCGGGCCCGCAACCTGGCCATGCTGACCACCTCGCATTCCTACACCGGCAGCCCCGACCCGGGCGAGGACATCGACCTCAACGGCGTTGAGTTCGTCGACATGCCCTGGGTGGTCGGTGCCGGCGATTTTCTCGACTCGCGCCGGGCCGAAGCGATCCAGCGCTACGGCACGACCGCCGAACACTACGAGCGGCTGTTCGCGATGGGCATGGACGCCTGGAAACTCGCCGACCGTATCGCTGAGCGCGGCCTGCGCCCGGACGATATGTTCGAGGGCATGACCGGCGTGCTCAAGGTCAATCCCGATGGCACGATCCGGCGCTATCTGGCCTGGGCGGTGTTCCGCGACGGCGAACCGGAGCTGGCGGAAATGCCGTCGATCAGCGACGCCAAGAACGACGCCGCCGGGGCCTCGAGCACGCGCGACCCTTGGGCGCGCTAGTCCGACCGAGCCGCGCGCCGACACGCATTCGGCGCGCGGCCTCATGGCACCGCGCCCGCACGCGGGTGCTCGTAGAGCGCGCGTGCAGCGGCGCTCGCCTGGTACTGCACGGCCGCATGGCGCGCTAGACCCGCTATGCGTCGGACCACGCTTGCAACCGGGCACGACGCCGAGGATGTCGTCGACCGGGCCGCACGAAGACGCGGCTGGAAGCGTATCGAGCGCAATTACAACGTTCGCGGCGGCGAACTCGATCTGGTCTACGATGCCCGCGGCACGCTGGTGATCGTGGAGGTGCGCTATCGCGCGCGCAGCGACTACGGCAGCGCCGCTGCGACGGTCACGCGAACCAAGCAACAGCGTATCGTGCGCGCGGCCCGGCATTTTCTGGTGCAATACCCGCGCTATGCGCAGGCCACGATCCGTTTCGACGTGGTCGGCGTGAACGCCCACAACGAACTCGACTGGATAGAGAACGCTTTCTATGCCGAATGACGCCGACACTCGCCTGCAGCTGGTTGGACAGCTGTTCGCCGACAATGCGCAGGCCAATATGGCCACCCTGGCCAGCAGCGATCGGCAGATCGTTGCCGCGGCCGACCTGTTGATCAACTGCCTGGACGAAGGCCACAAGATCCTGTCCTGTGGCAATGGCGGCTCGGCCGGTGACGCCCAGCATTTTTCCTCCGAGCTGATCAACCGTTTCGAACGCGAGCGCCGCGCCCTGCCCGCCATCGCGCTGACCACCGAAAGCTCGACGCTGACCGCGATCGCCAACGACTATGCCTATGAGCGTCTGTTTGCGCGTCAGATCGAAGCCCTGGGCCAGCCGGGGGACGTGCTACTGGCGATCAGCACCAGCGGCAATTCCGCCAACGTCTGCGAAGCCGTCGATACCGCGCACGCCCAGGGCATGCGGGTGCTCGCGCTCACCGGCAAGGACGGGGGCCATATGGCGGGGCTGCTCGACGATAAGGACGTCGAGTTAAGAGCAGCCTCGGCCAGCACGGCCCGGATCCAGGAGATGCACCTGCTGTTCATCCACTGCCTGTGCCGCCTGATCGAGGATCATCTGCTCGACTAGGCGCCTGCGCGGGCAGGGCCCGCGGCGGCCTGCCCTACTTCACCACCTTGAGGTGCGGGTGCTTGCTCTTGGTGTCGCCGGCCTCGTCATCCATATCGGCGTCGTCCGTGCCGCCGCCCGGGCCACCGTCGGGGGGCGTGGGCGTAGTTTCCACGTCGCCGAAAAGCATGCCCTCGCCGTTTTCGCGCGCATACAGCGCCAGCACGGCGCCGGGCGGCAGGCTCACGTTGTAGCTCTGGCCCGAGAAACGCGCCGAGAAAGTGATCAGCTCGTTCTCGAGCGCCAGACCGCGTACCGCGCCGGGGCTTATGTTGACCGTGATCTTGCCGTCTTCGGTGACGAACTGGCGTGGCACGTCGACGCCGTCGGCGTCGGCCGCAACCAGCAGATGCGGGGTCAGATCGTTGTCGAGCACCCAGTCGTACAGGGCTCGAATCAGGTACGGCCGGCGGGACGTCAGTTCGGCCATGGGCACAACCTCAAATCAGTATCAGAGCGAATTGTCTGCCTACCAAGGTGGGGCAGATCGCGCATATAAACAAGACGTGGGAATACGGGGCGAGCGCGGCGAGTGAGCATGCGCCGCGCCGGCGTTCGTTCAGCGCTTGGGCGGCAGCTCACCCATTTCGGCCTCGACCGCCGACAGACTCTCGGCAAAGGCGGGCCGGGCGAACAGGCGCTGTGCATAGCTCGCAAGCGTTTTCGCATGACGCGGCGGCAGTTTGACGCCGTAGTGTTCGAGCCGCCAGAGGATCGGCGCGAGCGTGCAATCGACCAGGGAGAACTCTTCGCCGATATATTCGCGCGGCGAAAAATCCGCGGCCAGCGTGGTCAGCAGCTCAGTCATGCGCTCGCGCGCCTTGCGCGCCACCGCCGGGGTGCCATCGAGATCTTCGCACAGCTCGTAAAGATCTGCTTCCATGCGGAAAATCGCCAGCCGGTACTGGGCTCGCAGTACCGGGTCCACCGGCATCAACGGCGGGTGCGGATAACGCTCGTCGATATACTCGAGAATGATGCGCGGGTCGTAGACCACCAGATCACGATCGACCAGTGTCGGAACCGTGTTGTAGGGATTGAGCTCGAGAAGATCCTCGCTTTCCTCGTCTTCTCGAAGCTCGACCACCTTGTAACTGGCCACGCCCTTTTCAGCCATGATCAGCCGCACCCGGTGGCTGTGCACACAGCCCGGGCGCGAATAGAGCGTGATCGTGGCGCTACGACTGGCCATGAATCAGCGCTGGACGCGAAGCGGTTTAATGCACATCGCGCCAGAATTCCCGCTTGAGCATATAGGCCAGGGCCGTGAACAGCAGCAGGAACACGATGACCTTGAAGCCCAGCGAATACCGCACAAGCTTGGCCGGCTCACCAACGTAGACGAGGAAGTTGGTCAGATCGCCCACGGCCTTCTTGTACTCGGCCGGGTTGAGCTGCCCTTCCTGGATAAGCTCGAACTCGGGCGCTCCGTGGCCGGCACCGTGCGAGCCTTCGCCTTCACCTTCGCCCTCGCTGTGCTTGAGCGCCTGATAGCCCTGCAGCGGCGCGAGCACCGCGGGCATGGCCGTATTGCTCATCACGACGTTATTTACGCCGGTCGGACGCGAATCGTCGCGATAGAAGCTCAGCAGGAAGCTGTAAACCCAGTCTGCGCCGCGCTCGCGCGCGGTCAACGACAGATCCGGCGGCGCCTTGCCGAACCACTCGGCAGCGCTTTCGGCGTCCATCGTGCCCTGGATGGTGTCGTGGATCTTGCCGCGGGTCATCATGAGATTGTTCTCCATGACGTCCTCGGGAATCTCCAGATCGTCCGCGATACGCTGATAGCGCATGTATTGCAGCGAGTGACAGCCGGAGCAGTAGTTCATGAACATCTTGGCGCCACGCTGCAGCGAAGCCTGGTTGCCAAGATTGGTGTCATGATGAAACGGCACGGACTCACCACCGGCCGCCCATGCGGCCAGCGGCATCATCAGAAACAGCGCAATGAGGAACCGACGCATCATCCCGTTACCCTTTCCGGAACCGGCTTGGTCCTGTCGATCGCGCTATAGAACGGCATCAACAGGAAGAAGGCGAAATAGACCGCAGTACAAATCTGCGCAATGGTAGTCAGCAACGGGCTCGGTGCCTGTGTGCCGATATAGCCAAGGGTGATGAAGGCCACCACGAAGATTGCCAGCATGCCCTTGAAGATCGGCCCCTTGTAGCGAATCGACTTGACCTTGCTTCGATCCAGCCAGGGCAGCACGAACAGGATGAGCACCGCGCCAAACATCGCGATCACGCCCAGCAGCTTGGCCGGCACGCCCAACACTTCGAAGTTGATGGCACGCAGGATCGCGTAGAACGGCGTGAAGTACCACACCGGCGCGATATGCTCGGGCGTTACCGACGGGTTCGCTTCCGTGAAGTTCGGCGGCTCGAGGAAGAACCCGCCGAATTCCGGCGCGAAGAAGATTACGCCGCAGAACAGGATCAGGAAAACGCCCACGCCGAACAGATCCTTCACCGTGTAGTACGGATGGAAGGGAATACCGTCGGCCGGATGGCCGTCAGCGTTCTTGTTGGCCTTGATCTCGATACCGTCGGGGTTGTTCGACCCCACGTGATGCAGCGCCATGATGTGGGCGATCACCAGACCGACCAGCACGAACGGCAGTGCCACGACGTGCAGGGCGAAGAAGCGGTTGAGCGTGGCGTCGCCGATCACGAAGTCGCCGCGAATCCAGGTGGTGAGCTGTTCACCCACCACGGGGATGGCCGAGAACAGCGAGATGATCACCTGCGCGCCCCAGTAGGACATGTTGCCCCAGGGCAGCACATAGCCCATGAAGGCCTCGGCCATGAGGGCAAGGAAGATCAGGCAGCCGAAGATCCACAGCAGTTCGCGCGGCTTGCGGTACGAGCCGTACAGCAGGGCACGAAACATGTGCAGATAGACAACGATGAAGAAGAACGATGCACCCGTGGAATGCATGTAGCGGATCAGCCAGCCCCACTCCACGTCGCGCATGATGTAGGCGACCGAGCCAAAGGCTTCGGCGGCCGACGGCTTGTAGAACATCGCCAGCCAGATACCGGTGAGCAGCTGGTTGGCCAGCACCAGCATGGCCAGGGAGCCGAAGTAGTACCAGACGTTGAAGTTCTTCGGGGCGTAATACTGGCCGATGTGTTCGTTCCACAGCTGGGTCGCCGGGAACCGGGCATCGACCCAGTTCATGAACTTGCTTGCCATCTTACGCAGCCTCCTCGCCGCCCTGGTTCGGATCCTCACCCACCACTATAAGGCTGTCGCCCTCATAGCGATGCGGCGGCACCACCATATTCAGCGGCGCGGGCACCCCTGAATAGACCCGGCCCGCGATATCGAACTTGGAACCATGGCACGGGCAGAAGAAGCCACTGTAGGACAGCTGACCGCCGTCGGCCTCCGGACGATACTTGGGCGAACAGCCCAGATGCGTACAGATGCCCACCATCACCAGCACGGCCGGCTCGATCGAGCGGTGCTTGTTGCGACAGTATTCCGGCTGCTGATCGGCCTTGGATTCCGGATCGGCCAGCTCCGGCGCGATCTCGTCCAGGGTTTCCAGCATTTCGGGCGTGCGGCGCACGACCCAGACCGGTTTACCTCGCCAGGTCACGCTCACGAGCGCGCCCTCTTCCAATGCGGCGATGTTGACCTCCACCGGGGCGCCAGCCGCCCTGGCGCGCGCACTCGGCAGCCAGGACTTGACGAACGGTGTGGCCACAAAGGCCGCGCCCACGCCACCGACGGCTGCGGTGGCGGTGGTCAAAAATCGGCGTTTGCCGACGTCGACCCCCTCTTTGCTCATGCGTAAAACCTCTTCGAGCAGGGCAGAAATGCCGGTTCGATTTTTCTAAAGGGTGCGTGATCCGCGGCGTGGCAGGACGCCGCAATGGAGTCTGAAAAGTATAGCACAGCGCGTCGCAATCAAAGCTGACTCAGCCGCCGCTTTCATCGGCGCGCACGCGTGCCGAGGCGGCATGGGCATACAGCCCCTCGCCCACGGCAAGCTCGGCAGCGACCGGAGCGAGTGCGGCTGCACCGCGCGGGCTGGCCTGAATGATGGACAGCCGCTTTTGGAAATCGTAGACGCCCAGCGCCGAGGAAAACCGTGCCGTACGGCCGGTGGGCAGCACGTGATTGGGCCCGGCGCAGTAGTCGCCGAAGGCTTCGGGGGTGCGATGCCCCATGAAGATCGCGCCGGCATGGGCGATGGAATCCAGCAGCGCCTCCGGGTCGGCGACGGCGAGTTCCAGATGCTCGGGGGCAATCCGATTGGACAGGGCCATGGCTTCGGCCATGTCCGCGACCGCAATCAACGCGCCGTGATTGGCCAGCGAGGCGCGGATGATGTCGCGCCGGGGCTGTTCTTCGATGAGGCGCTCGACAGCGGCCTCGACGGCAGCGAGAAAATCCGTGTCGGGGCTGATCAACAGTGCCCGCGAATCCTCGCCGTGCTCAGCCTGGGCGAACAGATCCAGCGCCGCCCATTCCGGGTCGCCGCTGCCATCGGCAACGATCAGCACCTCGGACGGCCCGGCCACCGATTCGATACCGACCCGACCGAAAACCTGGCGCTTGGCTTCGGCCACATAGGCATTGCCGGGGCCAACGATCTTGTCGACACAGGGCACGCTGTTCGTGCCATAGGCCAGCGCCGCCACGGCCTGGGCACCGCCAATGGTAAAGAAGCGATCCACGCCAGCGAGCGCGGCCGCGGCCAGCACCCAGTCGTTGACCTCGCCGGCGGGCGCCGGCGACACCATGATGATCTGCGACACACCGGCCACTTGGGCCGGCAGCGCGTTCATCAGAACGCTCGACGGATAGGCGGCCTTGCCGCCCGGTGCATAAACACCGGCGCGTTCGATCGGCCGCACCAGCTGACCGAGTCGATTGCCGTATTCATCCTCGTAGGACTGGGCCTCGATCTTCTGCGACTCGGCATAGCGCCGAATGCGATCGGCCGCGGTTTCCAGTGCCGCCCGCGGCTGTGCCGGCATCGCCTCGAGTGCGGCACTCAGGCGCGCCGGGGCGATTTCCAGCGCGGCCATATCGGTCGCCGGATGCCGGTCGAGCTCGCGAGTGTATGCCACCACCGCCTCGTCGCCGCGTTCGCGCACGTCGGCAATGATCGCCGCCACCCGACTGTCTATCTCGGCCTGGGCCGGCGTATCGCTGTCGATGAGCGCTTCGAAGCGTGCTTCGAAATCCGCGCTCGCGCTATCCAGACGCTGCATCACGCCGGGCCTCCGGCATTCGGATCGAACAGATCGATCAGCTCGCCGATCTCGGCATGCTTCATCTTCTGCGCGGCCTTGTTGACGACCAGTCGCGCGCTGATGTCCTCGATTACCTCGAACGGCTCCAGCCCGTTGGCGCGCAGCGTATTGCCGGTATCCACCAGATCCACGATCACATCGGCCAGGCCCACCAGCGGCGCCAGTTCCATCGAACCGTAGAGTTTGATGATCTCGACCTGCCGGCCAAGCCGCGAAAAATAGGCGCGGGTTGTCTCGACATACTTGGTCGCCACCCGCAGCGGGCGATGCCCGGCCGCGTCCATCGCGCCCGGCAGCCCGGCGGTCATGAGCTTGCAGCGCGCAATGCCCAGATCCAGCGGCTCGTAGAGGTCGGCGCCGCCATGTTCAATGAGCACGTCCTTGCCGGAAATACCGATATCGGCCGCGCCGTATGCCACGAACGTGGGCACGTCCGAGGCGCGGATCACCAGCAGACGCAGGCCGGGCCGGTTGGTTTCAAAGACCAGCTTGCGTGACTTGTCCGGATCGACTTCAGGCTCGATACCGGCCGCGGCCAGCAGCGGCAGCGTGGCCTCGAGAATGCGTCCCTTCGACAGGGCAAGGGTAACCTGACGACTCATGCTCCCACCTCGCGGGCCGTGACGGGCGCCCGGTCGGGCAGTCGCTGGATATGACCGCCGAGCTGGGCCATCTTCTCCTCGATGCATTCATAGCCGCGATCGATATGATAGATCCGGCGCACGTCGGTGGAGCCGTCGGCGACCAGCCCGGCAATCACCAGCGAGGCCGAGGCACGCAGATCGGTTGCCATCACCGGCGCGCCGGTCAGACGCTCGATACCGGTCACGATCACGGTATGGCCTTCCTGGCGGATCTGCGCGCCCATGCGCTGCAGTTCCGACACGTGCATGAAGCGGTTTTCGAACACGGTTTCGGTCACCGTGCCCACGCCGCTGGACAGCGCGTTGAGCACGCAGAACTGAGCCTGCATATCGGTGGGAAAACCCGGATACGGCGCCGTGCGCAGATTGACGGCCCTGGCCTGCTTGCCACGCATGTCGACCTCGATCCAGTCGTTGCCGGTAGAGACATGCGCACCGGCCTCCGCCAGCTTGTCGGTGATCGCATCGACCAGGCTCGGATCGGTATGGGTGACTTTCACGCGACCGCGGCTGGCGGCCCCGGCCACCAGAAAGGTGCCGGTTTCAATACGATCGGGCAGCACGCGATGGCGTGCGCCATGGAGCTTTTCCTTGCCCCGGATGGTGATCGTGGAAGTGCCCGCGCCTTCGATTTCCGCCCCCATGGCGATAAGGCATTTGGCCAGATCGACGACTTCCGGCTCGCGGGCCGCGTTTTCCAGGATCGTGACGCCGTCGGCCAGCGTGGCCGCCATCATCAGATTCTCGGTGCCGGTCACGGTGACCGTGTCCATGGCGATACGTGCGCCCTTGAGCCGGCTGCACCGGGCTTTCACATAGCCCGCCTCGACCCGGATCTCGGCGCCCATGGCCTCCAGACCGCGCAGATGGATATCCACCGGGCGCGCACCGATCGCGCAGCCGCCGGGCAGCGATACCTCGGCCTCGCCGTGGCGCGCCAGCAGCGGCCCGAGCACGAGGATGGAGGCACGCATGGTCTTGACCAGATCATAGGGCGCGACACAGCGGGTAATCGTCGACGCATCGGCCTCGACCACCATGTAGTCGCCGATGGTGACCGACACGCCCATATGCGCGAGCAGCACATTCGTCGTGGTCACATCTTCGAGATGCGGCACGTTCTCCACCAGCAGCGGCTCGTCGATGAGCAGCGCCGCGGTCATGATCGGCAGCGTGGCGTTCTTCGCCCCGGAAGCACGCACGGCGCCGTTCAACGGCGGGCCACCCTCGATGCGCAGTAGATCCATCGCACGAAATCCTAGAAAGTCGGAATGATCAGGATACGGACGCGAACTCGTCGGGCGTCCAGGTTTTCATCGTCAGCGCATGAATCTCGTTGCCCATGAGCTCACCCAGCGCGGCGTAGACCATCATCTGGCGTTTGACCGGCGGCTTGCCCTCGAAATCCTCGCTGATGATACGACCAGCGAAATGCACGCCATCGTCGCTCACGATCTTGACATCGGCGTCCGGCAGGGCGGCAAGAATGAGTTCGCGTACGGCTTCCGGGCTATACATGATTCGGCGTCTTTGGAAATCGGGCGCGAAATGCTAGCACGAGCGACCCGTTCGCGAGCGCCGAGACACCCGGCGCGACCGCGACAGGTTGTGCAGAGTCCCTAGCCACGAATCTTGTAGCCCCGGGCCAGCATGGTGACGCAAATCGTCGACACGAAGGCGAAGAATGCCGCCGCCACCACCACGCTGAGCAGCGGATTGCTGTCGCCAACGCCGAAAAAGCCCTGTCGAAACCCGTCGATCATGTAGAAAAACGGATTGAAGTGCGATGCCTTCTGCCAGAACTCGGGCAGCGAGTGGATGGAGTAGAACACCCCCGACAGAAACGAAAGCGGCATGATGAAGAAATTCTGGAACGCCGCCAGGTGGTCGAACTTGTTCGCCAGAATGCCCGCGATCAGGCCCATCACCGCCAGCGTACCGCCGCCGAAGACCAGCATCGTAAACACCAGAACCGGGTTGGCGATCGGCACCGTCACGAACAGCTGGGTGACCACATACAGCACCACCGCCACCAGCGATGCACGCACCAGCGACGCGCCGATATAGGCCAGATAGATCTCGAAGGCCGACAGCGGCGTCATCAGCAAAAACACCAGATTGCCGTTGATCTTGGACTGGGTCAGGCTCGACGAGGTATTGGCGAAGGAGTTCTGGATGATGCTCATCATCATCAGACCGGGCACCAGAAACGCCGAGGCCGGCACGCCCTGAATCTCCTGGCCCTGAAGCACCTGCCCGAAGACCACCATATATAGCAGCGCGGTGACCACCGGCGCGCCGACGGTCTGCAGGATGACGCTGTAGAAACGCCGGACTTCCTTCGAAAAAAGCGTGAAACAGCCCTGCCAGTTCATGCCGCATCCTCGTCGCGGTCGTTGGAGTGATCGGTGAGCTCGACGAAGATATTCTCCAGCGAGGGCTCACGGGTGCGCACATCCTGAATGCGATAGCCCGCATCGCGGATCTGCTCCATTACGTCGGCGATGAAATCCTTGCCCTGCTCGAGCTTCAGATCGAGGGTGTCGCCGTGACGGTCCTCGATGAGTCGCTCGACGCTGGCCGGCAAGGCGCCACCGTTCCCCGACAGCTGCAGCGACAGAAAACGATAGGGATGACGATCGAGCAGCGCGCGCTTGTCCTCGAGTACCGACAGGCGTCCACGGTCGAGAATCGCGATGCGATCGCAGAGCTCTTCGGCCTCTTCCAGATAGTGCGTGGTCAGCACGATGGTATGGCCGGCCTCGTTGAGCTCGCGGGTGAAATGCCAGAGCGTGCGCCGCAGCTCCACGTCCACGCCAGCGGTCGGCTCATCGAGAATGACCACCTCCGGCTTGTGGACCAGCGCCTGGGCAATGAGCACCCGCCGCTTCATCCCGCCGGAGAGCGCACGCATCGAAACATCGGCCTTGTCGGTCAGATCCAGGCGTTCGAGCAGCTCGTCGATCCACGGCCAGTAGTCCTTGCCGCAGCCGAAATAGCCGGCCTGGATCCGCAGCATTTCGCGCACCGGAAAGAACGGGTCGTAGACCAGCTCCTGGGGCACCACACCGAGCGCGCGCCGGGAACGGCGAAAATCGCGGCGCACGTCGTGGCCGAGCACGGACACGCTGCCGGATGTGGCATGGGCAAGCCCGGCGATGATGCTGATCAGCGTGGATTTTCCGGCCCCGTTGGGGCCCAGCAGGCCGAAGTATTCGCCCGGGCGAATCTCGAAGGACACGCCCTTGAGCGCATGCGTGCTCGGGTAGCGCTTTTCGACGTTCTGTATGGAAATAGCGGGTTCGGTCATCGCAGCCGCACGGGTCGAGCAAAAGGGCGCGCATTATACGGGCCCCATGCAAACCTGCATACGACAACGACCGGGACTTGCCGGCCCGCGCGCCGAAAGCCTGAACGAACAACATGTTGGCTTGTCGCAGCTACGCTAGAATAAAGCCATGAACGCACAGGACATCATGAACTCGGCCCGGCGCGTGATCGATATCGAAGCCGCGGCCGTGGCAGCACTGGCGGCACGTGTCGATACCCAGTTCGCGGCCGCGGCCGAAACGCTCATCGCCTGTCCGGGGCGCGTGGTGGTCACCGGCATGGGCAAGTCCGGGCATATCGCCGGCAAGATCGCGGCCACGCTCGCCTCCACGGGCACGCCGGCCTTCTTCGTGCATCCGGGCGAGGCCAGCCACGGCGATCTGGGCATGATCACTGCCCAGGACGTGGTCATCGCCCTGTCCTATTCCGGCGAAACGGGCGAGATTCTGACCATTCTGCCGCTGATCAAGCGTCTGGACGTACCGTTGATCGCGATGACCGGCAATACGCAGTCCACGCTGGCACAACGCGCCGACGTGCATCTGGATGTCGCCGTGGAACTCGAAGCCTGTCCGCTGGAACTGGCGCCCACCTCGTCGACCACCGCCGCGCTGGTGATGGGCGACGCGCTGGCCATCGCCCTGCTTGAGGCGCGCCACTTCACCGCCGAGGATTTCGCCCGCTCCCACCCGGGCGGTGCGCTCGGCCGGCGTCTGCTGCTGACCGTGGGCGACATCATGCACACCGGCGACGAGCTGCCGCTGGTATCAGCGGATGCACGACTGCGCGAGGCGCTGCTGGAAATGAGCGCCAAGGGCCTGGGCATGACCGGCGTCGTCGACGGCGATGGTCGCCTGGCCGGCGTATTTACCGATGGCGATCTGCGTCGCACACTGGATCACGACATCGATATCAAACACGCCGGCATTGCCGAACACATGACCCGTTCACCCAAAACCGTGACCGCCGACATGCTTGCCGCCGAAGCCGTGCGACTGCTGCAGACACACCGCATCGGCGGTGGCGGACTGCTGGTGGTGGATGCCGACAACCGTCCCCAAGGGGCGCTCAACATGCAGGACCTCCTGCGAGCCGGAGTGATATGAAACCCGAGTTCAGCGAAATCCAGAAACGCGCGGCCGATATTCGTGTGGCCGTATTCGACGTCGACGGCGTGATGACCGACGGCAAGCTCTATCTCTACGACCACGGCGAAGAGATCAAGAGCATGAGCGTGCGTGACGGGCTGGGCATCCAGCGGCTGCAGGCGGCCGGCGTGGCCGTGGCGGCGATCAGCGGCCGCCCGTCGCCGGCGGTGGCGGCGCGCCTGCATGCGCTGGGCGTGGAATACATCTATCTCGACAGTCACGACAAGCAACTGGACTTCGAAGCCCTGCTCGCCGAACTCGAACTCACCCCCGATCAGGCTGCGGTCATGGGCGATGACCTGCCCGACCTCGGCCTCATGCGCCAGGCGCGTCTGGCCATGGCCGTGGCCGACGCGGTCGATGAAGTCATCGACACAGCCCACTGGGTGAGTCGCTTCGACGGCGGCCAGGGCGCGGTTCGCGAGGCCTGCGAGCTGATCATCGCCGCCCATAACGCCCACTAGCGCGCGCCTGCCATGTTACGCATTGTCGCCATTCTGCTCGTGGTATCCGCCGTGCTTCTGGGCCTGCGCGTGTTCAACAACGAACGCGCAACCGATAACAATGCGCCGCGTCTGTCCACGCCGGACAACAGCGACTACTACATGAGCGATGCCGTGGTTCGCCAGATGGACGACAGCGGCAAGCTCGCCTATCGCATGACCGTTGCCCAGAGCCTGCACTTCGCGGACGACTCGGCTCGGCTCACGGATATTGACGTACACTACCTTGCAGGCACCAAGACCTACTGGGACGTAAGCGCCGAGCGCGGCCGCATACCGGCGGGCGAACGCGATATCTATCTTTACGACGGCGTCACGGGACGGCATCCGCGGGTCGACGGCAACGTGGTCGAAGTCGTCACCGACAACGCCTGGGTGCGCCCGGACACCGATCGTATCGATACGCAGGCCCATGTGACCGCCACCGAACCCGGCCAACGGGTCGAAGGCGACGGCATGGAGGTCAACCTGAAAACGGACAAGCTGAGACTGCTCGAAAATGTACAAGTCACTTACACGCCGTAGGGGTCTGTCAGTCGCGCTGGTCGCACTCGGGCTTGTGCTGGCCACAGGCGCTGCACCCGCACAGCAGCCGCTGCCGATTCGAATCGAATCCAACAGCGCGGATCTGTCCCAGCAAAGCGGCACCAGCACCTACACGGGCAACGTCGTGCTCACCCGCGGAGGGCTCACGCTGACCGGCCACCGGCTGGTGGTCACGCGTATCAACGACCGCGGCAACATCAAGGCCGTGCTCCACGGCAGCCCGGCCAGGTTCGACAAGCAGCCCGACCGCGAAGGCAACGACGTGGTCACCGGCAACGCCGGCCAGATCGAATACACCAACAACGATTCCACCATCGTGCTGCGTGGCGATGCGGTGGTCCGCCGTGGCGGTGACGAGATCAACGGTCAGGTCATCCGCCACAACCTGGACACCGAGCGCACCCAGGCCGAGCGCGGCAGCGGCGAAAGCAAGCGCGTACGCATCACCATTCAGCCGACCGCGCAGGACGAGCAGCCGTGAGTTCGGCCGCCGCCACGGCGAACGGCCAGCGGCTGGTCGCCGAGAACCTGAGCAAACGCTACAAGGGTCGTGCCGTCGTCGAGGACGTCAGCCTGTCGCTGGCACCGGGCGAAGTGGTCGGCCTGCTCGGGCCCAACGGCGCGGGCAAGACCACCTCGTTCTACATGATCGTGGGTCTGGTCACCCCCGACGCGGGCCAGATCATGCTCGGCGAGCGCAGCCTGATCGGCCTGCCCATGCATGCGCGGGCAAAGCTGGGCATCGGCTATCTGCCACAGGAGGCCTCGGTCTTTCGCAAGCTTTCGGTGGCTGACAACATCCGCGCCATCCTGCAGGTGCGCCCCGGCCTGAAGAAGGCCGATATCGAGCGCGAACTCGCGCAGCTGCTCGACGAGCTGTCGATCGGCCATATCGCCGATTCCAAGGGCGTGAACCTGTCCGGGGGCGAGCGCCGCCGGGTGGAAATCGCACGCGCGCTGGCGGCCCAGCCGCAGTACATGCTGCTCGACGAACCCTTTGCCGGCATCGACCCGATTTCCATTGGCGATATCCGCAGCATCATCACGCATCTCAAGAACCGTGGTATCGGCGTACTGATCACTGATCACAACGTGCGCGAGACGCTGTCGATCTGCGAGCGCGCCTATATCCTCAGCGACGGCGCCGTGATTGCGGACGGCCCGGGCGAAGCGATTCTGGCCGACCGCAAGGTAAGGGAGGTCTACCTCGGCGAGGATTTCCGACTATGAAACAGTCGCTGAACCTCAATCTGTCGCAAAGCCTGACGATGACGCCTGCGCTGCAGCAGGCGATCCGCATGCTCCAGTTGTCCACGCTGGATCTCAAGACCGAGATCCAGGAAGCGCTGGAGTCCAACGTCATGCTCGAGGCGGATGACGGTCACGACGAAATCGACAGCCGCGAAGCCAACCGCGCGGAAAGCGAAGAAAGCCAGCGCAGTGCCAGCGAGGCCGGCGCCGAGATCCCCGAAAACCTGCCCGTCGATGCCGACTGGAACGACATCTACGCCGGCAGCGCCTCGCCGGCGCCCGCCCCGACCAGCGACGACGAAGACTACTGGGACTATCGCCAGGCCAACCTCACCAGCACGCCCGACCTGCATGCGCATCTGAGCTGGCAGGCGGACATGCATCGCTTGACCGAAACCCAGCGGGCGATTGCCGACCACATCATCGATGCGATCAACGAACGCGGCCTGCTCGACGACTGGCAGGAGCTGGCACCACGCCTGGCCGGGGATTTCGACACCGACGAGGCCGCGATCGAAGCGGTGCTCGCCGAAATCCATCGCTTCGATCCGCCGGGCGTTGCCGCGCGCAGCCTGGCCGAATGCCTGAGCATCCAGCTACGCCAACTGCCTGCGGCAACGCCGGGCCGGCATACCGCCCTGCGTATCATCGACGAAGAACCGCTGGAATGCCTGGCATCGCGCGATCGCGAAGCGCTGGCCAGCCGGCTCGAGATCGAGACGCAGGCGCTGGAACGCGCGATCGCCCTCATCCAGACCTTGCAGCCCCATCCGGGCGAGGCGTTTTCCGACCACGAATCCAATTACGTGGTGCCCGAGGTCTTCGTCACCCGTCAGTCCTCGCGTTGGCAGGTGTCACTGAATGCCGAGATTGCCCCGCGCCTGCGCATCAACAGCCAGTATCTGGCGCTGATCAAGCGAGCCGACAAGAGCGCCGATCAGACCACGCTCAAGTCGCATCTGCAGGAGGCACGCTTCTTTCTCAACAGCCTCAAAAGCCGCAACGACACGCTGCTGCAGGTCGCACAAACGATTGTTGAAGCACAGCGCGCTTTTCTGGAATATGGTGAAGAAGCCATGAAGCCGCTGGTGTTGCGGGATGTGGCAGAACAGCTCGATATCCACGAATCCACCGTGTCGCGCGCCACGGCCAACAAATACATGCAGACCCCGCGCGGTATTTTCGAACTCAAGTATTTCTTTTCCAGCCACGTCTCGACGACGGATGGCGGCAGCGCCTCGGCAACGGCGATCCAGGCCATGATCAAGCGCATGGTCGCGGACGAGCGCCCCGGCAAGCCGCTTTCCGACAGCAAGCTCGCCGAGCTGTTGCTGGGAAACGGTATCAAGGTCGCCCGTCGCACGGTGGCCAAGTATCGCGAAGCCCTGTCGATCGCGCCCTCGCATGAGCGCCGGCGACAGGCCAGCTGAACCGCTTCACACGCGCTTTTCCACAAGCCGACAAGGAGTACCTGATGAACCTGAACATCTCCGGGCATCACATCGACATGACCGAAGCGCTGCATAACTACGTGGCGTCCAAGATGGATCGTATAGAGCGCCATTTCGATGACGTCATCGATGCGGAAGTCGTACTCGAAGTCGAAAAGGTTCGACACAAGGCCGAAGTCACCATGCAGGTCCGCGGTGCCACCCTGCATGCCGAATGCACCCAGGACGACATGTATGCCGCCATCGACGGCATGGTCGACAAGCTTGACCGGCAGACGCTCAAGCACAAGGAAAAGGAAAAGGATCACCACAACCGGCAGGCCCGGCACGCCAATCTGAACATGGACGCCGGGTGAGCCGGGTCCGGCCACTGGCCGCCTGCCAGTGGCCGGACGACCGCACGCATTTTGTATTGCCTAAAGGAAGTTTATGAACATCGCCGATATCGTCGCTCCCGAGCGCGTACGTCTTGCCGACGACGTGCAGAGTAAAAAGCGCGCGCTCGAGCAACTGGCCGAATTCCTGACCCAGGGAACGCCCTATCTCACCGCCAGCGAAATCTTCAACGGTCTGGTGTCCCGTGAAAAGCTCGGCAGCACCGGTATCGGTGACGGCGTCGCGATTCCGCATGCGCGCCTGAAGGGCATCGATGACTGCATTGGCGCCTTCATGCGTCTGCCCCAGCCGGTGAATTTCGAATCCAACGACGAACAGCCGGTGGATCTGGTGTTCGGTCTGCTGGTGCCGGAGAAATCCACCGAAGAACATCTCATGCTGCTGCGCCGCCTGGCGGAGCTGTTCTCCGAAAACCAGACGCTGGCCGAACTACGCGATGCCAGCGATGACGAAAAGCTCTACAAGACGCTCATCGCTCGCGATACCAGCGAAGCATAAGCCGGCCTCTGCGGTGGCACGCCCCGGCGACGACCTGTTCGACGACGAATCGCTCGCAGCCCGACGGGTCGCGGTGGAAACCGTGTACGCACGCCTGAAATCCTCGCTCGGCCTGCACTGGCCGGACGAGGTCGGCGGCCAGCAAACGCTGGGGGCGACCCGCATCAACGGCCGTCGTGTACCGATGGTCGGCTATCTCAACTTCATCCATCCGCCGCAGGTTCAGGTCATCGGCGAGCCCGAGACCGCCTACCTGGACACCATCGAACAAGCCCAGCTCGACCACGTGCTCGAGCGGGTGACCTCGGGGGCCACGAAACTGGTCGTGGTCGCCGACGGCTGCACGCTCATCAAAGCACTTCGCGAAGCCTTCCGCGAGGCCGGCGTCGCCGTATTCGAAACCGCGGCCAGTGGCCATCGTGCCGCCTATCGGCTGCGTCATTTTCTGGGCGAGGCCCTGGCCCGCCAGATCACCGTACACGGCGTATTTCTCGAAGTGCTGTCGATCGGCCTGCTGCTCACCGGTGACCCCGGCGTGGGCAAAAGCGAACTGGCCCTCGAGCTGATCAACCGCGGCCATCGCCTGGTGGCCGACGATGCCCCGGAATTCGCTCTACTCGGCCCGGATGATCTCAACGGCGGCTGCCCGCCCGTCCTGCAGGATTTTCTGGAAGTGCGCGGCCTGGGCATTCTCAATATCCGCGCCATGTTCGGCGAGGCCGCGATCAAGCGACGCAAGCAGCTGGGGCTGATCATCCGTCTCGTGCGACCGGCGTCCGGCACGCTGGACGCGCCCGACCGGCTGACCGGAACGCGTACCCAACGCCGGATACTGGATGTCGACATCCCCGAAATCACCCTGCCCGTGGCCGTGGGGCACAATCTCTCGGTACTGGTCGAGGCCGCCTGTCGCGACCACCTGCTGCGCATGCAGGGCCACTACAGCGACGAACAGTTCGCCACGCGCCAGAGCCTGGCGATGGCCGCGAGTGCGGCCTCATACGAGCCGTGAGCGACGCGCCGGGGTCATCCGGGGGGCGCAAACCCACTCTACCCTCGCAGCCGGACACGATGTTGGCCACAATACGGCACAACGGCGTAGCAAGCGTATTCAAACCTGAAGGTGAGTCATGCGACTGATCGTGGTGAGCGGTCTGGCGGGGTCGGGTAAGTCGGTCGCGCTGCACATGCTCGAAGACCTGGGCTATTACTGTATCGACAACCTGCCGCTGGGACTGCTCAGCGGGGTGTCGGCGGATACGCTCAACAGCGAGGGGCTGGATTTCGACCGCCTCGCCGTGGGCATCGACTCGCGTTCGCGGCGCGGCGAAATCGCCGGCTTTCGCGACCGTATCCAGTCGTTGCGCGAGGGCGGCATCGAGATCGAGGTCATCTATCTGCATGCGGATACGGATACGATCCTGCGCCGCTATTCGGAAACGCGGCGCAAGCATCCGCTCACCGACGAGCAGACCTCGCTGATCGACGCGGTGCATACCGATCGCAAGCTGCTGGCCCCCATCGCCGACAGCGCCGATGTCTCGATCGATACCAGCCATACCAATATTCACCAGCTGCGCGATATCATCCGCAACCGGGTCGAAGGCGGTGCGAGCGGCGAGATGTCGATTCTGCTGCAGTCGTTCGGCTTCAAGTACGGGCTGCCCCAGGCCGTGGACTTCGTCTTCGACGTGCGCTGCCTGCTCAACCCGCACTGGGTACCCGAACTGCGCGCGCTTACCGGGCAGGACGCACCGGTGGCCGAGCACCTCGAAGCACAGCCGCAGACCCGCGCCATGCTCGACGATATCCACGGCTTCGTGAGCCGCTGGCTACCCGATTTCGCGCGCGAAAACCGAGCCTATGTCACGATTGCGGTCGGCTGCACGGGCGGCAAGCATCGCTCGGTCTATATCGTCGAACAGCTGGCTCGCCGCCTGCGTGAAACCTATGCCCAGACGCTGGTAAGACACAATGAACTGCACTAGCTTTTTCGTAACCGAGACGCGCCCGTGATCGGGGTATTGCTGATCACCCACGGCCGGCTCGGCGCGCATTTCGTGGATACGGTCACCGGCATGATCGGTGAACTGTCGCGGCCGACCGAAGTCCTCGAGGTTCATCGCCACGACGACCCGGACGAACGCAGCGACGCCGCGCATGCCGCGCTCGAGCGCCTGGACGAAGGTGACGGCGTGCTGATCATCACCGACGCCTTCGGCTCCACCCCCAGCAATATCGCCACTCGCGCGGCGGGCCAGTACGGCGCGCGCGTGGTCGCCGGCATCAACCTGTCGATGCTGGTGCGCGTTTACAATTACCCGCAGCTCGCGCTCGACGACCTGGCCGCTTCGGCCATCGAGGCCGGGCGAGCCGGCGTCATGGCCTGCCCGTCTCAATCCGAGCGCTGATCCTTCACCCATTCGTTTTCAATCGACACGACAACCCTCGTTATGCCCACCCGTGAACTCGCCATCGTCAACAAGCTCGGTCTGCATGCGCGCGCGGCCAGCAAGTTCGTTACCGTCGCCTCTCAGTATGACGCCGACATCCGGGTCTCCAAGGACGGCCGCGAGGTATCGGGCAAGTCGATCATGGGCGTGATGATGCTGGCGGCCGCCCGCGGCTCGCGTATCGAAGTCACCGCCGAGGGCGACGACGCCGAAGCCGCGCTCGACGCGCTCGACGAACTGGTGCGCGATCGCTTCGGCGAAGGCCAGTAGCCGTGATCGAACCACGCCCACACAACCGGGCCAACACATGAGCCTATGGCTGGCGGCCATCGGGGTATCGCGGGGCGTGGCCATCGGCGCAGTGCATCGCGTGCACGGTACCGATCTGGATATCCCCGAATATTCGATCTCGCCGGACCACGTCGAAGCCGAGATCGCGCGTTTTCAAAGCGCGCTCGAAGATGCACGCGACCAGCTCGCCGACATTCGTGAACAGATTCCGGCCAACGCGCCTTCGGAAATCGGCGCGTTTATCGAAACGCATCTGCTGATGATGCAGGACAGCGCCCTCACCGATACGGTCTGTGCGTTGATTGGCGAGCACCACTGCAACGCCGAAGCCGCGCTCAAGATGCAGGCCGAACACCTCACCGCGGTGTTCGACCAGATGGACGACAGCTATCTGCGCACCCGGCGCGACGACGTCGCCCATGTAACCGCCCGTATCCAGCGGATTCTGCTCAAGCAGGAACGCACCATCGAAACGCGGGAAGCCCCGGATGCACCGCCGCCGGTGATCGTGGCCGACGAGCTCACCCCGGCCGATATCATCCTGTTGCACCAGCAAGGCGTGGCCGCCTTTGTCACCGAACACGGCGGGCCGCTGTCGCACTCGGCCATTCTGGCGCGCAGTCTGCGCATTCCCGCGATCGTGGGCATGCACAACGCCCGGCGCCTGCTGCTCGACGACGAGACCGTCGTGGTCGATGGCGAAGCGGGGCACGTGCTCGCCGGCCCGGACGAGGCCGCGCTCGAGTTCTATCGCCATCGCCAGAAACGCGACGCACGCTACCGGCGCATGCTCGGCATGCTGCGCGACGAGCCGGCGGTCTCCACCGACGGCGTGCGCGTACGCATGCTGGCCAACGTCGAACTGCCCGACGACAGCGCCGACGCCGCCGAAGTGGGTGCCGAAGGCGTGGGCCTGTATCGCACCGAATTCCTCTACATGAACCGCGACGAAACGCCCGGCGAAGAGGAACAGCTGGCCGCCTACCGGCGCGTGCTGCGCTCGGTGGACGGCCCGGTCACCATTCGAACCCTCGATCTGGGCGCCGACAAGACGGTGGGTCGCAACGCCGGCAAGACCTCGAGCAATCCGGCGCTGGGCCTGCGCGCCATTCGTCTGTGCCTGAAGGAAACCGACCTGTTTCGCACCCAGCTGCGGGCGCTGCTGCGCGCCTCGGCGGAAGGCGATCTACGCATCATGCTGCCCATGGTCTCGAACATTCAGGAAATGCGTCAGACCCACCACCTCATCGACGAGCTCAAAAGCGAGCTCCGGCGCGACGGCCTGGACTTCGATGCCCAGCTGCAGGTTGGTGCGATGATCGAGGTGCCGGCCGCGGCCCTGGCCGCGCCGCTGCTGGCCCAGTACTGCGATTTCTTCTCGCTGGGTACCAACGATCTCATCCAGTACACGCTGGCCATGGATCGTATCGACGACGAGATCAACTACCTCTACGACCCGCTGCACCCGGCCGTGCTCCAGCTCATCCGCATGACCATCGAAGCCGGGGACGCGGCGGGCATCAGCGTGTCGATGTGCGGCGAAATGGCCTCGGACAAGCGCTACACCGCCCTGCTGCTCGGACTCGGACTCACCGAATTCTCCATGCATCCGGCCAGCGTGCTCGAGGTCAAGCGCGCGATCATGAACGCCGACGTCGACGCGCTGAAAACGCGTACCCGTGAAATCCTGGCGCTGACCGATTCCCAGGCCTATCGGGAAGCCCTGGAGACGCTCAGCCGCCAGCTCGTGGGGTAAACCAGACGCTGACACGCCGTGCCACGGCCGCACAGGCGTCGTCGCCTTTAAACAGAGCCCGGTTAAGCTGAACCGGGTCAGCCACGCTGGCAACCCCGAGGCCCCAGGGGCGCCGCCCACGGGCTAGCATCAAAAAAAGCGCAGGAAAATCCATATTTTTCTGGTATTTTGAAATACCACCCAACGATTCGAGCATGCGCTGCGATGAGCGACGCCAAGACCACTGAAAATCAGATGGAATCGCGGCTCGCGCATCTAAACGAGGCGCTGGAATCCGGGCGCATGCGTCGGCTCAAGCCGATGCTGCATTCGCTCTCCCCGGCGGAAATCGGGCTGCTGCTGGAATCGATCCCGCGCACCAAGCGCGAGCTGGTCTGGCGACTCGTTCCCGAAGACGATCACGGCGAAACGCTGCTGCACGTCAACGACGAGGTGCGCGCCGAACTCATCGACGCCCTCGACGACGATGTGCTGCTGGCGGCCACCGAAGGCATGCCGATCGACGACCTCGCGGATCTCATTGAGGACCTGCCCGAGCAGGTCACCCGCGAAGTCCTGCATACGATGGACCTAGACAATCGCGAACGCCTGGAAGCGGTGCTGTCCTATCCTTCGGATTCGGCCGGCGGCCTGATGAACAACGACACCATCACCGTCCGCCCGGACGTGTCGCTGGATGTCGTACGCCGCTATCTGCAGCAGCGCGGCACCCTGCCCGACGATACCGAATCGCTGTTCGTGATTTCGCGCTACGGCCGCTATCTGGGCATGCTCACACTGGCCAAGCTGCTCACGCTCGACCCCGAGCGTGACGTCTCCGAGGTGATGAACACCGATATCGAAGCCCTGCCGGTCGATATGTCCGCCGCCCAGGTCGCCAAGCGCTTTCAGGACCTCGACCTGATCTCGGCGCCGGTGGTCGACGAAAACGAAAAGCTGGTCGGCCGGATCACCATCGACGACGTGGTGGACGTGATCCGCGACGAGGCCGAGCATTCGATCATGAGCATGGCCGGCCTCGACGAGGAAGAAGACGTCTTCGCACCGATCGCGCGTAGCGCGCGCCGACGCGCCACCTGGCTGGGCGCGAACCTGCTCACCGCGTTTCTGGCGGCCCAGGTGGTCGGCCTGTTCGAAGCCACCCTGTCGCAGGTGGTGGCATTGGCCGTACTCATGCCGATCGTAGCCAGCATGGGCGGTATCGGCGGCTCGCAGACGCTCACGCTCATGATTCGCGGCCTGTCACTCGGCCAGATCGGCTTCGGCAACGCCAAGACGCTGTTAATCAAGGAACTGGCGGTGGCCGTGATCAACGGCATCCTCTGGGGCGCGGTGGTCGGCGTGGTCGCACAGGTCTGGTTCGGCAACCCCACCCTGGGCGTGATCATCGCCGTGGCGCTGATTATCAATCAGATCGGCGCCGCCATCGCCGGCGTAGCCATTCCGCTGGCCATGAAGAAGATGGGCATCGACCCGGCGCTGGCGGGCTCGGTGGTGCTGACCACCATCACCGACGTCATCGGCTTCGGCGCCTTCCTCGGCCTGGGCACACTGTTTCTGCTGCGCTAACGGGCCGGCCTCGTCGCTCGAATGAGCGCCTCGTGAGTTGGATGAGCGCAGCGTAATCGCGTCATTACCGCAGCGCCTGTCGAAGATTCGACCTGAGTGCTTCAAGCCGCCAATCCGGCAATTGCGTATTGGCTTGCGGTCTTCGGCCAGAAGGAAAAAGTCCGCAAATGAACGCGAAAAGCGCAAATGAGAAACACCTAGCAAACTCGCCTTGTACAACCCGTTCTTGGGTATGTACGACCGCGCGTGTAGCAGGGGTCACTTGCCCCTGATCTATCTGCCTAGCCACATCGCGTTCATTTGCGGACAATTCGACCGCAATTGATCCAGTCGGCCAGTCGGCCAGTCGGCCGGCGTAGCGAAGCGTCATCCCGCAAAGAATGGCACCCCTGTACGCGATTCGACCCGGATGCTCGGCGGCGCTTGCCTGCCGGCTTACGATGCGAAGCCCGAACCAACCCTAGCGACCGCCTTATTTGCGTGTCTTCGCGTTCATTTGCGGACTGTCAGACGAACACGAGACCGAATCACTGCCCGGCGATCGTCATCGACCCGATCAACACCGACGGCGTACGCAGGGCCGCGCCGAAATCGACATCGCTGCCAAGGGCGTCGATACCCTGGTACATCTCGGCCAGATTGCCGGCGATCGTGGCGTTCTCGACCGGATAGGCGATCTCGCCGTTCTCGACCCAGAAACCGGCCGCGCCGCGCGAGTAATCGCCGTTGACGAGGTTGACGCCCTGGCCCATGAGTTCGGTCACCACCAGCCCGCGCCCCATGCCGGCGACGAGCGCGTCGAAATCATCCGTGCCGGGGGCCACGTCGAGGTTGAACACGCCGCCGGCGTTGCCGGTCGAGGCCAGGCCCAGGCGGCGGGCGGTATAAGCCGAGAGCACATAGCCCCGCAGCACGCCGCGCTCAACCAGCGTGCGCTCGGCGGTGGCCACGCCGTCGCCATCGAAGGCCGCACTGGCCAGCCCACGCGGCCGGTGTGGATGCTGGCTCAGCGTCAGCGCATCGACCGCGATCGATTCATCGATCCGATCCTTGAGGAAACTGGCATTGCGATAGAGCGCGCCGCCGCTGATCGCGCTGATGAGATGTCCCCACAGCCCCCGTGCCACGCGCGGCGTGAACAGCACCGATGCCGTGGTGGTCGGCGGTGTGCGGGCGCCAAGCCTTGACACCGCGCGCTCGGCGGCGAGGCGTCCGACGTCCGTGACAGCCTGCAGATCATCAACGTGGCGCGCCTGCGAGAAGGCGACCTCCCGCTGCATGCCGGCATCGCCGCGGGCCAGCGGCTGGCAACTGAGCGCATGGCGGCTGGCGCGCTCGCCGCCGACGAAGCCGTGGCTGTTGCCGTAGACGCTTACACCGTCGCGACTGGCGACCGTGGCGCCCTCGGTCTGGGCGATACGTTCATCGTAATCGAGCGCGGCGGCCTCGAGTTCCAGCGCCATTTCCAGCGCCTGCTCGGCATCCAGCGACCAGGGATGATAAAGCGACAGATCGGGCTGTTCGCCGGCCATGAGCTCGGCATCGGCGAGTCCGGCAAACGTATCGGCTTCGGTAAAGCGGGCGATGGTCAGCGCCTGGTCGAGGGCGGCGCACAGCCCGTCGCCGGTCAGATCGGTCGTGGAAGCGCTGCCACTACGCTGGCCGCAGTAAACGGTCAGGCTCGCCGCGCAATCGCCTTCGTGCTCGACCGATTCACGCTGGCGCGCTCGGGCGGTCACCGAAAGCGCCCGCGAAGCCGACAGCGATACCTCGGCCTGATCGGCGCCGCGACGCTCTGCTTCGGCAAGCAACTCGCGCGTGCGTGCTTCCAGCCAGGCCAGTTGTGGCAGGCCGCTCTCGCTTTCAGCGGGTGACGTATCGACTGCAGAAATGCCGGTCATGCAGGGGGTCTCTCGGGACGCAAAACAAGCGCCAGACGTTAGCCCCGCAGGGCCTGCCGACGCAACGTCGGCGTCGTTCACGCTATGCTGTACCCATGTCGCGTCCCGTTTCCGCCGTCGCCGAGCCGCCGCGCAAGCAGCACCGTCGGCGCCGCCTGATATTTCGCCCCCGTTCGATCACCGGGCTGCTGCTGAGCAGTTTCGGCCTGGTCGCCCTGCCGCTGATCGTGGCGGTGCTCTTCGGCGTGACCTATGTCGACCGGCTGACCGGTCAGAGCGAACGCCTGGTACTGCAAGGCGTGGAAGTGACCCGTTACAGCAAGCGCCTGGGCTCGCTGCTGGTGGGCATGGAACGCAGCGCTCGCCAGTACGGCGTACTGCAAAGCGACGAGCTGGTGGAGCGTTTCGAACGCCAGAGCCAGGAATTCGACGCCATGCTCGACGCGCTCAGCGCGCTAGAGCTCGACACCCTGCCGGGCTGGAACCTCGATACCCTGCGCCGCCAGGCGCGGGCGCTCGCCGAGCGGCTGCGCGCCCGCCCGGCCGACGTAGGCGGCGTGATCGAAGAACTGACCGACATGCAGCGTGAGACCGACCTCATAACCCAGCAGGGCAATGTGTTCATCGACCGCGAGCTGGCCCGTCTACAGGCCACGGCCGCCGATGCCCGCTTTTTCCTGCTGCTGTGCGTGTTCGCGCTCATTCCGGGCACGCTGGCCCTCACCGCGCTTTTCGTGGTGGTGATCGCCCGCCCGCTGCGCCAGATTTCCGGGGCCGTCACCCGTCTTGGCGACGGCGATTTCTCACAGGAAATCAAGGTATTCGCGCCCACCGTCGAACTCGATGCGCTGGGCGCGCGGCTGGACTGGATGCGCCGCCGGCTGGCCACCCTAGAAAACGAAAAGCAGCAGTTCATCCGCCATATGTCGCACGAGCTCAAGACACCGCTGGCCAGCATCCGCGAAGGCGCCGATCTGCTGCGCGACGGCACCGTGGGCAAGCTCAACGCGGCCCAGGCCGACGTGGCCGAAATACTGCAGCAGAACAGCATCGAGTTGGCCAAACTCATCGACAATCTGTTGGACTTTGCAGCCTGGCAGCAGCAACACGCTAAACTTGAGTACGAGCGCTTCGACCTGAACGCGCTCTTCGAGGCAATCGTGGCCCGTCAGCGGCTTACGATCGAGGGCAAGACGCTCGAGGTGATCACGCCGGGCGCAACCATGGAAATCACGGCCGACCGGGACCGTATGCAGCTTATTGTCGACAATCTACT
>NZ_PBYA01000057.1 GCF_002729955.1 Salinisphaera sp. | reverse complement strand
TGACAAGCAAGTGAGAGCGTAGCGTGCCCAAGCCAATAACAAGTGGCACGGTAGCGAACACTGACGCCGATCAAGCGCGCGCAAAGCCGGCGGCCCCTGCGGGGTTCGGCCTCACAGACGCCGCGACGGCGTTGCCGAGCTTGATCTGCCAATGAGGCAGGCGCTGCGCTCGGACGCCTTGTCGCAACGTCTGTGACCTTGAAAGTCTTTTCAGGGCGAACGCGATCCGCGAGAGGTTATGCAGCGCTTCCCTAGGCGCGAGCCGACCGCGAAGTCGACCGAATCGCGTCCAGCGCAGGATTTCCCGGTGCTTCGAAAACAGTCGGTATGCGCCTCGAACCACCCATCCCGGCCCTGAGAGGCGTTGGTCTTCTGCCTTGTTGGCGTTAATTTGCGGACAACCTGCGCCCTCTATCGCAAGATCAATCAGCTCGCGTCAGTCGAGCGCCACCTGAGTACGAATACACCTGGCACATAATCTGCTTCGTCTGCGGAATCTGTGGGTACTGCTTTCCAAGAAAGAACCGGTCCGCGAATGAACGCGAATAAACGCGAATCGACGACGGCTTGGGCAGCAGGGCTGCGCTTCGTTCGTTGAAGGCAACCACAGATTACGCAGATTCAACGGATTAGAAGAACGCCAGGTCCGCGACCGGTCAACGCGCCCTGCTCTGATGCATGCCTGCTGAGCGCGAATCGCGCCTGGCCCAGGATCTGTCTTCATGCGCCTGGCGGGCTCAATTGTCCTGCGCGGCCCGCATCGCGCCGGGGTGACTTCGCGTAATCGATAAAATAACGCCAGCGCGTGTGCCGATCATGTCGCGATGCGCGCTTATTCGGTAGTCTGAATTTCATTGCGCCTTTTCGAGCCCTGTTCGCCCATGTCGCCGACTGTGCCAGCCGACGCTGCCGCCCCTGCGCCCACCCCGGGCCAGACTGCCGATATCGCCCACCGGCTTGCCGACGTGCGCAGCGCGGTCGCCACCCGGGTATTCGGCAAGGACGATCGGATTCGTCTGGCCCTGGCCTGCCTGCTGGCCGATGGACATCTGCTTATCGAAGACGTGCCGGGGGTCGGCAAGACCACCCTCGCCCACGGCCTCGCCGATGCGCGGGGCTGCGCTTTGCGCGGATCCAGTTCACCAGCGATCTCATGCCCAGCGATATTCTCGGCGTATCGGTCTACGACCGCGGCGAGGCGGCCTTCACCTTCAACGCGGGGCCGATCTTCGCCCAGCTCGTACTGGCCGACGAAATCAACCGTGCCAGTCCGCGTACGCAAAGCGCGCTGCTCGAGGCCATGGCCGAGCGCCAGGTCACCGTCGAGGGGCGTACCCGGGCATTGCCGCAGCCGTTCACGGTCATCGCCACCCAGAACCCGCTCGACCAGAGCGGCACGTTCGCCCTGCCGGACAGCCAGCTCGACCGCTTCTTAATGCGTATCGAAGTGGGCTACCCGCCGCGCACCGCCGAACGTCGTTTGCTGGCGGGCGAGCGCGACAGCACCGCCGCGATCGCGCCCGTGGCCGATGCCGCCCAGCTGGGCGCCTGGCAGGCCGCGGTCCGTGCCGTGCATACCCGCGACGCGGTGCTCGATTATCTGCTCGAGCTGATCGAGTTCAGCCGACGCCGCGGCGTGTTCGAACAGGGCCTGTCGCCGCGCGCGGGGCTGGCGCTGCGCCGAGCCGCGCAGGCCTGGGCGCTGCAGGATGCACGCGATTACGTCATGCCGGAAGACATTCAGGCCGTATTGCCGGCGGTGGTCGATCATCGCCTGACCCGCCGCGATGCCGGCGAAGGCCGGGCGTCGACGCTGATGCGCGAACAGGTCGGGGTCATCTAGCGCGTGATAGGCGTCGGCGGCTTTTCGGCGTTGGCACGGGCCGGCGAGGACTGAACATGGCCGCGCTTCGCCGTCATGCGCGCGATCTGCGCACGCGCTTTATCGAGCGACGCAATCCGCCGCGCGGCCTGCCGCTACGCGTATCGCGACGGCGGGTGTATATCCTGCCCACGCGCAACGGCGTGGTCTTCGCCGTGCTGCTGCTGGTCATGCTGCTGGGCGCGACCAACTACAGCAACAGCCTCGCCTTTGCGCTGACCTTCTGGCTGGCCGCCGTCGCGCTCGTATCCATGCACCATGCCCACGCCAATCTGGTGGGCCTGCGCCTGCGAGCGATCCATGCCGCGCCGGTGTTCGCCGGCGATACGCTCACATTCGAGCTCACCCTCGAGGCCAGCGGCGGGCGCCGCCGCCGTGCGCTGCGGGTCAGCGCCGATGGCCGCGGCGCGACCGGCCAGGTCGATATCGCGCCGGGGGAAAGCCGGATCGTGACGATCGAACAGATCGCTACCGCCCGCGGTCGCTGCGCCTGCCCGCGCCTGCGTATCGAAAGCATCTACCCGGTCGGGCTGTTCCGGGCCTGGACCTGGCTGCAGCCGAATACACAGGTGATCGTTTATCCGCGCTGCGCCGGCCACGACCGGTTGCCGCGCGGCGCGGGCGATACAAGCTCGACCCGACGGCTCGCCCGCAAGGGCACGGACGAGTTCCTGGGCCATCGCGACTACGTCCCGGGTGATTCGCCCCGGCATATCGACTGGAAGGCCAGCGCGCGCAGCGACGATCTGCGTATGCGCGAATACGCCGACCGACAGAGCGAAGCCGTGTGGCTGGCCGAAGACCAGCTGGGCACGGCCGATCGCGAAGCACGTTTGTCGCAGCTTGCCCGCTGGGTGGTGGTGGCCGAACGCAGCGGCGTTGCCTATGGCCTCCAGGTCGACTCGCAACGCCTCGGTCCCGATCAAGGCCCGGCCCATCGGCTGGCCTGCCTGCGCGCGCTGGCCCTGGCATGAGCCGATCAGCCACCACGGCCGCGAGCGAGTTCTCCAACGCACCGGATGCCAGCCAGCGCCTGCGGCTGGTGGTCTGTTTGAGCCTGGTCGCCATTCCGCATGCCCTGCATCTGCCGATCTGGGTGCTTGCGCTCGCCGTGCCGATCATGGCCTGGCAGTTCGTTGGCGCCCTGCGCGAGTGGCCGCTGCCCGGCCGCTGGCTGCGGTTCGTGCTTGCCGCGGCAGCCTTCGGCGCCGTATTTGCCGGCTTCGGGCGCGTCAACGGCCAGGAGGCGGGCGTGTCCCTGCTGGTGCTGCTGCTCGCCCTCAAACTCTGCGAGATCCGCAGCCATCGCGATGCGATGGTGTTTCTGTCATTGACCTGTTTTCTGCTGGCCACCCAGTTCCTGTTTTCGCAGAGCCTGGCGATGGCGCTGTATCTGGTGGTGGGCAGCTGGGTGCTGATCGCCGCCTTCGTGGATGTCGCCAGCGCCGGCACGCCGCGCTCGACCCTGGGTGAAAGCGCGAAGCTGCTGGCCCAGGCGCTGCCCGTTGCGGTGCTGCTGTTCGTGTTGTTTCCGCGTATTCCGGGGCCTATCTGGGGGCTGCCCTCGGATGCCGGCGCCCAGGCCCGTACCGGCCTGTCCGAAAGCATGTCGCCGGGCAGCCTTACCAACCTTGCCCTGGATGGCGGCGTCGCCCTGCGCGTTCGGTTCATCGACGGCCCGGTACCGCCGGCCCAGCGCTACTGGCGCGGGCCGGTGCTCTGGGACTTCGACGGGCGTACCTGGTCACGTAACGATGCCGACCGGCGTCTGCCGCCGGCCCGGCTCATGCCCGACACGGGCAGCCGCCAGTCGGTGGATATTACCCTCGAGCCCACCCGCCACGACTGGCTGATCGCACTCGATGTGCCGCTGGCCGCCGATACGCCAAGCCGGCTCGACGCCGGCGCCACGCTCACGGCGGAGGACGACGTCAACGAGCGCATGCGCTATCGCACGACTTCCATCGTCGGCGGCGTGCTCGATGGCGATCTGGATGCGCGTACACGCCGACGCGCGCTGCTGCTGCCGGTCGAAGGCAATCCGCGGGCACGCGAGCTGGCCAGGCGTTGGCATGCCCGCTACCGCGAGCCGGCCGAGATCGTCGACGCGGCATTACGGCGTTTTCGCCAACAGCCTTATCGCTATACGCTCAGCCCGCCGGCGACCCGCGATAACGCCAGCGTCGACGACTTCCTGTTCGACACCCTGGCCGGCTTTTGCGAACACTACGCCGGCGCGTTCACTTTTCTCATGCGCGCCGCCGGCGTGCCGGCCCGGGTGGTCACCGGCTATCAGGGCGCCGAGAGAGCGACGGTCGGCGATTACTGGCTGGTACGCAATTCCGATGCGCATGCCTGGTCGGAAGTCTGGCTGGCCGGGCGCGGCTGGGTTCGTGTCGACCCCACGGCCGCGGTTGCCCCCGGGCGTATCGAAGCCGGCGTGGCCGCCTCGATCGACGACCGCGCGTCGTTGCCCTATATGGCGCGTGCCAGCGGCGATGCCTGGTATCGCGTGCAGATGCTCTGGGACGGCATCAACGCCGGCTGGAATCGCTGGTTTCTGGCCTACGGCCCCCAACTGCAGCAGCGCATGCTCGATCTGCTTGGCCTCGGCGGCGGCTGGGGCAAACCGCTACTGGCGCTGACCGCCGGCGTGGTCGCACTGCTGGCGCTGGTATCGGTCGGTATCGCCTGGCGCGGCCGTCGTGTTACAGATACGGACGCCGTGGTCGCCGCCTGGCGCGCTGTCTGTGCCCGGCTGACCCGTATCGGCTATCCGCGCCGTGGCGATGAAGGTGCGCGGGCCTATGCCGATCGCATCGCCGCGTTACGCACCGACCTGGCCGATGATCTGCAATCACTCGCGGCCCAGTACACGCGGCTGCGCTATGCGCCGGAACATGCGAGCCAGCCGGCCGATCGTGCGGCCTTCATCGCTGCCGCGCGGTCATTCCGGCCCGGCAAACCGGGGCGACAAAGCCGTCTTGCAAGGAATCCATGATGACCGATCCCCGCCGCTTCTGCCCTGTCTGCGCAAGCCCGCTCGTATGCCGCGAAGTCAACGATTTCGAGCGTCTGGTCTGTTCCGACGATCGCTGCGGCCATGTGTTCTGGGATAACCCCGTACCGGTCGTCGCCGGCATCGTCGAGCATGAAGGCAAGCTCGTCTTTGCGCGCAACGCCCTCTGGCCGGAGGGTATGTATGGCCTGGTCACCGGTTTTCTGGAACCGCGCGAAACGCCGGCAGAAGGCATCGTGCGCGAAGTGGCCGAAGAACTCGGCATCCAGACACGGATTACGAGCTTCGTCGGCGCCTACGGCTTTGCCCGCAAGAACCAGCTGCTGCTGGCCTATCACCTGATCGGCGAGGGCGAAATCACCCTCGACCCGGAACTGGTCGACTATTTCCATGTAGAAAAAGCCGAGGCCGAGTTCTGGCCCGGTGGCACGGGCCTCGCGGTACGCGACTGGCTGCGGTCGCAGGGCTACGATCCCCAGCCGCGCGAGTTACCCGCGGCGGTGAAAGCCTGGATGAACAGACCGCCCGATCAGCCCTGACCTGCTGCGCCGCGCCGATGCGGTGTTCGGCGCGGGCAATACGGCATGGGCCGCTCAGTGCGGATGCACGGCGGTGACTTCCACTTCCACGAGCATGTCCGGCCAGGCCAGCGCGCTGACTTGCACCAGCGAATGGACCGGCATCTTCAGGCCCGCGAAGTATTCGCCCTGCACCCGCTCGTAGACGTCCTTGTGGCGCATGTCGGTGAGGTAAGCCACCACCCGCGCCACTTCGTCAAGCCCGGAATCGTTGTTTTCCAGAATGGTCACGATCCGATCGTAGGCATAGCGTGCCTGGGCCTCGATATCGCCGGGGTAAAGCGTTTCCCCGGTGTCGACGTCTTCCGACCCCATGCCGGACACGAAGATCATGTCGGCGGCGCCGATGTTGCAGACGGCGCAATCGGCGAACAGGTCACGGTTCCAGGGGCTGTATTGTTTGTCCATCGGTTTTCCAGCGCGTTTGTATTCATGGAATGCGCCAGGCTAAGACCTCAACCAAACATCAGGTCAAGCAGGACGGCCTGCGCGGGCCCATGGCCTGTGTATCAGCGCGCGCACGTTGCAACGACGGCTGCGCGAGTCGGGCAGCCGTTATCGTGACGAGCTGGCAGATGTACGTTACCAACTGGCAACGACCTATCTACGCGATCCTCGCCTGACCGTGGCGGATGTCGCTCAGCTGCTGGGTTATTCCGAGCACAGCGCGTTCTCGCGCAGCTTTACACGCTGGTCGGGACAAAGCCCGCAACGCTGGCGCGCGGGCGACGCCGGCGATACGCGCCGCCCGCACCCCAGCCGGCGGCCCAGTTGAGCCGTATCAGGCGGCAGCGGGGGCCTGGCGCGCATCGACCCGGGTAAGCAGCCAGCCGCCGGCCACGAACAGAATCAACACCGACAGAATCGACAGGCGTGCGCTGCCGGTGGCGGCGGCCGTGACGCCGACCAGCAGCGGGCCGATCACGGCGGCGAACTTGCCCATCATGTTGTAGATACCGAAGTACTCGCCGGCCCGACCTTCGGGGATCAGGCGCGCGAAATAGGAGCGCGACAGCGATTGCACTCCGCCCTGCACCAGGCCGATCACCATGGCCATGACATAGAACTGCCATTCATGGGCCAGGAAATAGCCCCAGGCGGTCACCGCGGTATAGACCGCGAGTCCCAGATAGATCGCCTTCTTGGTATCCCAGCGCGAGGCCAGCCAGCCGAATGCGACCGCCGCCGGGAAGCCGATGAACTGCACGAGCAGCAGCGCGGTGATCAGGCTCGTTTCGCCAAAGCCGAGGTTGAGGCCGAAATCCACCGCCATACGGATGATGGTGTGCACGCCGTCGATATACAGCCAGTAGGCGATCAGAAAGGTGAACACCGGTTTTTCGGAAAAGATCCGCCCTGCGGTACGGCGCAGCTCGGCCAGGCCTTCACGCATGGCCTGGCCGGCACCGGGGGTATCGTGCTCGCGCGCTTCGTCCACCCAAAGGAACACCGGCAGGGAAAACAACGCCCACCACACGGCCACGCTCATGAACGCCCAGCGTACGGCCGCGGCACGGTCGGCCAGGCCGAAGACGTCCGGCCACAGCGTCATCGCCACGTTCACCGCCAGCAGCAGCCCGCCGCCGAGATAACCCAGCCCGTAGCCCAGCGCCGAGACGCGGTCGTAGTCCGCGGGGCTGGCCACGTCCACAATCAGACTGTCGTAGAACACCATGGCGAGGAAAAAGGCGGCCGAGGCGATCACGAACAGCGTAAGCGCAAACAGCCACTGCCCTTCGCCCACGAAGAACAGGCCCGCGGTGGCCGCCACGGCGACGGCCGTGGCGACCGCGAGCCAGGGTTTCTTGCGCCGGCTACGGTCGGCTACCGCGCCCAGCAGCGGCGCCAGGAACAGCACCACGAGGCTGGCCAGGGCGCTGCCCACACCCAGCTGCAGGGTGCTGGTTTCGGCCGGGTGACCCGAACTCCAGTAGCTTTTGAAGAAGATGGGAAAGAAACCGGCCACGACGGTGGTCGCGAACGCCGAATTGGCCCAGTCGTAAAAGGCCCAGCCAAGCCGCGCCCGGCGGCCGCGCGATTCGATCATTACTTGAGAGTCCGGTTGCGGTTAGACGAGCGCCAGTTCGAGCAGCAAGGCGTCTTCACGCCCCTCCGGCGATGGATAGTAGCCCGGACGCGTGGCAATGCGTTGAAAACCGCGGCGTTTATAGAGCCGCCGTGCGGCCTTGTTGGAGGGGCGGACTTCGAGCAGCACACGCTCGGCGTTTTCATGAGCGGCCCGCGCGATCAGCGCATCCAGCAGGCGATCGGCCACGCCGTGACCGCGTGCATCCGGGGCCACGCAGAGGTTGAGGACATGGGCCTCGCCCACCGCGACCGACAGCAACGTATAGCCGAGCACCCGCGCGTTCAGATCGGTGGCGACCCAGCCGCGATAGCCTACGCGCAGACAATCGTGAAATATCCGCTCGCTCCAGGGGTAGCCGTAGGAGAGCTGTTCGATTTCCAGCACCGCCGGCACGTCGCGCGAACGCATGGCGCGCACCTCGACCAGCTCGCGCGGCTCGACGCTCATTTTTCGCTGATCCGCCGGGCGATCTGCTTGAGATCGACCCAGGCCTTGGCCTTCTGTCCCGGGCTACGCAACAGAAACGCCGGGTGATAGGTCACCAGCACGTCCAGTTCGCGACGCGGGTAGCGATGCAGCGTGCCGCGCAGCTTGCCCAGGCTCTGCTTGCTGGCGAGCAGCGTCTGGGCGGCCACGCGGCCGACGGCGACCACGAGCTTGGGGTCCATCAGCTCGATCTGGCGTTCGAGTACGGGCCAGTCGGCAGCCACCTCGTCGGCGTTCGGGTCGCGGTTGTTGGGTGGCCGGAACTTGCAGATATTGGTGATATAGACGTTCGTATCCCGCGAGCAGCCGATCGCGGCAAGCATGCGATCGAGCAGCTTGCCGGCACGCCCGACGAACGGTACACCCTGGGCATCCTCGTTCGCACCCGGCGCCTCACCCACGATCAGCACATCCGCATCGCGCGCGCCGATGCCGAACACGGGCCGGGTCGCACCGCGATGATCGCGCCCCGCCAGCCAGGCCTCGAGTTCTTCCCAGCCCATCCGGGACACGTCGTCCGCGGCGTTCTCTGCGCCGGCGTCGCCGGCCGGCATGTCCACCATGACGTCGAGCGTGTCGTGTCCATCGTCGCCAGCCGTCGCATGGGCAGCCGCCGGGGCTTCTCGCGTGGTGGCAACCGGTGGCTTCGGGGCGGTTTCTTGCGGGGCCGGCGCCGCCGCTTCGGGTACGACCGGCGGCGCATCCTCGGCTGGCGTATGAGCCGTCTCGTGCGCGACGGCGACCCGTTTCGCACCGGCGCCCGCGGGCATGCGGTCGGCGCGGGGCTGCCAGTCGACCAGCCCCAGGGCATCCAGCATGCGTTTACGATCGCCGGGCGTCATGGCGCGCTCCTGGCTTCAATCCAATGATTATTCGATCCGATCGATGCCGATCACTGCCGTGTTCAGGCCGACTTCTTGCGGCGCCGGTTGCGACGCAGTGCCTGTACCGGGCCGGACAGTGCATAGATCAAAAAGCCGAGAAACAGGATACGCGCCGGGTCGATCACGATCGCCACGAACACGATCAGCATGATCAGAATGTAGCGAAACGGTACCCGCTCGCCGAAATCCAGATCCTTGAAGCTGGCATAGCGCACGTTCGACACCATCAACGCCCCGGCAGCGATGGTCAGCGCCAACACTGGAATGACCAGGGTGCTGCCGTCGATACCGAAGTCGGCGCTAGCCCAGATGAAGCCCACCAGCAGGCCGGCAGCCGCCGGGCTCGGCAGGCCGAGAAAGATCTTCTTTTCCGTGGCACCGCCACGGGTGATGTTGAAACGCGCCAGGCGCAGCGCGGCGGCCGCGGTATAGAAAAACGCCGCCAGCCAGCCGAGCTTGCCGGCCACATTGCTGTAGTAGGCCAGGCTTTCCAGGCTGTATACGTAGGCGAGAAAACCCGAGGCCAGCCCGAAAGACACGAGGTCGGCAAGGCTGTCGTACTGGATACCGAAATCGCTTTCGGTATGGGTCATGCGCGCGACACGCCCGTCGAGCATGTCGGTGAGCATGGCAACGAAGATCGCCACGCCCGCGACCACGAAGCGGCCCTGGGTGGCCGCGATGATCGAATAGAAGCCGGCGAACAGGGTGCCGGTGGTAAACAGGTTGGGCAGCAGATAGATGCCCCGCTTGCGGCGGCTGTCCCGCTCGGATTCGGTATCACTCATGGGGCAAGTCTAAAGCACAGCGGCGCCCAGACCTATAGCCGGCAAGCTCGACAATCGCGGCTTTGCGGCTGCAATCGCCCGCTGGGCAATGACTACGCGGCCGCATTTTCATCCGGGTCGCGCTGGGCGTTGGGCTTGTGCACGAGCTTGGCCAGCACGCAGGCACCGCCGCGCACGGAATCGCCCAGTTCGACCTCCACCCGGGAATTGACCGGCAGGTACAGATCGACCCGCCGCGCGAGGCGGCGCATGCCGCAACAGCGGCCCTGGCCCACGCGCTCGCCGTAATTACCCCGGCAGGGTCGCAGACCGAATAGCCGACCCTCGCGAATCACCATGACGACATGGTCGCCTTCGTCGGTGCGGATATAGGAGGCACAGCCGTCGAGATTCTCGACCGCCTCGCCGGAGAGCTCCACCACGGTGCCCTCGACCGGCGAACGGATCAGATAATTGGCAAGCAGGCCGACCCGCAGCGACAGCCGGATGGCTTCGCGATCCAGAAACGGGTCGTAGCATTCGCGCCGATGGATCACCTTGCCGTCGACCGGCGCGATGATCGCCAGCGGTTCGGCCGGAACGTTACGCGGCGAATCGCGAAAATACAGAACCGCCAGCAACATCAGGAGCAGAGCAGGACAGGCCGCCCAGAAGCCGGCCACGGCGTTCAATACGAAGAACACCGCGGCCAGGCCCACCAGTACGGCCCAACCTTCCGGCACGAGATGAAAGAGCGTCTTGCGCCGCATGCGCCGGACCCCGTTTCAGTGTGGCCGAATCAGCGCGCGGATCAGTTGCGCGACTTGTCGACGATCTTGTCCTTGGCGATCCACGGCATCATGCCGCGCAGCTTGTCGCCCACACGCTCGATCTCGTGCTCGGAAGCCAGACGACGGCTGGCCTTGAGCGTCGGGTTGCCGGCCTGGTGCTCGCCGATGAATTCGCGGGCGAACTTGCCGGTCTGGATTTCCGACAGGATCTTGCGCATTTCGGCCTTGGTTTCGTCGGTGATCAGACGCGGGCCGCGGGTGATGTCGCCGTACTCGGCGGTGTTGGAAATCGAGTAACGCATGTTGGCGATACCGCCCTCGTAGATCAGGTCCACGATGAGCTTGACTTCATGCAGGCACTCGAAATAAGCCATTTCCGGCTCGTAGCCGGCTTCGACCAGCGTTTCGAAACCGGCCTGGATCAGGGCGATGGTGCCGCCACACAGCACGGCCTGCTCACCGAACAGATCGGTTTCGGTTTCCGCGCGGAAGCTGGTTTCGATCACGCCGGCACGACCGCCGCCGTTGGCCACGGCATAGGCCAGAGCCACGTCCTTGGCCTGGCCGGAAGCATCCTGGGCCACCGCGATCAGGCTCGGCACGCCGCCGCCCTTTTCATAGGTGGCACGCACGAGATGGCCCGGGCCCTTGGGCGCGATCATGATCACGTCCAGATCGGCGCGCGGCTCGATCAGCTCGAAATGCACGTTGAAGCCGTGGGCAAAGCCCAGGGCTGCACCCTGCTTGATGTTGGGCTCGATCTGCTCGTTGTAGAGCGCAACCTGGTGCTCGTCCGGGGTCAGGATCATGACCACATCCGCACTCGCGGTCGCTTCTTCGATGCTGGCGACCTTCAGGCCGGCGTTCTCGGCCTTCTTGGCCGAGGACGAACCTTCGCGCAGGCCGACCACGACATCGACGCCGGAGTCCTTGAGGTTATTGGCATGGGCGTGGCCCTGCGAGCCGTAGCCGATGATGGCTACCTTCTTGCTCTGGATCAGGGACAGGTCGCCGTCCTTGTCGTAATACGCGTTCATGCTCAAGGTCTTTCTCCTGCTTTCTTAAGGAATACGGCGAATTGAATGCCGCAATGTCTTGAATGGGTTAGAAATACTCGACGGAATCGCCCGCCGGCTCCTGATAATGCAGCCCTTCGGCGCCCGGGGTCATGGTGACCGCGCCGCTGCGCGCCAGCTCGACAAGCACGTCGGCCTCTTCAAGCGTGGCCACGAAGGTATTCAGCCCCGCGCCGTCGCCCAGATAGCGCAGCGTGGCAAGGTCGCCGTCGCGGCTGATTTCGGCCACGTCGTAGGGGTCGGCCAGCGCCTCGATCGACGTGCCGCCGTCCTTGATACGCACCTTGATCAGCGCCAGCTCGAGCTCCAGGTGGGCATCGCCGGTCATGTCCAGCACGTCAATCACGTCCACCAGCTTGAGCAGCTGACGGTTGATCTGTTCGACCACGTCTTCGGTGCCGGTGGTAGCCAGTGTCAGGCGGGATACGGCGCTGTCTTCGGTGGGCGCGACGTTGAGGCTTTCGATATTGAAGCCGCGCTGCGAGAACATGCCCGCCACGCGCACGAGCGCGCCGGCTTCGTTGGCCATCAGAACCGATATGACGTGTCTCATCCCATCCCAGCCTTGATTTCAGGCGGCTTCGCGCGCGTGCAAACGGCGCAAAATACGCCCAATACCCCGGCGAAGCAACCGCGCTGCCCTGCTTTGCGTAAAGCGGGCGCCGACGCGCACTCGTTGTGCGCTATAATCGCCCGTTTTCCACGCCGTCATAGGGTGCACCCATGCGCAACGCCCAGTCTGCCGCCACGCCGTCCGATTCTCATCCGCTGTCGGGGGCCCAGCTCTCCGGTGCGGAGATGATCGTACAGGTACTGGCCGACGAAGGCGTGGACACGATCTTCGGCTATTCCGGCGGCGCGATTCTGCCGACCTACGACGCCATCTTTCGCTACAACGCCGACAACCACGACCAGATGCCGCTGATCGTGCCCGCCAACGAACAGGGCGCGGGCTTCATGGCCGCCGGCTATGCGCGCGCCTCCGGCAAGGTGGGTGTCGCCATGGTCACTTCGGGGCCGGGCGCGACCAACTGTGTCACCCCGGTGCGCGACTGCATGGCCGACTCGGTGCCCATCGTGCTCATCTGTGGCCAGGTCGCACGGGCGGCCGTGGGTACCGACGCCTTTCAGGAAGCTCCGGTCTCCAACATCTTTTCCGCCGCGGCCAAGCACGTGTTCATGGTCACCGACCCGGACAAGCTGGAAGCCACCGTGCGCACCGCGTTCGAGATCGCCCGCTCCGGGCGCCCCGGCCCGGTCGTGATCGACGTGCCCAAGGACGTACAGAACTGGGAAGGCGCCTACCGCGGGCGCGGGCTGCTGGCCGTACCCGGCTATCGCCAGCGCATGCGCGCGCTGCGTGAAAGTCAGCTCACCGACGACAAGTGCGCCAGGCTCTTCGAGCTGCTGGCCCAGGCCGAGCGCCCGCTCATCTATGCCGGCGGTGGCGTGATCAACGCCGATGCCGCCAGCGAGCTGTCCGCTTTCGCCCAGGCGTTCGGTATTCCGGTGGTGACCACGCTCATGGGTATCGGCGCCTTCGATACCACCGACGCGCTGTCGCTACACATGCTGGGCATGCACGGGACGGCGTTTGCCAACTATGCGGTCGAGGATTGCGACATGCTCATCGCGGTGGGCGCACGCTTCGACGATCGCGTGGCCGGCGTGCCGGACAAGTTCGCGCCCAATGCCAAGTCGCTGGTGCACTTCGACGCCGACGCCTCCGAGATCAACAAGGTCAAGGCGGTGGACTGGCATCACGTGGGCCTGTTCGCACCGAGCCTGTCGCGGGTGCTCGCCTATGGTCGCGAGCATGGTTTCTCGGCCGATTATTCGACCTGGCACGAGGAAGTGGCCGCGCTCAAGCGCGACTTCGCCATGAACTATGACCGCGACACCGCGCTGATCCAGCCGTATGCGGTGATCGAAGAAATCAACCGCAATACGGAAGGCCGCGCGATCATCGCCACGGGCGTCGGCCAGCACCAGATGTGGGCGGCGCAGTACTTCGACTTCCGCGAGCCGCGGCTGTGGCTCACGTCGGGTTCGATGGGCACGATGGGCTTCGGCCTGCCGGCCGCCATCGGTGCCGCCTTCGCGCGGCGCGACAAGCTCGTCATCGATATCGATGGCGATGCCTCCATTCGCATGAACATCGGCGAAATGGAGACGGTGACCACCTACAACCTGCCGGTGAAGGTCGTCGTGCTCAACAACAACGGCGACGGCATGGTGAAGCAGTGGCAGAAGCTGTTCTTCAAGGGCCGCCTGTCGGCCTCGGACAAGTCGCTGCACAAGAAGGACTTCATCAAGGCTGCAGAAGCCGACGGCTACGAATACGCCGTACGCCTGAGCGACCCGGCCGACATGGAACGCGTGGTCAAGGAATTCCTGGAATTCCAGGGCCCGGCCTTCCTTGAAGTCGTGGTCGACCCCGATGCCGGCGTGTATCCCATGGTGGGCCCCGGCAAGAGCTACAAGGAAATGATCACCGGCGACCACATCAACAACCGCTACGATCCGTCAGGCGGCGAGCGCGAGATCGGCGCGTCGGAGATGTTTTAAAGCCTAGGGCAACGATCCGGGCGGGGCCGTAAAGGCCCCGCTTTTTTTATGCGCGATGATCGGACACGGGCAGCGGCCGCGCTGCCTCTACGACTTTCGGGCGATCCACGCTCGCGTAATGCCTCTTCTGCCCGAGGCCCTCAGCCGACTCGCTTGAACGTCAGACCCCGCAGTCGGCTCGCTCGACCTCGACGGTACCCAGCGCTGTACCGTCGGTTTGCCGGTATTGGTAGGCAACCCGGTAGTCTTCCTGGAGCATGCGCCGAAGCCGCCCTTTTTCGCAGATGATCTGGCGGATGCCATCGCCATAGCGCGCCATGAAGTTGTCCGCATCGAGGGTGTCGGACAACGGCGGCATCAAGGTGTAGTTGAACTGCAGCATATCGCCGTCGACGGTGGTGCTTTCCAGGCGCGTGCTCTGGTCAACCTGGCTGGGCAGATCGGCGTTGATCTGTGCCGACACCTTGTCGAGAAAGGCCGTGCGCTCGGCGGCCGAGTCGTCCACGAAATACGGGGCGACGACATAGCCGATCAGCCCGAGGGCAAACAGGATCACGAGACCGCCGACCACCGCGGCGGCTTTGGAAAGATGACTCATAGCGAGCGAGGGTTCCTTGCCATATCAGGTTATGCCGCCCGTGGCGGGCGGCTATCGACAGGCAGGGTACACAGTAAACGCGTATAGGGCTTGGAACACGAAAAGCGGCGGCCCGATCGTGATCGGGTCGCCGTCATGGTCGATCGGCATGTCCGGCCCGGCATGAAACGGTGCTCACGCCGGCACGGTTGACCGACTAGTTGATTCGAAAACGCAGAATGCTCTGGCGCAGCGACTCGGCCTGCTCGCGCAGCGACTGCGAGGCCGCAGCGGCCTCTTCCACCATGGCCGCGTTCTGCTGGGTCATTTCGTCCATCTGGGCAACGGCCTGGTTGACCTGGCCGATGCCATCGGACTGTTCACTCGTCGCATTCGAGATGTCGGTCATCAGGCCCTGGGTGTGCTCGACATGCCCGCCCAGCGTGGCCATGGAAACGCGTGCCTGCTCGACGCGCTCGGAACCGTCGCGCGCCTGTTTGACCGAACGCTCTGTCAGGCTGGTGATGTTCTTGGCAGCCTCCGCCGAACGAGCGGCGAGCTTGCGCACTTCTTCGGCCACCACCGCGAAACCACGCCCGTGCTCGCCGGCACGCGCGGCTTCCACCGAGGCGTTGAGCGCCAGCAGGTTGGTCTGGAATGCAATGCCGTCGATCACGGTGGTGATCTGGGCAATCTCGTCGGCGTTGCTGCGGATATGGTCCATTGCGTCGACCACATCGCCAACCAGCTGACGGCTGTTATCCAGCGCATCGCCGCTTTCGGTAGCAATCGAACTGGCATGGCGCGTGGTTTCGGCGTTGTTGGCCACCGTCGCCGTCAGCTCCTCCAGGCTGGCCGCGCTTTGTTCCAGCGCTGCGGCCTGTTGCTGGGTACGCGAGGACAAGTCCGAGTTCGCCTGGGCAATCTCGCGGGCTGCGTTTTCGATCGACTCACTGCCGTGGTTGATGCCCACGATCAGCTGCGCGAGGTCTTTACGCATGTTTTCAACGCTGCCCAGCAGGCTGTTTTCACGCGATGCGTCCAACGGAAAGGCCGTTGCCAGATCGCCGCGGGCGACGTTCTCCAGCTGCGCGCGGGCCTCATAGGTTTCGCCGCCCAGATCGCGATAGATGGCGCGTGCCAGGTAGACCAGCATGAGAATCATCAGCAGGCCGAACGCGCCCAGCACAAGCGCGTACTTGATCAACTGATGACGAAACGTCGCCGAGATATCGTCGATATAAACGCCGGCCGCAATGGTCCAGTTCCAGGGTTCGAAATGCTCGACGAGACTCATCTTGGGCAGTTCAGGGCCACCGGCGACGCGCTGGGTCGAATAGTAGACAAAACCTCGACCCTCGGCGTTTGCCACCTCGTTCATCTGCCGATACGTGAACACGCCGGACTGATCCTTGATGTCGGACAGATCCTCACCGGCCTCCAGACGCGGGTGGGCAACGGCGCGCAGGTTGGAGTCGAAGGCAAAGACGTAGTTCGTGCCATCCTCACCGAAGTGCATACTCGACAGCGCGGCCGCGGCGCGGCTCTTGGCCTCGTCCACGCTTATCGTGCCGTTATCCGCCGCGGTCTTGAACCGATCCACGATATGCACCGCCATGTCCACGGTGTCGTGCAGTGCCTGTTGCCGGGAGTCGTACAGCTGACTGCGCGACTCCCATGCGACGTCCGCCACGACACCGGCCAGGCCAAGCACGAGCGCAGCCGCGACCCAGCCGATCTTGTGCTTGAGCGGTGTATTGCGCCCAGGCTTCTTTACCCGCGCGGCGGGAGCGCCCGTATCGACGGAAGAGTTATCAGTTGACGCCGCGGGCACAAAACCCGCGTCGGATGCGGCTGTTTTCATGATTACCTTTTGCGCATTTCAGTTGCGCGCAATCTAAATGACGCGGTTAGTATCGACTGCCGGGACTAAACCTTTAGTCGTATACGATCGATTCGGGGCCTCGACCGGCATCAATGTCACAATGGCGCCGAGCCTCGAAGTCCGACGGGTTCACACCCATAAACGCCGCCGCATGGACATTCCCGTCTGGCGCCGCATCCGCTCATCCAGCTGCCGCAGGGGCCTGCCTTGTCGAATAAAACCATCCTGCGTCTGGCCCTGCTCGCGCTCGCCGCACTCGTCTTCGTACTGGGCTCGACCGTATTCGATCTGGGACAACTGTTTCGCGATACGCGTAGTCAGTTCGAATCCCTCGGCTGGGCCGGGCCGGTCGTCTTTGCGCTGGTCTATGGTGCGCTCGGCGCCGTCGCCGCGCCCACGGGGCTGGTGGAACTGATCGCCGGTGCGCTTTTCGGATTTTCGATCGCGAGCGCTGCGGTGGTCGCCGGCGCACTGATCGCAGCAAACGTGGGTTTTGTATGCGGGCGCTGGCTCGCTCGCGACTGGGTATCGAGCAAGATCCGCGGCAGCCGCCATGCGCAGCAGATCGAAGCTGCGGTGGAACAGCGTGGCTTCTGGATCACGGTGCTCATTCGCCTGTCGCCGGCGGTGCCGTTCAATCTCACCAGCTACGTGCTCGGCGCCAGCACGCTTCGCTGGACGACCTTCATGGCCGCCACCGTGCTCGGCATGCTGCCGATCAAGCTGTTCCTGATCTGGCTCGGGGCGAGCGGCCAGCAGTTGCTGGGCACGGCCAACCCCGCCGACTGGGGCGCCAACGAATGGCTGCTTTACGGCGGCGGCCTGGTGGCAACGCTTGTGGTAGTCGCCCTGATCGGTTGGACCGTAGCCCGAGCCAGCCGGCGCTTACTGCACCAGGCCGAACAGGCGCGCGACGACTAGCCCCGACAGCCGTTGCCGCCGCGGCCATTTGAATACCGCGCAACAAACTGTCGACGCCGGCCCGAGCGGCGCGACCCAGGTCCGCAAGCTGGCGGATCCACCCGCCTGTTGTGGCGCGGGCTGAACGCATGCAGTGGATCAGTAGCCTTTGCGCGTTTTCTCTAGCGCCTTGATACGCGCAGCCGCCAGGGCGAGCTCGTATTCTGCACGTTCACGATCAATCCGCTCGTGCGCATCGCGCAGGCTCTTGCGTGCCTGTTCCCTCGCCTTTTCCGCGGCGGCCTGATCGATATCCGCCGCTCGTTCGATGGTATCCGCGAGCAGGGTCGCGAGCGCGGGTTGCACTTCGAGAAAACCGCCGGAAACGAAGTATCGCTTCGCGTCTTCACCGTTGTTGACCAGGCGCACCACCCCGGGCTCGACACGCGTGAGCATTGGCGCATGCCCCGGCGCGATACCCACATCGCCGAGCTTGGCCGGCACCACGACCATATCGGCCGTGCCGGAAAAGACAGGCCCCTGGACGGGGCATACGATCTCGACCTGGATCTGCTTGTGCTGCGTTTCCTTCGCCATGACGTTAGCGGTACCTCACGCCGATATATTGGGTGCTCACACGGGTGCCGGCATGCCCGGCCACGATCGCTTCGATATCGGCCAGCGAACCGATCACGGCGGTGCCGCCGGTACGCGCGGCATAGCGACAGGCCGCACCGACCTTCGGCCCCATCGATCCGGCGGCGAACTCATCCGGGTCAAGTGCATCGGGCGCAGCTTCGGCCACGACTTTCTGGTCAGGCTGGCCCCAGTTGACGTAGACGCCATCCACGTCGGTCGCGATGAGCAGCAGATCGGCGTCCACCTGCTCGGCCAGCAGCGCCGCACAATAATCCTTGTCGATGACGGCTTCCACGCCGCGCAGCTGCCCATTGTCGTCGTAGACGGTGGGAATGCCGCCGCCGCCCGCACAGATCACGACACTGCCTTTTTCCAACAGCCACTTGATCGGCCGGATCTCGAATACCCGCTGCGGACGCGGGCTCGCGACGACGCGTCGAAACATGTCGCCATCCGGCGCGATCGCCCAGCCTTTGTCGGCCGCCATGCGGTCGGCCTGTTCGCGCGTGTAGACCGGGCCGATCGGCTTGGTCGCATGCTTGAACGCCGGGTCATCGGCATCGACTTCCACCTGGGTGAGAATGGTCGCGAACGAGGCCTCGGCCGGCAACAGGTTGCCCAGCTCCTGTTCGATCACATAGCCGATCATGCCTTCGGTCTGGGCACCGAGCACATCCAGCGGATAGGGCTCGACTTCTTCATAGGCCGCGCCCTGCAGCGCGAGCAGGCCCACCTGCGGACCGTTGCCATGGGCGATGACAACTTCGTGGTCGGGCATGATTCGGGCCAGCTGTTCACAGGCCAAACGCACGTTGGCGCGTTGATTTTCGGCGGTCAGCGGCTGGCCGCGACGCAGCAGCGCGTTGCCGCCAAGAGCGGTGACGATACGCATGATTGAACTCCTTTTGCCGGCCGGCCGGTCGCTACAACGCAAACGGCCTGGCAGACACCAGGCCGCGGTCGAAGAAAAAACGCGAAGCTGGGTGGCTAGATGTCACCGAGTGTCGATACCAGTACCGCCTTGATCGTGTGCATACGGTTTTCGGCCTGATCGAAGGCAATACAGGCCGGCGACTCGAACACCTCTTCGGTAACCTCGATGCCCTGGGCGAGCTGCGGATACTGCTCGATGATCTGCTTGCCCAGCTTGGTATCGACGTTGTGGAACGCCGGCAGGCAATGCATGAACTTCAGGCGCGGATTGTCGGCCTTGTTCATCAGGGCCTGATTGACCTGGTAGGGCATGAGCATGTCGATACGCTCGGCCCAGGCCTCGATGGGCTCGCCCATCGATACCCATACGTCGGTATGAATGAAGTCCACGCTGGCGACCGCTGCGCCCGCGTCTTCGGTGAGCGTGATTCGCGCGCCGGACTCGGCCGCAAACGCCTGGCATGCCTCGACATGTTCCTGCTCCGGCCAGAGCGCCTTCGGCGCGGCAATGCGTACGTCCATGCCCAGCTTGGCGCCGATCATAAGCAGCGACTTGCCCATGTTGTAGCGGGCATCGCCTAGATAGGCATAGCTGATTTCGTGCAACGGCTTGTCGCTGTGCTCGCGCATGGTGAGCACGTCGGCCAGCATCTGCGTGGGGTGATATTCCGCGGTCAGACCGTTGAAGATCGGCACCCCGGCAAACTCGGCGAGCTGCTCGACGGTATGCTGATCGGCGCCCCGGTATTCGATGGCATCGTACATGCGCCCGAGTACGCGGGCGGTATCCTTGATCGTTTCCTTATGCCCGATCTGGGACGAGCCCGGATCGATATAGGTCACGTTCGCGCCCTGCTGGTAGGCGGCCACCTCGAAGGCACAGCGTGTACGTGTCGAGGTTTTTTCGAAGATAAGCGCGATGTTCTTGTCGCGCAGATGCTTCTGCTCGCTGCCGGTATAGCGGGCCCGCTTGAGATCGCGGGAAAGGTCGAGGAGATAGACCAGCTCGCGCGTGCTGTGGTGCATCAGGCTGAGCAGGTGGCGGTTATGCATGTTGAAGGCCATGGGCGGCACTCCCGATTGAGAAATTGAGGACAGGCCGGAGCCCGGATCAGTAATCCACGGCGTCGCGCGCGATCGGACAGGTCATGCAATGACCCCCGCCGCGGCCGCGACCGAGCTCGCTGGCGTCGATGGTGATGACCTCCACGCCCGCCTTGCGCAGCAGGGTGTTGGTATGGGTGTTGCGGTCGTAGCCGATGACCACGCCCGGTTCGACAGCCACCACGTTATTGCCGTCGTCCCATTGTTCGCGCTCGGCTTCATAGCTGTCGCCGCCGGTGGCGATCGTGCGCAGTCGCTCGAGGTTCAAGGCGCCGGCCACCGTGTCCACGAAGGACTGGTTTTCACGACGCACGTCCAGACCCGCGGGGCTGGACTCGTCGGGACGGATGCTGAAAGGCGTGATGCTGTTCACGGCCTCCGGGTAGATCGTGACCAGATCGCGGTCGCAGAAGCTGAATACCGTATCCAGATGCATCGCCGCGCGAGACTTGGGCAGGCCGGCAACGATCACGCGCTCGGCCGCGCCGTGATCGAACAGCGACCGAGCCAACTGGCCGATGGCCTGGTGCGAACTGCGCTCGCCCATGCCGACCAGCACCACGCCATTGCCGATCGGCATCACATCGCCGCCTTCGAGCGTGGCCATGCCATGGCCACGGGTCGGATCGCCGTACCAGATATTGAAATCGGCGCCGGCGAAGGTCGGATGGAATTTATAGATTGCCGCGGTCAGCAGCGTTTCCTGTCGCCGCACTTCCCAGTACATGGGATTGAGGGTGACGCCGTTGTAGATCCAGCACGTGGTGTCGCGGGTAAACAACGCATTCGGCAGGGGCGGCACGATGAAGCTTGCATACCCGAGATATTCGCCGAACATGCGCACCAGCGAACTGCCCAGGCTCTCCGGCACGTCACGCGCTGAAACGCCGCCGAGCAGATACTCGCTGAGCGCGCGCGAGGGCTGTTCTTCGAGCCAGGAACGGATTTCGCCCATCAGGCTGATGCCCACCTGATCGGCCGTGATCTTGTGGTCCAGAACCCAGGCCCGTGCCTCGGGATCGTCGAGCACTTCGGTCAGCAGGTCGCGCATTTCCAGCACGTCCACGCCGCGTTCTTCGAGTTTGTTGACGAAATCGAAGTGGTCACGCTTGGCCTGGTTGACCCAGATGACGTCATCGAACAGCAGGTCGTCGCAGTTCGATGGCGTCAGGCGCTGGTGTGCCAGGCCGGGCGCGCAAACCATCACCTTGCGCAGCTTGCCGATTTCCGAATAGGCGCCGAGAGATTGCGACATGACAACTCCTGTCAGAGAGATAAGACGGTGTGATCAAAGCGAGAGAAAGCCTGCATACAGGCCATAGCCGGCTATGGCCGCGCCCACAAGCACGAACGCGAAGATGATCCATTCAAAAGGCTGGAACACCGGCCGGGACTGCTCGCGCCGGGCCTTGGCGAAAAAGGCCGCGCCCGGCGCATAGAGCAGCGCGGAGAGCAGCACGTACTGGATACCCCCGGCATAGAGCAGCCACAGGCTGTAGGCCAGCGCGATCGCGGCGATCGTCATGTCCTTGCGCCGGCGCGTGGGCTGACCTTCATAGGTTTCACCACGCCAACTCAGAAGCAGCGCATAGGCGGCCGACCACAGGTAGGGCACCAGAATCATCGACGTGGCGAGATACAGCAGACTCAGATAGGTCGATTCGCTGAATAGCGTGATGACCAGAAACAGCTGGATGAAGCCATTCGACAGCCACAACGCATTGCTGGGCACATGGTTGTCGTTCTCGTGCTTGAGAAAGCCCGGCATGGTGTGATCGCTGGCGGCAGCGAACAGAATCTCGCCGCATAGCAGCGTCCAGGCCAGCAAGGCACCGCCGAGCGAAATCAGCAGACCGATGCTGATCGCAAGCGACCCCCAGTGGCCTACCAGATGCTCGAGCACCCCCGCCATCGACGGATCCTGCAGGCCGGCCAGTTCCGGCTGGCTGAGCACACCCATAGAAAGCACGCTCACGGCCACCAGCAACAACAGCACGCCGATAAACCCGATGACCGTGGCTTTGCCGACATCGCTGCGGTTTTGTGCGCGGGCGGAATAGATGCTCGCGCCCTCGATACCGATGAACACCCACACCGTGACCAGCATCATGCCGCGTAGCTGGGTCATGAAACTGCCCAGATCGGCGTTGCCTGCGCCCCAGAAATCGTCGAAGAAAACCGACGGCTTGAAGGCGAACGCCACGATGACGATGAACAGCAGGATCGGCACCACCTTGGCAATCGTGGCCAGGGTATTGATGAACGCGGCCTGCTGAATACCGCGCAGTACCAGAAAATGCAGCAGCCACAGCAGGATCGAGGCGCACACCACGGCCGCGACCGTATTGCCCTCGCCAAACATCGGGAAGTAGTAGCCCAGCGTGCTGAAGACCAGCACCAGGTAGCTGACATTGCCCAGCCACGCGCTGATCCAGTACCCCCAGGCTGATGAGAAGCCCATGTAGTCGCCAAAGCCGGCCTTGGCGTAGGCATAGATGCCGGCGTCCAGCTCGGGGCGGCGGTTGGAGAGCGTCTGAAACACGAAGGCCAGCATCAGCATGCCGGCCGCGGTAATCAGCCAGCCTACCAGTACCACGCCGGCACTGGCGCTGGCGGCCATGTTCTGCGGCAGACTGAATATGCCGGCGCCGATCATCGAACCGGCAACCAGTGATACCAGTGCGCCCAGTCGAAGCCTGGGTTTGTCGTCGGCCATGTACTGCGATTCCGATGAGATTTGGATCGAGCGTAGGCCTCTCCGGCTGGCTTGGCTTTGACCTGAATCAAACCGTGCGCGAGTTAATTGCCAGCTATAATTAACTGATTCGAAATAAAAATAAATTTTTCCGCCCTGGCAACGTACGGGTCTGCGGCTGGCGCAGACAGCCCGGTTAGTCGGGCGGCGCCTTGGCTCCATGCGGGTGCCGGAAAGTACGCGCCGCGGCGTTCAAACCGTGCCGAGTGCATACAGCAGCGGCGCGCCCGGATGCCCGCTTGTCGAAACCAGACCCGCTGGCATCGCAAGCGCCAGCGGGGCCGGCAAACGATGCGGGCAGCTATTCGACTCTAGTCGTAAATGCGAGACAGCAAAGGTATTTTTCCCGCAGGCTTTGCGATCGAGGCGGCGCAGCCACGTCGCTCCGAGGAGAACTCCATACCCGACACGCTGGCCAGCCGAATCGCAGGGCCGATGCGGCCCCTCGATAACGCCGGCCATAAGGAACGACACGATGGGCCTGATCGGCATCTTTCTTTCGCTCGCCCTGCTCATGTACCTGGCCTATCGCGGGATCAACGTATTGATTCTCGCACCGCTTCTGGCGCTGCTGGCCACCGTGTTCGCCGGCGGGCTGCCGATCCTGGCCACCTATACCCAGGTATTCATGCCTGCCCTGGGCGATTATCTGGTGAAGTTCTTTCCGCTGTTTCTGCTCGGCGCAATCTTCGGCAAGCTCATGGCCGATTCCGGCTCGGCACGCACCATTGCCGAGTGGTTCACCGACACCCTGGGTGCCGGACATGCGATTGCGGCGGTGGTGTTCGCCTGCGGGGTGCTGACCTACGGCGGCGTGTCACTGTTCGTGGTGGCCTTCGCGGTCTACCCCATCGGCAACGAGCTGTTCCGGCGCTCCGACACGCCCAAGCGCCTGTTGCCAGCCGCGCTGGCACTGGGCTCTTTCACCTTCACCATGACCGCGTTCCCCGGCACCCCGGCCATCCAGAACGCGATCCCCATGCCCTATTTCAATACCACGCCGTTTGCGGCACCGGTATTCGGCACACTGGCCGGCCTGGGCATGCTCGTGTTCGGCACCCTGTGGCTCAACCGGCGCCGGGCACGCGCGGCCGCCGCAGGCGAGGGTTACGGTTCGCATGCGGCCACCGACGCCGATGCCCAGCAGGAACATGCCGGCCGGCCAGGCATGGCACTGGCGATGATGCCCGTGATTGCCGTGATCGTGCTCAACGCGGTGTTCACGTATCTGGTCATCCCATGGATGGATACGGGCTATCTCGGCCAGCAGGACTATGGCGGCGTCGAGATCGGCGATGTACGCGGAATCTGGGCGATCACCGCTTCACTGGTGATCGCCATCGCGCTGGTCACCGCGCTCAACTGGTCGCGCTTCGAAGATATCAAGGACAGCTTCAACCGCGGCACCTTCGGCTCGCTGCTGCCGGTGTTCAATACCGCATCGGAAGTCGGTTACGGCGCGGTGATCGCCTCGCTGCCGGCGTTTCTGGTCATTCGCGATGCCGTGCTCGGCCTGTCAGATAACCCGCTGCTGTCGTCGGCGATCGCAACCAACGTGCTGGCCGGCATCACCGGCTCGGCCTCGGGCGGCATGTCCATCGCCCTGGAAACGCTGGGCAGCGAATTCATGAGCCGTGCCCAGGCCACCGGCATCGACCCGGAGATCATGCATCGCGTGGTGGCGCTCTCCTCCGGCGGCTTCGACGCCCTGCCGCACAACGGCGCGGTCATCACCCTGCTGGCCATCACCGGCCTGACCCATCGGCAAAGCTATGCGGATATCTTCGTGGTCGCGGTGTTGATCCCGTTCGCGCTCACCCTGCTGGTGATTCTGGGCGCCTCGATCTGACCGATCGGGCCCGGCGATGGCTCACCCAGGGGCTTACCGCCCGCAGACGAGCACACGGTCGTGCGCAAGATAACCGCGCGCTTTCGTAACTCGCTGATATCGCATCGCTTGAATATAATTCGCGCCTCGATGCGGCCGAGCCGATGCCCGGCACCTCATGTACGCGCACGCAGGGCCCGGCGGTATACGCCCATGCCCCGGCGCTCGAACCACAGCTGTGTGCGGATACCCTGCCATGCCCCGATCGCGCCGCCGCGCCATTGCCCTGCCCCTGCTGATCGTGGCCCTGGCCGCCGGACTGCCGGCGATCTGGTTCATATGGACCCTGGCCAAGGGCCACGGTGACTTCGCCGGGGGCCATGTCGATAATCGCGAATTCGCGACCATACAGTCCTACTTGCAGCGCCGTGACGACGGCCTCTGCGATCGTATTTTCGTGACCGCCGAAGACACCTGGCTGATCGGCGTGGCGGACAGCCCGGACTCGAGTATGGACCTTGCCGGGAGCACCGACTTGGCCGAACTGATCCGCGGTGATGGCAGCGACGGCGGCGGCTCTTACGGCGTATTCGGCGCCGGCGCCGGCATGCGGGCCAAGTATGGTTATATCTCGCGCCTGAACGACAACGGGCGCTTCGACGTGGTGGCCCGCCTCGACTCCTCGGCCTGCATGGCCGCAGCCGGGCGCGACGGGCGACGGGTTTACGTACTCTCCGGCATGGAACGCCCGGATAACGCCTACGAAAACGACGACCCGGCCAGCCGCCAGGACGCTGTGTTCGTGACTGACGATCAGGGTCGGAGCTGGCAATGGCAACGCGAGGGCTTCATGGTGCCCTCGTCGATCACGGCCTGGGGCGTGCACCCCTACCGGGATGCCTACGACACCGTCTGGGCTTGGCAACGGTTGCCGCATACGCAGGTCACGAACGGCAAACCCATTGTCGACGGCGATGGCAGCGGCCTGTATTACTCGACCGATGAAGGCCGCAGCACCACCGAAGTTGACCAAACCTCGCCGCTGGTCGCCAGCCGCATGGAACTGGAAGCACTCAAGCCTGCGGGTATGAAACTCAACGGCGAAGCGGTCGTGGGCGAGGTGGAACCGCATGTCATGCGTCTGGGCGAAGATCGCGCGGCCGTCTGGGTGTCGCAGCAAATCGGTTATAGCGACCCGGCCGATGCGTCACCCTACAACGCCGGCGCGCTACATGTGCTGCGCTACGCCCGGCTCAACCGCAACGGCGGCGAATGGCATATGGGCAAGGTCGAACAGACCGAAGGCATGAAGATTCAGGCCCTGCGCCAGGGCCCGGACGGGCGCGTACGTGCCGTGGTGCGCATGGCCGGCGAAACCGCCAGCCATATAGCCCTTGTCGACCCGGACACACTCGAGATAAAGCCGACGGCCGAACTGCCCGGCGCATTCGCCCCGCTCACCTCCAACGAATATGTTCGCGGCTTCTGGGTGGGCAAGCACAGCATGGTGGTCAACGTCGGCAGCAGCTACCGAGTACCGACATGGATCAACGTCGGCGAATGGCTCTCCGGCGACGAGGCCCATATCTCCGGCAACGCCGTTTTCTACAGCGTCGACGATGGCCGCTCATGGGACCGCTTGGCGATCCCCGGCTATCAGGGCGTCCTCGGGTTCGATGCCGCCACCGACCGTGTGTTCTGGCACCGGGATGGCTCGTACACCGACAAATCGATCCAGGTCGATCGTCTGGCCGAAGACTGATACGCCCCATCCCATCTTCGGCCTGAGAGCCCGGCGGGCGGCAGCAAGGGCGCCGCCCGCCGGCCAATCATTGCGTCGCGGGCCGCGCGGAGCCGCCTTGGCGATTGCGTAGCCGGATCCAGACCGTTGCGATATAGACGAACAGGAACGTGGCGATCATCAGCTCCTTGACCTCGCCCGCGTTGATGTCCATCGGCCAGACCACCTCGCCCGCGACCGATTCGCTGATCTTCTGCGGGATGGACGAAAAGGCCGCGATCAGGCCGGCCGGCACACAGGCCATGCCCGGCATGATCCAGTACGCGAAACTGCCGCGTTCATAGGTCTTGCCGCGGGCACGACGCACCAGCGGGATGATGGCCCCGCCGATCAATGCCGCCAGCGTAAGCAGGTTGCGTGGCAGCTGATCCAGCAAGGAGCCGGCCAGTCCGTTGGAATTGTGCAGATTGGTTTCGTTCTGGTTGTTGAGCGACGCCCAGGAATCGGGCGCATCCCAGCCCATCCAGTGCTGGCCCCAGCTGGCCTCTTCGCCGCCGAAATAGATACAGCCCAGACAGAACAGACCAAAGAACAGCAGCAGGCGCTTGTCGCCCAGAGAACGCAGCTGGCTCAACACCAACAGACCGGTGAGCAAGGCCAGCACCAGCACGAGGACCGTACCCTGCTCCGTGGCACCGGATTCGTGAAGTATGTAGCGGTCGAAAAATTCGAACGGCGTCGCCGCTCGCAGCAGGTAGTGGCCGAAATACAACACCACCGGCACGCCGACCCAGAACCAGGCGGGCACATGACTATCACGCAAGTCCTTCATTCGTATGGGCTCTCGCTGCAGGAATACGAAAGCTGGGGACTATACAGCGACGAATGAATGCGCGCAGTAACAAAACTGACATGTCATCCGAACGCAGACACGACGCAGCCGGTTCCGCAGCGCGGCGTTCGCTTTGCCAATACATTCGCGCGCCGTCCGAGCGCGACCGATATCGCCGGCAACCCACAGCCTGTATTCAACACCCGCCAGCGCATAACGAAAACTATCCCGGCGGGAGTGATCGATAATGACCATCGCCGCTTCAACGAGCCCGAACAACCTCCTCTCGCCCGACGGCTACGAACCGTGCACGGATCGATATTGGTCGCTTAGCCGCTTCAAGAGGGTTCTTCGTGGGCTCGAACGCCCCCTCGCAACGCCGGTCGATCGGTCAGCACAGCTGTCATCCATTCAGCAGCCCACCGATGCTAATTCTGGTATTTTTCCGTACAGACGGCTGCGCATGAGAAGGCATATGCCGTTCGGGGTAAAAAAATAACAAGCGGGCACCACCCCGGCCGGCATGCGGAGGGGCTGAATGAACCATTCTATGTTCCGTCGGGGTCAGTGGGTGCTCGGCCTGGTGTTGTGCTTTACCTTGGCCGCGCCGGCCTACAGTGGCTGGCGGTCGTTTTTCGGCGATGACGCGGGGCCGGATGCCCGCGGTTATACCGAAACCCGGTATCCGATCGTACTCGTCCACGGCTGGTTCGGGTTCGATACCATCGGGCCAATCGATTACTTCTCCGGTATCCCGGAAGCGCTGCGCGAAGGAGGAGCCGAGGTCTATGTCGCCCAGGTGCCCGCGGCGAATTACACGGAAGTTCGCGGCGAGCAGCTGTTGGCCCAGGTTCAGGAGATTGTTGCACTCAGCGGCGCTGACAAGGTCAACCTGATCGGTCATAGCCACGGCGGGCCCACCACACGCTATGTGGCCGGCGTAGCGCCCGAACTGGTGGCTTCGGTTACCAGTATCGCCGGTGTAAACCGCGGCAGCCCGGTCGCGGATATGTCGCTGGAAGAATACGACCGGCCGGTCGTCGGGCCGATGATTGATCAGACCGTCAATGCCCTGGCCGGGCTTGTCGATCTGCTTTCGGATGGCGGCTACCCGCAGGACTCGCGCGCGGCACAGTACTCGTTGAGTACCCAGGGCGCGGCCGAGTTCAACAGCCGTTTCCCCGCCGGCATCCCGCAGGACTGCGGCGAAGGCGAACCGGTGGTCGATGGGGTGCGCTACTACTCCTGGACCGGTATCCACCCGGTCACCACCGTTGTCGACCCGAGCGATGCGTTGCTCGCCGTCAGCGCGATGGCGTTCAAGGACCAACCCAACGACGGACTGGTAGGCCAATGCTCGTCCAAGCTTGGCGACGTGATCCGGGACGACTATTTCCAGAACCATCTGGACGAGATCAATCAGGTCGCGGGCCTCGTCGGTATCGGCCAGGATGTGCCTGAACTCTATCGCCAACAGGCCAACCGGCTTAAAAACACGGGTCTGTAGCAGATGCGCGTTCGCTACGCGCTGGCCTTGGTGGCCATACTGGCGGGCTGCTGGGCGATCGCTCAGTGGCCCACTGGCACGCCGGAAAATCAGCCGCCGCATTCGGCCGCGGTTGCCGCGAGCCAAGCGCCATCGCTCAACCGGAACGCAGCGCCCCTCACACGGAAGACCCCCGAACGCGGCGCATCCGCGGTCAGTGCATCGTTGCCTGTCGACGACGTATTACCATCGCATGAGGGCACGGCCGTCGACGGCGGCGTAACGCTCGACAACGAAGGCGATCTGGTCGTCACCCGCGATCTACGCCGGCTGTTCGACTATTTTCTGACCGGCATCGGGCGCGCTTCCCTGCCCGACATCCGTACCCGTCTGGCGCGTCATCTCGTCGCACTCGGTTTGCCCACTTCAGCGCAGGGCGAAGTGCTCGCGGTGTACGACCGCTATATGGCCTATCGCCAACGTGTGGCGGACATGGGCCGTACGCCACAGGCCGACGCGCAGACGCTGGCCGATACGCTGGCACGCCGCGAAGCCTTGCGACAGGAGATCCTGGGCATCGAAATTGCCGATGCCTTCTTTGCAGACGACAACGTCATGGCCCGTTATCTCGTGCAGAAACGAACGCTGATGCATACCCCGGATCTGACCGAACACCAGCGCGAACAGCGCCTGGCCTTTTTGGAAGAGACACTGCCCGCGAGTATACAAGCCGACCGCGAGCGCACCCGCCTGCCGGCGCGCGCCCACGGCGAAATCGCGCGGATGCGTGCGCAAGGGGCCAGCGACGCCGAGATTCGCGCACGACGAGAAGCGCTACTGGGCCCACAGGCCGCACAGCGGCTCGAGCAAGTCGACGCACAACGCGCACAGTGGCAGCAACGCGTGGCCGATTACACCGCCGAACGAGCTCGTATTCTGGGCAACGACGGCCTGGCCCCGGCCGATCGCGAACGCGCCCTGGAAGCGCTTCGGCAAACCCATTTCAACGACGCCGAAAGACGCCGCATCCAGTCACTGGAACATATCCAGGCGATGACGGCCCCGCCATAATCCGGCGCAAGCTCGGCCCCGGCACCCCGCCAGTCGCCTCTCAGACGGGCAGGCCAGGCAAATCTCAGGCTGCCTGCGGCGACAGCGTGGCGATGATGGGCGCGCCGTCGGTCACGATCACCGTATGCTCGAACTGCGCCGAGCGGCTGGCCGGATCGCCCACCAGCGTCCAGCCATCGTCGGTTTCCGATACGAACCTGCTGCGCGTGGATAAAAACGGCTCGACCGCAATCACCTGCCCGTACTCCAGGCGCCGCCGATCGCTGCGATCATAGAAGCCGAGAATGCCTTCCGGCTCCTCGTGCAACGAGCGGCCCAGCCCATGCCCGGCGAGATTCTTGATGATCTTAAGCCGGTGCTTTTTCGCCACGCCCTCGATCGCCTTGCCGATCTTGTTGATGGGCGCCCCCGAACGCACCTCGGCCAAGGCGCGCTCCAGCGCCAACTCGGTAGCACGGCACAGCGTGGCCTGCGCCTCCGCCACCGGCGCGACCACGGTCGTCCCGCCCGTATCCGCGAAGTAACCATCGCGCTCCGCCGACACATCCACGTTCACGATATCCCCCGCAGCAATCACGCGCTTACCGGGCACCCCGTGGGCTGCTTCCTCATTCACGCTGATGCAGGTAAAGCCGGGAAAGTCGTAGCATTTCATCGGCGCCGAGGTCGCGCCCAGACGCGACAACATCTGCCCGCCGATCGCATCCAGCTCGGCCGTCGTCATCCCCGGCGCCACCGCCGCCAGCATGGCGTCGCGAATCTCGGCCACGATCCGGCCAATGGCAAGAATGCCGTCGAGGTCGCGTTGGTTTTCGATGGTCATGGGCGTTTTGGGGTGCTGGGTAAACGGCCATGATACCGGGCGTGCTCGCCGGGCGCCGTGCGTATCCGGCAGGGAAGCGCCGCCGAGACTTCGCGCTCAACCTCAACGCGCAAACTTCGAACCGCCGTGTGCGGCTGCCGTAAGACGGCGGCGGGTCCTATCCCCTGATGGCGGGGGCGGCCGAAACGGCAGCGCTCTGTGCGGTCAGCTGCGACAGCTTCTTGTTCTTGGCTCTACGACCGCTGAGCCCCATGCTCTGGATGTCGCTTGTGGTGGCGAATCATCAGAACCCGAATCCGCTCATCGGGCATAAGCCTATAAACAACCGAATACGGGAAGCGCTTCACCAACGCGCGCCGAACGCCTTTCACTTCTGCGTAGAGCTGGGGGTCTTCGATGACGCGATCTATAACCGCGTAGACTTCAGCTCGGAACAGGCTACCTAAGCCGGCGCGCTGACGGTCATAGTGGCTTATGGCCGCATTGAGATCGGCGACCGTCGACGGATGATATTCAACCTTCATCAACCGCCGCTTGTACGACGCTGGAATTCGGAATGACTAATAAGCTGAACGGCACCTGCTTCTACTTCAGCATCTCGACACCGCGCGATTTCCACCCCTTCCGGATCGACCGCAGGCATCCCTTCAAGGCTGTCCCACATCGTCAATACCAAACGCTCGCGCTCCTGCGGTGGCAGCTCTAGCGCTTGTTTCTCCAGCTCACTTAAATTGGTCATGATTTCGGTTACCTCGATCACTTATCAGATGATAACGCCGAAGCTCAGTTGTGGCCGGAGCGGCCGCAGGCCGCAGGAACCTAATCGCGTCACCAATTCGTTAGGTTTCAAAGACTACGGTCTTCCACCCAAACCTTACCCTTCTTTCGGCGTGACCGGATACGTCCCTCAGCTATCGCTTTATTAAGATCATTATCTGAGACGCCATACTTAGTTCGATAAGCCGTTTTCCTTAACCAGCCGCGCCATTTCGGCAGCGGCTCGGTCTTTGCTTGGTCTCGAATATCGCACGTATGCCACTCGTGAAAAAGCCCACGCTCGGCGGGCTTTGAGGTATGGGTGGCGCTATTGCCAGCCCGATAACTAGCGTTTCTCGTACTGCGTACTGCCAAACATATTCTCCATCGCATCCTTATCCTTGCTCAGATCGGTGTGATGGTCGGCCAGAACCTGCAGCCCCTTCTTCACGTTCTCGCGGTCGCCGATCATTTCGAACCAGCGGCGGACGTTCGGGTAGTCGTCAATATTCACGCCCTGGGTTTCGGCGCTACGTAGCCATGGCCAGGTGGCGATATCGGCAATGGAGTAGTCATTACCGGCGAGGAACTTGAAGTCGGCCAGGCGGCGATCCATCACGCCGTAGATGCGATTGGCTTCGTTCTCGTAACGCTTCTGGGCGTACTCGATCTTCTCGGGGGCGTATTTGTTGAAGTGGTGCGCCTGTCCGAGCATGGGGCCAACGCTTGCCATCTGGAACATGAGCCACTGCATGACGTCGTGGCGCTTGACGGTATCGGTGGGCAGCAGGCGGCCGGTCTTCTCGGCCAGATAGATCAGCATGGCGCCCGATTCGAACATCGCGTACGGCTTCCCGTTGGGACCGTCCTGATCGACCATCGCCGGGATCTTGTTGTTCGGGCTGATCTTGAGGAATTCCTCGCCGAACTGGTCGCCCTTGCCGATGTTGATCGGATGCGCTTTGTATTCCAGCCCGACTTCTTCGAGCATGATATGAATTTTGTGGCCGTTGGGCGTGGTCCAGGTATAGAGATCGATCATGAACGGTCCTTCGTCTTTCGACGTATGCTTGTATTCGCTTTATACAGCCTGATGTTGCAGGGCATGGGCGATTATTCAAGGCGGGCGCCACTGATCGGTTGCGCCGCGCCGCACAGGAGCATTGCATGAAGATACTTGTTGCAGGTTCACACGGGCAGATCGGCCAACGTCTCATCCAGGCCATTGCCAAGAGCGACCATACCTCGGTGGCCATGATCCGCAGCGCCGGCCAGGCACCGGAAATGACCGGCCTGGGCGCCCACGAGACCGTGATCGCCGATCTGGAGGACGATTGCAGCGAGGCGCTGGCGAACGTCGACACCGTGATATTCACCGCCGGTTCCGGCGGCCATACCCCACCGGAGAAGACCGAGGACGTGGACCGCCACGGCGCCATCGCCCTTATCGACCAGGCGGTGGCCAACGGCGTGCAGCGCTTCATCATGGTATCGTCGATGAACGCGGACACGCCGGAAAAGGGCCCGGAGGCCATGCAGCACTACTTCGCGGCCAAGAAAGCCGCGGACGATCGCCTGCGTGCAGCGGGTCTGGACTACACCATCCTGCGGCCCGGCAAGCTCACCAACGATGCGGGCACGGGCAAGATCGAGCTGGCCGAGTCGCTGGGCCGTTATGGCGATATCACTCGCGACGACGTGGCCGAGCTGCTGCTCGCACTCGTGGATGCACCGACCTCTTATAACCGCACGCTCGAAGTACTGGCCGGCGATACGCCGATTGCCGAGGCCATCGAATCCCTGCAGGGGCTATGAGCGAAGCGTCGAACGAACGCCCCACCCGGCTCATGTTCGACGCCGACACGGCCGTAGCCCACCTGCGCGCGGTCGACCCCACCCTGGGTGCGTTGATGGACCGCTGCGAGCCGTTTGCGCCGTCTACCACGGCGGCGCCTGACGTCTTTCATTCGCTGGTGCGGGCGATCGTTTACCAGCAGCTGTCGGGCAAGGCTGCTGGAACCATTCACCGGCGGCTGCTCGATGCGCTGGGCGGCGGCGATGCGCCGGGGGCCGAGCGTATTGCCGCGGCCGACGACGCCACCCTGCGGGCTGCCGGCCTGTCGCAGAACAAGATGCTCAGCCTGCAGGCGCTCGCCGCTGCCCAGCTGGCCGGCGAACTACCGGACGAATCGCGCCTGGACGACTACGACGACGCCGAGCTGATCGAACGCTATTCCGCCATCCGCGGCATCGGCCGATGGACCGTGGAGATGCTGCTGCTGTTTCACCTCGGCCGCCCGGACGTCATGCCTATTCACGACCTCGGCGTACGCAAGGGGTATGCGATCACCTACGGGCGCGAGGAACTGCCCAAGCCGAAGCAGCTGGAACGCGAATGCGAGATCTGGCGACCATATCGGTCGGTCGGCAGCTGGTTCATGTGGCGGGCTACCGAGCTTTCGCCATGAGTGCCGACCGCAGCCGCAAATAAGCAGTGAGGTAGCGCATCGGCGCAGCCGGGATGAGCGTGTCAGGAGAGCCCCGGCGATGCGACCGATGGGTATCCGTATGCTGAGCCAGAACTGCGCTGGTACACCTGATCTTACCCTGGTCGAAGCCAAATCACCTTGCTTACATCGCGTAGCCCCGCACTGCGCCCTATCTACTTGATCCGCACCAAAGCAGCCGGCCCGGCCAGCTGTTTTCAATACGATCGACCTGCCAACGGTTGGTTATCACTGATAACGATTGGCGAGACCTGTAGATCTTATTGGCCATACCGCACCGACTCTCGTAGTTTCGTCGTCAGCAGGAACGCTCGTGCCGGCGATACGAACCAATGCCCGCGTTGCCGTGCCGAGCAATCCGGAGTTTAGACAGGAGTCGACCATGCATCCCGACGACCAAACATTCCTCCGGCTTTTCAACGCCTCGGTGCCTATTCTTCAGGCGCCGATGGCGGGCGTGGCGACGCCTGCGCTGGCCGCCGCGGTGAGCGAAGCCGGTGCAATCGGCGGTCTCGGCCTGGGTAGCAGCAGTGTGGAGAAAGCGCAGCAGTCGATTCGCGAAACACAGAAGCTGACATCGCGCCCGTTCAACGTGAACTTCTTCTGTCATCGTCCGGCGAGTTGCTCCGATGAGAAACGTCGTAACTGGATCGACACGCTAGCGGAACATTTCAAGGCAGTCGGCGCCACGCCGCCGACCGAGCTGAACGAGCCTTACCCGCCTTTCGATGAGAACCCAGACATGCTCGATATGCTGGTACACACGCAACCGGCCGTCGTGAGCTTTCATTTTGGGCTGCCGTGCAAATCGGCAATCGAGGCGATTCAGGGTTATGGAGGCACGGTGCTCGCCTGTGCGACCAATCTCGATGAAGCACGGGCAGCCGAACACGCCGGTGTCGATGCAATCGTGGCCCAGGGAATCGAAGCGGGCGGGCATCGCGGTAATTTCAACGCCGAGCGCGACGATGAGATCGGGCTGCATACGCTCTTGAGCTTGCTGGATGCCCACAGTCGGCTACCCATTATCGCGGCCGGCGGTATCATGGACGCTCGCAGCATGAAGGCCGCAATGGCCCTCGGCGCGGTGGCAGTCCAGTTGGGCACAGCTTTCATTCTGTGCCCGGAATCGGCGGCAAGCGATGCCCATCGCGCGGCACTGAAAAGCGATACGGCCTATCGCACGCAGGTCGTACGCTCTATATCCGGTCGCCCGGCGCGGGGCATTCGCGGTGTTTTTCAGGAACAGATCGAACCGCTTGATCCGTCCACGATCCCGGACTATCCGGTGGCCTACGCCGCTGCAAAAATGCTGAATACCGCAGCACGCGAGGCAGGCGATACACGCTTTTCGCCCAACTGGGCCGGACAGGGGGCGCCGCTGGCAAGAGAGCTGCCTGCGTGCGAGATCGTTCGTATGCTCATGAACGAAGGTGAGGCATAAGCCTGCGCCTTAGATCGGCCATTGCAGTTACGACAAGGCTTTCGGTCGCAGTTGTCGTCAGTGTCGCCTTACCCGAAGGCTATGTAGACAGTGTGCCAAGCCAAGCTATCTAGCGCTTACGCATGTATGCAGCGGCCGTTATAGCAGCACCGGGTCCGATCCCGGGTCAGTTAGGGCCGAGAGTCACGTTCCAAGAGGAAGATTCGGTGTCGAGAAAGGGTGAGCACGACTATTCAGCGACCGTTGTCTGGACCGGTAATTCAGGCCAAGGTACTAAAAACTATCGCGCTTTTTCGCGCGATCATGAAATTACCTGTGGTAACAAGCCAACAATAGCCGGGTCGGCCGATCCAGCGTTTCTGGGTAATTCTTCCCGCTACAACCCGGAAGAGCTTTTGCTTAGTTCACTGTCGGCATGTCACATACTCTGGTATCTGCACCTCTGTGCCGATGCCGGTATCACAGTCTTGAATTATATAGACAGCGCGAAAGGCCGAATGGTCGAGACCAAAAATGGAAGTGGCCATTTTGAGAATGTCACACTAAATCCCGTCGTCAACATCGTTCCCGGTGACGATAGCGAGCTAGCAAAATCTCTCCATAAAAAAGCTCATTCGTACTGCTTTATTGCAAATTCGGTTAATTTCGAGGTCGACTGCGAGCCCGAAATTCGCACCGACTAATGGGTCGCCTAACATTGCGCCGCAGTCAACCACCTAATGCGCTGCCCCGCTTCGGCCGGGAACTGAGCTTTGGCGTTAGGCGGTGACGGCAGCTGAAGCCGCTCGCTGATTACGGCGCCGACCGTCGGGCTCGTGATCGTGGATCGCGCCGTGTTCCATGAGCAGGTCGAGAAAGCACTCAACGGCCTGGGTGTTACCCCGGCCCGCCAGCGTGACCAGAAACGTTTCGACCGCAGCGATCTCCGGCTCGACCGGCGTGATATGCAGGGCGTTGGACTCGGCCCGGCCCCTCATGAGGCTACGCGGTAGTAGCGCAAGCCCCATATCGGCACGAACGCAGCCCAATATGGCTTCAATCGAGCCGAACTCGAATATCGATACATGGTGGATAGCGCGCGCCTCCAGGAATAACTCGATCTGGTGGCGGTAGTGGCAGCCTTGGCGGAACGCCACGAATGGCTTGTCAGCCAACACGGCTGAGTCGAACACGTCGGCAATAGGCTGGCGCGAAACGAGCACAAGCTCTTCCTTGAAGACCGGCGTGCTTTCCAGTGCGCCTTGCGCTGTGGGGCCGCTCACCAGGGCGCAATCAAGGCGCCCCGCCCGGACGTCTTCGCAGAGCTCAGCCGTGGGTCCGGTTTTCAGCTCCATGCCGACCTTCGGATAGCGTTCATGATATTGGGCGATGACAGGCCCCAGCCGTACGGCAGCGGTCGTTTCCATCGAACCGATGCGCAGGCGCCCCGATGGCATCGTATCGGCCTGGAAAGCGGCAACAGCATCGGCGTGAGCCGCCAGGATGTTGTCGGCATGCGCTAGCAGCAAACGGCCTGACGGGGTCAGGCGTACGCCGCCTTTTCGAAGGAACAACTGCGTATTGAGCTCGCCCTCGAGCTTCTTGATATGAGCCGTCACATTCGACTGAACTGTATGCTCGCGCCGGGCGGTTTCAGCAAAGCTGCCTGTTTGCGCGAGCACATGAAAAAGACGTAGCGAGCGAAATTCCACCGCGAGTTTCCCATCGAGTGATATCGAGCGCCGAACGTTAGCAAGCCAATCAATCATTAACAACGATCAAAACCATCTTTCTAAATCGTTTCAAATGATTGAGCCGATCTGTTCCCCTGGCGCTTTATTCGGCCGGCGGATACTCAATGGAACAACTGAAACGAAACGCTCAAGCGATTGCGGTCGGCGCAAGCGCCACGTTTATCGGCATCGGGCTGGAGCGTTTCGCATATACGCCGCTGATTCCAGCCTTGATCGCGCATGGCTGGTTCGATGCCTCGGCGGCCACCTTTCTTGGCGCGGCGAATCTGCTTGGCTATCTCCTCGGCGCCGTCAGCGCGCAACGCTGTTCGGCACGGCTGGGCGATCATCGTCTGCTAGCGCTCGCTTGCCTGCTGTCAGTGCTTAGTTTCGTGCTGTGCGCGGTGTCGGCGCCATTCGCCTGGTTTTTCGTCTGGCGCGCCGTCTCCGGCGTCACCGGCGGCTGGTTGATGGTGATCGGCCCGTCAATCGCGCTGTCTTCCACCCCACCCTCGGACCGCCCGATCATTGGCACTCTAGCGTTCATGGGCATCGGCGCCGGCGCGCTCGTATCGGCATTGGCTGTGCCGAGCCTGCTTGAGGTTGGCTTGACGCTGACCTGGCTGATGCTGGGCTTCGCGGTTGCCATAGCCGCCGTGATCGGGATCACCGCGCATGCCGGGCTGCCTGCAGCCGAGCCCGCCGTCCCGCCACCGCAACCCGGGGCCTCAGCACCCAGGCTCGAACGCTCGATCGTCGTGGCCGTGGTACTGGTATGCATCGCATATATGGGCGACGCAATCGGTTTCGTGCCGCATACCGTATTCTGGGTTGACTTCCTCGAGCGCGATGTTGGCCTTTCCACGACCGCAGCGAATACGCAGTGGGCGATTTTCGGCTTCGGTGCCTTGTGTGGGCCTATTCTCGCTGCACGCCTGGTCGGTGTTTCTGGATGGCGAAACGGTCTGGCCATCGCGCTTTTGGTCAAGGCGATCGCAGTCGGGTTGCCGTTCGTCGCCGTCGGTCTTGTCGCGCGTAGCGTGTCTTCTTTTGCGGTCGGCGCGCTGGTGCCCGGGGTCGTTGCGATCACTTCGGGACGAATTGCCGCCCTGGTCGGCGCGCAGAACCACAAAGCGTTCTGGGGCAAGGCGACCGCCCTGTTTGCGATCGGCCAGGCCGCCTCGGGCTATGCAATGGCCGGGGCGCTATCGGTCACAGGCGATTACCGCACCCTGTTTTTGGCCAGTGGGGTGATTCTCGGGGCTGCTGCCGCCTGTGCTCTCGCCTCGGGCAGTCGCTCGCTTCAGGTGTAAATCAGCTCGACCGGCCCCGCCTGACCCTATGCAGTCGAGGACGTGCGTAATCGGTGCGTCACAGACCACACGCCCGACCGGCGGACCCGGCGGGTCTGCTACGTCAAGCCGTGGCACAAACCTTTCGCTCCAAAGCGAATGCCGGGCCCCACAGGTCGGAGACCCTTACATATCCAACAGCTTGCAGGCCCGCTCGGCCGCAGCCCGAACAGCCGCCCAATCGCCGGCCGCCACAGCGTCAGCCGACACCAACCAGCTGCCGCCCACGCAAGGCACACAATCCAACGCCAGATAGTCCGCCGCGGTGTTTTCCTTGATCCCGCCGGTTGGACAAAACACCAGATCGGGGAACACGCTCGCAAACGCCTTGATCGCGGCCGGCCCGCCAACGACAGACGCCGGAAACAGCTTCGTGGCCGTCACGCCTTGCCGCTTGAGATGCGCGATCTCGCTTACCGTCTGCGCGCCCGGCAGATAGGCGATTTCGCGGGCCTGCGCGACTGCGTTCACTTCGTCGGCAATGCCGGGCGAGACCATGAATTCAGCGCCGGCGGCGATGGCCTGTTCGGCCTGTGCGGCCGTCCAGACCGTGCCGGCGCCGACGCAAATATCATCGACCTGTCGGGCGATCGCCTCGATCGCGGCCAGGCCTGCTTCGGTTCGCAGCGTGACCTCGATCACGCGGATACCGCCGGCGACGAGCGCGCGTGCGATTTCGACCGCCGACGTGGCATCAGGAACGACCACGACCGGGATCACCGGCGCGATCGCCATCACCTGGCGTGTCTGATCGTACTTCATTCGGCCGGCTCCTGCTCGGCGACCGTGGTTGGCGTTTCGGTCTTCGCCGGCTGGGCATCCAGCAGCGCACAGGCCCCCTCCTCGGCCGAGCCTACGTTGCGACGAAATACGGCGAACAGTTCGCGGCCGAAGCCGAATTCGGTTTCAGGTTTGTCGTCGAACGTGGTTGGCTCGCGGGCGTCGAATTCGGCGTCGACGACTTCGACCCGCAGCGTGCCGGCGTCGGCATCCAGCGCGATCATGTCTCCGTCGCGAATTCGGCCGATTGGGCCGCCCAGCCGGGCTTCGGGGGTGATCTGGATCGCCGCCGGAATCTTGCCGGAGGCGCCGGACATGCGCCCGTCGGTGATGAGCGCGACCTGATAGCCCTTGTCCTGGAGCACGCCCAGCGCGGGGGTGAGCTTGTGCAGCTCGGGCATGCCGTTGCCGCGCGGGCCCTGATTGATGACGACGATGGCGGTATCGCTTTCCAGCGCACCGGCCTCGTACGCTGCAAGCACGTGTTCCTGGCTGGGAAAGACTTTAGCCGGCGCGTGAATCGTGCGGTGCTGTTTTTCCACCGCCGATACCTTGATAATGCCGCGGCCGAGATTGCCGGTGAGCAGGCGCAGCCCGCCGGTCGCCGCGAACGGGTCGGCCACGCCGCGCAGCACGTCGGTATCGTGGCTTTCGTCGGCGCCCTCGCGCCAGACCACTTCGTCGCCGTCGAGAAACGGCTCGCGGGTATAGCGATGCAGGCCGTCGCCGACCACGGTCGAGACATCGTCGTGCAGCAGGCCGGCCGCCAGCAGCTCGCGAATCATGAACTGAATACCGCCGGCCGCGGCGAAATGGTTCACGTCGGCCACGCCGTTGGGATAAACCCGGGCCAGCAGCGGCACGACCGCGGAAATCTCGGCGAAATCACTCCAGTCGATCTTCACCCCGGCGGCTCGGGCCATGGCCACGATATGCATGGTGTGGTTGGTCGAGCCACCCGAGGCCAGCAGGCCGACGATGCCGTTGATGACGGCTTTTTCGTCCACGATATGGCCGATGGGGCGGTAGTCGTCGGCGAGCTCGGTGATCGCGACCACGCGCTCGGCGGCCGCGCCGGTCAGGGCATCGCGCAGCGGCGTGTTGGGGTTGATGAACGAGGCGCCGGGCAGGTGCAGGCCCATGAATTCCATGAGCAGCTGATTGGAATTGGCCGTGCCATAGAACGTGCAGGTGCCCGGCGAATGATAGGACATCGACTCGGCCTTGAGCAGTTCGTCGCGGCCGATCTCGCCTGCGGCAAAGCGCTGGCGCACCTCGGATTTGATCTTGTTCGACAGTCCGGACGTCATCGGCCCGCCGGGCACGAAGATCACCGGCAGATGGCCGAAGGACAGCGCGCCGATCATCAGCCCCGGTACGATCTTGTCGCACACGCCCAGACACAGGGCGGCGTCGAACATGTTGTGGGTGAGCGCGACAGCGGTGGCCATGGCGATGGTATCGCGCGAGAACAGCGACAGTTCCATGCCCGGCTGGCCCTGGGTGACGCCGTCGCACATGGCCGGCACGCCGCCGGCGAACTGGGCCACCCCGCCCGCCGCCCAGGCGGCCCGCTTGATGATCGGCGGAAAATCGCCCAGCGGCTGATGCGCCGACAGCATTTCGTTGTAGGCCGACACGATGGCCACGTTCGGCCGCTGCGCGCCGGCCAGGGCGTCCTTGCCGGGTTTGTCTTCCACCGCGAAGCCGTGGGCCAGATTGCCGCAGGACAGCTGGCCGCGATGCGGGCCGGCACGCCGGGCATGCGCGATCTTGTCCAGATACGCCGCGCGCGTCTCAACGCTGCGGGCGACCACGCGCTCGGTGACTTCGTGAATGACAGGGTGCAGATTCATGGCTCGTCGCTCCAGCGGGCATTGCCCGCATCTAGTCGGACCAGTACACCGCCACCGGCACATGCTGTTGATGCAGCACGCCCCGTACGGGGTATTCGATCGCCGGGCCGGCTTCGCAGGCCGCGTCGTACACGCCCCGCTTGGCCTTACCGAAAAACAGCAGATACAGCGACCGTGTGGCCAGCAGCCGGTTCAGACTCAGGCTGATGCGGGCCGGGCCATCGTCCTCGCGATCAGGCACGACGCATTCAGCTTCGCTGGTCATGCAGGCTTCGATATTGGCCGCGTCCGGGAAAAGCGAGGCGGTATGACCATCCTCGCCCATGCCCAGCACCACGGCGTCGAAAGGGCGTGGTAGCTGGCGCAGCTCGGCGTCGAGTTGGGACGTCGCGTCGTCCGGCGTGCCCTTGTCGCGATACAGGCCAAACAACCGCGCAGCATTGCCGGGGCCGTATAACAGATGTTCGCGCAGCGCCGCTTCGTTGCTCTCGGGCTGATCCGTTGCCACCCAGCGTTCGTCACTGGGCAGAACCGTCACCCGCGACCAGTCCAGTTCGATGAGCGCAAGGCGTTCGAACAGATCGATCGGCGAGGAACCGCCGCTGAGCACCAGCGTGGCCTGGCCGTTGTCGGCGATGCCCTGGCGCAGCCGTGCAGCGAGTTCGTCGGCCAGGGCCTGGGCACAGGCCCCGCGATCGGGAAATGCGTTGAAAGTCGGCATGGCTATTCCGGTTGGGCCCAGCGGCGGTCGTCGCGATCGAGCAGCACGAAGGAATCGGTCGGCCCCCAGCTGCCGGCCATGTATTCGTGGGTGCGTACGCCGCGGCTGTGCCAGCTGTCGATGATGCGATCGATCCAGCGCCAGGCGGTTTCGATTTCGTCGCGGCGCATGAACAAGGCCGGGTTGCCACGCAGCACTTCCATGAGCAGGCGTTCATAGGCGTCGGGATAGGTCACCGAAAACGCATCCGGAAAATTCAGGTTGAGCGGCAGCGAGCGCATGCGAAAGCCGCCGGGCCCGGGCTCCTTGGTCATCAGCGTGAGCTGCACGCCCTCTTCCGGCTGCAGGCTGAGCACGAGCCGGTTGGGGGTCAGCGGCTGGTCGCCGAAAATGGAATGCGGCACCGGCTTGAACTGGAACACGATCTCGGAGAGCTTGCGCGCCATGCGCTTGCCGGTACGCAGATAGAACGGCGTGCCGTTCCAGCGCCAGTTGTCGATTTCGGCCTTGATGGCGACGAAGGTTTCGGTGTCCTGCTCGGCCGTCTTGATATCGGGGTGGTCGCCTTCTTCACGATAGCCGGCCACCGGCTCGCCCGCGACAATGCCGGCAGTGTAGCGCCCGCGTACGGTCACTCGATCGACCACCTCGCGGGTGATCGGCTTGAGCGCGCGCAGCACCTTGATCTTTTCATTACGAATATCGTCATGGTGCATGCTCGCCGGCGGCTCCATGGCCACCATGCACAACAGCTGCAGCATATGGTTCTGCACCATATCGCGCAGCGCGCCGGTACGATTGTAGAAGTCGAAGCGCTGGCCCACACCCAGGTTCTCGGCCACGGTGATCTGTACGTGATCGACCGCACCTCTGGCCCACAGCGGCTCAAACAGCGAGTTGCCAAAGCGCAGCGCCAGCACGTTCTGCACCGTCTCCTTGCCCAGATAATGATCGATCCGATAGATCTGGGATTCGGCGAAGACCGCGCCCACAGCGTCGTTGATCTCGCGTGCGGAATCGAAATCGTGGCCGACCGGCTTTTCCAGCACGATGCGCGAGCGCGCATCGGTGAGCCCGGCCGCATGAAGCTGGGTGGCCACGGTGCCGAACAGCGTCGGCGCGGTCGCGAGATAGAACACGCGGGCCCGTTTGGCCTCGCCGTCCAGCGCCGCACCCAGCGCATCCCAGCCGGTGTCGGCCTGCATGTCGAGGCCGACGTGATACAGCCGCGCACTGAAGCGCTGCCATACGTCGTCTCGCAGTTCGCGGGCCGAAAGCTGCGTTTGCAGGGTTTCGTAGACCCAGGCGCGATAGGCGTCGCTGTCGATATCGCCACGCGAGACCGCCACGATCCGGCTGTCGGCGCTGAACTGGCCGTCGCCGTCGCGATGAAAAAGCGCGGGCAACAGCTTGCGCTGCGCCAGGTCGCCGGTGCCGCCGAAGATTACGAGGTCGAAGGGGGCGACCGGGACGAATTCAGCCATCGACGCCCACCGCCTGCCCGGAATACGAAATCATCATGGCAGTAAGGTATGCAACGATCGGTCCAATCGTGCAAACGTCGGTGGTTGCGCCGGCTCAACAGGCCGCCGCTGAGCAGGCCCGCGACAGGCCCCAGCCGGCCTGCCGCGGGTCCTTTCGGCTAGCTACGCACCAGCACCAGCTTGCCGGCGTGCTCGCCGGATTCCATCAGCCGATGTGCGTCCACCGCTTCTTCAAAGGCAAAGGCGCGATCGACGATCGGCTTGAGCTTGCCGGTTTCGAACAGCGGCAGCAGGCGGTCGTCGAACATCTGGGCGAGCATGATCTTGCGCTCCAGCGGCAGGCTGCGCATGGTCATGGCCACGAGGCTGAGCCGGCGCATGAGCAGCTTGCCCATGTCGATATCGCTCTTGCGCCCGCCGATCAGCCCGATCTGGACCTGGCGGCCTTCCGGGCGCAGGGCATCAAGGTTGTCGGCCAGGGCCGGGCCACCGACGAAATCCAGTACCACATGCGCGCCGCCGGTCTGTTCCTGCACCGCCTTGGCCACGCCCTCGCTGCCGTCTTCAAGGCCGAGATCGTAGGCCTTGTCGAAGCCGATAGCCTTGAAGCGCTGCTCCATTTCATCGAGCCGGGCCTGCTGGCGGCTGGTCGCGATACTGCGTGCGCCCATGGCCTGGATGAGCTGCAGACCGGCCTGGCCTACACCCGAGGTGGCACCACGCACCAGCGCCCACTGGCCCGGCGCCAGTTCGCCCACCAGAAACAGACCGCGATAAGCGGTGAGAAAGGCCTCCGGCATGGCCGCGGCCTGCTCGAAATCGTAGTGCGGCGGAATGGTGAGCGCTTCGCGTTCGTGTACCACCAGCTGTTCGGCATAGGAGCCGCCGCCGATCAGGCCCATCACCCGTTCGCCGACCTTGCGCGCGGTCACGCGATCGCCCACGGCGGCGACCTCGCCAGCATACTCCAGGCCGGGACGACGCACGTCGAAACCATTCGGCGGCGGGTAGCCGCCCTTGCGCTGCAGCACGTCGGCCTGATTGATGCCGACCGCGCGTACGTCCACCAGAATCTCGTCCGGCCCCGGCTTCGGGTCGTCTATCGTCTTGAGTTCGAGCGCTTCCGGCGCACCCGGCTCTTCTACCAGCCATGCCCGCATGGGGATCTCCTGAAATCGGGTTTTATTTACCCGCCACAGGATATAGATAATTGCGCTCGTTGATGAACCCGCCAGCCTTACCCGGCTAGGCGGCCTGTGAGCACAGACGGCTCACCCGTGCGACAGGTTCAGCCCAACCACGCCCACGAGCACCAGCGCGATACAGCCCGCGCGCCAGGCGCTCATCGGCTCGTGAAACAGCGCCACGCCGATGAGCGTAATCAGCACCGTGCCCAGCCCGGCCCATATCGCATAGGCCACGCTCACCTGCAGATGGCGCAGCGCCAGGGTCAGGCAGGTGAAGGAAGCAACATAGAACACCACGATGCCCAGCGATGGCCACAGCCGGGTGAACCCTTCGGAGAGCTTCATGCAGGTGGTGCCGATCACCTCGAACAGAATGGCGAAAGCCAGCAGCAGCGCGCCTTGGCTCATATCGGATCGTTCCTTGCCCAGAATAGTGTGCCTGCTACGACAGGCGCGCATGGCCGCAGCCACGCCGCACCGGTATGCTCGTGCGCGGTAATGAACATCGTAATCCAGGTAACGGTTCAGCCGGGATTCGTAAACGCTGCGCCAGAGTACTCGTGCCATCAGGCGCTCGCCAACGTTGCCCGCGGCTGCGACAACGACCCGCGACCCCTGTTTTGGTTACACTGAATATCGAGATTTTCGGATAGACCGGCCCATACGATTCGGGCCCCATCGGGAGAGAAAGCATGACCAAGACCTTGAGTTTCATCAGTGCGCTGGCGCTTACCGTGGCCATGAGCGGCTGCGCCAACTGGAGCTCCGGCGATACCGGCACCGTGATCGGCGGCATTGCCGGCGGCGCGGCCGGCTCCCAGATCGGCAGCGGCCGTGGCACCACCATCGCCACCGTGGTGGGCACCCTGGCCGGCGCGGCCCTGGGCCGTCGCATCGGCGACAACTTCGGCCAGCGCGACCGCCAGCAGTTCGGCAGCGCCCTGGAGACCAACCAGACCGGCAATACGTCGAGCTGGAGCAACCCGGATACCAACTCCAACTATTCGGTGACGCCGACCCGTACCTACAATAGTGGCAACCAGCCCTGTCGCGAGTTCACCATGAACGCCAACGTCGACGGCCAGCCCGAAAAGGTCAACGGCACGGCCTGTCGCCAGGCCGACGGCACCTGGAAGGTGCAGTCGTAAACCGCGACCGTTGCGAATCGAAGCCGGGCATCGCCCGGCTTCTTTTTTTGCCCTCAGCGAGAATCTGACCGATGTCGAAACAACGCCCCAGCCGCAGTGATTACCCCTGGTTCTGCGACATGCCCACCCGATGGATGGACAACGACGTATACGGCCACGTGAACAACGTGACCTACTACTCCTACTTCGATACCGCGGCCAATCGCTATCTCATCGAAGTCGGCGGGCTGGATATCCACAACGCCCCGGTGGTGGGTTTCGTGGTGGAATCGCGCTGCCACTACCACGCGCCGGTCGCCTTCCCCGAAAAGCTCGAGGCCGGGCTGATGGTCAAGCATCTGGGCAACCGGTCCACGACTTACGGCATCGGTATCTTCCAGGCCGGCGCCGACATGCCGAGCGCGCACGGCGATTTCGTGCATGTGTTCGTCAACCGTGAAACCAATCGGGCCGAGGCCATTCCGACGGCCTTGCGCGACGCGCTGGCTGCGATTCATGTACCCGACGAGACGGCGGAATAAATCGTGACGAACTCGGCGACGCTCGAAGCCCGCGACTACAGCGCGACCGTCACCAACCCCAACGACGGCGTCGAAATCGCGATCACCGTCATGCAGCCGGCGTTGGCCGCCGGGGAGACCGCGCCGCTGATTCTGCACGGTCACGGCTTTGGCGGCGCCCGGCTGACCAATCGGCACGAACGCTCGGTCTATGAAGTGCTTTCCGGCGGCATCCTGCCGTCAACGGAAGCTGCCCGCCGCGCCGTCGCCGACGGCTATTTCGTGATCAGTTTCGATCAGCGCGGTTTCGGCGACTCCGCCGGCTGTGTGGAAATCATGAACCCCGAGGTCGAAGGCGTGGATATCAGCGCCATTCTCGACTGGGCCGAAAACGAGATGCCCGAGCGCGAGCGCCTGGCCTATCGCGACGGCGATCCGGTCATCGGCGGCCTGGGCCTGTCCTATGGCGGCGGTTTTCAGCTGATCGGCGCCTGTATCGACCCGCGCTTCGACGCGCTCGTGCCCACCGCGACCTGGTACGACCTGAGCTACAGCCTGGCGCCGGATAACGTGGTCAAGACGGCCTGGGGCGCGGCCCTGGTGGCACTGGGCATACCCACTTCCGGCGTGCGCCTAGACCCGCTGCTCTATCGGGCGCTGGCCGAAGGCCTGGCCTCGACGCTGACCGGCCGCGGCCTGTCCCAGACCGTGATCGACCGGCTCTACAACAGCAGCCCGGCATCATTCTACGACGGACACATCGCGCGCGATGGCCAACGCGAACCCTGCGAAACACGCCGCACGCCGAAGGTGGACGTACTGCTCGTCCAGGGCGTGGGCGATACGCTGTTCAACCTCAACGAAGCTGCGGCCAACGCGCACGCCCTGCGCGCCGCCGGCAACGATGTACACCTGATCGCGATGCAGTACGGCCACAGCCTGCCGTTCTTGCAGGATATCGACCGTATTGCCTACCAGACCGATGCCAGCCTGCGTATTGACGATGACTACATCGAAACCAGCGAGCTCGAACTGGCTTATCTGGACTGGAAGCTCAAAGGCAAGACGCCGGCCCGCGACGTGCCCCGCAACATGATCGTGCTCGACGACGAAACCGCCCTGTTCTTCGACAGGCTGCCCATGGGCACCGGCGAAACCGGCCCCGTTGTCGAATTCGCCGGTGACGCCACCACGGGCGGGCTCGATCTGCTGCTGGGTATCGTGCGCCGCCAGAGCGTATCGCGGCTGTGGTCGCTCGCCACGGGTACGGCCGGCAACGCATGGACGGCCATCAAGCGCGTGTTCGATACCGATAAACCGGCCAGTGGCGACGAAACCGCGCTGGTCGCACGGCTGGTCAACGCCCTGCCCTCGGACCATCTCGACGAGCTGGCCAGCGGCGGCACCTTCATCGAACTGATGAGCGTGGAGGCCGAAAATCAGGCCATCGCCGGCATTCCCCAGATCGATATCGATATCAGCGGCAGCGACCGCAACCCCATCGCCTTCGTCGGGCTCGGCGTAAAGCGGGCCGGCCATGCCACCACCGTGCTGCTCAACAAGCAGGTTCGCCCGATTCGCGGCGGCGGGCGTCGCGAGCTGGATCTCAACGGCGTGAGTCATCGCCTGCATGCCGGCGACCGACTCGGCCTGCTCGTCTACGGCTATCATCCCCAGTATCTGGCCAGCTTTTCCGCGATCCCGGGCCGGATTCACGTAAGCGGACGCATCGCGCTGCCCATCGTCGGCGTAGTTTGACCTGTTTGTCGTACGGTTCGGCAGGCGGCCGTTCGTGCCTGTAATGATTGGAAAGGAGTCTGCATGAGTGCGCTTGCGGCGTTTGGTATAGGGCTGGCAACGGCGGCGCTATTGCTCACCCTGGTGTGGGTCATCCAGCTGTTCACCCGTAATGCCGGGCTGGTGGATGTCGTATGGTCGGCCGCGGTCGGCCTGATCGCCGCCGAATATGCCCTGCTCGGCGATGCCCCGCCCGCCGCGCGGATTCTGCTGGCCGCACTGGCATTGACCTGGGCGTTGCGCTTGGCCGGCTATCTGGCCAAACGCATGCGCGGTGCCCCGGAGGATTCACGCTATGCCGCAGCGCGTGAAGCCTGGGGCAGTAAGGCCGATCTCTACATGCTCGGCTTCTTTCTTTTTCAGGCCGTGGCGGCATCGATTCTTTCGATACCGTTTCTGGTCATTGCGTACATGCCGGAGGCGCCGTCGCTTGCGGTGGCGCTGGCCGCCATCGCGATATGGTTCGTTTCCGTGGTGGGGGAAGGCACCGCAGATGCCCAGCTGCATCGCTTCAAGCAAAAGCCGGAAAACCGCGGCAAGGTGTGCGCCGAGGGGCTTTGGCGCTATTCTCGACATCCAAACTATTTTTTCGAATCGCTGCACTGGGTGACCTACGTGGTGCTCGCCATCGGCGCGCCATACTGGTGGGCGACACTGGCCAGCCCGGTGATCATGGCCTGGCTTTTGCTGCGGGTCTCGGGGATCCCCACAATCGAAAACAAGCAGGCGTCGGAAAAACGCGAAGGCCATGACGAATACGTGCGTCGTACGAGTGCGTTCATTCCCTGGCCACCAAAAAAATAATCGGACGATCAAGGAGAACGTTGTTGAGTAGCCTGGCGATAGATTGGTGTGAACGCGGCCTGGTGCCGGATCCGATTGCCCGCGTCGGCATGCGTCGGCTGATCGGCAGCCGGCTGACCAGCCGCGAAGCGCGCGACCCGGAATGGCGCAGCAATTACATGCGCCGTTTTCTCGAGCGCGCCTCGACCGGGCCCATCGCCCAGCACACCGAGGACGCCAACGCCCAGCACTACGAGCTGCCACCGGCCTTCTTCGAATATGTGCTGGGCGCGCATCGCAAATACAGCGGCTGTTTGTTCGAACCCGGCATCAAGACGCTGGATCAGGCCGAACACGCCATGCTCGCGCTCTATGCCGAGCGGGCCCGGCTGCATGACGGCCAGCGTATTCTCGATCTGGGCTGCGGCTGGGGTTCGTTCGCGCTCTGGGCGGCCAAGCGCTTTCCTAGTGCCGATATTCTCGCGGTTTCCAATTCCAATGCGCAGCGCGAGGCCATTGAGGCCACCGCCAGCCGGCTGGGCCTGCACAACCTGCAGGTTCAGACCTGCGACATCAACGACTTCGACCCGGGCGAGCAGCGCTTCGATCGGGTCGTTTCGGTCGAGATGTTCGAACACATGCGCAACTACCGCGAGCTGTTCGCGCGTATCAGCCGCTGGCTGGTGGACGACGGCCGTCTGTTCGTGCACGTGTTCGCCCACAAGCTACTTGCCTACACGTTCGAAAACGACGGCGACTACGACTGGATGGCGCGTTATTTCTTTACCGGCGGCATCATGCCCAGCGAGCATCTATTCGCGCATTTCCAGGAAGACATGCGCCTGCGCAAGCACTGGTGGCTGTCCGGCACGCACTATCGCGATACCGCCAACAGCTGGCTCGAGCGCATGGACGCCGCCGAAGAGCCGATCATGGCGATATTCCGCGAAACCTACGGCGACGCCGAAGCCGAACGCTGGTTTCAACGCTGGCGCATGTTCTTCATGGCCGTCGCCGAACTGTTCGGCTACAACGCCGGCAACGAATGGGGTATTGCCCACTATCTGTTCGTACCGCAACGGCAACGCGCCGGTTAAGAAAAATCATGAATACAAATAAAATGCTACGCCCTGCTTTCTGTCTGCTGACCGGCGCGGCACTCGCTGTCGGCACGGCCACCGCCATCGCCCAGCAAAGCGAGAACGCCAGCGACATGCGCTGCTTCAACGGCTACGGCTATACGCTCGAGGGTGGCGACTATCGTTATACCGAGCACCACGAACAACGCCTGGCCGACGGCAAGCTGCGCGACTGGGACGTGACCTATGTCGGCCGCAACGGTGAGACCATCGCCACCAAACAGCTCGAATTCGCCGACAGCGATACCGTCCCCACCTATACCCTGGAAATTCCCGCCAGCGGCTATCGGGAAGGTATCCGTCACGAGGGCGGCGAGTGGACCATGTTCCGGCGCGAGTCGCGCGATGCCGAAGAACAGACCAAGACCTTCACGATCGACACGCCGATGGCCGCCGACTCCGGCTTCGACCCGCTCGTGCGCCAGCGCTTCGACGACCTCACCGCAGGCCAGACCGTGGCGTTCAACTTCGCCGCCGCCGGTCGCCAGGCCGTGATCAAGCTGCGCGCCAAGCAGACCGGCACCACCACCTTCGAGGGCAAACAGGCGGTGGTTTTCGACGCCGAGCTGGATATGTTCCTGGTGAACTTCTTCGTGGATTCACTCAAGCTCACCTACGACCCCGACAGCAAGCGTCTGCTCGAATACCGGGGCATCGGCAACATGCACAACGATGCCGGCGAGGTGTATCCCGTACGGGTGACCTATGCCAGCGACATGCCCGCCGAGGCCCGCTCCGCGGGCGCGCCCTCAGCGCAATGCGGCGCGGTGAACGGCTAGCCCCACACATGAAAAAGCCCGGGATTGCGGCAATCCCGGGCCATGCTTCGGTGCGGACAGCCGGTTAGTTGTGGCCGCGCAACTCCGGTTGACGCGCCATCCAGGGCTGAAGCCGGTCGAAGGCCTCCTCGATCTTCTCCATCGAGGTCGAATAGCTGATGCGCATCAGGTCGTTCGAGTCCTCGCCGAAGGCGTCGCCCGGAATCACGCAAACGCCGGTTTCCTCGAGCATGCGCATGCACAGATTGCCGCTGTCCACACCGTGGGGCAGCGACGGCGCGATATAGAACGCCCCCTGCGGCCAGTAGCCGGTCAGCCCGGGCGTATCGGCGACCAGATCCACCACCCGGTCACGCCGGCGCGAGTACTCGCGCACCATCTCGTCCACGCAGCTCTGGTCGCCAACCAGCGCGGCCACCCCGGCCCACTGGGCCGGCGTGCTCGCCACCGTGGTGGTGAACATGTGGTAGCGGCGCAGGGTGCGAATGGTGTTCTGGTCGGCCACGATCCAGCCGACCCGCAGCCCGGGCATGGCATAGGTTTTGGAAAAGCTCGACACCACGGCCACGCCGTCGAGGTCGGTCGCACAGGACAGCACGCTCGGGTAGTCGATATCGTCGAGAATCAGGTTGTCGTAGACCTCGTCGGAGAGGATCTCGACACCGCGATAGGCCGCCTCCTGGCACAGCCATTCCACCGTTTCGCGCGGATAGACGGTACCCGTGGGGTTGCTCGGCGAATTGAGAATGATGGCGTGCGTGTTCGGCCCGATCATGTTGATGATGCGCTCGGGGTCGATCTGGTGGCCTTCGCTGGCCTTGGTGGGCACCGTGCGGACCTGGCCGCCGTTCATGCGAATCAACGGCGCATACAGCAAAAAGGTGGGATCGGCGATGATGAACTCGCGTCCCGGCGCGGCCATGGCCGTGATCAGCAGATAGATGCCTTCCGTGGCCCCGGTGGTGATCAGGAAGTTGTCTTCGGTGAGCGTGCTGCGATAGCGCGCGTTGTAGTATTCCTTGAGCGCGGTGAGCAGCTCCGGCAGCCCGGCGTCCATGGTGTAACCGGTCTGACCGGCTTCCAGCGCATGAATATGCGCATCGATGATGTGGCGCGGCGTGGCGAAGTCGGGCTGGCCGATGGACAGATGAACGACGTCCTCAAGCTCGGCGGCACGGTTGACCATGCGGCGGATGCCCGAAATCGGGATCGCATGCATCGCCGGGTTCCAGACCAGCCGGTCGCGCACGTAACGCTCGCCCGGATCGGCGGACAGGATCTCTTTGCTCTTTTTCAGATTCGCGACCATGGGTGCCTCGTGACGCTGGATAGCAAGGGCCGAACAGGCCCATCAGCGCGAGCGTAGTCAGGTCTTGCAACCCCGGTCAAGACAAGTCAACACGGGATTCGCAGCAGCTATTGACGCTCGGCTCGGGCTCTGGGTACCGTGCTGCATGATCCATGGAATTACGCGCCTGGTGAACACGCGGGCGCGCACTCCTGCATGAGCCACGACAACGTCGCCAAAATGTCATCCGATCACGCCGTCGACCCTGACGAGCCGCGACCTCGGATCACCATCCTGGCCGATACGCCCGACGGGCCGGACTCGGTTCGCCGACTTCATGATCATGGGGATATTCGTATCGCCCATGATGAAGCCAGCCTGCGCGATGCCCTGCCCGGCAGCGAGATCCTGCTGGTCACCGATTTTCGTACCGAAGCCCTGGAAGCCGCCTGGCCGGCGGCCGATAGCCTGCGCTGGGTGCATGCAGCAAGCGCGGGCGTTGACCAGCTCATGTTCGACGCGTTGGTCGATTCCGATATTCCGGTCACCAATGCCCAGGGCATATTCGATCGCAATATCGCCGAATACGTGCTTGGCGCGATCCTGATGTTCGCCAAGGACACCCGCGCCAACATCACCTACCAGCAGCAGCGCCGCTGGGTGCATCGCGATACCGAAAGCATTCACGGCAAGCGGGTGCTGGTGGCCGGTGCCGGCTCCATCGGTCGCGAGATCGGCCGCCTGTGCAAGGCCGTGGGCATGGACGTCACCGGTATTGCCCGGCGTGCCCGCGATGCCGACGAAGTGTTTTCGGCCGTGCATGCGGCCGACGATATCGACACCCATCTGCCGAATGCCGACTACGTAGTGGTGGCCGCGCCGCTCACCGAAGCCACCGAACACTGGTTCGATGCCCGCCGTTTTGCGGCCATGGCCCGGCATGCACGCTTCATCAACATCGGCCGCGGGCCGATCGTGGTCACCGACGATCTGGTGGATGCCCTGGTCAACCAGCAGATCGCCGGCGCGGCGCTGGACGTATTCGAACAGGAGCCGTTGCCGAGCGACCACCCGCTCTGGGGGCTGGACAATGTACTCATGTCGGCACATATGGCCGGCGATTTCGTTGGCTGGCGCGATGCCCTGGTCGACCAGTTCCTGGACAACCTCGCCCGCTGGCAGCGCGGCGATACGCTGTTCAACCAGGTCAGCAAGCATCACGGCTATGCACCGGGCGCGGCATAAGTCCATGACCCGCGGCCAAGGCTTTAAAAGCGGCAACGACGCCCCGATCACTGATACAGCGTCGAAACAGCATTCCTATCGGGCCGCAGCAGCGGTTCGAAACCCGATTTACAGACTCAAGTCGTCAAGACAGGACCGAGGACACCCATGATCGAATCGTATCTGCTGAAACATATTTCCGGTTATATCGACGGCCAGTGGGTCGAGGCCGACTCCGGCGAAACCGTCGAAGTCCTCAATCCTGCCAACGGCAAGGTATTGGCCGAGATGCCGAAGATGGGCCAGGCCGAAACCCAGCGCGCCATCGAAGCCGCCAAGTCTGCCTTGAAGCCCAACGATCTGGAAACGCGCCGCGAATGGCTCGAAGACATCCGCGATGCCCTGCTCGATGAAAAGGAAGAGATCGGGCGCATCCTGTGTCTGGAACACGGCAAGCCGTGGAAGGAAGCCCAGGGCGAAGTCGAATACGCGGCCGGGTTTTTCGACTACTGCGCCAAGAACATCGATATCCTCAAGCCCGATGAGCTCAAGGAAAAAGCCAAGGACTGCACCTGGACGGTCCACCACCGCCCGGTCGGCGTGGTCGGCCTGATCACGCCCTGGAACTTCCCGATCGGCATGGTCGCAAAGAAGATCGCCCCGGCCATCGCCGCCGACTGCCCGAGCGTGATCAAGCCGGCCAGCGAAACGCCGCTGACCATGATCGCCATGTTCCAGCTTTTCCACGAACGCCTGGATCTGCCCAAGGGCTTCGTGAACCTGGTGATGGGCTCGTCCAGCCAGATCGGCGGCGAACTGATGTCCTCGCCCGACGTGACCATGATCTCGTTCACCGGCTCAACCGAAGTCGGCAAGCTGCTCATCGAGCAGAGCAAGGATCACGTCAAGAAGCTCGGTCTGGAACTGGGCGGCAACGCGCCGTTCATCGTCTTCGACGACGCCGATATCGACCATGCCACCACGCAGCTGGTGGGCAACAAGTTCCGTGGCGGCGGACAGACCTGCGTATGCGCCAACCGCATCTACGTCCAGTCCGGGGTGTACGACAAATTCACCGACAAGCTGGTCGAGAAGGTCAAGGCGCTCAAGGTCGGCGACGGCATGGATGAAGACATCGACGTCGGCCCGCTGATCAACAAGGCCGGTTTCGAGAAGGTCCAGAACCACGTCGCCGACGCGCTCTCGAAAGGCGCCAAGCTGGTCGCCGGCAAGCACCCGGACGAACTGGACGCCGACAAGAACCTGTTCTACACGCCGACCGTGGTCACCGGCGTGACCCACGACATGGCCTGCTGCAAGGAAGAAACCTTCGGCCCGCTAGTGCCGATGATCAAGTTCGACGACGAGGACGAAGTCATCGAACTCGGCAACACCACCGAATTCGGCCTGGCGTCGTATGTTTTCACCTCGGACGAAAAGCGCGCCGAGAAAACCATTCGCGGCCTGCATTTCGGCCACTGCGGCTGGAACACCGGCACCGGCCCGGCCCCGCATGCGCCATTCGGCGGCATGAAGCAGTCCGGCATCGGCCGTGAAGGCGGCGACGAAGGCATCATGGAATTCGTCGAAGTCCAGACCGTGCCGCGCGGCAAGTAGTCACGCCCTCGATCGCGTGCAAGCCGGCGGGCCGACCCGCCGGCTTTTTTTGTGCGTGCGACCCGGCTGACGCCAATTATGCATTGCAGGCAAAGGCCCGGCCGGCGTATGTTGCAAGCCGAAGTCATGCGGCGCGTGTCGCCGCCCGTTCATTTTCGACCAAACGGAAGCCGTTGCCGTGAAAGCCTATTTCGACCCGACCCAGAATGAGCATGTACCCAAGACTTATCTGACCCGCGGGCAGATGCGCGAACCCCAGGAAGTGCCGGCACGTACGCCGCCGCTGGTCGCCGCGCTGGAAGGCCTGGATATCGCGGTCAACAAGCCCGTCGATCACGGCATGAACGTGATTTCGCAGGTACACGATCTGGGTTATCTGCGGTTTCTCGAATCCGCGCACCGGCGCTGGATGGAGATCCCCGACGATTGGGGCAACGAGGTGATGTCGAACATCTTCGTGCGCTCGCCCAATCCGCTCAAGGGCATCCTCGCAGAATCGGCGCGCTACCAGGCCGACGGCAGCTGCCCGATCGGCGAAGGCACCTGGAAGGCCGCCTATGCCTCGGCGCAGACCGCGTTGACCGCCGCCGACGACATCCTCGCCGGTGAGCGCTTCGCCTATGGCCTGTGCCGGCCGCCGGGCCATCACGCCCGCCGCGACGGCGCCGGTGGCTTCTGCTACCTCAACAACGCCGCCATAGCCGCCGAGGCGCTGCGCGACAAGTTCGATCGTGTGGCCGTTCTCGACCCCGACATGCACCACGGCCAGGGCATTCAGGAGATCTTCTGGGAGCGCGACGACGTGCTCTATATCTCCATCCACGGCGACCCGACCAACTTCTACCCGGTGGTGACCGGCCATGCCGACGAGCGCGGCGCGGGCGCCGGCTACGGCTACAACATCAACCTGCCGATGCCGCACGGCTCGCCGGAAGAGACCTTCTTCGAAAAGCTCGATGAGGCCGTCGCCGCGATCAAGCTCTTCGGCGCGGACGTACTGGTGCTGCCGCTGGGCTTCGATATCTACGAAAACGATCCGCAGGCCAAGGTCGCCGTCACCAGCGAAGGCTTTGCCCGTATCGGACGTGCCATGGCCGAACTGGACATGCCCGTCTGCGTGATCCAGGAAGGCGGCTACGACGTTGACCACCTGCAGGAAAACGCGCACCAGTTCTTTTCCGGGCTGCTCGGCCGATAAAGACGACTCAGGCGCCGGCCCCCTCTTGCCGGCGCCGCCCCACCCGTCCGCGTTTTGTGCAAACGGCTAAGACAGGATTCAGGCCATGACGATGCTTCTGACCGGCGGCGCCGGCTATATCGGTTCCCATACTGCCCTCGTGCTGCTGCAGGCCGGTTATGAAGTCGTCGTCTACGACAATCTCTCCAACGCCTCGCGGGAGTCGTTACGGCGCGTGGAACGACTGAGCGGGCGTTCCCTGACGTTCATCGAGGCCGATATTCGCGATACCGCGCGCCTGCAACAGGCATTGACCGAGCACGCAATCGAGGCGGTGATTCATTTCGCCGGCCTCAAGGCCGTGGGCGAAAGCACGCAGAAACCGCTGGCCTATTACGAAAACAACGTCGGCGGCACACTTTCGCTGTGCGAAGCCATGCGCGGCGCCGATGTGCGCACGCTGGTGTTCAGTTCGTCAGCCACGGTGTATGCCGAATCCGACGTCATGCCGCTGACCGAGGACGCGCCCACGGGGCGGCCGACCAACCCCTACGGCAGCTCCAAGCTGATGATCGAATGGATCCTGCAGGATCTGCATGCCGCGAATCCGGACTGGTCGATCGCCATCCTGCGTTATTTCAACCCCGCGGGCGCCCACGAGAGCGGCGATATCGGCGAGGACCCGAACGGCATCCCCAACAACCTGCTGCCCTTCGTCTCCCAGGTCGCGATCGGGCGCCTGCCCGAGCTGTCGATCTATGGCGACGACTACCCCACGCCAGACGGCACCGGCGTGCGTGACTATATTCACGTCATGGACCTGGCCGAGGGCCATCTCAAGGCAGCACGCGCCATCGCCGACGGGCCCGGCCTGCATACCTGGAACCTGGGGGCGGGCAAGGGCCATTCGGTGCTGGAGGCCGTGCGGGCCTTCGAGCGCGTGAGCGGGCGCAAAGTGCCCTATCGCATCGTGGCCCGCCGGCCCGGCGATATCGCCCAGTGCTGGGCAAACCCCCACAAGGCCGAAACCGAGCTCGACTGGCATTGCCGGCGCAGCATCGACGACATCATGGCCGACGCCTGGCGTTGGCAGTCGAACAACCCGCAGGGCTACGACGAGCATAGCGATTGATACGCGCTAGCACGGCAGTGCCTTTGCGGCCGTGCCGCTTATCGCGATTTATCCGGCGCCGAAGCAATTGACGAGGCGAGCTGCTTGAATGGCCTCGCGGGCTGTCACCGCAGCGCGTAGGCGGCCCCCTACGCGCTTCGTCGAGTCGGGATCATCCATTTCTCGCGACTCGCCCTCAATCCGTGGCTGAATCGCGGTCGGCCCAGCGTTCGCGCTTGCGATACAACGTCGACGGGCTGGTATCCAGCGCGCGTGCCGCCGCCGGAATGCTACCGCCACAGCGCTCGATAGCCCGCTCGATGGCCCAGCGCTCAATTTGCTCCAGCGTCATGCCGTCGAAGCCCGAGGGCGGCAGCGGCGTGTCCGAATCGGCCGTGGGTAGCGCCGGCTCCCGTGTTGAGGCCGACGGGTTTGCGCCGGGTGCAGTATCCCCGCCCGGCGACGCTGGCAAGGCCAGCTTCGGCCCCGCACTCATCACCACGGCACGCCGCATCGCGTTCTGTAGTTCGCGCACGTTGCCCGGCCATGAATGACGCTGGATCTGACCGATCAGCTCAGCATCGAGCGGCTGGAAATACTTGTTCTCCTCGGCCGCGAAGCGGTCGAGAAAGCTCTGTGCGAGCAGCCCGATATCGTCACCGCGCTGGCGCAGCGGCGGCAATTCGATTGGCAGCACCGACAGGCGGTAGAACAGGTCCTCGCGAAAACGACCGGCCGCGACTTCCGCAGCCGGATCGCGGTTGGTCGCACAGATCACGCGAACGTTGACCGCCTCGGGCCGGCTGCTGCCCACGCGCTGGATCATGCCGGTCTGGAGAAAGCGCAGCAGTTTGACCTGCAGCTTGAGCTCCATTTCGCAGATTTCGTCGAGGAAGAGCGTGCCGCCGTCGGCTTCCTTGGCCGCGCCGACCCGGTTTTCCAACGCGCCGGTAAACGCGCCCTTCACATGGCCGAACAGTTCCGACTCGAGCAGGTTCTCGGGGATCGCGCCGCAGTTGATGGCCACGAAATTGCCGTTGCTGCGGTCGCTGATCTGGTGGATCGCTTCGGCGGTCACCTCCTTGCCGGTGCCGCTTTCGCCGGTGACGAACACCGTGGCCTTGGAGTTGGCCACGTTTTCGATTGCCCGATAGACCGCCTGCATGGCGTCCGAAGCCCCCACGAAGCCGTGAAAGCGCTCGCGCCGATTCATGCGCCGCGCGGCGCTGACTTCGCGTTCAAGAACACGCCGCTCGCCCGCGCGGCTTACGGTGGTCGTCAAACGCTCCGGGGCCACCGGCTTGACCAGAAAATCGTAGGCCCCCAGCCGCATGGCCTGGATCGCACGGTTGATGGAACCGTCGGCGGTGATCACCACCACGCTCGACTGTTCGACGAACTCCGGCGCCATTTCCAATAGCTGCAGACCGTCACAGTCGGGCAGCTTCAAATCGAGCAGCACCACGTCATAGGGCTGATGGGCATGCTCGACCCGACGGCGGGCCTCGGTGCCATCGCCGACCACATCGACCTCGCAGCCGGCGGCTTCGAGCTGACCGGCAAAGGTCAGCGCCAGCGAGGCGGTGTCTTCGACGACGAGAACACGTAGAGAAGAATTCATGCGGCGCTCCTGTGCAGCGAACGAATGATGAAGCGAGCATGCGAGTCGTCGTTGCCCTCGCACCATTCAACGGTACTTTGTTCGCCGTAGGAGGCGATGCATTGATCCACGAGGCCGTAGGCGATATGCGCAAACGGCCGGTCCGAGCGGTAAACCACGTGCAGCGCGTCATCCACTTCCAGAGCGGTCACCGTCGGCGGCCTGGCATCGGGATAGATGATGCGCACTTCCTCGTGGATATGGGCTTCCACGTGCATCAGCAGGGAACGCGCGCTCGGGTAACGCTGGATCATGGTCGGAAATCGGACTTCGAAGCGGCAGAACAGATAGCGGCCGAACGCACGGCACAGTTCAGCCGCCGACGCATTGCTGCGATCGGCTGCCGCGCCGATGAGCCGGCTGGCGTATGCGCTGGGATATTGACCGATGGTCGTAAAGGCGGCGTCCCCAGGGATCGCCGCAGCATCCACGACTTCGTCGGTCAGCAGCTCGCCGAACTGTTCTTCCATGAAGTTCATCAACTCGACAAATATCAAACCTTTCACGCCCGTCTTCCTCTATGGCAGCAAGTCCTGATGCCCTAGAGCAATCCCTATGCCAGCTAAAAAACGCCGACTTATGGCCGTTATCGGCAATAAGTTCGCAGAATGCAACGTACTCGTGCTGCTAAATGCGAAAACGCATGTTGCAAAACGCAAAAACAACTCAATTTGCAACGCAAAATAAAGCGCGCGCGAGTTGGCGCACTTTTTGACAAGGGTCTGGCTAAACGCCACTTCGCAAAACGAGACGACCCATGAAAACTGTCCATGCCGCCCTTCGATTTGCATTGACGCTCGCGCTGCCGCTGGTACTGACCGCCTGTGCCAGCGGACGTACCCCCGGCAATCCGGCCCAGGCGAACTGGATGCCCGAACACACCCCCGAAGACGCGCCGCAACAGGTCTGTATCGACCACGAGCGGCCGGCGGCCTACCCGCTGGGCCAGCAGGTCAGCCTTGCTGAACTGACCGACATGCCGTCGGTGCTCGCCCCCGGCGACCGGCTGCGTATCCAGGTCATTGGCGACCAGGATCAACTGTCCGGGGTGTTCGTGATCGACGAAGATGGCCGGGTCAATCTGCCCGGCCTGCCGGCCGTGCGTGCCATTGGCCGGAGTGTGGCCGACGTCGAGGCCACGATCTCGCGTGAACTCATCCAGGCCGGGTTCGTGCGCGCGCTCGATCGCGTGGTCAGCGTGCTGCTCATCGAAAGCGCCGGAGTGTCGGTGGCCGTCAACGGCGCAGTCTTTCATCCGGGCGCGATCCGCGTGGGCGAGCGCGCCAGCAAGGACCGTGTGGGCCAGCGCGAAGGCGAAGCCAGCGGCGATGCCAACAACGCCCGCACGCTGGCGATTGCCATACGTGCCGCGGGCGGACTGCGCCCGGACGCCGACCTGCAGAACGTCTATCTGACACGCGCCAACCGGTGGACACGTATCGATCTGGCCGGGGTGCTTGCCGGCACCAGCAGTCTGAAAGTCGATCTCGCGGCCAACGATCATGTCTACGTACCCAGCCGCGATTGCTTCCAGGCCGACCTCATGCGGCCGACCCCCCTCACCGTGCCGGGTATCCGGGTCTTCATGTCGAACCTGGCACGCCCCGTAGCCGGCAACGCCACGGCCGCGATCAGTAAAGACGCGACCAGCCTGCCCTACGGCACCCGGTTTCTACAGGCGCTGGTATCGGCCAACTGTGTCGGCGGTTCGGCCATGAACGCCAATCGCCATGCGGTGCTGATATCGCGCAACCCGCTCAACGGTCGCAGCGTGGTTATCCAGCGCAGCGTCGAAGAGCTGGTGCGCAGCGCAAACCGCGACCATATCGATCCCTACCTGATGCCCGGTGACGCGCTCGCCTGCTACGACAGCCGCTGGATGAACGCCCGCGATGCGCTGGTATTCGCCGGCGAAAGCGCGGGCGCCGTAGCGGCCGGACTCATCATTCGTGATCTGACGAAATGAAAAACAAAACCGAAAACGCCGCTGGCAACCGGTTCCTGCTACGCCTGTGGCACTTCATCCGCTATGGCCTGCCATCGCCGGGGCGCTACAAGCGCTATACCCTGACGATACTGCCGATTCTGGTCGTGATCTGGGCACTGGTATTCGCCTATCTGAGCGTCGCGCCGCTGAACTACAAAAGCAGCATGACGCTCATCCTGCCCGGCTCGGGCATGGGCGGATCGCTCAATCTGGAATCGATCGGCCAGGCGTCGGCACAGACCAGCTCCGCATTCGCCGGCACCTCGTTGAGCCCGACGGAGAACTACAAGCGCCTGCTCAGCGCAGACAGCACGCTGCGACGCGCGGCCGAGATTCTGGGCGAGCCGGGGCTGCTGCCTGCCCCCACCATCAAACTCGTCGATCAGACCAATCTGATCCTGGTATCCGTGAGCGGGCCGTCGCCGGAAAATGCGCGGGGACGTCTGAACGCCCTGCGCCAGGCGTTTCTGGAATGCCTGGCGGTACTACGCGACGACGAACAGGCCAAGCGCGAAGCCGCCGACCGCGAACAGCTTGAAAACCTAGAAGCCAAGGCCCGCGCCGCCCAGCTCGAACTGCTCGAATTTCAGGGCGAGAGCGGTCTGGCGACCATGGATCAGTTCAACAGCCGTATTCAGATCGTCGACGACCTGCGTGCCCGTGAACGCGAGGCGCTGGTAGAAATCGAATACGGTGCGGCCGCCACGAAGCGGCTTGCCGGCGTGCTCAAAACCTCGATCGAGAACGCCAGCCTCGCACTCGTACTCAAGAACGATCCCGTGTTCCAGTCGCTCATCGGCCAATATGCGAGCGTGAACACGCAATGGACGGAAGCCAGCGCAACCCTGGGCGATCGGCATATGAGCGTGGCCGAACTGCGCGCCGAACGCGGTGCGCTACGCAAGTCCATGCTCGTGCGTGGCCGGGAACTCACGGGCCTCGAAGAAAAAATACTGCTACGGTTTGTCGATATATCCACCAGTGACGGCCGCGAGCGGATCTTCGAGCAGCTGATTATCGCCGACGGCGACTCGGCAGCCGCCGAAGCCCGTTTGGGTGAAATTCGCCGGCAGATCGACGAGCACAACCGCAATGCCCATGAACTCGTTACCCAGGCCGCCAAACTCTCCGATCTGCTGCGCGCCCGGCGCGTGGCCGAAGCGGTTGTTTCCTCGGCGTTGGCACGCCTGGATACCAACAAAGCGGATCCGTTCGCGTCCTATCCGCTGGTACAGACCTTCGAATGGCCCTCGCTGCCAACGGCCCCCTCTTCGCCATCGACCATGCTGGCCATCGCGGGCGGTGTCGCGGCGAGCTTTTTCGTGCTCGTCGGTTTCCTGATGCTATGGCTACGCCAGCCATTGCTCCAGCTAGCCCTGCCGAAAAGCTGATCTCCTGGGCGATCCAGAGCACCTGGCTGCTCTGGATCGTCGGCGGCCTGTATATCGCCGGCCCGGTGCTGGGCTGGGGTCTGGCCACGCTGGCCTTCATCGCGATCTACGTCGCGCCCAACCTGGCGCCCGCCGACCGGCCGCCGCCCCTGCACCCGGCGATCCATCTCTGGCTGCTGGGTATGCTGGCCATGCTGGTGATCCTGATCATCGGCCATTTCCAAAATGATCTCGGCATTCCCAAGACGATCAAGTCCTCGATCGGCTGGGCCAAGGGCTGGGCGCTGATGGCGCTGTTCCCGTTTGCCGGCGCGATTCTGGCGATTCGCCCCGAAGTGATCTATCGCGCCATCTGTCGGCTGGGGCTGCAAACGCTTTTGTTCATCCCGCTGTTTCTGGTCGCGCCGTTCATCGGTCTGCCCGGCCTGCTCTATGTGTCACCGCTAAAGATCGTGGGTGGTTCGGGGCCGGAGTATTTCGCGGTCATCCTCTATACGCTCGAACCCGGCGCGGGCACGCCGCGTTGGCAGTTCTTCGCGCCGTGGTCGCCGGCCGCCGGCATGATCGCGGTGGTGCATATCCTCTGCGCGATCGAGGAAAAGGATCGTAAATGGAAGGCGATCGGCATCCTCGCCGGTCTGCTGCTGGCCCTGCTGTCCCAATCACGCCTGGCATTGGTGGCGCTGGCCATTGTCTGGCCAACAGCCTATGGCGTAAGCCGGCTGCGCGAAGCCTGGGTCTGGTTTGCCGTCGCGCCGGCCGTTCTCGGCCTGGGCATGCTCGCCCCGCAGCTGCATGCGCTGGCCGATCATGCCGTTTACAAATTCACGAGCGCACGGGCAGATTCCAGCCGCGTGCGCGCCGCGCTCGGGCGTATCGCCACCGACCGCTGGCGTAACGAAGCACCGTGGTTTGGTCACGGCATCGTCGAACGGGGCCCGCATCTGGTCGAATACATGCCGATCGGCAGCCATCACACCTGGTTCGGCCTGTTGTTCGTCAAGGGGCTGACCGGTGCAGTGGCGCTGGTCGTACCGATGATTGCCAGCTTCTGGATGGCCGCTCGATTGTCGCTTTGCGACCCGGTGGGACGTGTTGCGCTGGCCATGCTGTTACTGCTCACGCTCTACAGCTTCGGTGAGAACCTCGAGATACTGGCGTATCTCTACTGGCCGGCGCTGATTCTGGTGGGTATCGCTGCCGGCCGAGCGTCGCAGGCCTACGGCAGCCGGCCGATCAACCCGGCGTAACCGGCGGAACAGTCAGCTCGACGACAGGCATATGGCATACGACTCGAACAGTCGCGACACCGCTGAACAAGAGGTGTCGGCGCCGGATTCATTCAAGGCGTCGAAACCTGGCTGAGCGTACACCCGCGCAGCGCCGACGCTGCGCGCATGCTATCCAGCCGCGGTAGGCCTGGCGGCTTCGAAGATCTCGCGCCATGCCTTGAACCGACTCGCGCTCAAGCTACGCACCGATTGGCGAGCCAGCGCCCCCATCAACGTAATCTCGCTGTGGCTGACCGACGCGATGGTATCGGCGACGCCCCTCGTATCATCGAAATCGAATACATAGCCGCGCCCGCGAGCCTGTTCGGGCAACCCGTCCACGTTTGATACCAGAATCGGACAGCCGGCCGCCCGTGCCTCGGCCGCGACCAGGCCGAAAGACTCCCAGTGCGACGGCACGGCAAGCATATCGCAGGCCGACAAAAACGCCGCGCGGTCGGTGACCGGCCCCACGAATTCAACGTGGGGCAATCCCTCGGCCCGTTTTTCGAGCGCGTCCTCGAGCGGGCCGAAGCCGCCAATACGCAACACGAACCGGGCCGGATCGAGCCGGGCGAAGACATCGATGAGCCGTTCGAAGCCCTTGACCTCGGCAAAGCGTCCAAAGGCGCCGATCACGATCGCGGCGCCGGCCGCCCGCGGCTTACGCTGAAGTTCGAGCAACGCATCGATATCGCTGTAGGGCGCTACGACGCGCAGCCGTTCGCTCGGTACCGCCTCGATCGCATTCAGCCAGTCGGCCTGCCCGTTGGAGACCGAGACGACCTGATCGTACTGCCTCAGCGCTAGACGCAGCATCGCGCGAAAACGCCATTTGTGCGGTACGTTGGCCTGCTCCCAGGCACGCGTATAGCTATGTTCGACATGCACCAGCCGGGCCCTGGGGTTGCGCCGTCGCAGGCTGTAGACAAACGGCAGCGCACGCCAGCGCGGCGGAAAGTGGGTCACGATCACATCGGCATCGAAACGCGGTGCATGCCGCTGGTTGGGGTCGACCTGCTCCACACGCGAGTCGGCAAACTCGATAAGTTCCGGGCGGCCATACACGCCGAGCGCCTGGGTCACACCGCCGGCCGACATGTCGTCGAGCAGATGAACAACGTTGAGCCTTTTCATGCGGGGATACTCGTGTGCAGCCGGCGGTTGACCAGCGTCATGAATACCGGCGTCGGCAGCCAACGCGCGGCCAGCGATGCGGCGATGGTGACCAGCGTCTTGGCCGGTTCCTGGATCGCGATCATCGGGCTGGTGGTCAAGGCCTGGCGCACCAGCGATACGGCGAATGCGCCGTCGCCCAGCTGAATCGCACGCCGGGCCAGATAGCGCAGCTGGTAGGCCGCGGCCCGTCGACCGTGGCGGGCCAGCAGCCGGGGCGCATAGCGATGCGCTTTCTTGACCGCACGCTGCCAGCTTTCGTACTGACGGATCACGTTGGCCGATAGCCCGCCGTCGATGATGCGGTAATCGGTCAGCAGGCCTTCGATGCCCTCGAAGCGGCAGCTATAGCCGCCGGCCATACGAACCCAGAGCTCGATATCTTCGGACTGGCGGAAACTCTCGTCGAACCAGCACAGACGCGTGCGCTCCTGCGGATGCACGAAGGCGACCCGATCCAGCGCCGTGCGGCGAATCACCGCGGCCGAGCCGTTGCCTACGGGATTGCGGGTGAGAATATGATGCGCTTTCACGTTCTTCAGGCGTGGGCGCTGTTCCACGCGCAGCGCATTGCCCGCCGCGTCGATCAGGCGTGAGCCGGCATAGCTGACGTCCACTTCGGGGCTCGCGCGCAGATGGATGAAGTGCAGGGCCAGCTTCGAAGCGTCCCAGCGGTCGTCCGAATCCAGCAGGGCGACGTACTCGCCGCGGGCCGCGGCGATGCCGGTATTGCGGGCGCCGGCCAGGCCGCGATTGGCCTGGGTGACGATACGAATACGTTCGTCGGTGAACTGGCGGCAGATCGCCATGCTGGCGTCGTCGCCGCCGTCGTCGACGATGATGAGCTCGAAGTCCTGGAACGTCTGGGCCAGAACCGAGGCGATGGCTTCGCCGACATAGGCTTCGGTGTTGTAGACCGGCATGACGACGGAAATGATCGGGTGTTTCATGGCTTGGCTTCCTGTGGTGGTCGATGGACACGGATGACGTTTCGTACCACCATCAACTCAAGAAGCGGGCCAGTTTTTCTATCTCTTATTGTTCAATGACTTAATAGAATTTCGGGCTTGAGAAGGCGAAACTGCGATGCCGATATTTTGCATTTTGCATCGCAGTTTCGATTCCCTTTTCATAATGCCAAGATCGCTGTCAGGCGCGGCGCTCATGCGAACAGTCGAGTGCGCAGACGCGACGACATGACGGGGCTGGCCATCGCGCCGGCCAGGGTCAGAAGGCCGCGGCGCAGGTCGTCACAGAATGTCTGGGGGCTGGCGCACAGACCGGCCATCGCAAAGCGCAGTGCCTGACGCGACGACGCGCCCGAGCGCAGCGCCCGCCGCGCCAGATAGCGACAGTACAAGGCCTGGGCCGCGGCATGTTCGAACTGGGCACGATAATCGGCGACCAGGCGTTTCCAACCGTCGTACATCGCTTCGAGATCCGACGACAGCCCGGTCGGCGACATGCGATAGCCCACCAGCAGTTCATCGAGGCCGACGACCGCCAAGCCGGCATCGACCGCCCGGGCCAGCCATTCCTGATCTTCGGCGTACTGCATATCTGTGCGAAATCCGCCGATCCGCTCGAAGCATTCGCGATCGATGACGAGGTTCGAACTCGTGCATACGGGGTTTTCGCCCAGGATCTGGGCAAGCGACAGCCGGCCCGCTGGTACCGTGGAGTGCGTACGTGCGTCGCGCAGGCCCGGTTCGTCGTTCTGCAGGAAGGCGATCTTCGCATAGCTGCAACGCACCTGTGGCCGATCGAGATGAAACTGCCAATGCGTGGCCAGCTTGTCTCGATGCCAGACGTCGTCGGCGTCGAGGAATGCAACAAACAGCCCGCGTGCAAGGCGCACCCCGAGGTTGCGCGTTGCCGAAACGCCGGCGTTACGCTGCGTACGCACATGGATACGCCGGTCGTGTGCGGCCAGGGCGCGCATGATGGCAAGACTGCCGTCGGTGGACCCATCGTCGAGAAGCAAGAGCTCGAAATTCGGTTCACTTTGTTCGAGCACGCTTTCGACCGTGGAAATCAACGAGTCTTCGGCGTTATGAATCGGGATGACGACAGAGAAACGTGGCGTGTTCATGCATAGCTCCCATGGATGGTGGCGGTCTGTTCGGGGGTGGCACTGAAAAACAGGTAATAGAGGGCGGCCGGAATCATCACCGCGGCCAGCCCGGCTACATAGGCAGTCGCGGCGAGCGTCAGGCCGAACGTGGCGAAAGCGGCGAGCCCGCCGAGCGCGGCCACGGTGGCCGCACTCGCTATGCCGGCTTCTGTTGCGGGCCGGTTCTGGGCGCGTAGCCAGGCGCTGGCGACCGCGGCGAATATCATCGGGATCGCGCCCAGACCCAGAATGGAGACCAGCGGCGCGGCATCACGCCACTGATCGCCGAAGATCAGTGGCACATAAAGATGTGCGAGCCCGACCTGGGCAATAAGGATGGGCAGAAACACGACCACGGCCATGACCAGGCCCTGGCGGCAACGGCGCTGACGATCCGGCCAGTGCGCGGCGGCACAGATATAGGGGAACAACACGTTGCCCAGCGCCATCACGAATGACGTAGTGATACCCAGGCCGGCGTTGAACGCAAAGTAGTAGATGCCCAGCGCTTCCACACCGAACAGCGCCCCGACAACCAGTTTGTCGATCTGGGCACGGGCCACGTTGGCCATGTCGCTGATCAGCACACCCAGGCCAAAGCCGAGAAAACTACGCGCGGGCGCATAGCCGGCCAGAGGACACGGCTTCCAGCTGCGATTGCGTCGGACCAGAATCAGCCAGAGGGGCGCGGTCAGCAGCTTGGGCAGCACGATCGCCCAGGCGCTCGGCCAGGCCAGCACCAGCAGTAGCGTGAACACGTGATCGCAGATGGTCTGCGTCGCGCCGACACGGGCGATAACGCCGAAGCGCTCCTCACGCATGAGCAGAAATACCTGTACCAGCCCGGCCGGCATGAACAGGTACACCCCGCTGAGCACCGCCAGCATGGCCGAAATATCGTGCATGCCGAACACGGCATAGAGCACTGCGGCCACGGCCAGCTGCACGATGGCTACACAGCCACACCACGCCCAGAACAGCCGATGCGCGGTATTGCAGACGGCCTCCAGCGCGGGCTGGGGCGCGGCAATGATGCGCTGACCGATGCCGGCATTGGCCAGTACCCGCACCAGCTCGAAAAGGCTCAGCGCGAGCGCGGCCGCGCCCATGACCGTGGGCGATACCTGCCGAGCGATGACCACGATCGCGGCGATACGAACGACGCGGGTGATCAGCTCGGCGCTGCCGAAGGCGGCCAAGCCCCGACCCAGAGTGGACCAGTCGGCGTGGCGCAGGCGATGGCTGAACGTTGCGATTTTCATTAAATGATCCGGGCGGAAGTTGCACCGAACTATTCAATAACCGCGCCAATATTTTTTCTCTTTATCTATCAGAAGCTTGTAAAAAACCGGCCCCAATTTATAGGTAGCCGGCGCGAAATACTGCGCATTTTGCAATTTTATTCGCGGGATGCGTTGCATATCGCGAAGAACCGCTTTTGGGCGTTTCTCGAAAAATCCTAACCATTTGATTTTTCGTTATTTAATATTTTGGCACGGTTTCTGGCAGTCAACGGCAGACACAACCCCAACCCCACTGCCGGAGACTGATCATGTACAAGCGCTTTTCCCACGACGGTTTCGATGCCCTGACCCGCCTGACCCAGACGGCCGCGCTTTTCGATACCCAGCTCGAAACCACTCGTCTTTTCGATCTCGACCTCGTCGATGCGCCGCTGGCCGCGGCCGCCGACCATATCGTGGCGCGTGCGGCCGCCGGCCGCGCTACCGTCGTGAACTTTCTCAACGCCCACTGCGTGAACGTGGCCCGTCGTGACAGCGCCTACCGCGAACGCCTGGCCCAGAGCGACCTTCTGCTTCCCGACGGCTCGGGCCTGCGCATCGCCGCGTCGATGGCCGGCAAGCAGTTTGGCGACAACCTCAACGGCACCGACCTGTTCCCCGCGCTCTGCGAGCGTGCGGCCAAGCACGGCCAGTCGATCTACCTGCTCGGCGGCAGCCCCGGCACCGCCGAGCGTGCAGCATTGGCCATGCAGCGCCGCTACCCGGGGTTGATCGTGGCCGGAACCCAGCACGGCTACTTTGCAAAGGAAGAACAGGCCGACGTCGTCGCCCGCATCAACCGGGCACGCCCCGCCCTGTTGTTCGTCGGCTTCGGCGTGCCGTTGCAGGAAGAATGGATCGCCACCCATCGCGATGCGGTGGACGCGCCGGTGATGCTCGGCGTGGGCGGTCTGTTCGACTACTACGCCGGCAACGTCGTGCGCGCCCCGGCGCTGGTGCGCAAGGTCGGCTGCGAATGGGCCTGGCGTCTGGCCCAGGAGCCGCGGCGGCTGGCCAAGCGCTATCTCTGGGGCAATTTCATCTTTCTGGCCTATGCGATGATCGTGGCCCTGGCCGAACGCGGCGCGCGCAGCCGCGTCTATGCCGGCGCCAAGCGGATGCTCGACTTCGGTATCGCGCTGGCCGCGATCGTGGTGCTCGCGCCGGTGCTTCTGGGGGTGGCCTATGCTATCCGTCGCGAAGACGGCGGTTCGGCGCTGTTCAAACAGCGCCGTATCGGCGCCAACGGCAAGCCCTTCATGATGATGAAGTTCCGTTCCATGGTGCAGGACGCCGAAGCCCGGCGCGCACAGCTGCTTAGCCAGAGCGAACGCGACGGCGTATGTTTCAAGATGAAGCAGGATCCGCGTATCACCCGCGTCGGGGCATTCATCCGCAAGACCTCGCTGGACGAGCTGCCGCAGTTGTTCAACGTGCTCAAGGGCGAGATGTCGATCGTGGGCCCGCGCCCGGCGCTGGCCGATGAAGTAGTGACCTATGCCGGGCGTAGCTGGGGCCGTTTGAACGGCAAGCCGGGGATCACCTGCACCTGGCAGGTCTCGGGGCGCGCCGAAATTCCTTTCGAGGGGCAGGTCGCACTCGATATCGACTATCTCGGCCGCAAGAGCCTGCTCAACGATATCGCGCTGATGTTTCGTACCGTGCCGGCCGTACTCAGCCGCCGGGGGGCCTATTGAAAGCCAGGGCCGGTCGTGGTGGGTTCAACATCGCGGCCGGTCGCTTTGCGGCGTAGATACATTGCGATGGCTTTCAATGACGTCCCGCCCCCAGGCAGTTGCCGCGCCTCTCAGGCTTCGTTGGCCTCGAACAACGCCCTTGCCTGTTCGATGACTGCTTCGATCTGGTTTTGTAGCGCCGGCAGCGCGACCCGCGCCTCGGCCATATCCATTCTGCGCAGCATCGCCAGCGTGTCCATCAGCGCGAACGCGCCAAAATTGCCGGCGACCCCCTTGAGGCTATGCGAGGCCTGATCCAGCGCAGCGGCACTGTCATTGTCCACGGCAGTGGCAATCGCGCCGCCCAGCCGCTCGAAATCCGCGACTGCTACGTCCAGCAGCATACGTCGACGCTCCGGCGGCAGGGGGCCAAAGATCGACATGAAGTGACCGCTGTCGATCTGATCGGTAGGCGAAACCGCCCCCGCCTCGGGTGTATGCGGCGAAGCGCCGGCGCCATCCGATTCGCATGCCAGCAGCGTCTGCAGCGTGGTCGCGATACGCGACAGCTGGACAGGTTTGCCAAGCGCCGCGTTGAAGCCCTGCTCGACCAGTTCGGCCAGCTCCGCCGGATCGGCATGCGCGGTGACCGCCACGATCGGCAGCCGCTCGGTTCGCGTATCGCCACAGGCCCGCAGCACCCGCATCGCCTCGGTACCGGACATGACCGGCATGCGAATATCCATGAGAATGATGTCGTAGCGGCTCTGAAGGGCGCAGTCGACAGCCTGGCGACCATCGGCTGCGGTATCCACATCGCAGCCAAGCGCGTCGAGCATCTGTACGAGCACGAAACGATTGATCTCGACATCGTCGACGACAAGCACGACCGGGCGCCGACCGGCACAACGTAACGGCGCTATCTCGGCGGCCGCGGCGATTTCGCGCTCGGGGGAGTAGTCGTGCTCCTCGGCTGCCGGCGTGGTCGTGGCGCCGGGCATCGGCGTGTTCGCCAGAATGAGTACGTACCGCAGGCTGCCAACGTCTCGTTGCACGTCGATACGTGCGCCCATCGATTCGGCCAGCCGATTGAGGATATGGCGCTCGGCGCTGCGGCGATCGTGGCTCTCGATGCCTGCCTGCAGGCAGCCGACCGCGATGCGGACATGCTGCGGGTCGGCATCGGCATGAATTTCAATTTCCGCCTCGGCGCCGCGCAGCCGCTCGATGAACGCATCCAGGAGGTGGCGCAGCCGGGTCGGATCACTGGCCACGGCCTCGGGTAGCGTGTTCGACAACGTCAACCGCAGGCGCGCGCCCACGTCCGGCTGGCCGGCACACCAGAAGCGCACCATGTTATTCAGGCTGTGCCGGATGGACACGGGCTGGGGCTCATAGTCGAGGTCGCTACCCTCGCCGCGCGCCATGGCCACGATGTCCTCGATCTGGCGATGCAGCTGCGTGGCCGCCTCGTGGGCGACGTCCAGGCGTTCGCGCTGGGCGGCGTTGAGTTCACCCAGCGCGAGCATGTCGGTCATGCCCAGCAAACCATTGAGCGGCGTACGAATATCGTGGCTCATCATGGCCAGGAACTGGCTCTTGGCCCGATAGGCCTGTTCGGCCTCCTGGCGACTGGCAGCGAGCTCGTCTCTGACTCGGGTGAGCTGCTTGACGCGGCGGTCGGCGATCAGCGCCATGGCACGGGCATGACGATCGGCGCGCCGTTGTCCCGTGATGTCCTGCACGCTGCCGAACACGTACATGAAGAGGCCTTCGTCGTCGTTTTCGCGACGCATCACCCAGCGTAGCCAGCGCTTTTCGCCTGCCTTGAGAATGCGGCATTCGTAGGCCATCTCGGTATTGGCCGGCGCGTGTTGGTAGAAGTCTTTCTCTGCACGCAGCATGCGTTCACGATCGAGCGGATGGATGACCTGCAGCAACGCCTGTTCGTTGGGGCGCTGGTCGGCCGGCAAACCGAGAAGCCGATTGAATTCGGGCGAGGCGAAGAATGCTTCACCGCGCTTTCGATGGAACGTGGCGATCTCGGCGGTGCGCTGGGCATACAGCAGATGCTGCGTCTCTTCACCGAGCCTGCGTACAAGCTCGTCCTCGCGCGCCGAGAGCTTTTCGTTGAGATATACCAGCTCGCGGGACCGGCGTTCGAGAATCGATTCGGCCTCCTCACGGGCTAGGGTCGCCCGACGCAGGCGCCGTTCGAGGATGGCAATACGTTCGCTCGCACTGATGTCGTTCATGATCTTTTGCCGGTCTGTACGTTGGCCGACGTCACCCGTTTGCCGGGTACGGTGATGCGTTCAAGCAGCGCCTGCATGCTATCGACGAGCATGACGCACAGCTCGGGGCTGAGCGTGTTCAGACAGGCCTGCACGAATTGCGCGAACTCGACCAGGGCCGCGATGCCGCCGTCGTCGGCAAGCGCTTCGAGCTGCTGGGCGCTGGAGCGCGCGCGGTCGATATCGAGGGCTCTGAGCGCCTGCGTGAAATCGTGAAAATGCCGCCAGACCTGGCTGTCCAGGGCGTCGTCGAGCAGTGTGCGCATGCCCGCACTCTTGCGCCACTGCCAGTCACGAACCGCCGGCGCAAGTGCGCCAACAAGCGTCGGCGCCCGCAGCGGTTTTTCCAGCACCGCGTTCATGCGCATCCGGCCCTGCGCATCGGAGACGGCCTCTTCGTCGGCGTCGGCGGATACCCCCACGATCGGCACGCTGCAGGCCGGGAACGGCATCACGCGGATCAGATCGCTGGTGACCTTACCGCCGAGCAGCGGCATCGCGTTATCCATGAGCACGGCATCGAATTCCTGCGTACACATCTGTTGCAGGGCTTCCAGGCCGTTGCTTGCGGTTTCTACCTGGGCACCGAGGGTGCGCAGGTGGGTTTCGGCGATCAGGCAATTGGTGAGCGTGTCGTCTACGATCAACACCACCGGCGGCGCACCGTCGACGCGTGGCAGTTCGGCCGGTTCGTCGATCATGCGAGGCGATCCGGGCGCCACGTCCCGCTCGATTCTGGATAGTGGCAGGCGCAGCCAGAAGCGGCTGCCCTGCCCCAGCTTGCTGTCTGCGCCTACGCTGCCATCCATTGCGGCTGCCAGCCGCTGGCAGATGGACAGGCCGAGCCCGGAGCCGCCGAAATGGCGGGTGGTCGAGGCGCTGGCCTGCGTGAAAGGCTTGAATATCTGCGCCAGCGTGCTCGGGTCGATACCGATACCGCTATCGGCGACCTCGATATCACAGACCCCGGCCTCGTAGCGCAGCTTAAGGCGCACCTCGCCTTCGGTGGTGAACTTGATGGCGTTGCTCAGGAAATTGGACACAATCTGCTGGATACGCGTGGGGTCGCCGATCACATCCAAAGGGCCATCCACATCGCGCACCAGCCTGAGGGTCTTTTCGGCCGCGCTGGCCTCGAACAGATCGAGCGTCCCGTGCACGACCTCGGTGAGATCGAATGCCACCTGTTCAATCTGCAGCTCACCGCTTTCGATCTTGGCATGATCGAGCACGTCGTTGAGCACCGTCATCAGCGTTCGCGAGGCCGACTCCACCGTCTTGAGCACCTGTTCCGCGGGCTTGAGCGCACGGCCGCTACGCAACGACTCGAGCATGCCGATGATGCCGCTCAGGGGCGTGCGTATCTCGTGGCTCATGGTCGCCAGCAGCATCATGTTCGCCTGGGCCGCCGAATTCGCCTCGTCGCGGGCCGCGACCAGCTTTCGGGTGGCAATGGTTTCGGCGGTTATATCGCGCAGCACGCCGAACAGCGCGACCGCTTCGCCGGCCTCGTCGAGCTCCACATGGCCCTTGACTTCGACCGAACGGCGATCACCCTGAGGCCGTTGCAAGGTCGCACGCAGGGCGAAAGCCTTCTTGCGTTCGATCGCCTGCTCGAGAATCGCCGCCACGCGCGCACGATCTTCGGGTACATAGGCGTTGAGCGCATCATCAAGGCAGGAATCGCTGCCTTCGTCGAAGCCGTGAATCCAGTAGATTCCCTTCGACCACTGCGTTGTCTGGGTCGCCAGATCCAGCCGCCAGTGACCAAGGCCTGCGGTCTCCTCGGCGACGTTGAGCATACGCAGGCTTTCGCGCAGCTCCGCTTCGACCTGCTCGCGTTCGCTGACGTCCGTGAGACTCATGCCGTAGGTGATGCCCGCGATTGGCCCACCCGCAAGCCGTTCGACGGTCACCTCCAGCCACAGGGGACGTCCGCCGTGGTCGCGCCGACAGCGGCAATCCGAGACCTTTTGACCCGGTGCCGATAGCCCTGCGAGCAGCGCAATATCAATGCGCTCGTCGCCCTCGAACACGGGCGGGACCAGCTGGGTGAACAAACGTCCCTGCGCCTGTTCAGCGCTCAGCCCGGCCATGTCCTGGGCTGCAGCGGTCGAAGCGATCACCCGGCCGGCATCATCGAGGCAGACATAAGCCTGATGACCTATGCCACCCAGAAGCCGGACGATCTGTTCGACCTCGCTGTGCGCACTCACAGGCCGGTATCCGCTGCAAGCGCCGGCGCGGCATGTTCAGCCCCCCTCGGGCCAGCGATCGTCATCCTGTTTGCTCCCCCAAAGAATCGTACGGCCTCGGGCGCGGCCGACGAATGCCCCGCGTACGACCGAAGTAAACACTGTGTCGGCCGGCAGAAGCCGATGTAAAGCGTACAAACACGCATACCGGCCCCCTCCATGGGCCGATACACCCGACGATTTACGCTCAACCCAACCCGTTTTAGCCTTTTATTGCATCCCAAACGCTTCGACTTTGGTACAAAGAGTTACCGCTTAAACGAATAACGGCCATGTCACAGCGTACTGATGCTCTCGTTAAAAATACCGAACTCCAACCACTGCTCCCGGTGATCTATATCGCCTGGTCGGACGGTGCGCTCGCGCAGGAAGAATCGGCCCATATTGAATCCATGGCCGGGCAGCTGCCGGACTTCGATACCCAGGCGCGCGAAACGCTCGATGCCTGGCTGGACGCGGATAACCCGCCCAGTGCCACCGAGCTGTCACGCCTGCGCCGGCGCATTCGTGAACAGGTCGGTCGCCGCCAGCCTTCGCTGACCGCGATGAGCGATGCGATGGGCGGCACCGCCAACGGCGAGTTCAACGAAGCCGTGGCCGACTACGCGCGCGAATACGGCGTGAGCGGCATGGGCGTGTCTGCCGAGATCTTTCAGGACACCGGTGAACCGGTCGACCAGAGCCGTAATGAGCCGGAGCCGAGCTTCGACGCGGACAAGCTGCGCGGCATGTTGGAAGGCGACTACGCCAAGAAATGGCAGGAGGTGCGTGATGCCCTGGCCGACGACATCTTCACCTACAGCACCGGCGAGTCCGAAGAAAGCCAGCGCGCGACGGTGCTGCGCTGGCTGAAATATCTGGCGACCGAGAAACAGGACATCGCCATTGGCGCCATGCCCGAAAGCGTGGGCGGCGAAGGCGATATGGCCGGCTTCATCCATGTGTTTCAGGCCCTGGCCATGTTCGACCTGAGCCTGGTGGTGAAATTCGGCGTGCAGTTCGGCCTGTTCGGCGGCAGCATCATCTTCCTGGGCAATGACGAGCATCATAAGAAGTACTTGCCGGATATCGCCTCCGGCAAGCTGCTGGGCGGCTTTGCCATGACCGAGTCCGGCCATGGTTCGAACGTGCAGGAGGTGGAGACCACCGCCACCTTCGACCCGGACACCGACGAGTTCGTCATCAATACCCCGACCATGTCGGCCCGCAAGGAATGGATCGGCAACGCCGCGCGCGACGGCCATGCGGTGACTCTGTTCGCCCAGCTGGCCACCGGCGGCGAGAACTACGGCGTACACGCCTTCATCGTGCCCATTCGCACTGATGACGGTGAGCCCGCGCCGGGCGTTCGTATCGAGGACTGCGGCTCCAAGATGGGCCTGGACGGCGTCGACAACGGCCGGCTGTACTTCGACAACGTACGCATCCCGCGCGAAAACCTGCTCGATCGCTATGCCAGCGTGGCCGAGAACGGCGAATACGACAGTCCGATCTCGGGCAGCAACAAGCGCTTTTTCACCATGCTCGGCACGCTGGTGGGCGGGCGTATCAGCGTGGGCGCGGCCTCGGTCACCGCGGCCAAGAAGTCGCTGGCGATCGCAACCCGCTATGCCACGGTGCGCCGCCAGTTCGGCGGCGACGATGGCAGCGAGCTGCGTATCATCGACTACAAGGCGCATCAGATGCGCCTGTTCCCGGCGATCGCCCATACCTATGCCATGCATTTCGCCGCCTTCGACCTGATCGAGCGTTTTCGCGATCGCACCGAAAAGACCGCGCGCGAAGTGGAAACCCTGGCCGCCGGCATCAAGTCGATGGCCTCCTGGCATGCCATCGATGCCACCCAGACCGCGCGCGAATGCTGTGGCGGGCTGGGCTTTCTGTCCGAGAACCAGATCGCCACCATTCGTCGCGATATCGACGTATTCGCCACCTTCGAGGGCGACAACACCGTATTGCTCAACCTAGTATCGAAGAACCGCCTGGCCAGCTTCGCCAAGGGCTTTGAACAGAACCTCGCGCTGACCCTGGTCCGCGAACTCACCAGCATGGCCCGGACCGAGCTGATCGATATCAACCCGCTGACCGCCCGCAAGACCGACGAGGATCACCTGCGCAGCGCGGATTTCCATCTCGAACTGCTCAAGCTGCGCAAGCACAACCTGCTGGTCGCTGCTTCACGCCGGCTGTTCAAGCGCATCAAGCAGGACGACATGGAGCCGTTCATGGCGTTCAGCGATATCCAGGACCATATGATGGCCTTCGCCCATGCGGACATGCATCACCATATCGCCCAGGTGTTCGCCGACGCGGTCGAACCGCTGGCCGACGGGCCGGAGAAGCAGGCCCTGGAGCGCATGCGCCAGCTCTCAGCAATCGACACCCTGCTCGAGCATGCCGAGTGGTATCTGACCTACGGCTATATCTCCTCGGGCAAGTACAAGGCGCTGCGCAACCTGCGCGGGGCCATGCTCGGCGAAATCCGCCCGGACGCGCTGGCGTACGTCCAAGCCTTCGGCATTCCCGACGAACTGCTGTCGGCGCCGATCGCCTTTGCCGACTATGTCGGCCGCGAGCCGCTCAAGCAGGCGCCGCAGGCGTAACCATAGCCGACCAGCACAGCCGGCGTACGGTCATAGAACGACCGTGCGCCGGCCGCTGATGAGCACGCGATCTTCCAGGTGGTGGCGCAGCCCGCGGGCGAGCACCGCTTTTTCGATGTCCTTGCCGTAGCGCACCAGATCGCGAACCGTATCGCCGTGGTCCACACGGGTGACGTCCTGGTCGATGATCGGCCCCTGGTCGAGTTCCGGCGTCACGTAATGACAGGTCGCCCCGACCTGCTTCACCCCGCGCTGGTAGGCCTGCAGATAGGGCTGTGCCCCCACGAAACTGGGCAAAAAGCTGTGGTGGATATTGAGAATGCGCCCGGGAAAGCGATCGCACAGATCCGCCGGCAGGATCTGCATGAAACGGGCGAGCACCATGGTTTCGCCGCCGGCCTCGACGAACAGCCGCTCGATCTCGGCCCAGGCCCCGGGCTTGTTGTCCTTGTCAATCGGCACATGGTGATAGCGCAGACCGTGCCACTCGACCAGCCCGCGGGCGTCGTCGTGGTTTGAAATCACGCAGGGAATCTCGATATCCAGTTCACGCGACTGCCAGCGTTCGAGCAGGTCGTAGAGACAATGCATTTGCTTGGAGACGAGGATCACGACACGTTTTTTCACCGCGCTGTCGCTGATCTGCCAGTCCATGTCGAACTCGCGGCCGATCGCTTCGAACGCATCGCAGAGCGCGGCCTCGTCCAGATCGAGCGAATCCGCGCGCACTTCCACGCGCATGAAGAATCGCTGGCTGTCTTCGTCGGAATGCTGGCTCGAACGCAGAATCCAGCCGCCGTGACCGGCAAAGAAGCTGGCGACACGGGCGACGATGCCCACCCGGTCCGGGCAGGAAAAACGCAGGGTAAAATGGCGGGGACGATCCATGATTGATGCCGTTCAGATGAGCGAACAGGCCGACATACGGCCGGCGACAAAGCCCGCTATGGTAGCGCGCCACGGGCTGCTTGGCCGCCTCGAATGAGCGCCGAGCGCGACAACGCCGCGCAGGCGCCGCTGCGCAAGATCGTGCATGTGGACATGGACGCCTTCTATGCGTCGGTCGAACAGCACGACGACCCCAGCCTCAAGGGCAAACCGGTAGTGGTGGCCAAGCGCGGGCTGCGCTCGGTGGTGACCGCGGCCAGCTACGAAGCGCGGGTGTTTGGCGTGCGTTCGGCCATGCCGGCAGTGCGCGCGGAACGGCTGTGCCCGCAGGCGATCTTCGTGGACCCGCATTTCGATCGCTACCGCGCCATCTCGCGCCAGATCCGGGAGATATTCTTTCGCCATACCGACCTGGTGGAGCCGCTGTCGCTCGACGAGGCCTATCTGGACGTCACCGTCACCCATACGAACATGCCCTCGGCCACCGAAGCCGCGCGGGTGATTCGTGCCGAAATACTCGAGGCCACCGGGCTGACCGCTTCGGCCGGTATCGCGCCCAACAAATTCCTGGCCAAGATCGCCTCGGACTGGCGCAAGCCCAACGGCCAGTTCGTGGTCACGCCCCGTCGCGTCGATGCCTTTCTGCTACCGCTGGCGATCGGCAAGGTGCCCGGCGTCGGCCCCAAGATGAAGGAAAAGCTCGCCGCGCTGAACGTGCATACGGTGGGCGATCTGCGGGCCTTCGAACAGGCCGAGCTGGTGGATCGTTACGGGCGCTGGGGCCGCCGGCTCTACGAGCTGGCCCGCGGCATCGACGAGCGCCCGGTCCAGCCCAAACGCGATGCCGCCCAGGTGTCGAGTGAAGACACGCTGCGCCAGGATCTGCGCCTGGACGAGCTGGCCGAACATATCCACCGTCTGGCCGACAAGACCTGGGCCAATCATCAGCGCAAGCAGCCGCGCGTGGCGCGAACCGTGGTGCTCAAGCTCAAGACGACGGACTTCCAGATTCTCACCCGCAGCTTCACCCCGCCCAGCCGGCCGACCTCGGCGGCGGAAGTTGCCGAAATCGCCTGTGCGCTACGCGACCGGGTCGAGGCCGATCCCGGCACCCGCTATCGGCTGGTCGGCGTCGGCCTGTCCGGTTTCGTCGACGGCAGCGAAGAAGCGATCCAGCCGAGTCTGTTGTAGGCGCATCCACGGCTGGGGTGAGAAAGCGGGTTGTCCGCAAATGAACGCGAAGACACGCGAATAAGACAAAGGCAGATGGATCAAGGCTATTGCCGTGCTGTTCACGCCGCATGTTAAAGGTCGTTTTCCGAATCAGCCTCGAATATGCGGATTTCGGCAATCGGGCCTCTAATGGCCTCGTTCATCAAGAGGAACCACAGATTTCGCGGATTGCACAGATGAAAATGGCGGGATACCGGCGATAGCGAACGGCCGTGATTTATTGTCTTTGATCTGTGTGATCTGCGGACAAATCGCTTCATGATTAAGGATGAAATCTCGCCGATTTTTCTCAAGCAAGCAGGTTGTCCGCAAATGAACGCGAAGACACGCGAATAAGCAAACGGCAGGTGGATCAAGGCTGTCGACGTTCTGTTCGCGCGGAATGCTAAATGCCGTCTTCCGAATCAGCACCAAATATGCGGATTTCGGTAACCGGTTCTCTGATGGCACCGTTCATCAAGAGGAACCACAGATTTCACGGATTACACAGATGAAAATCGCGGGATAAAGACGACAGCGAACGGCCGTGATTTATTGTCGTTGATCTGTGATCTGCGTCGATCTGCGGATAAATCGCTTCTTGATTAGGGATGAAACCTCGTCGATTTTTCTCAAGCAAGCAGGTTGTCCGCAAACGAACGCGAAGACACGCGAATAAGACAAAGGACCGGTCGATCGAAGGCTTGGGTGATCTGCTGTTTACGCCGCACGTGCAGCGGTTTGCATCGTTCAATCGCTTTCTTGCATTCGCGTTTCATTGGCGTGCATTGGCGGACCGTTTTCCTTGCCGGACGAGGATCGGAAGAGGAAACGCAGGGGGCACTCGACGCGTTGTGGAAGCGCTGGTTGACCGCATCGATGCGCTTTGCTGCGATACGAGACCGACCCCGACAGGATTTTTTCGCGCATGCGCTACGAACTGTATTACTGGCCCGGCATCCCCGGTCGCGGCGAATTCGTTCGCCTCGCCCTTGAGGATGCTGGCGCGGACTATGTCGATATCGCCTACGACGCGCAAGCCGGGCTCGAACGGGTCAACCAGGGGCTGGATTTCGAGCACAACCCGCGCGCGCCCTTTGCCCCGCCCTATCTGCGCGCCGGGGATATCGAAGTCTCGCACGTGGCGAATATTCTGCAGTTCCTGGGCCCGCGGCTCGGTCTGGCGCCGGCGGATGAAGCCGGTCGTTTATGGTGCCATGGCTTGCAGCTCACGCTTACCGACTTCGTGGCGGAAATTCACGACACCCATCACCCACTCGGCCCCGGCCTTTACTACGAACAACAGAAGGCAGAAGCCAAGCGGCGCAGCGCGGTCTTCATCGAAGAGCGCCTGCCGAAGTTTCTCGACTATTTCGAGCAGGTTCTTGCCCACAACCCGCATAGTGGCGACTGGCTCGTGGGCGATGCCTGCAGCACGGCCGATCTGAGCCTGTTTCATGTCGTCGCCGGTCTGCGCTATGCCTTGCCCAAGGCGATGGCGCAACACGAACCCGCCGTACCCCGCGTCGCCGGACTTGCTCAAGCCGTGGCCGCACGACCGGGCATCGCCGCTTACCTCGACTCGGCGCGCCGAATGGCGTTCAATGAGAACGGTATATTCCGCCATTACCCCGAACTCGATGCCGCGCATTGACGAGGGGCGGCCAATTCGAGGGAAAGCCATGGAGCCGGATTTCTGGCATAGGCGCTGGTCGAAGCAACAAACCGCGTTCCATCAGCCCGACGGGCACCCGATGCTCAACAAGTGGTGGCCCACGCTGGAACTGGACACCGATGCCCACGTGCTGGTGCCGCTATGTGGCAAGACGCCCGATCTGCGCACCCTCGCCGAACGCGGACATCGGGTGACCGGCATCGAACTCAGCCCGATCGCCGCCCAGGACTTCTTCGTCGAACAGCATCTGAGCGCGGACAGCGACGAGACAGAAGACTTCGAGCGCTATCGCGCCGAGTGCGGCGCCGGGTCGATCGAAATACTGGTGGGCGATTTCTTTGCCGCCAGTGCCGAGACGCTGGGTGCCTTCGATGCGTTCTACGACCGCGCCGCGCTGATTGCACTGCCCGAGGCGATGCGTTCGCGCTACGTCGAGCATCTGTTGACGCTGCTCACCGACGCCGCGCCCGGCCTGCTGATCACGCTCGACTACGATCAGAGCCAGATGAACGGCCCGCCCTTCGCGGTCGGCGAAGATGAGGTGAACACGCTATTCGAATCCTGCGGCGAAATCACGCTGCTGGAAAACGGCTCGCGACTCGGCGGTAAAGACATGCTCGCAGAGCGCGGCGTGCAAAGCGCCGAGGAGTATGTCTATCGGCTCGCCGCGCCAGGTTGAAACCCTCGACGACGTCGAGCCGTCGCGCGCTTTCGATCAGCCGTTTTCGGCCCGGCGCAGGCGCCGCATCAGCCCGCGTGCGGCCAGCCAAAGGCCGCCCACGATGAGCAGGGTCACCATGCCGTATACCCATAGCGGCAGATCACGGCCCACCGCGAGCACGTACAGATAGGGCGCGGTATAGCACAGCGCCCAGACGAACGTGAGCAGGGCCAGCGGGCGCTGCTTGCGGATATGGTGAAACAGCCAGCCGCTGACGAGCAGAAACGGTACCGTACTCACCAGGTAGATCAGCACGAACAGCAGCGGATCCACGGCGTGGGCTTCGGCGATACCGTTGAGATAATCGATCATTGAGGACTCGGGTGAGTCGAAAAGAAAACATGGCCAGGCCATGCGAAGGCGAAAAAACCTCTGCAACGATACGGCTTTTTACCCGGGTTTGACAGGCAGCCAACGACGGCCGCGGACCGCCCGGCCGCCCGGGCGGTCATTTTTACCTGCCCGCCGCCGATATGACCTTGGCGGCACGAGCCGCGGGCCGCGACGCCGCCCTCGATTGAAGCCGCTCCCCGTGCCCATACATTGATTACGGGAGCCCACCACGGCGGGCTCACCGGAGGTGCATATTGGAATACAAGGACTACTACAAGATTCTGGGCCTGGAGCGCAGCGCCTCGGAAGACGATATCAAGAAGGCGTACCGGCGCATGGCGCGCAAATATCATCCGGACGTGAGTACCGAGATCGACGCCGACGACCGCTTCAAGGAGGCCAACGAAGCCTACGAGGTGCTCAAGGACCCGGAAAAACGCGCAGCCTATGACCGGATCGACCCCGAACGCGCGCGCGCGCAGACCGGCTTTCAGCCGCCGCCGGGCTGGGACCACGGCTTCGATTTCAGCGGCGGCGCGCATGCCGAGCCGCCCCCCGGCGCCGATGGCTCGACCTTCAGCGACTTCTTCGAGTCGCTGTTCGGGCGCGGCTTTGCCGGCGCCCGTGCCGGCGGCACCTCGCGTCGTACCCACGGCTTCGGACCCGGTTTCGGCAACCAGCGACGCGGGCAGGATCATATCGCCCGCGTCGAGCTCGACCTGGAAGATGCCTTCACCGGCGGACGCCGGCGGGTGACGCTGCGTACCCCCGAGGTCAACGAACTCGGCCAGACGGTCGAGCGTTCGCGTGCCCTCAACGTCACCATTCCCAAGGGCGTGCGCGAGGGCCAGCAGCTGCGTCTGGCAGGCCAGGCCAAGGCCGGCAATACGGCCGCGGTGCCCGGCGATCTGCTGCTGGAAATCGGCTTCAAGCCGCACCCGATCTACACGCTTGAAGGCGCCGACCTGATTCTCGAACTGCCCGTGGCGCCCTGGGAGGCGGCCCTGGGGGCGACCGTGAAAACGCCCACGCCGGCGGGCGCGGTGGATCTGCGTATTCCGCCCAACTCGCGCGACGGCAAACGCTTGCGCCTGCGTGGACGCGGCATGCCGGGCAAGACGCCCGGCGATCTGTATGCAGTATTGCGTATCGCCCTGCCGCCGGCCAACAGCGACAAGGCCCGCGCAGTCTACGAACGCATGGCCCAGGAGCTGGACTTCAACCCGCGCGAACGACTCGGCGTCTGATCCCGCCGGCCTGCATCGGCCGGCATTCCAGCCGGCCGGCGAGCCGCCCCCGCGCGCATTCAGCGAACGGCGCTGCCATCGGACCGCGGGCCGTGGCGATGCGCAACGGCATCGATTCGTTCGAAGCCGTCGCAACGTTGTTCGCGCCAACGCGGCCCGTACGGCGAGCGCCGGCTAGAACGCCGCCCGCCGATAGCGCCGATAGCGCGGATACCAGAAATGCTTCTCGACTCGTTCGGCGATCGTTTCATCGCTGGTTTTCAGGGCCACACCGTCGGCCTGGGCCTGCTTGGCCACGGCAAAGGCGATCGACTGGCTGAGTTCGCGCACGTCCGACAGGGCCGGCAGCAGCGCGCCCTCGCCGGTCGTGCCCAGCGGTGAATTGTCGGCCAGCGCCTGGGAAGCCGCCATGAGCATGCCATCGGTCACATGCGCCGCACCGGTCGCGATCACCCCCAGGCCGATGCCGGGGAAGATATAGGCGTTGTTGCATTGTGCGATCGGCCGCTTTTCGTCGCCTACGGCCACCGGGTCAAACGGGCTGCCGGTGGCGACCAAGGCCTGGCCGTCGGTCCAGTCGAGAATCTCTTCGGGCGTAGCTTCCACCTTCCAGGTGGGGTTCGATAGCGGCATCACCAGCGGATTCGAACAATGCCGGTGCATGGTCTCGATGACCTGCTGGGAAAACAGACCGCGTTGGCCGGACACCCCCACCAGCACCGTCGGCCTGGCGTTGTCGATCACGGTGAGCAGCGGATCGGTTTCCGTGGAATCGTTCCACCCGTCGACCTTGGACTGGCGCTGGGCCAGACGACTCTGGAAGTCGTAGAGCCCGCTCATGGCGTCCGTGATCAGCCCGTCGCGATCGATCATGTAGATCCGGGCACGGGCTTCGCTCTCTTCGAGCCCGGCATCGGTCATTGCCACTACGATCTGTTCGGCAATGCCGCAGCCGGCCGAGCCGGCCCCCACGAAGGCGATGGTCTGATCGGCGATCGATTCCTGCTTGGCCTTGCAGGCGGCCAGCAGCGAGCCGACCACCACCGCAGCCGTGCCCTGGATATCGTCGTTGAAGCAGCACAGCTGGTCGCGATAGCGCTTGAGCAGCGGCATGGCGTTGGCCTGGGCGAAATCCTCGAACTGCAGCAGCACGCCGGGCCAGCGACGCTTGATCGCCTGCACGAACAGGTCCACGAACTCGGCGTATTCGGCATCGGAAATACGCTCGTGGCGCCAGCCCATGTACATCGGATCGTCGAGCAGGTCCTGGTTGTTGGTGCCCACGTCCAGTACCACCGGCAACGTATAGGCCGGGCTGATGCCGCCACAGGCGGTATACAGCGAGAGCTTGCCGATCGGGATCCCCATGCCGCCGATGCCCTGGTCGCCCAGGCCCAGAATGCGTTCGCCGTCGGTGACCACGATCACCTTGACGTTGTCCTTGGTGGCACTGCGGATGATGTCGTCGATGCGATGACGATCCGGATAGCTCACGAAGATGCCGCGGTGGTTGCGATAGATTTCCGAGAATTTCTCGCAGGCGCGACCCACCGTGGGCGTATAGATGATGGGCATCATCTCTTCGAGATGCTCTTCGAGTAGGCGAAAGAACATGGTTTCGTTGTCGTCCTGGATGCCGCGCAGGTAGATGTGCTTATCCAGATCGTTGGTACAGGTCTGATACTGACGATAGGCGCGCTCGACCTGCTCTTCGATCGTCTCCACGTTCTGCGGCAACAAACCGATGAGGTTGAACGCCACCCGCTCGTCGGCATCGAATGCGTTGCCCTTGTTGAGCAACGGCATTTCCAGCAGCGTCGGGCCGGCGTAGGGAATATAGAGCGAACGTTTCTCGAGGTCTTTGGTCATTCGATCACCTGGGATATCGGTCGGTTATCGCCGCGCTTGGGCCCCTGCGTAGCCACGCGCGCCCATCGGCGCGGCAAGTTTAGCGCGCCCGCGGCCAACGGCAACGCTGCAACGCAACACCGTTGCCCTCGCGGCGTTGGACTGCCCAGCCGCGCGCCGGCTTGGGCCGGCGCGCGCTCGTCAGGCGCTGGGCTGCTCAGTCGCCGGCGCTGGTCAGATCGGCCACGTTCTCCGCCGTGACGGCGTCTTGTTGGCCGCCCCAACGCCGGCGCAGATAGCTGGCGAGCGTTGCGATCTCGGCATCGCTGAGCGCGTCGCCGAAACCGGGCATTGCCTGGACCCGTTCGTAGCCGGAGAATGCCCGCGCATCGATCCCGTCATGAATGATCTTGACCAGATTGCGCGGACTATCGAGCCGCAGTGCGGTGTTGGTGGTCATCGCGCTTGCCACATGCGGCGCGCCTTCGCCGTCGGCGCCATGACAACCGGCGCAGCTGTTGAGGTAGAGCTGGCGGCCCGCGCCGTCGTCGGCCTGGCTCTTCTGGACCACACGCGCTGCGGCCGGTGGGTTCTCGCCCAGCAGATAGTGGCTCATCGCCGCCAGATCGTCATCGTCGAGATATCGCGTGCTGTGGTGAAAGACCGGATACATCTCGCTGTACATGCTGCCCTGGCGACTGCGGCCTTCGCGCATGAACGCACGCAATGACGCGTCGTCCCAGCCGCGCGCCGCAAGCGCCTCGGCTTCGAGGCTGGGGGCCTGCCAACCGGCAATGACCGCGCCCTGCAGATGCCGATCGCGCTCGATCGCGCCGAAGCGGTTGCGCGGGGTATGGCACTGCCCGCAATGCCCGAGCGTATCGACCAGATAACGACCACGCTGGTCGTCTGCCGCACGCCGCTGGCCGGCGTCATCGTCCGGGGCGTACATCCAGTTCCAGAAATTCAGTGTCCAGCGCATCGAGTACGGCCAGGACAGATCTGTCTGTTTCGACTGGACGTGTACGCCGTCCAGGTTCATGAAATAGGCATACATCGCATCCGAATCCTCGCGCGCGATATCGTGATACGAGGTATAGGGCATGGCCGGATACAGCTGCGTGCCGTCGGGTAGTTCGCCCTGGGTGAGCACGTGATAGAAATCGTCGGCACTGTAGTCGCCGATGCCGTATTCGTCGTCGGGCGTGATGTTGGTGCCGTAAACCTTGCCGAACGGCGTCTCGATCGCCCGCCCGCCGGCATAGGGCGTGCCGCCTTCGGCGGTATGGCAGGCCGCACAATCGGCCGCGCGGGCCAGATACTGGCCGCGCTCGATCTGTTTCGCTGTCGCCTGACTGGCGGCCCAGCCCGTGCCGGTACTCAGGGCAAGTACGAGCGCCACCGCTGTCTGTCGATAGCCCGCCATGTTCAACCCTCCACCGTCGTGCCGGGCATGGCCAGCACCGCGGCGCGTACCGCGCGAAAATAACGCACATAGCCGGTACAGCGACACAGGTGCGATTCCAATGCATCGCTGATCGTCGCCTCCAGCTGTGAGCGCGGTATCGGCTCGCGTTGCAGACGCTCGACGAGCACCGTGGCCGCATTCACGAAGCCCGGCGCACAGTAGCTGCACTGAAACGAGAAATGATCCAGAAACTGCTGCTGGACCTCCGAGAGTTTGGCCACATCGCCGTTCTCATCGCGCTCGGCGTGGCCTTCGACGGTGCGAATGGATTTACCCTCGAAGTAATGCGCGCCGGTAATACAGGTGCGGATCTCCTCGCTGCGCCCATCCTCGTGATCGACGATCACCGTACAGGCGCGACACACGCCGATGCCGCAGCCAAAACGGGTGCCGGTGAGATTGCGATACTCGTTGAGATAATCGAGCATCATCAACTGCTCGGGAATGTCCTCGACGGGCTGTTCGATACCGTTGACGGTGACATGCAACGGCTTGTTGACGATGGGGTCGGTAGTACTCACAGAACCTCCCGGATTCGCTCGGGCGTAATGGGCAGACGATGAAAATGATGACCGATGGCGTGGGCGATGCCGTTGCCGATCGCGCCCACGACGGGAATCATCACCACTTCGGCAATGCCCTTGGGCGGGTCGGTACGCGATAGCGGGGCCAGAATGTCGGCGCTCTGCTTCCAGACCGCGACCTCGCTGGCCCGGGGCACGTGATAGCGATTGATGTTCCAGCTGCCGTTACCCGGGCCGTCTTCGTAAAGCGGCATGTCTTCATACAGGGCATGGCCGATGCCCATGGCGAGCCCGCCCTGCAGCTGTCCGGACACCAGTTCCTCGACGATGGTATTGCCGCACTCGAGAAACGAGTGATGATTGAGCAGCGACACCTCGCCAGTGCCGGTGTGCACGGCCAGCTCCACGAGCGTGGCGCAGGCGCTGTAATAGGTCACCCCGGCATTGTTGCGCTGCGTGGGCGGGAAATACGGGTTGGAACGCGTCAGCAGTTCGAAGCCTCGCTTGCTGGTCATCCGCGCTTTCTTCTGCTCGGAAGCGCCGTCGCCGTAGCGCACGGCCAGGCCGTCGAGCGGCAGATTCTCGTCGGTGCCGTCGATCCGATAATCCGCGCGCGACCATTCCCAGCGATTGAAGGCGTGCGCCATGGCACCGGTCACCCGGCCGGTGGCATGGGCACGCTCGGCCAGAAACGCCAGCGACAAGGGCTCCATGCCATTGGCGGTGAGCTTGCCGTGTTCCCAGCGCGCGTCCTGTTCGCGCACGACATAGGGCGCGGCCTGACCGCCGCCGATGCCGCGCTGCCAGTATTCGAGCGCAACCGGCCACAGCCCGTGCCTGAAGATCACGCGGGCCGCTTCGATGGTCGGAAACGACAGATAATAGGACGAGTTGCTCGCGCTGGAGGCCTGCTGGAGCATAGGCGTCCAGCGCGGATCGGTCTGGGCGGCCTCCTGGTCCGACTGCGACATCACATACGGATTGCCGCTCGAGGTCATGGCCAGATCGTCCCACTCGGTTTCGGCGGTGTGGACCGTATTCGCAGGCTGTCCGAGCCATTGGGCGACCACCGCGGCCTGGCTGGTGGAATACCCGGTGCCCATTTCGGCCCCGGTATTGCGCACTTCGATCGAGCCATCCGCATTCAGGCGCACTTCCGAGAACACGCCTTCGGCGCCGTGGCCGAAGTCCTTCTGGACACAGGCAAAACCCACGCCGTAGCGCTGCTCGGGGTGATCGGCCTCGAAGGCCTGCTTACGCGACGCGCGCTGGGTCCAGATCTCGTGTTGTCGGGCCTTGTGAAGAATCTCTTCAGCGCGCAGATGACCGGCCGGAATCGCGCCCTGGGTGTTTTTCATGCCGGACTTGAAGACATTCGCCAGGCGCAGTTCGAACGGATCCATACCCAACTGGTCGGCGATTTCGTCGACCATCAGTTCGGTCGCGGCCATGGTCTGGATCGTGCCGTAACCGCGCATCGAGCCGGCTTCCGGCATGCGCGAGAACTCGGCCGTGGCGGTGAGATCGCTGTTGGGCATGTAATAGATGCCCTGGGCGGCCGTTGCCCCCACGAACGCCACGGAATTGGAGAAATTGGCCCGTCCGCCGCCGTTGGCGGTCAGGTTCTGCTTGAATATCTGAAACTTGCCGGTTTCGCGCTCCACCGCCAGACGATTGCGAATCGTGAACGGATGGCGTTTCATCGTGGCCTGGAACTGCTCGTAGCGATCGTTGGCCAGGCGTACCGGCTGGCCATCGCCATAGAGCCCTGCGATCAAGCCGTAATACGGAAAGATGGAGTTGTCCTTCGAGCCGTAACCGACCGTATACGTCGGGTGCAGAAACAGGCGTGCGCTGGCGAAGGTGCTGGCCGAGTTCAGCTCGGCCATGCGTTCGACCAGCTCGGCCGGCGACTGGCTGCCACAGACCAGGTGCATGTCCCCGGCATCGGCATCGAACCAGCAATTGGCGTTGTCGGCTTCCATGGCGAAATGATCGATATAGGGCGTTTGGTATTCACCCTCGAACACCAGCCAGTCGTCGGGGGGCGTATCCAGCTGCTCGGCGAGCTGGTTGGCGTAATACATCGCGCGCTGGCTGTCCTTGCCGTTTTCCAGCGCCTGCGGCCACACGGGGTGGCGCTTGCGAAAATCCGGATAGAGCACGGTTTCCTGCAAGGCAGAGAAGCGATCGGGCGCATACGGTGTATCGCCACCGGCCCGGATATAGCGAAACGCGCCGTAGGGCGGTTTCTCCGGCAACGGCGTTTGCTCGCCATAGACCACGACATCCTCGGCCGCACGCACCCGGGCCTTGGCCACGGAAAAGCGGGCGAAATCGTGGTAAATGCACAGCGCGACCGGATAGCCCAGATAAAGCGGCGCCTCGCCGGCGGGCAGAAAGAAGGCAGGACCGTAATATTCGGGCACCTGAATATTGTCGCGCTCCATGTCTTCGGCAGTGACCACGCGATCCGGGGCGAGGCCGGCCGCCTCCAGCGCCGACAGATCGATACCCTCGTAGCGGCGATCGCAACGCGTGGCGCGAATGATGAAGGCATGGGCCTGGGTATCCGGCCAATGCGGCATGTCGCGGGCACGGATATCGCGGGCAAAAACCTTGCTGCCGGTCACCTTGGCGATCCCGTCGAGCCGGAATTTCATCCCGGCTCCAGGCCGCCAGGCCTGGGCGGTCGGCGACAGGATGTCCTGTTCGAACAACGCCGCGAAGCTCGGGCTCGCGAGGCTGGCGACATAGGTACTCACGCCCGCTACGACCGAGTGCTTGAGGAATCGACGACGGGATTGACTGAATTGGGGCATTGTTTCGTTTTTGTCTGGTTGAAACAGAGTGCGGGGACTGTCGGCGGCTAGCCGTTGATCAAAGCGGTCGCGGCAGCGTTATGACGTGCCACGAGCTGCGGGATATCCACGCCGAGCAATTGCCCGCGATGAACCCGCAGCCGGCCGTTGATCAGGCTCAGATCCACCTGCGGTGGTAGACAGAACACCAGTGCGGCCAGCGGATCGTGCACCGCGCCGCCGGCCAGCGGCAGGCTGTCGAGGCGATAACCCACGATATCCGCGGCCATCCCCGGTGCGAGGTAGCCGATATCGTCACGCCCGAGCACCTCGGCACCGCCACGCGTGGCCAGACGCAATGCCTCGGTCGCGCTCAGCGCGTCGGGCCCGTTCTGCAGACGCTGGAGCAGCATCGCCTGGCGCGCCTCGCTGAGCATATGCGAGCTGTCGTTGGAGGCCGAGCCATCGACACCGAGGCCAACGCGCGCACCGGCGGCCTGGAGCGCCTTGACCGGCGCCACACCCGAGGCCAGACGCATGTTGGAACTCGGGCAATGCGCCACGCCGCATCGATGCGCGCCCAGCCGCGCGATTTCGGCTTCGTGCGGATGCACCATATGCGCGAACCACACGTCGTCGCCAACCCAGTGGTTGGCCTCGGCATATTCGACCGGCGTCTGGCCGAACAGCTCGCGGCAGTAGTGTTCCTCGTCCAGGGTTTCGGCCAGATGGGTATGCAGATGCACGCCGTAATGCCGCGCCATCTTGGCTGTTTCGCGCATGAGATCGGTGGACACCGAAAACGGCGAGCAGGGCGCGAGCACGATACGGGTCATCGCCCCGGCGCGATCATCGTGATACGTCTCGATCACGCGCTGCGAATCCGACAGGATGAAATCCTCGGCCTCGACGGCATGATCGGGCGGCAGCCCGCCGCGCGACTGGCCGACCGACATCGAGCCGCGTGCGGCATGAAAACGAAAGCCCATCTCCCGGGCCGCATGAATCTGGTCGTCGACACGGGCATTGTTGGGCCAGATATAGGTATGGTCGGCCGCGGTCGTACAGCCCGAAAGCATCAGCTCGGCGATGGCGATACGCGTGCTCACATCGATCGACGTCGCATCCATGCGCGCCCAGATCGGATAGTGGGCGACCAGCCAGTTGAACAGGTTGCTGTTCTGCCCGGCCGGCAGGTTGCGCGTGAGCGTCTGATAGAAATGATGATGGGTATTGACCAGCCCCGGAATCAGGATATGGCCGCTGGCATCGATCGTCTCGTCGGCATGGCCGGTTATTTCATCAGCGGCACCAATCGCGTCGATGTGTCCATCGACGATACGGATACTGGCATCGCGGCGTATGGTGTCGTGGTCGTCCATGGTAGCGATGAACGCCGCGTTGCGTAGCATGGTGGTGGCCATTCGTTCGGCTCCTTGATGTGGGCAGGCCAACAGGCCCGCCATTGACGGCCGGCCTCGCGGCCGCTGGGCTCAGCTGCCGCGATAGGTGCTGTAGCCATAGGGGGAAACCAGCAGCGGTACGTGGTAATGCGCTTCGGCATCGGCAACGCCAAATCGGATCACCACTTCGTCGATGAAGGCGGGCTCGTCGAGCGTTTCCCGCCGGCCGGCGAAATAGGCGCCCACCGAAAACACGAGTTCGTAGCGGCCCACGGCAAATGCCGCATCGGCTACCAGCGGTTGGTCGCAGCGCCCGTCGGCATTCGTAGTGGCCCGGGTGATCGTCTGCACGGCCTCGGCATCGATACGCCGGACCACGATATCGATACCCGTCCCAGGACAGCCATTGGCCGTATCGAGTACGTGTGTGGTGAGATAGCCCATGATCTTCCTCTAGTCGTCAGTGTCGGCGCGTTCACGTCCGGCGTTCAATCCCGGCCGGTTGCCGGCTCGTGCTGGCGCGCGGCGGCGTCTTCGAGCACGGCGCGCGCGGCCGTATCGTCTTGCTCTGCGACCGCTTCCGGGCCGTTGAGCAACAGGTTAGTCACCACGGCGGCGACCGTGGTCAGCAGAATGCCGCTGTGGACGATCGGCGCGGTCCAGTCGGGAAACACGGCAAAGAAACCGGGCGCGGCCAGCGGAATCATGCCGAAGCCGATCGATACCGCGAACACGAGCTGATTGCTGCGCTGGGCCATATCCGCTTTGGTCATGATGTTGATACCGGCCGATGCGACCATGCCGAACATCACCAGCCCCGCCCCGCCGAGCACCGGCTTGGGGATGGAGGCGACCACGAACGCCGCCTGCGGAAACAGGCTCAACAGGATCAGCACGACACCCGATACCACGGTCACGAACCGGCTGGTCACGCCGGTCATGCCCACCAGCCCGACGTTCTGGGAAAACGAGGTATGCGGGAAACCGTTCAGAAAGCCGGCGATCGTGGTCGCGATGCCGTCGCCGTAGAGGCCGCGATTGAGCAGCCCGCGATCCACCGGTTTGCCCACCATTTCGCCCAGCGCCAGACACATACCGGTGGATTCCACCAGCGTGACCACCATGATGATGCACATCGCGATGATGCCCGACAGCGGAAACTCGAGCATGCCGAAATGCAGCGGTGTCACGATACCGACCACCGGCTGCGACGCGAGGCCGTCGAGACTGACCACGCCCAGCGGCAACGCGACGATATAGCCGACCAGAAGCCCCAGCAATACCGAGATATTGACCCAGATTCCGCGCCCGAGACGGTTGATGGTCAGAATACAGGCGAGCACGAATACGGCCAGGCCCACATTGACCGGCGCGCCGAAATCGGCGGCGCCGACGCCGCCCGCGGCCCAGTTGATACCGACCGGCATGAGCGAGATACCGATCGAGGCGATCACCGTACCGGTAACCAGGGGCGGAAAGAACTTGAGCAGTCGGGTGAAAAACGGCACCAGCAACACGCCGAAGATACCGGACACGACCGTGGCCCCGAAAATACCGGCAATACCGACCTCGCCACTGGTCGCCATGGCCACCATCGGCCCGACCGTAACGAAGCTCGACCCCATCACGATCGGCATACGAATCCCGAAGACCCAGATGCCCAGCGACTGAATCAGCGTGCCGATACCGCAGCACAGCAGATCGGCCATGATCAGATACGAAATATCCGCGCGCGACAGTTCGAGCGCGCCGCCCACGATCAGCGCGACCGCGATCGTGCCGGCATACATGACCAGCACGTGCTGGATTCCCATGGGCAAAAGCTGGGCGAACGGTGGCCGGCGATCGGCCGCACACAGCTCGGGATCGCTGGCCGCGTCAGGCGCGTCGGACATCGAATTATCTCCTCATTGGCCGTTCGCACAGACGATCTGTGCCGGCTTTATTATTCGTATCGAATGCGCTCGCCGGTTGGCCGGGCGAAACGCCGTGCAGGGCGGCTTCGCCGCTGCAGCGCCCCTTCTCGATTAGCACGGCCCCCGTGGCTGCCCGGGCAGGCGCACTGGCAGCGCGCGGCCCGAAGGCTGTGATTCCGTCAAAACAGCAGGCGGCCATGCGATCGAACCGCACAAGCTCCCAGCGGTCGGACCACCCACCGGTCATGCCCTCACGGGTGCCGACTGAGTCGCATAGCGTGCCTTGACCCCCATATTGAATACAATTTCTATCTACAACTGGAACATTCGTCAACTCGTGATTCGATACAATCCGAAATGAGTTTTGCATTGGGTCGGTCTGGCGTATGGCTTTGCGCATCGATTTGACCAACCAACGATCATGCCAATTGGAGACAACCGATGACCGATACCGCCCCGCCTCACCGCCCCTGCGTCGAGCACATGGACGAACACGAATTCGTAGACACCTTCGGCGCCGTCTACGAACACTCGCCGTGGGTTGCGCGCACGGTCTGGCAAGACGCCGACAAAAGCGCGCTGGCACAGCGCGAGCCGCTGGCACAGGCAATGCGGCAGGTGGTCGAACAGGCCGACGAGACACAGCAGATGACGCTCATCCGGGCCCATCCGGATCTGGGCGGCAAACTCGCCGTGGCGGGCGGGCTGACCGCCGAATCGGCACGCGAACAGGCCGGGGCCGGGCTAGACGGCTGCACGCCCGAGCAATACGAACGCCTGCAGGCGCTCAACGACGCCTATACCCAAAAGTTCGGTTTTCCGTTCATCGTCGCGGTCAAGGGCCTCACGCGCGAGGAGATTCTCGCTGCCATGCAGGCGCGCCTGGATAACGACGCCGCCACCGAACGACGCCGTGCGCTGGACGAGATTCACCGCATCGCGCGTTTTCGCCTGGCGGCGCTCCTCGATTAGGCCCGGCGACTGCTCAATCGCCGCCGTCGGCGAATATCGCGCGCAGATCGATATCGCGGTCGCGGCGTTCCAGGCCAAGGCGCTGCTCGCAATCGATCAGATGATCGACCATGGTCTGCACCCCATGCGCGATATCGCCGCCGGTCATCGCCTCGAGCAGATGCTGGTGCTCATCGTAGGTACATACGGTGCGCTGCATCGGTTCGTAGAGGCCGATGATCAACGAAGTCCGCCCGATCAACTCCTTCAGAAAAGCCTTGAGCACCTGATTGCCCGCGATCTCGGCGATCTCCAGATGAAAGGCCCCGGAATAACGAATCCAGTGCCGGCGGCTGCGTTCCTGGTGAGCGGCATGATCCTTGAGCACGAGCCGTTCCAGACGCGTGCGGCCGTCGTCGGTCATACGCTGCATCGCTGCCTCCACGCTGGCTGCCTCGATGATCCGGCGCGACTGGAACACATCGCGCGCTTCTTCGATCGTGGGGCTGGCGACCATCGCGCCGCGATTGGGCCGGATATCGACCAGCTTTTCACTGGCCAGACGAAACAACGCCTTGCGCACCACCGTACGGCTCACCGCGAAGATATCCCCGAGGCTGTCCTCGGGCAGTTTGGTGCCCGAGGGCAGGCGTTGCTCGAATATCGCGTTCGCGATCGCGCGATAGATATCCTGATCCGTACGCCGGCCCGAGGGGCTGGCGATCTGCTGGGCATCGGGCAGCGGATTATGCGATTCGCTGATCTCGGGCATCGCGATCGTTCCTTGCAGCGGGTCTCGGCAAGCCGAGCACACGAATTGAAAATGGACGCCTTGCTGATGGCGGTCGACCCCGACAGCTGTTCGCCTTCGTCCGGGGCCGCGACATTCGTGCCCATCATACGCGGGACACGCCCAGGCGCGGCAGGCCACGCTCGCCATCACGCCCGCGCGGCGTGTCGTCACACTACCCGCGGCACCGGTTCTGGTTCGTTTCGGTTGCAGCCACAGCCGGGCCACGGGTGCGCGTTCACGGCCCGACGCATCCGCCAATCCGGTGGCAGCGTCTGCCACGGCGTTTACGGTTGCCCGCGCCGGCGGCATGTCCTGCGGCGGCGCGTGGCCGATCGCCCGAGCCCATTTTGTATACAAAAAACAGGCGCGGTTGTACTCTAAAAACGGCTCGCCGTGTCGATTAGCGTCGGCAACCGATCATACGGACTGGCACGACACGCCCGTTGCCCAGGAGCCACGCCATCCGTCCAGGGGATATGAATGCAGGCTTTTCTGATCGAATTCGGCAACATGCTGCTGCGCTGGCTGCACGTGATCGCAGCGATCGCCTGGATCGGCGAATCCTTCTATTTCGTGATGCTCGACAACGGCCTGAAGAAACCGGCCAGCGCCGAGGATGCCCGTAACGGCGTGGCCGGCGAAATGTGGGCCGTGCACGGCGGCGGCTTCTATCACAACCAGAAATACGCCAGCGCCCCGGCCAAGCTGCCCGACGATCTGCACTGGTCCTATCTCAAGGCCTATACGACCTGGTTGTCCGGTTTCGCCCTGTTCGCCCTGCTCTATCTGACCCGGCCCGAGATCTATCTGGTCGATCCGCAAAGCGACTGGGCCTGGGCTGCGGCGATGACCGGATGGCAGGCCAATATCGCCGCGCTCGTCTTTCTCGCGCTGGGCTGGCTGATCTACAACGAACTGTGCAAACGCATCAGCCCCACCATGCAGCGCGACGGCGTACTCGGTGTGGCGGTTGCGCTGATGATGGTGGCCGTGGCCTATCTGGCCACGCACATATTCGCCGGGCGTGCCGCGTTCGTGCTGGTGGGCGCGGTAATGGCCACCGCCATGACCGCCAACGTCTATTTCTGGATCATTCCCGGGCAACGGCGCATGGTCGCGGCCATGATGCACGGGCAGACGCCGGACCCGCTGGATGGCAAGCGCGGCAAACAGCGCTCGGTTCATAACACCTATTTCACCCTGCCGGTGGTCTTGCTGATGCTCAGCAACCACTATGCCTTCCTGTATACCGACCCTTATGCCTGGGTCGTGATCGTGCTGTTCATCGTCGCCGGCGCGCTGATCCGACAGTTTTTCGTGTCCATGCACGCCGGCCACATCCGGCCGATGTTTGCCATCGCTGGCGGCCTGTTCATTATCGCCGCCTTCGTATTGACCGCACCGCTGGCATCGTTGTCGTCCACGCCGCCCGGCACCGACCCGGCGACGCGCACCGATACGGCCGACGCCACCCCCTTCGCCCGCGTTCACGACATCATTGCGCAGCGCTGCAGCGAGTGCCACGCCGAAAACCCGAGCAGCGAGAGCTTCAGCGCCGCACCGGCGGGCATCATGCTGGATAGCGACGCGCGCATCCGTGCGCATCGGGCCCAGATCAAACAGGCGGTGGCCAGCGGCTACATGCCGCTTGGCAATATCACCGGTATCACCGACGAAGAACGCCAGGCGATCGCGAACTGGCGCGCCGACGGTTCCTAGGACCTGACGGTTTACTCCCCCCCAGTTTTCTAGATCGGCGGACGTGCATAGCGCGCGAACGAACCATGCCGCGCTTTGAAACGTTCGAACTCGCGGTCGGCCTGCTCGCGGCGCGCCGCAGCATCCGTACCGAGTTTTCGGTCGACCGGCTTGACCGGCGTTACGAACAGCATGACGACAACTCCTCGGGCAGAACCGGCACGGCCAAGCGAATCACGAGGCCGCAAGATAACGACGACCCGGCACGTCATCATCCGGCTCGCTGGCATATCACCTGTGCCGTGCCGGCATAAACAGGGCAACGGCCATGGACAAGACCACGGAAATGACGATCTTCGTACGGGCGGTGGACGCCGGCGGTTTTTCGGCCGCCGCGCGCGAGCTGGGCCTGACCCCATCGGCAGTAAGCAAGCAGATACGCCGGCTCGAAGAACGCCTGCATACGCGCCTGTTTCAGCGTACGACGCGCCGTATCCATCTCACCGAAGCCGGACAGCATTACCATCAGCGCTGCGTCGAGATTCTGCGAGCGATCGAAGAGGCCGAAAATGCGGCGGGCGCGATGAGCACCGAGCCCTGGGGCACGCTTCGTATCGCGGCCACCGTCTCCTTCGGGCGGGTGCAGGTCCTGCCCTTGATCAATGAGTTCATGGCTCGCTACCCGCAGATCGATATCGAATTCGAGCTCACCGACCGCCATGTCGATCTCGTCGAGGATGGACTCGATGTCGCCATTCAGTGGCGCGAACAGGTGGACGATCCGGATATTGTCGCCCGCCGTCTGTGTATCAACCGCCGTATCATCTGCGCCGCGCCCGCCTATCTGGCGCGAAACGGCACCCCGCGCGCGCCCGAAGACCTGATCGCGCATAACTGCCTCACCCTGTCTACACTCGACGAATTCAACGACTGGGCATTTACCGACGCAGAACACGGCACCCGCGTACTTCGCATGCATGGCAGCTTTCGCGCCAACACTGCAGACGCACTGCACGAAGCCGTACGCTCGGGCGTCGGCCTGGCCAGGCTTTCACACTGGCTGGTGGCCCCCGATATCGCCGCCGCACGGCTGACGCCGGTGCTGACCGAGTACCCGCACGACGATTCGGCTTTTTTCGTGCTCTATGCCCATCGGCGCTATCTGTCGCGAAAGGTGCGAGCCTTCGTGGACTTCCTGATCGACAAATTCGCGCCGATTGCACCCTCGCAACAAAGCACATCAAGACACTCGGTATGCGCCACACCATGATATAAAACGGCCTCGTTCGCCACGGAGTTCGCCATGCCCGTCACCCTGTCCGTTCACGACCTGGTCGCCCGCGCACAGCAACGCGTGACCACCCTTTCGCCGGACGACGTGGCCGGCCGGCGACACGATGAGGGCGTACTGATCGTTGATGTGCGCGACGTGCGCGAACGCAAACGCGATGGCTGTATCCCGGATTCGCTGCACGTGCCGCGCGGCATGCTCGAATTCTGGATCGACCCGGAAAGCCCCTACCACAAGCCTGAACTGGCCCAGGCGCAGACATTGATCCTCTACTGCAACAAGGGCTGGCGATCGGCGCTCGCGGCGGCCACGCTGCAGGATATGGGGCTGGAGGGCGTTGCCCATATGGAGGGCGGCTTCGATCGCTGGACAGAAGAACAGCACGAAGTCGGCCGTGACTGAATATCGCCCCGTCCCCGGCGCCGGCCTTGAGGCTCGGCATCGAAGCGTCAGGCCGTGGGCGTCGCAGCCGCCAGCCGCCTGCGCAGGCCATGGGGATGACAACGCGTGTCGCTAGCCGCACTGTTCACGCTGGCCGTTCTGGTCGCTGCATTCTGCGCGCTCGCGTTCACCCCAATCGCGGTCGACGCGGTGCTGGTCGGCGCTTTAATCGCCCTGCTGCTAAGCGGCGTAATCGATGCCGAGTCCGCGTTTATGGGCTTCGCCAATCCGGGGGTGATCACCGTCGCCGCGCTGTACGTGGTTGTCGCCGGACTGCGGGATACGGGTGCGACCCAGATGTTGGCCGCGCGCGTGCTCGGCAAACCGCGCTCGACGGCCCATGCCCAGACCCAGTTGATCGTTCCCACCGCGATCCTGAGCGCATTTCTTAACAATACGCCCGTGGTGGCGGCGCTGATTCCGGCGGTCTCGGACTGGTGCAGAAAACACCGGCTGTCCGTATCGAAGCTGATGATGCCGTTGAGCTTCGCCACCATCCTTGGCGGCACCTGCACCCTGATCGGTACAAGCACCAACCTGCTGGTCAACAGCCTGCTGGTCCAGCAGGGGCTGGATGAGGGTCTGGGCATGTTCGAACTCGCCTGGGTGGGCGTACCGATCACGGTCCTCGGCACGATCTTCATGATCCTGGCCGGGCGTTGGCTGCTGCCCGATCGCATGCCGGCACTGGAACGCATGGACAATCCGCGCGAATACAGCGTGGAGATGATGGTGGCCGCCGGCGGTCCACTCGAGGGCCAGACCATCGAGGACGCAGGACTGCGCCAGCTGCCGGGCATGTATCTGGCCGAGATCGAACGCGATGGCCATATCCTGCCCGCAGTATCACCGCGCGAGCCCTTGCAGGGTGAAGATCGACTCGTGTTCGTGGGGATCGTCGATTCCGTCGTGCATCTGCACAAGACCCGCGGCCTGGTGCCGGCCACCGAACAGATTTTCAAGCTGGATACGCCACGCCGTGCGCGCGTGCTCATCGAGGCCGTGGTTTCCCATAGCTGCCCGCTGGTCGGGAAAACGATTCGCGAAGGCGGTTTTCGCGGCCAGTATCAGGCCGTCGTACTCGCGGTCGCCCGCGACGGCGCGCGCATCCACCGCAAGATCGGCGATATCGTGCTCCAGCCGGGCGACACGCTGCTACTCGAAGCAAGGCCTTCGTTCGCGGCGCAGCAGCGGCATTCGCGGGATTTCTTCCTCGTGAGTACGGTCGAGGACTCGAACCCGCCCCAGCACCAGCGCGCCTATACCGCCATCGGCCTCATTGCCCTGCTGGTGATCTCCGTGGCCATCGGCGCAATCGACATTCTCAACGCAGCACTCGCGAGCGCTGCTCTCATGGTGATTACCGGCTGCTGCTCGCTGAGCTCGGTGCGCAAGACCATCGACTGGTCCTTGCTGGTGGCGATCGGCGCGGCGATCGGTATCGGCTCGGCCGTCGAACAGACCGGGCTGGCCGAAACGCTCGCCCATGGGTTCATCGGCCTGGCCGGTGGCTCGACGTATGCGGCGCTCACCGGCCTGTTCGTGAGCACGGTGCTGATCTCTTCGATCGTCACCAATAACGCAGCGGCGGTGATCATGCTGCCCATTGCCGTCAACCTGGCGCTAGGGGCATCAAACGCGCCGATGGCTTATGCCGTTGTGGTCGCTATCGGCGCCTCGGCAAGCTTTCTGACGCCTATCGGTTATCAGACCAACCTCATGGTCTACGGGCCGGGCGGCTATCGCTTCACCGATTTCCTGCGTCTCGGTGCGCCACTGACGCTGCTGGTGGGGGCCGTCACGATCGCGCTGGCGCCCTGGGTCTGGCCCCTGGCCGGCTAACCATCGCCCGGCCGGATCGCGCCACCTGGCGTTGTGCACACCGGCTTTTGACAACGCTGTGGATAAGCCGTTGGCAAAGCCATCAACGCCTTGCGGCGCGGGCGTTGTCGACGTATCGAACAAAAATTGATCAGCGCGCGGACGTTCGATGCCAATCGCCCGATCACCTCTCGTGCCACGACCACGAACACGCCAGGAACCATGGCGCGTCAAGCAGGCGGCGCCGGCGACGGCTTTACTCACAAAAGCACGGGACAAGCCTGTGGAAAAGATGCGCGCAAACCGCGCAATCGCCCACGGCAGCAGGCGTTAACGGTTCGCGATCAATTTTCGACCAGCGCCGTCCGTCGCGGTGATGCGTACCGCGCATTGCACGCGCTGGCTTTGATATGCATTCATGTGCCTTCATCAAACGAACGGAATCATTCCATGCCCTATCTGCAACTCGACGTGCCGAGCGCCTATCCCCAGGAAACCAAACGCACGCTGGCCCGGCGGCTGGGCGAAACATATGCCGAGCGCATGCATACCACGCCGCGCCGCGTGAGCGTGGGTTTTCGCGAACTCACCGATGGCAGCCTGTGGCGCTGCGGCGAAGGCGAGCCGGAACCGGGCGTTGTCATGATGTGCGATATCCGCCGTGGTCGGCCGACCGAGTGGCGCGAACAACTGGCCGTCGCCCTGCTTGATCTTTGCGTGGAACACCTTGACGTGCCGCGCGAACGTATCGCCATCGAGTTTACCCAGCATGCCGGGGATGAGATGTTTCGCGACGACGAGGGCTGGGCACGGGACTGGACCGAATCCGAAGCGGAATCGGACGCCTAGACCCCGTGCCGGGTCAAACAGGCCACGAAACAGTTTTCACAATCGCGCTGGAAAACCCTGTGGATAACCCGTAGTCAAAACGCGGCAAGCCTTGTCGGACGTGCATTTACAGCGTGCTGGACAATAATTAATCAAAGACGGCAGGCCTTGACGGGCGTAGGTTTTGCCGATCCACGGCAGACACGGATATGGGCCCGGCTTTGTGCACACAGCCTTGGGATAAGGCTGTGGACAAAGCGAGCATAGGCGGCGCAAACGCCGGTCGTCACAGCGCTGGCCCACCCGCGGCTAATTTATGCGCAGAAACGAGGCTCGTGGAATTTGGTTGCGCAGCGACCTGCTGTGCCGTCGGCCGATCGGCCCTGCCCGCCGCGGTCTTCGCCGCGGCTGCCCGAAAGGCTATCGCCCTCGCTTGAAAAGCCCACAACGTATAAAAAAAGCCCGTGGCCAATCCGGCCACGGGCTTTTTTACTGGCAACAAACGCGGCCTAGTTATCGTCGGCCGGGGCGTCGCCCGTTTCCTCGGGCGCCGCATCATCGCCCTTGCGCCGCTGCTTACGCGGCGCATCGTCGTGGCGCTCTTCCGGGCCCGCATCGATGATGCGCAGATTCGCGGGCGGCGCCTTGCCGTCCCGGTCCTCGCCGAAGTAGAGCGTCTGGTGCGGGAACGGGATTTCGATGCCGGCACGGTCGAAATGCATCTTGACCAGACGATTGAAGGCACGGCCCACGCCCCACTGGGTGCCGGGCTTGGTCTTGATCATGATGCGGATATTGACCGAACTGTCGGCCAGCGCGGTCACGCCCGGAACGGTCATATCCTCGAGGATATTGCCGTTGACGTTCTCGTCGGCCTTGAGCTCCTCGAACGCCTCGCGCAGGTGGTACACGGCGTTGTCGATATCTTCGCGATAGCCGATGCCGTACTCGGTACGGAAGTAGGCGAAGTCGCGCTGGTAGTTGGTCACCGTGCTGGCCGAGGAGAACGGTACGATGTGGTAGGAGCCGTCCAGATCACGGATGCCCACCGAACGGATGGTGAGTCGTTCCGCGGTACCCGTGATACCGCCCACGGTCACAACGTCGCCGGTATTCATCGCGTTCTCGAGCTGAATGAACACGCCCGTGATGATGTCCTGCACCAGCTTCTGGGCACCGAAACCGATGGCCAGACCGAGCACACCGGCGCCAGCGATCAGCGGCCCGATATCCACCCCGATCTGCGATAGCGAAATCATCAGCGTCATGGTGATGATCACGATCGCCAGCGCGTTGCGGAACAGCTCCAGCAGCGTCTCCTGACGTGCGGTGGGCTTGCCGGCGCCGGTATTCGGGTTGAGCCGGTGCTCGATGATGCTCGCGGCGATCAGCCACAGCAGCGCCGCCGCCACCAGCACGATGGCAACCCGCGTGAGCGTGGAGACCGTATTCAGTCCCGCATCCGAAGACAGCCAGGCGCCGAGATCGAACAGATCCCATGCATTGGCCACGACCAGTGCGAAGGCGACCAGGATCAGCACCCGGATGACCTTGAGCGCGGTCGGGACATAGGAGTTCACCCGTGCCTCGAGCATCGGCAGCTTGCTGCGCACATTGTCCGAGAAGGTCAAACGCTTGCCGATCGCCTTCGACAGCAGCCCGGAAATACCCAGGGCCACCGCCGCCGCAACGAGCGTCTCGAGCGTGGCCGAAAGCATGAACGGCAGCGCATTGCTCGGATCAACCTGGCTGGAGACGAACAGCGTAGTGAAGTAGGCCACGGCCAGAATCACCCACAGTTTCGACATGAGCCGGAACAGGACGCCGAAGAAACCGATCGACGCGTTTTCCGACATGCGCTGCAGGCGGGCATTGAACAGCTCGCGATTCTTGAAGATGACCGCCAGCGCGTAGATATAGGCGCCGCCCATGAGCAAAAAGCTCACAACCGCACCCAGGAAGAACGACAGCTGCACGTTGATGATCGGCACCACAACCAGCAGACCGTAGCCGATGATGCCCACGAACCACCGCAGTCGAATGCTCCACCAGTGGGCAATATCGCTGGGAATGCTGATCAGGCGCAGACTGTCGTAGCGCGCTGCGAACACCGCGCGAATTGCGACCTTGGTGAGCTCGACGAGCGCGAACGCGTTGATGAACAACGACTCGCGGGTACCGATGCTGCCTGCTTCGCCAAAGGCATAGAGTCCGGCCAGATAGCCCGCGCCACAGGCCAGCAGCACAACGGCGATATCCACGATCACGGCGAGGACGATCGCCGTGCCACGTCGAATGAGTACGCCCGCACCGGTTTCAGCACGTTGCGAAAACCGTCCGATGGCCGAGAACAGCGTACCGGCCAGAAACCGCAGTACGAAGAAGGAGACCACGGTCGCTACCGCGACCAGGCCGAAAGTCGTCAGCGCAGTCACGAACGCCGACATGTCGAATTCGGGGCCCGGCCCGCGGTCCTCATCCAGGGAGGTAAGCATCGCCCAGGTCGCCGATACACGCTCGCCGATCACTTCGGCCCAGGCCGCTGTCGTTTGTGCGAACTGGCGGGCAAAGGACACCCGTTCCTGACTCGCGGCGGCCTGCTCGGCGCCGGCGCCATCGGGCGCTTTGTCCAGGGCCGGATCCTCAGCGGTATCGGGCGGTGGCGGCAGTGGGCTGTCGGCGTTCTCGGCCTCGCCCGCCTGGGCCGCCTGACGCAGCTGATCGACGATCTGCGCGCGCGCTTCATCGTTTTCGAGCAGATCGGCAAGCTGGGTCAGAGGCAGCACTTCGCTGGCGTTATCGCCGCTGGGCGCATCGCTCTGTTGGGCCATCGCCTGGGGGGCGATGACGGCGACCATAAGTGCAAAAAACAGAACGAATATTCGCAGGGCGTCCCACGCGGACCGCGAAGCACCAACTCGATTCATAGATGTCTTTCCTTGGCAGGAACAGCAGAACGTAATGACCGTTACCGCGGGCGCAAACGCGCCGGCCAGTCGTAATTCACGGTGCATGATGAATGCACCGGCCGCATGTGACAAATTGCGCACAAGCCGCGAGGCGTTGTGCGAGCGTGGATGAGGCCATGCGCCACGCCGCCCGGCCAAACGGAAAAGGCGGCATTTCCACGATCCTGGCGACCTCTCACCCGACGTGCACCCGGCGGATGAATGGGAATATTAACCCACTCTAAAGGGCCGACAGGCAAGCGGCTCCGCGCGACCGCTGGCGCGTGACGCGCGCAAACCGGCGCGAGTCGCTCCGAGGCAGGGCTACCCCAAGCAGTACAAAAACCAAGCGGGCGGGATCGAAGCCCCGCCCGCGTTCTTGTCAGGGGTTACGACGCGCTAGCCCGTACGACGCCGGCGCCAGACCAGCGTAACAATAGCGGCCATTAGCAGTAGCGGCAGCCCGGCATCGCGACCGTTGCCGAGCGTACAACCGCCGCTGTTCGAGTTGTCCTCGGAGGCCACCGTATCCTCGCCTTCGCTGCCGCCGTCGCTAACCGTGTCGCTGTCGGCAAGATCGAAACTCGCCACGATCGGGTCATGATCGCTGACCTGATCGGCGAATTCGGCGTTGACGTGGGCCACCTGAACATTCGCCCGCGCGTCCAGCGCCGGGGTGACGAAGAAGTGATCCAGCGCCTGCGAGTTGCCCTCGAACACATAGCTGTAGCGCGCGGTCGCATCGAGCATATCCAGCAGGTCTGATACCACCGGGGCCGATTCGTCGGCACCGGTGAGCACCTGCATCGGCTCAAGAAAGCCGAACTCGTTGAAGTCGCCCAGCAGCCCGATACGGGCCTCCGGCACCGCGGCCAGCGCGTCATCCACGAAGGCGTTGACGGCCGCTGCCTGAGCGATGCGTTGGTCAACGGAACCATTTTCGTACGGCTGGATGGCACCGAACAACGGTGAGCTACCGCCCTTGGAGGCAAAATGGTTGTTGACCAGCAGCACCCGCTCGCCGCGGAAGTCGAACAGCGCGGCGACCGGCTTTCGACTGTCGTTGAAGGCCGGGTCGTTGGGCGCCACCCGCCCCGGATTGAGCGTCAGCGCCAAGCGGCCCTCGGCGTCGGTCGAAACCTCGGTCGCGGTGGTGGCATCGCCGACGCCGCCGCTGGCCTCGACCAGACTCACGCGGCTGGCGTCGTAGAGATAGGCCACCCGGATATTGCCGCCCGGCTGACCACCATCGGCCTCCGCCTCGGGCACCACCTCGGTATAGGCATAACGCGGGCCGCCGGCGGCCACGATGGCGTCTGCCAGTCGTTGTAACGTCTGATCCGCCGCGACCACCCCGTCGTTAATCGATCCGTTATTGTCCTGCACTTCCTGCAGGCCGATGATGTCCGGCGACCCCAGTCGTTCGACGATCTGGCCAGCGATGGCCTCGAACTTGCCGTCGGCAACGTCGGTATCCCCGTCCTCGTCGTTCGGGTCGAGGTTTTCGACGTTGTAGCCGGCCACGCTCAGCGTATCGCCGCGGGCGAGCACACCCACGCCGCTACGGTTGAGGTTCGAAGGCTGCGGCGCGGCAAGCGTATCGGGCAGTATTTCGAAGTTGCCAAAGCCGTAGCCCAGCACGCCCACCACCTGGGTGAACAGCGCCCCGGTATCCACAACGGGCATTTCGCCTTCGAGCAGCGTATCGTCGATCTGGATGCGTTCGGGGTTGTAGTCCACACGATCGCCACGCTCGACCAGGGTAATACCGCCGCGGGCGTTGATACCGGTCGCGTTCGCGCCGGCATCCGGGACCACGAAGATCTCGCCGAAGCCGCTGGTCGGGCCCACTGCCATGGCCTGATTCACCCGTACGCGCATGCCTTCCAGACTTTCGTAGAAGTCCAGGCCGTCTTCGTCCGGATCGAACACCGTGGTATCGCTGGTGGCGACATTGCCGTTGGTGTCGTTATCAATGATCTGTGTGGGCGCCTGACGGCCGCCCTGGCCGATGGTCACGGCCATGACTTCGGTCGTATTGAAAACCGAGGTCGGATCGGCGAGAAGGCGGGTGCTGCCATCGTCGCCGGTCACGATCTGGGTCGTCGGCAGATTATTACTCTGCACCCCGCCGGGATAGAATTCGCTCACTTCGCCGGCGACTTCCACCACGTCACCCACCGCGACCGGCGCACCGTCGCGCCGCGTGGGATCGCCGCCCGTGAACACCAGAAGCGCATCGCTGGTAGCATCGCGACCGTCGCCGTCCGGGTCCTGAAGATAGAAGCTGTTGCGGGTGACCGCGGTCACAACGCCCGGCACACCGGCCACCGCGTTGCCTCGCTGCGGCGACAAATGGGAAGCGCCCTGAATATCGTAGATACGCAGACCGGTCAGCGCATTGTCGGGAATGCCGTCGCCGTTGTCGGGCGTGCCGATAGAAGGCGCACTGCCGGTAGCGGCATTCGGCGTCGGCGCGGCCGCCACGAACGTGCTCGTATCGCGGCCCGCGCCACTGCTGTCCGGGCTGCGCTGCAGCGACTCGTTGTCCTTGTTGGCGTTGACGTCCTCATCCAGCTGCGGCGCGCCGTCGGCCAGCAAGATGGCCAGCCCGGGGTCGTCGCTGTCGTCAGTGCCATAGACGACGGCATCGATCAGGTTATCGGTGGTCACCGGCGTGCCGTTGGGAAAATCAGCTGCGTCCCCCGCATAGAGGGCCACGGCATCCTGTCCGTTCTGCAGGCCGTTGCCGCCGAATACGGTACCCACGCCCGGCACGCCTGAATTGCCCAGCACGTAATAACCGTCACCCGAGGTCACCGTGCCGTCGAGATCGAAGGCGGCATAGCTCTGGTCGTTGGCGCCGTTGTAGAAGACCAGCACCAGACCATCCAGCGCCGTATTGCCGACGCCGCCATCGGTCAATTCGACGAACTCCGCACTATCGGTACCGGGCGTGTCGGCATCGATTTCATTGATGAGAATCGACGGCTGCGCGAAAGCGCCGGTTGCCGTGAAAACGCAGATCGTGGCGCTTAGCAGAGCCAGCGCGCGCAGCAGAATGAAAGAGCGAGACATGAATGACCCGTGAAGTAAGCGATCCGCCAAGCATGCCGACACCATATGTCCGTTTGCGGTCGTCGTTATCACCGGATGATGACAAGTCTTTGATCGATGCTCCGCCCTTGTCGCGTTGAGCCTTCACCCCACCCACCAGACTGCCTCTGAATCAGAGCCGCGCCGCGCCTTGACGGCCTCGACGCGGGGGCATAGATTTTCCCAGATATAACTATTAGAAACTAAAAACGGAGAATATCGTGCGACGCGCCTGGAAAAAATTTCTTTCCTATTTTTATGGGGTTGACGGGCATCGTAATAATACGAGGCTGTCGATCGCCGGCCTCCTCCTAGCGCCGCTCGTGCTCGCCTCGGCTGCGACGATGGCCGCAGACGGCGCCGATCGTAACCACACAATGAATCCATTCGCGGGCCTGGCTTCCAGCCCGAACGTCGACGAACAGATGTTGTTTGTCGTGGAAGACGTCCGCCCGGAAGCATTCAGCTGGTTCTGGAACAACCTGAGCCAACGCGCGTTACGCCGCGCCAACCGCCAATCGCGCGACTTCGAGTGGATTGATGCCCCGGCCCAGCCAAACGAACTGGGCTACGAAAGCCAGGCGTCCTTCAAGCAATCCATTTGGCTGGAGGGCCGCCGCCGCAGCGTGACGTCGCGCTATCGCTCGCCCGACAGCGCGCGCGGCCGGGTCGACCCCAGCAACTATCTCGGCGGCCGGCCGTTCAGCTTTCTGGCGATGACCGTAACCATCGACGACGGCGCGCCAATCGACGTGCTGCTGCGTTACAAGCCCGTCGGCGACTCCTTGACCGATACAGCGTTTTCGCTGGAACTGACCACCGCGGGCGATAAAAACCTCGCCCGCGCATACGGCCTGTGGCTACGCGGGCTGCTCGAAGGCACGAGCGGTTTCCTGACCGACCGCTTCGACCGCAAGTTCTACGACGACGTGGTACTGACCCGCGGCAGCGTCGAAGTGACGCCGATCGAGTTTTCGAGCCTGACGTTTCGCGTCATCGTGAATCAGGAGATCAAGGGCATTACGCCCGACATGCTCGCCTGGTGGTGGGACCATATCGATAATCTCGCCCGCTACCGTCTGTGGCAGCCAATCGACCACGACCGCTTCGAATGGGCAGTCGCACCGCAAGATCGCGACCTGCAATACGATATCGGCGCGGTCCAGATCGTGCGCGAATTCATCGGCAACGCGCTGATTACTCTGCGAATCGAAGGCGTCGACCCCGAAGTGTCACCCGCGCCCGTGCCCATCGAACAGCCGCGCCCCTATTTCTTCAACTCCCTGGCCGAGCCCCAGAGCTTCCAGCAGATTCAGGGCGTCTCGCTGCCCGTCGACGTACCGCTGTCGCCCGCCCCCTTCCCTTCGAACAAACTCATCCACCAGTGGCGCTGGAACGACGCCCGCGACGGCGTCATTCTCGATACGGTCTTCACCATCTTTGCCGGTGTGCTGATCCCCCAGCCAAGCTTCGGCGAAGACCTGGGTCGTCATGCGCTGCGCGAGTTCCAGACCATGCCCTACTTCCTGCCGCGCCTGTATCGCAGCGAGTGGCTGGGGCTGACGCCTTAAAAAGAAGAGGAACGAACGCCCGCCGCCGGGTCAGGCTGGCTGCCTCAACCCGTTCAGCGCACGCTCGAATTCGCGCTCGATATCGTCGATATCGTGTCGTTCCTGCAGCGCGCTATGCGCGGCATCGCGTACCACTTGGGCATGACGCCGCAGCGCGGCGCGGTCGGGCTCGCGGGTGGCCACCGCACCCAAACCGCCTAGAGTGCGCAGCAGTTGGCGACTGGCCAGTACGCTGCCGCGACCGTAGTTGCGGATCGGCGTGAAAGCAGCGTCAAGGGCGGCTTCGAAGTCGGGCAGCTGTAGAGAAAAACGCGGCCTGTCGTCTTCGCCGTGCAAGGGCGACGGCACCGGCCGACGCGCCACTTCGGCCAGCGACGCACCCAGCCGATTGATGCAGTCCACCGCTGTATAGGGGTTGTTCAACGCCGGCGATAGTGCGCGTACCGCGATTTCCGCGACCTGGTTGATCGCGAAAAGCAGGTCGCGGTCGCTCATGCGGCTGTCGCCAATCAGGTATTCACCGGCGATCTTCTCTGCAAGTCCGTCCTCCTGATCGTCCGGGCTGCCCTGCCAGCGCGCGATCGGCGCACCGGCCAATACGTAATCGCCGTAGCCGACGAGCGACTCGATCCGGATATCGTGTTGCTGGGCAACAGCGACGACGCCGTCCAGCCCCACCGATTGCACGTAGCCGGCACGGGGCGCACGAACCAGCTCGCCGTTACGCAGGCTGAATCCCTCATCGTGTCGCTGCGCCGGGCTTTCCGGGTACAGCCGATCGATGACGTCGTCGAGTTCGACTGCCACCGCTTCCAGCACCTGTGGGGCGGCGATGAGCTGGGCCATATGGTGGGTGAAATAAATGAGCGTGCAGCTTGCGAACAACGACAGCCCAAAGCCCATCGTGACCGACAGCGCGGGCACGAACCGGTTGGCGGGATCGTTGCCCACCATATGAAACACCAGCATGCAGTAGACGAAGGTACTCAGGAATACGCCAAGTACGGCCTGGTTGGCCCGATCGCGCATGAAGCTGCGAATGAGGCGGTGGCCGAACTGGCTGGTGGCCAGCGTCAGCACGAGCATGAGGGTGGAAAACACCACCGTGGCAATCGCCACCATCGCCGCGGTGAGTGTCTGCAGCAGATAAACTGCGTTCTCGACACCGCCGGAATACAGCACCCGGGTCAGCCACGGCGCCGCCATGTCGCTGCGATCCAGCCCCAGCGTGATGCTGAACAGCAGTACGCCCACGAGCATCATCACGCTCGGCAGAAACCAGAAACTGGAGCGGGCCAGCTCCATGAACTCGGCCAGACGGACACGCATCGATCAACACTCGCGAACAAATCGGACATTGTAGCCAGACCGCCGTGTCACCGTGATCAACGCAGGCCGAACATAAAAAAAGGCCCCCGTGCGAACACGGGAGCCTTTTTGATCGACGGGGCCGAAGCAATCAGCTGCTGGCTTCGACCGCCTTGGCGAAGATGTCCACACCCTCGTCGACCTGTTCACGCGTGACCACCAGCGGCGGCAGGAAACGCACCACCTGCTTGCCGGGGCCGCAGCGCAGTACCAACAGGCCGTGCTTTTCGCATTCCTTGGCGACCTTCTCGGCACGGGCGCCGTCCGGCTTGCCGTCCTTGGCGAATTCCACGCCGACCATCAGGCCCTTGCCGCGTACGTCGCCGATGCATTCATGCTTGTCGGCGAGCTGTTCCAGGCGCTCCTTGAGATGCGCCCCCTGGGCACCGGCGTTATCCACCAGGCCTTCTTCCTCGATCACGTCGAGCGTGGCAAGCGCGGCCGCACAGGCCACCACGTTGCCGCCGTAGGTGCCGCCCTGCGAACCGGGCAAGCCCTTTTCCATGATCTTGCGCGGCGCGGCACAGGCCGACAGCGGGAAGCCACTGGCCAGGCCCTTGGCGGTGACCACGATATCCGGCTCCACGTCGAAGTGGCTGTGCGACCAGAACTTGCCGGTACGACCATAGCCGGCCTGTACTTCATCGGCGCCCAGGAGCATGCCGTGCTTGTCACAGCGCTCGCGCAGGCCCTGCATGAACTTGGTGTTGGCCGGTATGAAGCCGCCCTCGCCCTGGATCGGTTCGATGAGCATGCCGGCGGTATCGTTCGGCGAGCTGATCGTCTGCAGAATGTAGTCCAACTCCTGCAGGCAGAACTCGGTGGCCTGATCTTCCGACCAGCCGTAACGGAACGCAGCCGGGAACGGTGCGACGATCACACCCCCCATCAGCGGCTGCAGGCCGGCGGTATAGGCCGTGCCCGAGGTCGTCATCGAGGCCGAACCCATGGTGCGGCCATGGAAGCCGCCGTGAAAGACCACGATATTGGGCCGACCGGTGGCATGACGCATCAGGCGCATCGCCGATTCCGCTGCTTCCGTGCCAGCACTGGCATAGAAGATGGAATCGATATCGCCGGGCATCTTGTCGGCCAGACGCGCGGACAGATCCTGAATCGGCTTGTGCAGGATCGTGGTGTACTGGCCGTGGATGAGTTTACCGACCTGCTCCTGTGCCGCGGCGACCACCTTGGGGTGACAATGGCCGGTACTGGTCACGCCGATACCGGCCGTGAAGTCCAGATAGCGCTTGCCGTCGGTGTCGAACAGGTAGCAGCCTTCGCCGCGATCGACATGGACGTCGGTAGCCTGCTTGAGCAGGGGCGATAGATTGCTCTTGTTGCTTCCTAGCATGACGGCACTCCTGGATGGCCTTGTTGCATTGTGCGCGCGAGCCTAGACCGGATCGAAACGAGTTTCAACGATCGTGCCAGGCTCGCCGCAGGATCAATATGTAAACGCTTGAAAAGCTAAAGTACGTCGACGATCGCGTCGCCGGTTTCGATCGTTCCGCGGCGTTCGCGCCCGTGTTCGGCCAGGTCGGCGGCGACCACTTCACGCAGGCGTTTGCCGGCGCGGTCGGCGGCCGGATCCTCGACGCCCATCCATTCCAGCATCATCGCCGTGGTCAGCAGCATCGCGGTAGGCCCGGCCAGGTTCTTGCCGGCAATATCGGGCGCGCTGCCGTGGGTGGGCTCGAACATGGGCGGACACGTGCGATCCGACGGGTTCACGTTCGACGAGGGCGATACGCCCATGCCGCCGTTCAGCACGGCCGCCAGGTCGGTCAGAATGTCACCGAACAGATTCGACGCCACCACGACGTCGAACGCCCAGGGGTGGCTGACGAACTTCATGCAGGCGGCATCCACCAGTTCGTGGTGGGTGGCCACATCCGGGTAGTCCTTCGCGATCTCGGCGAACATGTCGGTCCACATGTCGCCCCAGAAGCGCTGGGCGTTGCGCTTGGTGATCATGCAGACCTGGCTGGCCTTCTCGTCGCGCCCGAAGCTGCGCTCGCGGCCTTCAGCGGCACGTTCGGCCGCCCTGACCCGCGCCTGCTCGAAGGCATGACGGATGATGCGATCGGTCGCGCGGTGGGTGAACAGGGCAACCTGCGTGGCGATCTCGTTTTCGGTGCCCACGGCGAGTCGCCCGCCCTGGTTTACATATTCGCCTTCACTGTTTTCGCGAATCACGAGCATGTCGATATCGTTGGCCCGCGGATCGGCCAGATACTGCGGCGCGCCGGCCATCGGCCGACAGGGCCGCTCGCAGCACCACTGGTCGAAGCCCTTGCGGATCTCCAGCAGAGGCGACAGCGATACCGCATCCGAAAGCAGGTAGCGATCCGGATCATCGCTCGGGCCGGGATCCCCCAGCGCGCCAAGCAGAATCGCGTCGAACTTTTCCAGGCGTTGGAGATAATCGGCCGGCGCGCTTTCGCCGTGTTTTTCATGCCAGGCGTGCGACGGCCATTCGAACGTTTCGTAGTCGATCGACAATTCCGGATCGCTCGCAACCAGAGCGTCGATCGCCCGCGTGGCCTGGGCGATCACTTCCGGGCCGATACCGTCTCCGGGCAATACCGCGACGCGCCATGTCTTTTTGGTGTTCATGGCTGCAGGCTATCACCGACCTGCATGCATACGCATCGGTTTGGCGCGCAAAACGCGGCTTTTCACTTCTGAGCGCGCCGCGCCCGGAAGAAACCACGCAGGAGCGCCGCGCTCTCGTCGGCCAGAACGCCGCCCAGATGCTCGACCCGGTGGTTCAGACGCGGCTCATCGAATACCGAAAAAATCGAATGGACCGCCCCGGCACGAAAGTCGTCGGCACCGTAGACCACCCGAGCAATACGCGCATGCCCGATCGCACCGGCACACATGGCACAGGGTTCGAGCGTCACATAGAGGGTCGCGCCGGGCAGGCGATAATTGCCCACGGCGTGACAGGCTGCGCGAATTGCCTGAATTTCGGCATGGGCCGTCGCGTCGGCGCTGTCGATGGGGCAGTTCCACCCCTCGCCCAGAACCGCGTCGTCGCGCACCACGACCGCACCGACCGGCACCTCGCCCTCGGCCTCGGCACGACGCGCCAGCAAAAGCGCGCGCCGCATCCAGTCCATATCGCTCATGTGATTCATCGCTGTCGCTGTTACGACATTCTAGAGCCTGTAGCCACATACCGGGCCGGCGCCCAATGCCGAATTATCCATACGGTAGCCAGTATTACCCGGCAATTTCAGTATGGGCATGGCTAACTTGGAGGACTAACGTCTAATATATGCGCCCTCGCCGGCGCGCTAACTTGCCCGCCTTATCATTCAAAGCACATTAAATATTGGGCACAACTCACTGGTGGGTATTACCATTCCTTGAGTCCGAGGGGTGACTGGACTCGTTGATGCGCCACCACGATTCGGTCGAGCGCTGGCGCTCGCTCGATGACATGACATTGGGGATATCTGGAGACTGCACCTTTTCAGAACGCGTGCTCGGGCTGCGCCATCTGGCCACGTTCGTGCTTGCCGGATCTGGATTGTTGAACAGGTTTTCCCCGGGGGCGTGCCTGCCGATCACTAACCGCTCGGGGAGAGCATCATGAAGACCCTGCACTCACGCTACCTGTTGCCATCGGCCCTGTCGGCCGCGACCGTATTCGCGTTCGCCGGTCCGGCCCACGCCTTCGAATTCAAGGTCTCCGGCCAAGTGGACCGCGCTGCAATCGCGGCCGACAACGGCGAAGACCGCGATATCGGCTTCGTCGATAACGTCGGCTCCAACAGCCGCTTTCGTTTCACCGGCGAACAGGATCTGGAAAACGGCTACAACATCGGCTTCGCCTACGAGATCGCACTCAACGAGAACCCCTCCACCTCCTTCGACGTAAACAACGGCGGCGGCAGCGAAGACGACTTCCTAGACAACCGTCTGGCCAATGTCTATGTGGAGGGCGATTTCGGTCGCTTCACGTTCGGCAAGCTCGACGGTGCGGCCAACGGCTCCTCCGAGCTCAACTACAGCGGCACCATGTATCTGGGCGGCGGTCAGGGCATTTCCATGTATGCCGGTGGTATCAGCTTCCTCGACGACGAAGGCCGCGTGGTCACCAATCTTTCCGGCGCTTCCAACCATTTCGACGGCATCTCGCGCCAGAACGGCGTGCGCTACGACACGCCCAGCCTCGGCGGCGCCGTGCTGTCGGCGACGCTGGACAATGGCCATGCCTATGAACTGGCGGCGCGCTACGAAACGCCGTTCGCCGACGGCGGCAAGGCCGGCTTCGTGCTGTCGCATCTCGATACCCAGGACCAGGACTTCGATATCGAGCCCGACGGCACGGTCAACGACAACAGCCCGCGCTTTCAGGAAACCGGCGGCACAGGCTCGCTGCTGCTGCCTTCGGGCCTGACCCTCACCGGCTCGTTCAAGCAGCGCGACTACAATGAGCCGGGTCGCGCCACGGCCGAAAACTACTTCGGCGGCGTGGGCTATGTGCAGGACAAGCATCACTTCGAAGTCAGCTACATGCAGACCAACGACCTGGCCGGCGATGGCAGCACCGCGCGCAGCTACGGTCTGGCCTACGTCTATGACGTGATCGACAGTGTCGAACTGTTCGCCTCCTATCATCACCTCACGCTCGACGATGCCGAATACAGCTACACGAGCACGGACGTGGCCGGGGACGACACCACCATCACGGCCACCGGCGATGCACAGGATCTTGATATCCTGTTCGTCGGCACCCGCCTGAAATTCCTTTAAGTCGAGACAAAGACCGTATGCAGCACACTCTGAAAATCGCGGCCTCCGGTCTTTGCGTCGCCGTGTGCAGCCTGCTCGTTGCAGGCTGTGCCGGCACCGCCGACCCCGTGAACTATGAACGGCTGCCGGGCTCGGGCGACAAGATGGCTGAGGGTCCGGGGCTCATGAGCCCGGCGCGGGGCGATGATTACGACGACGGCGTTCGCGTCTACTCGGACGATGCCTCCAAGCCGGCCCTGATCAACCGCGATTCGCGCGGCGGCCAGACCGCCGGGCCCAACCAGGCGGCTCCGGCAACGGGCACAGCCACCGCACCCAGTGCGGCCCAGCAGCAGGACTTTGCCGACTACGAGGAATACCAGCGCTTCCGGAACATGCCCAAGGACTCGCCGGAATACCAGCGTTTCAAGGACTGGCAGGAATGGAAGCAGTACCAGCAGTGGAAGGACAGCCGGTAGCGCTCCACGCCTGGCTGGTAAGGCACCGGCCGATCGGTCGCGCGGTTCGCAAACAACCGGGCATCGATCGGCCTTTTTTTGGAAGTAGACTATTTTTTCGGCTTAGTAACGCGTGCATGTCAGCACATGCGCACCGCGACCCGCAGCTTCTACGCCATTGCAAGCCGCTGACCCCGCCCGCTTGCATGGCGTAAAACGCCCTTTCTAGATCCGCGTCGATCTGCGGACAATCGCCTTATGCGCGTGTCTTGGCGTTTATCGGCGGACAAAGGGTCGATCACGCAGCATACGGTCCGGCCTGTCGCGCGGCGCGCATATGGTGAAACAGCCCCACGCCGATCAACAGGCCGATGCCCACGATATCGGTCCATGAGCCGGGTTTGAGCGTGAGCAAGGCACCGGCAAGCATGACCAGGCGTTCGTACCAGGTCATGCGAATCCGGAAATAGCCCTGCGTTGCGGCAACGAAGCCCAGCATGCCCACCAGGGCCGTGGCGATCACCCAGGCTGCGTAATACCAGTTACTTACGTTGTAGAGCAGCAACTCCGGATTAAAGAAGAACATGAAGGGCAGAATCGCCGTGCGCAGGTCGTAGATGAAGCCTTGTACGCCGGTGGCGATCGGATCGGCCCGGGAAATGGCCGCGGCGGCATAGGCAGCCAGGCCCACCGGCGGTGTGTCGTCGGCGAGAATGCCGAAATAGAACACGAACAGATGCACGGCCACCAACGGCACGTCCATCCCTGCGGCGGCCGCCAGGCTGGATATCACCGGCGCGACGAGCGCGGCCATGACGATATAGTTGGCCGTGGTCGGCAGGCCGATGCCCAGAATCAGCGAGGTGATGGCGGACAGGATCAGCACGATCCAGATATTGCCGCCGGAAAGCACGTCGAGCACCTGGGTGAGGCCATAGCCCAGATTGGTCATCGTGACCATGCCCACGATGATGCCGGCCGCCGCGGTGGCCACCGCGATGGTGGTCATGTTGCGGGCGCCCAGTTCCAGGCCGGCCACGATCGAGCGCAGTCCCTGCCAGAGGCCACCGGCCAGCCCGGCCTCGCCTTTAACGCCCTTGACCGTCTCCTGCACCAGAATGAGACCGGCCAGTACCACCGTTGCATTGAGTGCGCTGCGCTCCGGGGTGAGATTGGCCCACATCAGCTCGTAGAGCAGGAATGCCACCGGAATGAGGTAGTGCACACCCTTGATGAAGGTCGGCCAGAAAGGCGGCAGCTCGGCGCGCGGCAGGCCTTCGAGGCCGAGCTTGAGCGCTTCCAGATGCACCACATAAAGCAGGCCGAGATAGGTCAGCACCGCCGGCACCAGCGCATAGATGATCAGCTGTGAATACGGCACGTCGATGAAGGTGGCCATGATGAAGGCCGCCGCGCCCATGATCGGCGGCATCAGCTGGCCGTTCACGGAGGCGGCGACTTCGGTCGCCCCGGCCTTGACCGGTGGATACCCCACCCGTTTCATCAGCGGGATGGTGAAGGTGCCGGTGGTCACCGTATTCGCGGTCGACGAGCCCGAGATCACGCCGGTCAGCAGACTCGCCACCACCGACGCCTTGGCCGGACCGCCACGAAACGTACCCAGCCCGCTGTAGGCCAGATCCACGAAATACTGCCCGGCGCCGGCCTTGTCCAGCAGCGCGCCGAAAAGCACGAACAGGAACACGAACGTCGCCGATACCTGGATCGGCGTGCCCCAGATGCCTTCGGTGGTGATATAGAGCTGCTGAATGATTTCCGACCACTGATAGCCGTTGTGCAGATAGATCACGTCCGGCGGGGTCAACGGGATGAGCCCGGCCGGGCCGGTCACCCCGTACAGCACAACGATTGCTGCGATCACCGGCAGGGCGAAGCCCAGCAGGCGGACCGATGCAATCGCCAGAAAGGCCATCAGCGCGGTGCCGACCCAGACATCGCGCGGTTCGGGCAGTCCGCCCTGAACCATCACGATGTTGTAGTAATTGAACAGGATATAGAGCGCGCTGCCCACGCTGGCGGCGGCCAGCAGCCAGTCGTACCAGGGGATGCGATCGACCACGCCGCCCTTGCGCGGGTAGGCCAGAAACGCCAGTGCAAAGCCGAAGGCGAGATGGATCGAACCGATCTTCTGCGGGTTGAGCGTGCCGAAATAGCTGGCATAGAGCTGGAACAGACTCCAGGCCACGGCGATGGCCACCAGCAGCCAGCGCTGCCAGTTCGCCGTGGGCTCGCGGCCGCCGTACTCGCTGGCCTTGACGATACCCTCGGCTTCTCGCGCCACGTGTTCGCTCATCGATCTACCCCGCCATCAAAACAACGTGCCGGCCTCGACCGGCCAACGAACGAACCCCAGCCGCAGGGGCCGGGGTTCGATGGTTGCGCTGCGCCAGCTACCCTCGATCAGGACGCCGGCATCAGGCTTTCCTTTACGTCGATATCCTGTTCGGTGAAGAACTTCACCGCCCCCGGATGCAGCGGAATGGACATGCCTTCCAGCGCCGTATCGAGCGTGAAATATTTCTTGAGGTTCGGATTCGCAATGTCGTTGTAGAAGGCGTCCTTCTTTTCATGGAACACGGTGTTCATGAACTGATAGATCGCGTCTTCCGATACGTCCGACGAGGTCACGAGCATGGCCTTGAGCGTGACCGCCGTCGCCGCCTCCATGTTCGGGTAGGTGTCGTCGGGGATTTCGATACGGGTATAGAACGGATACTTGGCGTTCAATTCCTCGATTTTCTCCGGCGCGATCGATACCAGCTCGATCGGTGCGGTCTGCGCGGCTTCCGTGATTGCCGACGCGCCGAGGCCGACGGTATAGAACATGGCATCGATCTGGCCATCGCGCAGCAGGCCCACGGCGCTGCCGGCACTGCCGCGCACCGGTGCCTTGAGATCATCGATGCTCATATCGAAGGCGCCAAACAGGTTCTTGACGTCCTGTTCGGTGCCGGAGCCGATATCGCCGACGTAGACGCGCTTGCCCTTCATGTCGGCCAGCGTCTGGATGTTCGCATCCTTGCGTGCCAGCACCTGGATCGTTTCCGGATAGAGTACGGCCACGCCGCGCAGATTCTCGACCGGCTTGCCTTCGAACGCCTCGACCCCTTTGCCGTTGTAGGCGTAGTAGGCGACGTTGTTCTGGCTGATGCCCATCTGCAGCTGGCCGGCACCGACGGCACGGTCGTTGAACACGGAGCCGCCGGTCGAACGCGCGTTGGCGCGGATATCGATGCCCGCTTCGTTGACGATCTTGGCCATGCCGACCGCGGTCGGATAGTAAAGGCCCGTGGTCGAACCCGACCCGATGGTGATGAAGGTGCGTGCACTGGCGGCCTGGGCAACGCCCAGCACCAGCGTGGCAACCGCAAGCGTCTTGAGAATGCGCGTGAACATAGCGATGAAAGCCCCCTGAAAAATGACGTGGTCCAGGCCGTATGCGAAAGCGCGGCCGGTCAATCGAGTCTAGCCAAGGCCGGGATAAACGCAAGGACCAGGCCAGGGACCGGCCGTGCTGGCGGCCCCACCCTTCTCAGACCGTGGCCGCCGCCAGGTCCGGCATATCAAGCGCCTGTGCGGCCAGTCGCTCGCGAAGAAAGTCCACGCACAGCCGCACCTTGGGTGCGACGAATCGACGATGCGGGTACATCGCATGGATATAGGCACAGGCCAGGGGATGCGCATCGAGTACCGTCTCCAGACGACCGGCGGCCAGGTCCGCCTGTACATCCCATATCGACTTGCGCACCAAGCCGGCGCCATCCAGGGCCCATAGATGGGCGATTTCGCCATCGTTGCTGGCAAACGCACCGTTAACGCGCACGCTCGTGCCGTCGGCGAACTGCCAGACATCCGCGCCGGGATCGCCCATGAGCAGACAGTCGTGGTGCACCAGCTCAGCCGGCGAGGCAGGCCGCCCGCGGCGTTCGAGGTAGTCGGGAGAGGCACAGATCACGCGCCGGTTCGGGGCGAGCTCGCGGGCGATCAGGCTGGAATCGGCCAGCGCGCCAAAACGCACGGCCAGGTCGAAGCCGCCATCCACGATATTGATGACGGCATCGCTGGCATGCAGGCGGATACTCAGCCCCGGATGCAGACGTTGAAATTCGTGCAGCAGCGGTGAAAGTCGACGCGCGAACGCCACGGTCGACGTTACCCGCAGTTCGCCACTGGCCGCACGCGCGCCGACCGCGGCCTGGGTTTCGGCGTCCTCGATATCCGCCAGAATGCGCATGCAGCGCGCCTGAAACGCTGCCCCTTCGTCGGTCAACGCGAGGCTGCGGGTCGTGCGGTTGATCAAGCGCACGCCCAGACGTTGTTCGAGCGCGGCCAGACGACGGCTGACCACCGCCGGCGACAAACCCAGTTCCCGCCCCGCGGCCGACAGACTGCCCGAATCCACCACCCGCACGAAAACGCGCATCTGAATGAGTTCGTCGGCCATGTCGCTAGCGCCTCGCTCGAAAACCGCGGATTATTGCATGATTGGCAACAAAGCATTCCACCCGGCGCCGCTTGGCTCTATCTTCGGCAAAACCCAGTATTCGGTTTCGCCCGTAGACACAGGCACGCGGCGACCGTGCCCGCGTTGCCGTCGTGCCAATTCCGGCCTACATGACACCGCCCCGACGGCTTCTGGGCGACGGGCCCATCACAACACAGCGAGAGGATTACCATGCAGATCGACCTCAGCCACAAGACCGCCCTGGTTACCGGCTCCACACACGGTATCGGCTTTGCCATTGCCAGCGGCCTCGCCCGTGCCGGCGCCACCGTAATCGTCAACGGCCGCAAACCCGACCGCGTGGATGCTGCCCTGGCCCGACTTCGCGCCGACGTGCCCGGTGTCGATGCCCGCGGCGTTGCCGCCGACCTGGGCACGGCCGAAGGCTGCAAGACGCTGGTCGAAGCCGAGCCGCGCGTCGATATCCTGGTCAACAACCTCGGCATTTTCGGGCCCAAGGACTTCTACGACATCCCCGATGAGGAATGGCAGCAGTTCTTCGACGTGAACATCATGTCCGGCGTACGCCTGTCGCGTGCCTATACTCCCGCCATGGTCGAGGCCGGCTGGGGTCGGGTGGTGTTCCTGTCGTCGGAATCGGGCCTGAATATCCCGGCCGAGATGCTGCACTACGGCATGACCAAGACCGCCAATCTGTCGGTTTCGCGCGGGCTGGCCAAACGTCTGGCCGGCACCGGCGTGACCGTTAACGCCGTACTGCCCGGCCCCACGCTCTCCGAAGGCGTACAGGATATGCTCGCCGACCAACAGGCAAAGAGCGGAAAGTCCATGGAACAGGTGGCGGCCGAATTCGTGCAGAAGGCCCGCCCGAGTTCCATCATCCAGCGCGCGGCCACGGTCGAAGAAGTGGCCAACATGGTGGTCTACGCCGTCTCGGAACAGGCATCGGCCACCACCGGCGCGGCCCTGCGCGTCGACGGCGGCGTGGTCGACAGCATCGCCTGAACCTTCGCCAACGGCCGGCGGCGCGAAACCGCCGGCCTTTGCGTTCGACAAAAACCCGCAAAACACGCCTGAAGCTGCGTATTCCCGTCGATCGAGCAGGGTTTTTGTCAGCCAGGACTGCCCGTCCTATTCACGTGGCCGGGTCGTTGCCTATGCGCGCGGTACAGGCGCGCCCATGCCCCACGACGCCCCCCGTCCTGGTGGCACGTCATCCGGCGCAGGCCCGGTCACGTAATGGACGCACTGAAAAAAAAAGACCGTCGGCCGATAAGTCAGCAGATCCAGCGTCGGCGCTGACGATAGCGCGCCCCACTCCAGGACTCTGCATGGCTTTTCTTTCCGGCACCCACGATCCGCTACTGGTTTCCGTATCGATCGGTATAGCCGTGCTCGCAGGTTATACCGCGCTGGATCTGACCGGCCGGATCCGCGCCGCCCAGGGCGCCACCGCCTGGGGCTGGCTGCTGGCCGGCGCGCTCAGCATGGGCAGCGGCATCTGGGCCATGCATTTCGTCGGCATGCTGGCATTCGATCTGCCGATCGAAATGGGTTATCGCGTCGATCTCACCGCTGCTTCGTGGCTGCTGGCTGTATTGGGATCCGTTCTCGGGCTTCGTCTGGCCACGGCCCCCACGCTGCACAGGCATCACCACCTGAGCGGCACCGTGTTTATCACGACCGCAATCGTGGGCATGCATTACACCGGCATGGCCGCGATGGATATGCGCCCGGCGATCTCATATGACCCCTTCTGGGTGTGTGTCTCCATCGGGGTTGCTTTGGCTGCGTCTTATGGCGCGTTGCGTATCGCCTTCAGCCATTCTCAATCCGGCTTCATGGACAAGACACTTGCTGCCCTGGCGCTGGGCGGCGCGGTCGTGGGCATGCACTACACGGCCATGCAGGCCGCCCAGTTCCCGATCGGGAGCGTGTGCGGCGCCGTCACCGCGATCAGCACGCCCTGGCTGGCGTTTCTGATCACCAATACCGCGTTGCTGCTGCTGGCATGTGCGCTGGTTGCCGGGGCCCTGGATCGGCGCCTGCAAAACCGCACAGCCGAGCATATGGCGGCCCTCGAACGAATGAGCGATCAGCTTCGCCATGCCAACCGGCACGATTCGCTGACCAATCTCGGCAATCGTGTGCTGCTGCGCGAGCGCTTGAACCTGGCCATAGAGCACGCCGCCCGCACCGGCAGCGGCTTCGCCTTGATCGCGCTCGATGTAGACAACTTCAAGCAGCTCAACGACAACCTCGGCCACGATTACGGCGACGACATACTGCGCCGGGTTGGCGCTGCCCTGTACCAGAGCGTGCGCCCTCAGGACACGGCCGTACGCATGGGCAGCGACGAATTTTCGCTGATCGTTGTCTCGAACCAGGGCGATGAAGCACTGGAACACGTATCCGAACGGCTGCTCGCGGCCGTGCGCTCGGTCGGCGCCGGGCGCACGCGCTTGAGCGCCAGCCTCGGCCTGGCCTGCTATCCCGCCGACGGCAAGACCGCCCCGGCCCTGATGAAGTCGGCGGATATCGCTCTGCACAACGCGAAGCAGGCAGGCCGCGACCGCTATGCCTTCTTTACGTTCGAACAAACCGCAGGGCTGGAACGCGACTTTGTCATCCGCAACGAACTCAATGCCGCGATCGCCAGCGGAGAAATTCGGCCTCATTACCAGCCGAAATATGATGTCGCCACGCGTCAGCTGGTCGGCTGCGAAGCGCTGGCGCGCTGGCATCATCCCGTACGCGGCAAACTATCGCCGGGCGAGTTCATCATGGTCGCCGAACAGTCGAACCAGATCAACGACCTGCAGATGAGCATGCTGCGGCAGATATGTCGCGATGTACGGGCATGGCGGGATGCCGGCCGCGTTGTACCCCCGATCGCTTTCAACCTGTCGGCCATGTGCCTGCGCAACACGGCTCTGCCGGACATCCTGCTGGGCACGCTTGACGAATTCGGTCTGTCGAGTGACGACCTTATCTGCGAGATTACGGAAACCGCGGCCATCGCCGAACTGGCGGCCACGCTTAAAACGCTGCGCGGCCTGCGTGCATGTGGCATTCGGATCGCGCTCGACGATTTCGGCACCGGACTGTCGAGTATGTCCTACCTGCGCGATCTGCCGATCGACCAGCTCAAGATCGATCGCACCTTCATCAGCCAGCTCACGTCCCCAAGCGAGCACGGACGGATGATCGTCGACGCCGTGATCAACCTTGCCCATGCCATGGACCTTGAAGTGGTTGCCGAAGGCGTGGAAGAGGAAAGCCAGCTGGTACAGCTCCAGCAGATGCACTGCGATCAGGTACAGGGCTATCTGTTCAGCCCCGCTCTGTCAGCCGATGAGTTTGTCCGCCTGACACAACGCGCCCCACAGACCAAGGTGGTACCGATTAAAGACCATGCCAGCGCGGTCTAGCGACGCGACACCCACGGGTCAGATTACCAGTCGCGGGTGCCCGGCTCGCCCTTGAACGGGCCGACGATGTCCGGGGTGACCCAACCACCGTAGAAACCGCCCGGCTGGGCGAAGGCCCGGACGCCATCCACCCGGCAATCCAGCCGGTCGCAGTAAAAGGCGACACAGCCGGCGATGGCGGCAAAGCGATTACCGGCGTCGGGATAGCTCCAGGCCGCGCGGGCGACACGGCGTTTGCCGTCGGTGACGTCCCAGTAACGGGCCATGCCCTTCCATTCGCAGAAACTCTGGGCATCGACAGGCATGAGCGCATCGAAGTCCACCGCCTCGGGCGGCAGGTAATAGGTCGGCGCACCGGCGGTTTCGAGGATACGAAACGCGGCCCGGGTGCTGGCGATCAGCCGCCCACCCAGACGTACATCGACACGCTTGTCGCAGGCCACGAGCGCCGGCGGACGGGGGTAGTCCCAGACCGATTCCTGGCCCGGCCCCGGCTCGATGGCAAACGGCGGACGCTCACCCCCTCGGTAGTGCCAGCCAAAGCTATCGTCTTCGTTTTTGGTAGCGGTCACAAAAGAATCGAGCTCGCGAGAAACAGCATCAAACCCATGCCGAGGATATCGGTGAACGTGGTCAGAAAGATACTGCTGGCCATGGCCGGATCGGCGCCCAGGCGCTTGAGCGTGAGCGGCACCACCACCCCGAATATGCCGCTGCCGGTACAGGCGCCCACCATGGCGACGAGGATCACCAGCCCCAGCATGATGGCGTTCGGCTCGCCCGAGTACGCGGCATACAGCCACATCGCCAGCCCGGCGACGATGCCCACCACCACGCCGTTCAAGGCGCCCAGCAATATCTCCTTGCGCAGCAGTTTGCGCACCGGGTATTCATCGAGCTGGCCGAGGGTGATACCGCGCAGGGTGATGGCCAGCGCCTGACAGCCGGTGTTGCCGCTCTGGCCTGCCAGCACAGGCAGGAAAGCGGCCAGCGCGACGATCTGGGTGATGGTGTCCTCGAACAGGCTGACCACGAAGGCCGCCGCGAATGCGGTGAGCAGATTCACCTGCAGCCAGGGATGGCGCATGCGAAACGCGCCCAGAATCGACGTGCTCACCTGTTCCTCGCGCGAGACACCGACCGTCGCACCCGCCTGTGCGGTGACTTCGACCACCACGCGCTGGAACAACTGCCAACCGCGCACACACCCCAGCAGCCGTCCCTCGTCATCGACCACCGGATAGACCGGATAATGACGGGCCAGCGCGGCGCGCACCGCGGCATCGACGCCGGTCCCGCTTTTGAAGGCGAAGGGCGCCTGGACCATGATCTCGGACAGCCGCTGACCGGGTTTGGCCAGCACGATATCGCGCATGCCCACCACCCCCACCAGCTTTTCATCGTCCACGATGAAGATATAGGTGATCTGTGCGACCGACTCGCTCTGGACCAGAAAAGCCACCGCCTCCGCCGCGGTCTTGCCGGAATCGAGCACCGCGGGCGCCGCTTCCAGCAATTCGTCGATGGTGGCATCGATTTCGGCTGCGGCCGCCTCGGTGGCCTCGGTGGCCTCGTCGCTGCCATCCTCACTCGCCTGCGTACCGGCCACGCCGGGCAGCTGCGCGGCCACGGCCATCGCCTCATCGTGGGGCATCTGGCCGAGCAGTGTTTCGATCTGCTCCGGCGGCAGGCGTCCGAGCGTACGCGCCGCCTGTTCGGGGCTCTGGCCGTCGATCGTTTCACGAACAGGCTCTGAAGACTGGGATTCGGCCACAAAAACCTCGGTACAGCAGGGGCTGTGGTTAGCAACGATCACTCATTATTAGGGCCTGCGCGCCTTGCGGCACAAGCGTTTTACGATACGCGGCGCAGGCGTGATCGGGCCCGCGCCGTGTTTCCCTTATGCCACCAGCGTTGGGCATTATGGATAGCCCCTCAAAACCACGAGCGAGCCATGCAATTACCGGCCTATGAGGACGTGTGCCGCGCACACGAGCGCATCGCCCCCTGGATTCATCGCACGCCGGTACTTACCAGCGCGACCTTCGATGCGATGACCGGCGCCACGCTGTTCTTCAAGTGCGAAAACTTTCAGAAAGCCGGCGCCTTCAAATCGCGCGGCGCGGTCAACGCCGTTTTCGGTCTGGAGGACGCCGATGCCGTTCGCGGCGTGGCTACCCACTCGAGCGGCAATCATGGCATGGGGCTGGCGCGCGCGGCGGCCTGTCGCGGCATCGACTGCACGGTAGTCATGCCCGAAACCGCGCCCCGGGCGAAGGTGGCGGCGGTACGCGGCTACGGCGGCGAGGTGGTGTTCTGTACGCCAACCAATACGGCCCGCCAGCAAACCCTGGATCACGTCGTTGCCGAAAGCGGCGCCAACGTTGTGCCGCCCTATGACGACGCCCGGGTGATCGCCGGCCAGGGCACCTGTGCAAAAGAGCTGCTCGAGGACATCGAGGGGCTGGATGTCGTCATCGCGCCGATCGGCGGCGGTGGCCTGATCGGCGGTACCGCGCTGAGCTGTCGTGCCCTGTCGCCGCATACGCAGGTGCTCGCCGCGGAACCCGCCAACGCCGACGATGCCTATCGATCGCTCGCGGCCGGCAAACGACTCATCGAGGATGCGCCCGACACCATCGCCGACGGCCTGAAGGCTTCTCTGGGCGAGTTGAACTGGGGCATCGTGCAGCACGAGGTCGACGAGATCCTGCGGGCCGAAGAAGCGGCGATCGTCGAGGCGATGCACCTGATCTGGCAGCGCATGAAGATCATCGTCGAGCCCTCATGCGCGGTGCCGCTGGCCACGATCCTGCATCATCCCGAACGCTTTGCCGGCCAACGCGTGGGCGTGATCCTCACCGGCGGCAACGTCGACCTCGATCGACTGCCCTGGTCTTACTGACCCGGTCCCGAAATAGATGAGTCAATAAAGGATGTGTCGGGCTGATAACGCGCGTGCGCGAACGCACGCGCGCCACGACCTCCAACGGCCCTGAAGCCATGGAAACCAGCTGACGTAGTCAGCTGTTCTGGTGCCGGATCAACAGGGCCACGCCCTGGCCCGCGCGATCGTCTCTACGGCTTGGCCGACTGTTGTGCGTAGGGCATCAGCGGCGGCTCCGAGGCGGTGAGATGCGGGTCGAGCTCCGGCTCGTCCAGCGTGCTGGCCACCACTTCGAGCAGACGCGCCGCATTGCTCGGCATAACGATGTCCGCGAGATCGACCGGCAGCAGGCCGCAGAGCCCCGCTGCCCCGCCGGCGCGCTCGACGTTGGCGGGGCCGTCGTTGCTGATCGCGTCTACGGCGAGTGCGAAGGCGAGGCTGTCGGCCGTGCCGATCACGAAATGCTCCGACACATGGCCCGGGCATATGTCCTGGAGAAGAATATTGGCCACCTTCGGATTGCCCTGCTCGTAGTCGACTGCGGCGGTCGGCTCGGGAACCACCGGTCGCACCAGCTCATCATAGAGCGTATACAACGCCGTATAGTCGATCTCGCCGGGTGTTTCATCGCCCGCATTGAGCGCGGCGACGAAGTTCGAACTCCGTGCGAACTGGTAGGTCACCGCCGGCGCGACACCGGGCGGCAAGCGATCAATGCCCAGCAAGGTCGTCAGGCTGTCGGCCAGCGCGGCCGGCAGGGCCACATCGGTACCATGATTCACCCCGGCGAGCATGACGAAGTCCGCCACCGCCTCCCGCGCAGACGGCCAGAACTTGATCGCCCACCGCGGCATCACCCCGCCCTGGCTGTGCCCGATCATGGCGACCTTGCGGCCGGTTTCGGCATGAATCCGTCGCAGGGCGTAGACCACATATTCGGCCGAAACCTGCATATCGCCGAGCCCGCGATCCGGGTAAGTGACGATACACACATCAAAACCGCGTTCGACAAGCTGCGGCGTATAGAACGTCGTGAACTGCTCGCTGCCGGTCACGGTGGTGCCGTGGATCAGCAACACCGGCGGTTTATCCGGATGTTCAAAGGCCGTGCAGTTCAGCGATCGATCGAGCTCGGCCGGGTCGGTCTGCAGCGCCGGGCCGGCGAATGCGTCGCCCGACTCTGCTGATTCACTGGCCGAATCGCCCGGCCCCGAAGTCGACGCCTCGTTATCGGCCGCAGTACCACCGGTCTGGCCTGAAGCCGACAGCCCGACGCTACCGTCGTCGCCCTTGCAGCCGGCCAGTACGAGCACGCCCGTGGTCAACAGGCCGACGAACATCGCTTTCTTATACATGGGCTCCCCGATTGCGCTCGCACGCTTTTTTATGGAGCACAATCTTATCGCATATCCGCCTATATGGATCACCGCCTGCGCCGGCAGGCAATCATGGCGAGTCGTTCAACTCCCCTGCCTGCGAGCGCAGTTCGTACTTCTGTACCTTGCCGGTCGACGTGGTCGGCAACGGCCCGAAGACGACGGTCTTGGGGCACTTGAACCGAGCCAGATGCTCGCGACAGTAGTCGATGATCTCGTCCTGTGTGGCATGCTCGCCGTCGCGCAGTTCGATGAAAGCACAGGGGGTTTCGCCCCATTTGTCGTCCGGGCGAGCAACGACGGCCGAGGCCGCGACCGCCGGATGGCGCGAGAGCACGCTTTCGACCTCGAGCGAGGAAATATTCTCGCCGCCGGAGATGATCACGTCCTTGGCGCGGTCGGCAATCTTGATATAGCCGTCCGGTTCGATATAGCCAAGATCGCCGGTGTGGTACCAGCCGTCGGCAAAGGCCTCCTCGGTGGCCGACGGGTTCTTCAGATAGCCCTTCATCACGATATTGCCGGCGAATACGAGTTCGCCCATGGTTTGGCCGTCGTGGGGCACGATCTCGCCGCTGTCCTGATCGATGACGGTCAGCGCGGCCTGGGTGGGGTAGCGCACGCCCTGGCGGCCGTTCAGGCGCACCCGTTCCTCCAGGCTGACCTCGTCCCAGGATTCATGCTTGGCGCAGAGCGCGGCCGGGCCGTAGGTTTCGGTCAGGCCATACACATGGGTGAGCTTGAAGCCGATACGCTCCATGCCTTCGATCATCGCCGCCGGCGGTGCGGCCCCGGCCACCAGGCCGTAAACGGTCTGTTCGATGCCGGCAAGCTTTTGTGCATCGGCGTTGACCAGCATGGAATGCACGATCGGCGCGCCGCAGTAGTGGGTGACGCCGTGTTCGGCCATGGCCTCGATAATGGGATCGGCCGCGACCTGGCGCAGGCAGACGTTGGTGCCGGCCTTGGCTGCCAGCGTCCAGGCAAAACACCAGCCGTTGCAATGAAACATCGGCAGCGTCCACAGATACACCGCATGGGTGGGCATGTCCCAGGCCATGGCGTTGGTCATGGCGTTGAGATACGCACCGCGGTGGTGATAGACCACGCCCTTGGGGTTGCCGGTGGTACCCGAGGTGAAGTTCAGCGAGATGGCGTTCCATTCGTCTTCGGGCAGCCGCCACTGGAAGTCGGCATCGCCTTCGGCCAGGAAGGCTTCATACTCGATCTCGCCGATCAGCGCTTCGTCCCCCGCATAGACCGAATCGTCGATATCCACCACCGTGGGCGGGTTATCCAGCTGGCTGATGGCATCCGCCATGACCGGCGCGAAGGCGCGATCGACGAACACCATCTTCGCTTCGCCGAACTCAAGCATGAAGGCCAGCGTGGCCGCATCCAGCCGTACGTTGAGCGCGTTGAGCACGGCCCCGACCATCGCCGGGGCGAAATGCATTTCGTAGGTCGCCGGGATATTCGGCGCCATGATCGCCACCGTGTCGCCGGCCCCCACGCCGCGTTTATCGAGTGCGCTGGCCAGCCGGCGGCAACGAGCATAGGTTTCGCCCCAGCTCTGGCGCAGTTCGCCGTGGATCAGCGCGGTACGTTCGGGATAGACCTCGCCCGACCAGGCCAGAAAACTGATCGGCGACAACGCGGCATGGTTGGCCGCGTTCTGCGGCAGGCTCTCGAAGGGGTTGGACTCACTCATGGGAAATGCTCGTACGGTTATGACCTGCCCATGCTGCCATAACCGCCTGCTTTTCCATGCGCGGCCCGGCGAATCGCCGGGCGCGGGCGCAGTGCTGGCGTCTGCGGGCGCTAGTCGCCCAGCCTCACCTGATAGTCCTCGCCGCTGACCAGCGGAAAATCGGCCTCGTTGGCCTCGGAGACCTTGACCGTGTAGCTGCCGCCGGCCTCGCCGCGTACGTCGGCATGCGCCCGTGCGGCGGCCTCGGCCGCGGCTTCGAAGGTATCGGCCTCGACCAGGTGTTCGTCGCTGCCGATTTCACAGATAAAACGCATGATTCGTGAGCCGATGGTCTAAAAGTCGATGATCGAAAGGTCAAACGTTCGCGCCGCGCGAGCTCGAAAGGACTAGCGCAGCTGGCTGTCCTTGCTGCCGCGCCGGTTGAAGGCGGCGTTCTGGCGATGGTCCTGGTCGACCTGCTCCTGGCAGGCCACGCAGAGCTGTACGCCGGGAATGGCTTCACGACGGCGCTGGGGAATCTCTTCACCGCATTCGGCGCAATATTCCAGGCTCTCGCCGGCCTGCCCCAGCCGCGAGCGTGCGAGTTCGACGCCTTCGGCCACGGTACTGTCGATCTGTTCCTGTACGGCGCCTTCGCGCGCCCAACCGGTTGCCATATCGTGCTCCTCGGCTCTGCGAGAGATTCAGCATTACCCATGCGCGGCGCCCTTTCAACAGGCCGACCACCAACCCGGCTTCGATCACCGGCCCGCCGGCGGCTCCAGAACCAGCCGCCCGTCGCGCTGACTGATATCCACATGCCGCAAAAAGGTCATGCCCAGCAGCACGAAATCCGTCTCCATCGCCGGGTTGATCGATGCACGCACGTCGTACTGGGTGAAACCACCGACACGGACCGACCCCAGGCGCGTGGCATGGGCACGCACGCGCCCCGCCGCCGTTTCAACGAGCATGGGGGCGCCGCGCGACAAGCCAAGCCGCTCGGCGATATCGGCCGGTACCGCCACATGGCTGGCGCCGGTATCAACCAGAAACCGTACGGCCTGCCCATTGATTTCGCCCGGCACCATGTAGTGCCCGCCGGGGCCGGATTCGAGCACCAGCCGGTCGGGCGCCTCGGCGCCGACCGCGACGCCGCGATTGGGGTGGGCACGCCTGTCCAGCAGCTGATCGAAGCCCCACCAGAGCACGCCCAGCAGCACGAACGTGGCCATGACGGGGTACAGCAGGCGTAGTGACTGCGACATGGGCATCGACTCCGAAAACGATCGGCCAGGGCCGCGCGCGTTTCGCGCCGCCTGCAACCCAGGATAACGAACCTCGTCCATCGGGCGCGTCGGGCGCCGACCGCGATGCCGACGAGCGCATGCGTCAAAGGCTCCAGGGGCCTGGTCAAAAATTGTTCATTACAACGCCGGGCCTTGGGGGGCGGGCGATCGGCGCACTCGCACACGGCTTATCCACAGCTTCGTCCAGCGTCGGTGTGCAAAAGTCGCGATGGCGGTGTCGGGTAGACTGGTTCGTATCGCCACGCCGCCCCCAGCGCACGCGGGCACGGTGGCCCGCCTTGCCGGTCGTCATGCACCGGGCTTTCTCTTCCCACGACACAAGGATCCGGCCAATGAATCTTCAATGGCTGACCAGCAGCGCCACCACGCTCGTGATGGTGCTCATCTCCGCTATCGGTATCTATGCGGCCCTGCTCGTACTCACCCGGCTCGCCGGGCTGCGCAGCTTTTCCAAGATGTCGAGCTTCGATTTCGCGACCACCGTCGCCTTCGGCTCGATCATCGCTTCGACGCTCCTGTCGAAAAATCCGGATCTGCTCAGTGCCGCCTTCGGCCTGGCGGTGCTGTACGGCCTGCAGTACGCGGTTTCCCGCGCGCGCCATGCCAGTTCCGCGATTCAGAACCTGGTGGACAACGAGCCGCTATTGCTGATGGCCGGCTCCGAGGTGCTCTACGACAATCTGCGCGAGGCGCGGGTCACCGAAGACGATCTGCGCTCGAAACTGCGCCTGGCCGGCGTGACCGACCGCGAGCAGGTGTTGGCCGTGGTCTTCGAAACCACGGGCGACTGTGCCGTACTCGCCCAGGGCGACCGGCTCGACCCCTGGCTGTTCGACCGCGTGCGCGGCGCGGACAAACTGGCCAATCTGGCCCCGCCCCGGAATTGAACCGTGCCGCGCCCTTGAAACCGGCCACAGGCGAAACGATGTACTGGCGTTGCCCGTTCGCGGATGAACTTTCATGCCCCAGAAGCTAGCCGCCCTGCCCGTCGTTCTCGCCCTGGCCACCGGCTCGTTCGCGATCGGCACCACCGAATTCGCCACCATGAGCCTGCTGCCCTTCATCCAGGGCGAGCTGGATATCGATGCCTCCACGGCCAGCCATCTGATCAGTGCCTATGCGCTGGGCGTGGTGTTCGGCGCCCCGATCATCACCGTGCTGGCAGCGAAGGTCGCCCGCAAACCGTTGCTGCTGGTCCTGATGTCGTTATTCGCTCTGGGTAACGCCTTGAGCGCGGTCGCGCCGGGCTACGGCTCGTTGATGCTGTGCCGTTTTCTGGCCGGCATTCCCCACGGCGCCTATTTCGGGGTGGCATCGCTGGTGGCCGCCTCGGTGGTGGACCCGGCGCGGCGTACCCAGGCCGTGGGCTATGTGATGCTGGGGCTGACCATCGCCACCGTGGTCGGCGTGCCGCTGGCCACTTGGCTCGGCCATGCCGCGGGCTGGCGTAGCGGTTACTGGGTGATTACGGCCATCGCCCTGACCGCGGTCGCACTGATCGCGATCTATGCGCCCCGCGATCGGGCCGCCCCGGATGCCAGCGCGGCGCGCGAACTCGGGGCGCTCGCCCGGGCATCGGTCTGGCTGACGCTGGCCATCGGTGCAGTGGGCTTTGGCGGCATGTTCGCGGTCTATACCTATGTGACCTCCACGCTGGAACAGGTCACCGGCATGCCCGAGCGCTGGATACCGGTCGTTCTGTGCGTATTCGGCCTGGGCATGACGTTTGGCAACGCGGTGCTGCCGCGTTTTGCCGATCGTGCCCTCATGCCCACCGCCGGAGCCATACTGCTTTGGAGCGCCATCGCGCTGGCCTGCTTTCCGCTCGTGGCCCACGACCCCTGGCTGATCACCCTGGACGTGTTCTGTATCGGTATCGGCGGTGCGCTGGGGCCCGTACTGCAGACGCGCCTGATGGATGTGGCGGGCGACGCCCAGAACCTGGCGGCCGCGCTCAACCACGTCGCTTTCAACATGGCCAACGCCCTCGGACCGTGGGTCGCCGGGCTGGCACTGGCCGCGGGCCTGGGTCTTCGCTCGACCGGCGCGGTGGGCAGTCTGCTGGCGCTGGGCGGCCTCGCGATCTGGGGGGTCGCAATCAGCCATGCACGCTGGGCGGCCAAACGCGCATAGCGCGTGTCGTCTGTGCCGAGGCTTCTGGTACGCGCCGGCCAGGCGCGCCATAATCAAGCCATCGCCGTCGGCGGTTGGCAGGTCCTCTACAGGCGGCGTCTAGCCATTCTCATACTGGCCCTGCGGGCCTGGAGTTCAGCATGAACATTCGTATTCTCGCCCTCAGCTGCGTGTTGCTCGGCTTTGCCGGCACGGCCATGGCCGAACGCGCGGTCACGGGCAGCCAACGCGCCGTAACCGGCAGCGATCGTGCGGTGAGCAGCAGCGGCCGTGCCATCACCGGCAGCGATCGGGCGATCGGCGGCGACAGCCGCACCTCCGGCTCCGGCAATATGTCGGTCATCGACGGCGGCGACCGGCGTACCAACCTGGGCATATCCGGCGGTACCGGCTATTCCAACGGCGTGACCCACAGCAACGCCGCGCGCGCCAATTCGCTGGAAACGCGACGCAGCCAGTTCGAGTCCGACTCGCGGCCGCTCAGCGACAAGATCGAACAGCGTCGGCGGGCCTTCGAGGGCAGCGACTAAAAAAACGCGCCGGGGAAAACCCCGGCGCGCCATGTTCGAGAACGGGCCTGACCAGGGAAGCTCTTCACAACCTGTCGCGGTCGCGCCGGCGTGCTTTGCGCGCGATTGACAGGCAAGTGAGAGCGTAGCGTGCCCAAGCCAATAACAAGTGGCACGGTAGCGAACACTGACGCCGTTCAAGCGTGCGCAAAGCCCCGGCCCGCAAGGGGTTCGGCCTCACAGACGCCGCGACTGCGTTGCCAGGCTTGACCTGCCAGTAAGGCAGGCGCTGCGTCGGGACGCCTTGCCGCACCGTCTGTGAGGACTCGAACGCGATCCGCGAGAGGTTATGCAGAGCTTCCCTAGTCCTTGAGCTTGTCCCGAACCTTGTCCTTGGCTTCGCCTACCTTGTCCTGAACCTTGCCCGTCTTGCGCTGGGCCTTGCCTTCGGCTTCCTTCTGTTCGTCGCCGGTGACCTTGCCGATGCCTTCCTTGACGGCACCTTTGACGCGGTCGGCTGTACCCTGCTTGCGATCATCATCAACCATGGAAATACTCCTTGATGAGCCGGTCGACTGTTTGAGCCGTACCGGCAGGTTGGATTCTCGAATACCCCGAGGCCGACATCGAGATGCATGGCCTGCGGATGCATACGGCGGCGATCCTGCCGCATCGCACACGATCTTTTGCGCGTTCAATAACTTTGGGGCCGATCTCTTCCCGACAGTATCCGTTTTACTACGGACAACCACGCAGCGCCGAGCAGGCTGACGGAAGCGCGGCTCACGTCATGCGTTCGAGCGTGTTGTCGCGCAGAATCAGGCGGTGAAAGAGCACGCCCGCGAGATGCAGCGCAATCAGCGCCAGGGTGGTCCAGCTCAGCCAGTAGTGGATCGCGGACAGCAGCGGCGCAATCTCGGGCGACTTGCCGATCGGACTGGCCACCGGCAGCACGCCGAACCATTCGAGCGGAAAACCGTGGGCATTGGTGGCCAGAAACCCGCTAACGGGCATCGCGATTAGCGCCAGGTAGAGCGCCCAGTGCACCGTATCGGCAAGCCATGCCTGGGCGCGGGGCATGCCGGCATGGCCCGGCGTATGCGTGAGAAAACGCACGCAAAGGCGGGCGAGCATCAACCAGAGTACGAGAAAGCCCAACGATTCGTGCCAGAGATAGAAGCCGGTCTTGGCATCGTCGCGCACGAAGGAAATGACCTTGCCCAGCGGCCAGACCGCGAACACCAGTACGGCCACCAGCCAATGGAACGTGCGGGCTATGGGATGAAAACCCGTGGCAGGAGATGAGGACATGATCTTTCACCTTCGCGCGGGCAGCACGCCCGGCGCGTCAGCCGAAATGGTAGAAGCAGAGCTTGTTGCCGTCCGGGTCGCGTACATAGGCCCCGTAGAACTGATCGGGAATACGCTGGCCCGGCTCGCCGTCGCAGCTGGCACCGAGCTCGATCGCCTGGTGATAGATCGTATCGACCGCCGCCTTCGAGCCGGGGTGGAATGCGAGCATATTGCCGTTGCCGGGGTCGTGCGGCTGTTCGTCGTAGGGGATACAGACCGCGAGCATGGGCTGGCTCATCTTCTGGCCGATGAAGCAGATACGCCCCATATCCATCAACACCCGGGCATCCATATCCGCGAGCAGCTGGGTATAGAACGCCTTGGCGCGGGTCATGTCGCTCACGCCGAGGGTCACATAGCCGATCATTCGATTCTCCGATTGCCTTTGATACGCCATGCCGAGCGTACACGAGGTTGCTGTGCGGTAGCGCTACCCGTCACACCGCGAGCGATTTGCCTTGTGCGTGTAGCGCCGTAACCTACGCGCCTGGACTCGACACCGCCGGTGCCCCAGACCGGGGCGGCGGCCCACGACAAGGATCCACGTTGGCTTCGATCATATCGATTCGCAATCTCGAAAAGCGCTACGACTCGGGCTTTCAGGCACTCAAGGGCATCAACCTGGATATTCCCGATGGCGATATCTTCGCCCTGCTCGGGCCCAACGGCGCGGGCAAGACCACGCTCATCAACGTGATCTGCGGCATCGTCAATCCCACTGGCGGCACGGTCGAGGCAGCGGGGCACGACATCATTAGCGACTACCGCGCGGCCCGCTCGCTGATCGGGCTGGTCCCCCAGGAGCTCACCACCGACGCCTTCGAAACGGTATGGGCCACGGTAAGCTTTTCCCGCGGGCTGTTCGGCAAGCCCAGGAATTCCGCGCATATCGAAAAGGTGCTCAGGGATCTGTCGCTCTGGGACAAGCGCGACAACATGCTCATGACCCTCTCCGGCGGCATGAAGCGCCGTGTGATGATCGCCAAGGCCCTGTCGCACGAACCGCGCATTCTGTTTCTCGATGAACCCACCGCCGGCGTGGACGTGGAACTACGGCGCAGCATGTGGGAGGTGGTCCGGTCGCTACGCGCCCACGGAGTGACCATCATTCTCACGACCCACTACCTGGAAGAGGCCGAACAGATGGCCGATCGCATTGGCGTGATCAACGCCGGCGAGATCGTGCTGGTCGAGCAAAAGAACGAGCTGATGACCAAGCTCGGCGAAAAACGCCTGACCCTGCAGCTTCAAGAGCCGATCGAACAGGTGCCCGAGGCCTTGTCCGCGCACGCGCTCGAGCTCGACGACGCCGGCCAGGCCCTCGTGTACACCTACAACGCCAACGACAAGCGCACCGGCATCAATTCCCTGTTTCGCGACCTCGATCACGCCGGGCTACGGCTGCGCGATGTGGATACCAAGCAAAGTTCGCTGGAAGAGATCTTCGTGGATCTGGTGAAGGCGCCGACCGCCGGCAACACAAGGAACGACGCATGAACCTCCATGCCATTGCCGCCATCTACAAATTCGAAATGGCCCGCACCTGGCGCACGCTTTTTCAGAGTGTCGTGTCGCCGGTGATATCCACCTCGCTGTATTTCGTCGTGTTCGGCTCGGCGATCGGCTCGCGGATTACCGAAATACAGGGCGTGAGCTACGGCGCGTTCATTGTGCCCGGCCTGATCATGCTCTCGCTGATGACGCAGAGCATTTCCAACGCCTCGTTCGCCATCTATTTCCCGAAGTTCATCGGCACCGTCTATGAACTGCTCTCGGCGCCCATCTCCTATGTGGAGATCGTGATCAGCTATGTGGGGGCTGCCGCCACCAAGTCGGCCGCGCTCGGGCTCATCATCCTCGGCACGTCATTCTTCTTCGTGGATATTCGTATTGCCCATCCTTTCATGATGCTGGTGTTTCTCGCGCTGACCGCGATCACCTTCAGCCTGTTCGGCTTCATCATCGGCATCTGGGCGGACAACTTCGAGAAGCTGCAGATCGTGCCGCTGCTCATCGTCACGCCGCTGACCTTTCTGGGCGGCACGTTCTATTCGATCGATATGCTGCCGGAGATATGGCAGAAGATCACCCTGCTCAACCCGGTCGTCTATCTCGTCTCCGGCTTTCGCTGGAGCTTCTACGACGTGGCCGACGTCAACATATTCGTCAGTCTGGGCATGATCGGCGTATTTCTGGCCGCGTGCCTGCTGGTCGTGGCCTGGATCTTCAAAACCGGGTATCGGCTGAAATCCTGAGGGGGCGGATCAATTCGCGCCGGCGACCAGATACTGGATTTCGATATTCTTGCGTCCCCATTTCAGGGCACGCTTGCGCTTGGCGAAAAGGATATCGATCTTGTTGCGCCAGCGTCGATGCATCTTGTCCTGCACGGTGTAGGTGCCCGGCAGCCCTTCCACCCGCACTTTCGTGCCATGGGTCAGCCCCAGCCGGATGAGGTCGCGGGATACCGCGATCGCCTTGTCGCCCGGCTCCAGCTGATCGCCGAAGGCAGTGAGTCCGATGTTGCCCTGCTTGGTTTCTTCTTCAGCCAGGGTGAACGACGTGGCGGTGACTTCGAGCGTTTCCCAGGTCGCGGCGCTATCGGCGTGTGCGGGCGACGTGCCCAATACGGCAAGAGCGAGGGCGATACCGCCAAACCAGCGGCAGCGCGAATCGTGCGAAAACGTCTCTATCATCGAGGCCTCCATGGCGGCGTCACAGGTGTGAAACGCCAACGAGCGAGACCTATTTGTATCATGTTGTCAGCAAGATAGCCGCTTTGGCTCATGTGTTGGATGCATAATATGTGCCGCCTATCCGCCCTATATGACTGTCGCAAGGCGGTTTTTTGACACCTTTCAACGGCCCGCCAACAGCGGCTCAAATTGGCCACGAGCCGCTTTCTGCGGCTTGCTTGCGGTATTAGTTGGGCAATAAACGCCAGCCGTCATCGCCTTCGTTGACGCGTACGGTCGTCGTTTCGACCTTGCGATTCTCCCCGGCCACGATGTCGTAGCGCAGCTGTAGTTCGTAGTCGTCGTGCTCGAGTTCACGCGATTCCAGAATCTCGACGTTCTCGATGCTGATATCGGTCGGCTCGGGGGCTCCCATGGCGCGCATGAACTCGACCCCGGATTCGCCGCCCAGGGCCCGCATCGCCGACTGAGCGTTTTCCAGGCTGGAGCGTACCTGCTTCTCCAGCAGCGGCTGCACATCGCCGGCATCGGGCGCACCCGAACAGCCGGCAAGCAATGCGATCAAAGCAAACGAAAGCGATACCATCCGGACACGACGGGCGATCGAAAAGACAACTGTTTTCATGGATATCTTCAGGCAGTGAATACGAAAATTGAGCCGGCATACAGCACTTGCCATGCCGGGCCGATAACAACGGTATAAGGCAGCGATGACATTCCGACAAGCGCAGCGCGCTACCCAAGCCTTGAACAACTGATTAAGCTGTCAGCGCGAACCTTCGCGGCGATGTGGTCGCCCTGCCTTGCCGGCAGCGCGCGATTTTCCGATCCACTTTCCAAGAAGAACAATGCTGGCTCAAAAGAAAGTGTATCTGGCGGTCGCCCTGGCCGGCGCGCTCGTATTCGGTTTTATCGCAACCAGCGTGATCAGCTATTTCCTGGCCAGCGAATCGGTCAACGATCATATCGCCGAGGAAACGCTGCCGCTGACCAGCGACAACATCTATTCCGAAATCGAACAGGATCTGCTGCGCTCGGTGCTCATTTCGTCGCTCATGGCGCATGACACCCTGCTGCGCGACTGGACCCTCGACGGCGAGGCCGACCCCGAGAAAATCGTGCGTTATCTGCGCGAGATCCAGAACAAATACGACACGACCACGGCCTTCTACGTATCCGAAAAGACACGCAACTATTATCACGCCAACGGCATCCTCAAGCAGGTCTCGGCCGACGATGCCCAGGACGCCTGGTACTTTCGCGCGCGCCAGCTCAAAACGCCCTACGAGATCAACGTCGATACCGATACGGCGGATCCGAGCCGCCTGACCATCTTTCTCAACTATCGGGTCACCGACTATCAGGACCGCTTCATCGGCGTGACCGGTATCGGACTCTCGGTCGATTCCGTGGCCAAGCTGATCGCCAGTTACCAGACCCGCTATGCGCGAGAAATCTATCTGACCGACCGCGAAGGCCGCGTCACCCTGCGTGGCCCGCGGTTCGAGGGCGCCGAGAATCTGCGCGAACGCGCGGGCATGAGCCAGATCGCCACCACCATTCTGGCAACACCCAGCGCATCGGTCAGTTACGAAAACGGCGCCGGCCGGCGCGTCTACGTCAACAGCCGGCTGATTCCCGAATTCGACTGGTACCTGATCGTCGAGCAGGCACAGTCATCGGCCGAGGCGCGCGTCCTCGGTGCCCTGCTGCTCAATATCGGCATTGCCATCGCCATCGCCGCGCTGGTGGGCGCGATCGGCTGGGTCGCGGTGCGCAATTATCAGGCAAGCCTGGAACAGATGGCCGGCACCGACCCCTTGACCGGCTGCACCACGCGCCGCGTATTCGAAGCCATCTTCGATCAGTCCCGCAAGAATGCGCTGCGCAGCCATTCACCATTGTCGCTGCTGGCGATCGATATCGACCACTTCAAGCAAATCAACGACGAATACGGCCATGCCGCCGGCGACCTGGTGCTCTATACCCTGGCCGATACCTGCCGAACTCATCTGCGCGACACCGACACGCTGTGTCGATGGGGCGGCGACGAATTCCTGATCCTGCTGGGTGATTGCAGCCTGCCCAACGCCCTCCGGGTGGCCGACGCCATTCGTGCCGCCGTGGCGAGCCGTGCGATTCGTCCAGGCACGGAGACGGTCGAATGCACCATCAGCGTGGGTGCGGCCGAATACGAACCCGGCGAAGAACTGCGCTCGCTGGTCGCGCGTGCCGACCTGGCGATGTATACCGCCAAGCGCGAGGGCCGGGATCAGGTCGCCCAGGCCTGACCCGAGCTAGCGCGGCGCATACCAGTCGCGAAGCCGGACCTCGATCTCGGGCTCGCGCTGGTTGACCAGCTCACGAAACCGCTCCGTGTCCTGACCCCGATAGTGGTAGGGATAGACCACGGCCGGGGCGAAGTCGGCCACCGCATCGGCCGCCTCTTCCACATCCATGGTGTAGGGCAGATTCATGCACACGAAGGCCACGTCGATATTGTCCAGATCGCGCATTTCCTCGATGCCCTGGGTATCGCCCGATATATAGATGCGCTTGTCGGCCAGCGTCAGCACATAGCCGTTGCCCCAGCCCTTGGGGTGATAAGCATCGTCACTGGGCGGCAGGTGGTACATGGGCATCGCATGAATACCCACGCCCGCATCGGTATGCACCGTCTCGCCGTTGGCCATGATGGTCTGTGCATGGCCAAAGCGCTCGCCGATCTCGTCGGCCACGGCCTGCGGCATGATCACCAGCGCCTTGCGCAGATCGAGCCCGTTCAGCGTGTTCGAATCCAGATGATCGCCATGCCCATGGGTGAGCAACACCACATCCGCGGTCGGCAGCCCGGCATAAGCCTCGGCCCCCTGGGTCGGGTCCACGTAGATCGTCTGCCCATGCCATTCGAGCACGAAACTGGCGTGCTGAATGCGATAGAGGGTGACATCGCCCTGGGCCGTGGTGACCAGGGTTTCGCCTTTCGGCGCGGCCCAGCCGGTGGTCGCGGCCAGCACGAGCACCGCGGCCGACAGCATCGATAAGAACGTCTTCATGATGGCCCCTTCGTGAACGGACAGACAGCGTAGCGCCAAACCGTAGGCTTGCCCTAACTTTCGCCGAAGGCCGAATAGCGCATCGACAACCGGCGGGTTCGTCGAACATCGGCTGCGCAGCGGCGGCCGGCTTCGATAGAATGCGCGCATAGCCACGCATGCTCGTATCGAGACGCACGATGTCGAAATCCCTGCAGGAACAACTGCTGCAAGCCGGTCTGGCCAAGCCCAAACAGGCCAAGAAGGCGCGCCGTGACAAGACCCGCGAGGCCCAGGCCGCCCGCCGCGACCCCAAGAAAGCCAAGCAGCAGGATCAGCTCGCACAAGAAATCTCCGCCAAGGAGGCCGGCAAGCGCGACTACGACCGGCGCCTCAACGAACAGCGCAAGGCCCAGCGCGAGGCCCAGGAACGCCAGCAGAAAGCGGTGCAGATCATCGAACGCAACCGGGTGGCGGCCGAAGGCGACAATGACCAGGCCGTGGCCTACAACTACAACGTCAACGGCAAGATCAAGCGGCTCATGGTCAGCGATACGCAGCGCAAGGCCCTGGCCGCGGGGCGCATGGCGATCGTGCGCTACCAGGGCAAGACCTCGCTGGTGAACGCGGATGTCGCGGAGCGACTGCAACCGTTGATCCCCAACCGCATCTGGCTCGCGACACCGGCCGATGACACGCCCGACCCCGACGATCCCTATGCCGACTACAAGGTGCCCGACGACCTGATGTGGTAATCGTGGCCGCGCCATCGCTGCCGATCAGACGCCGGCGTGCCGCTTCGGCTGCGGCGGGCGGCGGCTTCTGATGGCCGCGGATCTGAACGCCCTGCGCCGTATCGGCTGGCCGTTCGAAACCGCGCTGGGCGACGGCGACTGGGGCGAACTGCAGGCGGTTCATGCCAACGCCCGCCCGGCCCGGGTGGTCGAACAGCACCGAAGCGGCTATATCGTGGCCGAAGACATCCAGACCAGCTATGCGGTCGAATCCCTGCCCGACTGGCAGCGCCCGCGCCTGCCCTCGGAACAGCGCCCGGCGGTGGGCGACTGGCTGCTGGTGAGCGGCGGCGACGATACCCATGCCCAGGCCGTTGCCCTGCTGCCGCGGCGTAGCACCATCAAGCGCAGCAGTGCCGGCAAGCACTACGGCCAGCAGATCATCGCCGCGAACATCGATATCGTCTTCATCGTGTCCAGCCTGGACGGCGACTTCAACCCGCGCCGTATCGAACGCTATCTGCTGCTGGTGCGCGGCGACGCACGGCCGGTGGTGGTACTCACGAAAACGGATATCGCCGAGGCTCGCGAACCCGGCGCCGTGGAAAACGCGAAAGCCGCGCTCGCCACGCTCGAAGTCGACGTATGCACGCTCAACGCGACCGACCCGGCCAGCGTCGAGCGCCTGCAACGCTGGCTCGCGCCGGGCATCACCGCCGTTCTCGTGGGCAGCTCGGGGGTGGGCAAATCAACGCTCACCAATGCCCTGACCGGGGCCGAGACCATGAAGACCGGCGCGGTCCGGGCCAGCGACTCGCGCGGGCGACATACCACCACCCACCGCGCGCTCATCGCTCTGACGGCCGGCGCCTGCCTGATCGATACGCCCGGCATGCGCGAGCTCAAGCCCACCGGCGAGGAAGACCTGGTCGAAGACGGCTTTGCCGATATCGAAGCAATCGCGATGCAATGCCGGTTCCGCGATTGCCGTCATATGGGCGAGCCCGGCTGTGCCGTTCAGGCGGCGATCGATAGCGGCCAGCTCGATGCCGCCCGATTCGCGAATTATGAAAAGCTGCGCGACGAGATCGCCGAAGCCGCCGACCAGCTCGCCCTGCGCAGCGCCCGGGCGGCGGCCGGCTCGAAAAAACCGCCCGGCGCCGGCAAGCGCGGCAAACGATCGCGCTGAGCGTACGCGGTAACGCGCGTTATCGCTCACCCCAGGCCGACGCCTGGGCGCACCCCGTCTACTGTCTGTCTCAAGCGGCTGCGCAAGCCATTGTTTCCATATGGACCTGTCGCGCCTACGACCAACTGTTATCCGGCGCGCTTGCCGGCGCACGGCACAAACGTTCTATAGTGCGGCGCATGCCGCGATCGCCGTAGCGACCGTCGGCTTGTTCATGGGGAAATCGGGAATCGAGCGCGTACCAAAGCGCCCGTTCCCACTTGGGGGATACATCATGTTTGATCGTTTTTCTGCGCGGGCGCGCGTATTCGGCGTGCTCGTCATCGGGCTGTTGTTGCTGGGTGGCTGTGCGACCGAATCGCATCGCAGCGTGCAGCCGCAAACCGTGGCCAGCTATGGCACCGCCTACAACGGCCCGCGCTATGTGCTGGTCGTGGGCAATTTCCAGAACCGCTCCACCTATCGGCAGGGCCTGTTCAGCGATGGCACCGACCGTCTCGGCAGCCAGGCCAAGACCATCCTCAAGACCCATCTGCAGCAGACCAACCGTTTTGCCGTGGTCGATCGCGACAACATGGCCCAGATCGCCCAGGAAGCCAAGATCAGCGGCACCCAGCAGACCCTGAAAGGCGCCCAGGTGGCAATTACCGGCGACGTGACCGAGTTCGGCCGTCGCACCACCGGTGACATGCAGCTGTTCGGCATTCTCGGTGCCGGCAAGACCCAGGTGGCCTACGCCAAGGTCGCGCTCAACGTGGTCGATGTCACCACCTCCGAAATCATCTACTCGGTACAGGGCGCGGGCGAATACGAGCTGAGCAACCGCCAGGTCGCCGGCTTTGGCGGCACCGCCGGCTACGACGCCACGCTCAATGGCAAGGTGCTCAACTTCGCCATCACCGAAGCCGTGAACAACCTCACCCAGGCCATGGAGAACGGCGCCTGGTCGCCGGTTCGCTAAGCATGAAAGTTCATACACGATTCGTGCGTGGCAGCGCCCTCGCAGCGCTGGCGGGCGCATTGCTGCTGGCCGGCTGTGTCACCCAGCCCGAGCCTCTCTATCGCTGGGGCGAATACGAAAACCTGATCTATACGATGTACATGCAGCCGGGTGCGGCCGAGCCCGGCGTGCAGGCTCAGAAGCTGCGCGCCGATATCGAACGCAGCGAAGCCGAAGGCAAACGCGTGCCACCGGGCGTGCATGCCCATCTGGGCTATATGAACTACATGCAGGGCAACGAGGCCGGCGCGGCGGAACAGTTCGCGATCGAGCGCCAGCTCTACCCGGAATCCTCGGCGTTCATGACCACGTTCATCGAACGTATCCAGAAGGGGAGCTGACACGATGCGCCGCTATCTCGCACTGCTTGGCCTCATCGCCGCGTC
>NZ_PBYA01000056.1 GCF_002729955.1 Salinisphaera sp. | reverse complement strand
GAATCCCGATCTTCGGCCAGATCCCAGAGCGGGCCGTGCCCGCCGGGATAGAAGATCGCATCGAAGCGCTCGCCGGCCACCTCGGCCAGTTTCTGCGTGCTCGCCAGCGCGCGCTGGGCGTCGGCATCGCTTTTGAAACGCTCGGTGGCCGCGGTTTGAGCCTGTACGCTGTCGCTGGCCGGGTCCAGCGGCGGCTCGCCCCCGGCCGGTGAGGCCAGCACGACCTCGGCGCCGGCATCGCGAAAGACATAATAAGGTGCCGCGAATTCCTCCAGCCAGAAGCCGGTGGTCTTGCCCGTATCGCCGAGCGCGGCGTGCGAGGTGAGCACCATCAGCACTTTCATGGCGCATCCTTTTTGGTGACGTCAAAGACGCACGATGCGGCCACCGGCCACGACAATCAATCGTGCCGACGCAAGGCCCGGGATGGATGATCCGATTCGGCGCCGGTTCGGCCCTTGAGGCGATGAATGCCCGCCACGAGGGCCCGTGTGAGTATGTCCTGTACCGGCGTATAGACCACCAGCGGCACAACCACCAGCGCGGTCACCACCCCGCCGATGATGGCATCGGTGAACCAGTGCGCGCCGCTGACCAGCCGCGGCAGCACGAAAAACGTCGCGAACACCGCCGACACCAGCCCGTAGCGTCGCCCCGCGAAGAACCAGAGCAGGAAAGTGAACGTGGCCACCACGGTCGCATGATCGCCGGGGAAACTCTGGGTGGAGTGATCCTTGGGGTTCAGCGGCGTGTGCTCGGAAAGCATCGTGAACGGTTCCAGTACCAGCGAGGGGCTGTCGCGCGAGACGTCCTTGAACAGAAATTCGCGGGTGATCGCAACCAGTACCAGCAACAGCACGCAAACCAGAATCGATCGGGCGATACGCACTTCCCGCGATGCGTTCTGGCCGCGCATCACGTAGGCGATGAGCACGCCCAACAGGATGAAGGCCGCGATGTAATCGAACACGCGCAGGTTCGCGAAGGCCCAGAACATCTGTTCCGTATAGCTCGTCTGAACCATGGAGTTGAGCCCGAGCGCGATATGACGATCGAGCCCGTCCCAGAGCATTCGGCTCGGCGCCCACAGATAGGACAACACCAGCAACGCGGCGATGCCATAGCTGATCAGCAGACCGCGCAGGTTCCAATAGGGTTCGTTCTTGCTCGTCATCGTCGCTGTCCTCAAGGTGACGCAACATTATTTAAACGAGATGTTAACGATTTCTTAATGCCGTGTATATAGCACCTATTATTCGCCGGTTCTGGGTAGACGGATACTGACGCTCAGCCCACCCTCGGCGCGGTTTTGCAGGGTGATCTCGCCGCCGTGACCCTGTACCACGGAGCGCGCGATCGACAGGCCCAGCCCGGTGCCGCCCGTATCGCGGCTGCGCGAGCTTTCCAGCCGCACGAACGGGTCGAACACCCGCCCCATTTGTGCTTCGTCGATGCCCGGGCCATTGTCGATAACCTGAATGGTGGCCGCCTGGCCATCGTCGGTCAGAAGGAGCCGGGCGCGCTTGCCATAGGCGAGCGCGTTGTCGATGACGTTACGCAGCGCGCGCCGGATCGCGGCCGGCCGACACACCAGCGCCAGGCGGGCATCGGGCTCGAATACGACCGCTGCGCCGGCCGCGCGATAGTCCTCGCACAGCGCATCCACCAGGGCGGACAGATCGACGTTGCGCGTGGCCTCGGTCGCGGCTTCCTCGCGCATGAAGGTCAGCGAAGCCTCGCTCATGCGTGCCATGTCTTCGAGGGTGGCGGCCATCGAGCGCGTGTTGTCGTCGTCGGGCAGGAATTCCAGGCGCAGCCGCAGCGCGGTAATCGGCGTACGCAGATCGTGGGCGATGGCGGCGACCATGCGGGTACGATCGGCCACGAACCGGGCCAGCCGTTCACGCATGCGATTGAATGCGGCCACCGAGCGCCGAATATCCTCGGCCCCGTACTCCGGCAGTGGCGCCACCTCTTCACCGCGACCGAAGCGTTCCGCTGCGCTGGCCAATTCGCGCAGGGGCGCGGTGATCCGGCGGCTCGTCAGCACCACGATGAGCACCATCAGTACCGCGCTCACCGCCAACGTCATCAACGAAGACCGCGCCCAGTGCCGGGTCGGGTCGAACACCCTCTGGCGTGCCTGCAACCACAGCCCCTCGTCGATCTGTACCGCCATGCGCAGGGCATCCCCGGCACGCCGATTCGGCCCGCGCGCCAGGCCGGGGCCGATCGTCACACGCAGACGTGCGGCATCGATGTCCATCTTCGCGGCCATGTCCCGCGTGAAGCGGTTCGCGGCATTACTGCCCCCGGCAAAGGCACGGCCCGGCCTACGCGCCAGGCGATAACGCAGATCGCGGGTCGACAGCGCCGCCACGGCATCCGCCCGCTCGCCCTCGGGCACGAATTCGAGGGTACGCATGGCCGCGGCCACGTTGTCGGCCATGTTGCCCAGAATCACGCGTTCGAGAAAACGATCGCGCTCGTGCATGAACAAAAAGAAGCTGACGAGCTGCGAAACCACCAGCGCCAGCAGTGTGAGCGCGACGATTCGCCCCGACAGGCTGCGCGGCCACATGCGCATTCAGACGGCCTCGCAGGCAGCCGCGAAGCGATAGCCACCGCCCCAGACGGTAAGAATCAGCCGCGGATTGGCCGGGTCGCGCTCGATCTTGCGGCGCAGCCTACTGACCTGGTTGTCGATGCTCCGATCGAACACCTGGGCGTCCTTGCCCTGGGTCAAGTCGAGCAGCTGATCGCGCGAGAGCACATGATTGGGGTGGCGCACGAACGCCAGCAGCAGCCGGTATTCGCCGGTCGACAGGGCCACCGCCAGGCCGTCGTCGTCCACCAGCTCCTGTTGCGCGGCATGAAAGGTCCAGCGATCGAAGCGCACCGCGCTGCGCTCCGGCTGGTTGCGCTGGGCCGGCAGGGCCGTGGCCCGCCGCAGCACCGCGCGGATACGCGCCAGCAGCTCCCGCGGCGAAAACGGTTTGGTGACATAGTCGTCCGCGCCCATTTCCAGGCCGATGATGCGGTCCGTCTCGTCGGCCACCGCGGTCAGCAGCACGATCGGGATGTCATGGGTTTCGCCCAGCCAGCGACACAGGCTCAGGCCGTCCTCGCCGGGCATCATGATATCCAGCACGACCAGGTCGAAGGCCGATTCACGCACCAGCCGGCGCGCCGCGGCCGCATCGGCCGCCGCCGAGATGCGAAAGCCGTGATCTCGCAGATAGCGCGTCAGTGAATCGCGAATATCGCGATGATCGTCGACAACGAGGATATGCGGCTGCGGCTCGGCCATGACGGGCTCGTGAACGAATGGCCGGGCCAATATAACCCGCCGTTCGGCCGCCTTTACCCGGCTCTTGTATCGATCCCTGCCAACGACGGGGCCGCGACACAATTTGCGACAAATTCGTCGGCCGCCGACAGATTTGCACGACATTTGTGCGCGTAAATGGCGTTGCAGACCGGGCCACAGCGGCCCACAACGAACCCAACGGAGAGTTCCATGAAACACCGCATTCTCATGACCGCCCTTGCCGCCGGCCTGGTCGGCATCGGCAGCGCCCACGCCAAACCCGTGCACGATTCCGACCAGCTCTTCGACGCGCTGGATACCGACGGCAACGGCAGTCTGAGCCAGCAGGAACTGTCGAACATGCGCGAGGCCATAGCCAAACTGCGCTTCGATGCGGCCGATACCAACGGCGATGGCCGGATCGACAAGGATGAGTTCATGGCCCAGGCCGAACAACGCGCCGAGCGCATGTTCGAACGCCTGGACAGCAACGGCGACGGGACGCTGGACGCCAGCGAGGCCCGCCCGCCGCAGCACGGTAAGCAGCACGGCAAGCACCCGGCCGACAAGCCGAAGCGCGCCGAACACGACGCCGACAAGACGAAAGGCCACGACAAGCGCGGCGAGATGTTCAAGAAGATGGACAGCGACGGCGACGGCCTCGTGTCCCGTGAGGAATTCAAGCAGGCCACGCAGCGCCACCACGACCGCATGGCCGAGAAGCACGACAACAAATCGCAGTAACGCGCCGGAAGACGGCCCGACGCCCGCCGGGCGGGCCCGGGCCGTGCCCGCCGACCCGCCGGCGTTGGTGCCGGCGGGCTTTTCATACCCGTTAGAATGAATCCCCGATTCCCCGTGATTCCGTTGCCGCCCATGCGTCTTGTCGCTCTTGCCTGCCTGTGCCTGGCGTTCGCCGGCTGTGCGACGACACCGCTCGACGAACTGGCCGAGCCGGCATTCGAGATGCCCGCCCGTTTTGGCGCCAGTGGCGAAGCGACCACGGATACCCGCTGGTGGACGGCCTTCCACGATCCCGGCCTGAATACGCTGGTCGAACGCGCATTGGGCAACAACTTCAGCCTGGCCTCGACCTATGCCCGTGTCGAGCAGGCCCGTGCAACGCTTGCCAGCGCCAACGCCGACCTCTTCCCGAGCGTGGATGCCAGCTTTGAACAAAGCGGCACCCGGCGCTCGAACAACGGCGCCGCCGTGAGCGGCAGTACCGCGGGCGCCAATGGCATCGTGCTCGACCAGAGCGGCTCCAACTGGAGCGAAACGCGCACTCTGCAGTTTTCTGCCGCCTACGAGCTCGACCTGTGGGGCCGGCTGCGCAATGCCCGCAGCGCGGCGCTGTTCGATGCCCGCGCTACCGCGGCCGACTACCAGGCAGCCGCCATCACGCTCACGGCCGATCTGGCCAGCAACTGGTATCAGCTCCAGGAACTGCGCGCGCGTATCGCGCTGTTGGAAAGCCAGATTCAGACCAACCGCGACGTGCTCGACCTGACCACCTACGCCTTCAAATATGGCCAGAGCCAGGCCGCCGACGTACTGCGCCAGCGCCAAGCGGTGGAATCGGTACGCGGTCAGCTCGAACAGGCCCAGGCCAGCGAAGCGGTACTCGAACATGCCCTGGCCACGCTGGTCGGTGTTGCGCCGCAGAACCTGGACCTACCCGAAGGCGATCTCATCGATTTGCCCGCCCTGCCAGACACCGGCGTACCGGCGGCCGCCCTCATGCGCCGACCGGATGTGCGCCAGCAGTTCTATGCGCTGGCCGCGGCCGATCGACGGGTGGCGGTGGCCGTGGCCAATCGCTACCCGCAGCTGTCGCTGTCGGCGAGCGTATCGTCGACCAACGATTCCGGCGATCTGTTCTCCAACTGGATCACCCAGCTGGCGGCCAATCTCACCCAGCCGATATTTGATGCCGGCTCGCGCGCGGCCGAGGTCGATCGCAGCCGGGCGGTGGTCGCCGAGGAAGTCGCCGACTACCAGCAGAGCATGCTCGAAGCCCTGCAGGAAACCGAAGACGCGCTCGCCAACGAGTATCGCCAGAAGCGCTATCTGCAGCGCCTGGACGAACAGCTGCGTCTGTCGCGCGAGAGCGTGGACAACCTGCGCCTGCGTTACCTGCGCGGCGCAACCGATTATCTCGACGTGCTGGATGCCCTGCTCACCCGCCAGAACCTGCAGGTGGACTATCTGGCCGCCCGTCGTCAGCTACTCGACTACCGCATCAACCTCTATCGCGCGCTCGCCGGCGATATCGACAGCCTGCCCGCCGCGGGTATCGACAATCCGCCGGTACCGCTGCCCGCCGCGCAAACCGAAGACCGCCCATGAATAACGAGCCACCCCGGCGCACGCTGCCGCGCCTGTTATGGATCGCCCTGCCCGTGCTGGTACTGGTGGCGGGCGCGGTGATCGCCTTCATCGTGCTCACCAGTACGCCGAGTGCGCCCAAGGCCCCGCCGCGCGAACGCCAGGCCCGGCTGGTGACCGTGACGCCTGCCGAAGCCGCGCCGACCACCCTGGATTTTTCGGCCAACGGCACCGTGCAGGCCGCAGATTCCACCACGCTGCGCCCGCGGGTGTCGGGCCAGATCGTGGCCCTCAACGACAAGCTCGCCCCGGGCACGCGTTTCGCCAAATCCGATGTGCTGGCCCGCATCGATGACGCCGACTATCAGCTCGCACTCAACAGCGCGCGCACCGATCTGGCCAACGCAAAGGCGGCGCTGCGCGTGGAACAGGGCCAGCAGGCCGTTGCCCAGCGCGAGCTGGCCCTGGTGGGTAGTGATGTCAGCGCCGACGAGCGTGATCTGGCCCTGCGCGGCCCGCAGCTCGAACAGGCGCAGGCCGATCTCGAAGCCGCGCGTACGGCCGTCGAGCAGGCCCAGCTCGATCTGGACCGTACCAAGGTGCGGGCCCCCTTCGACGGCATCGTCACCGAACGCAGCGCCTCGATCGGCGACGTCGTCACCACCAGCGACGGCATCGCCACGCTGGCTGCGACCGATACCTACTGGGTGGACGTATCGGTGCCGGTCGATCAGCTGCGCTTCATTCATGCCGCCGACGGCGATCGCGCCGGCACCTCGGCGCAGATCTACTATCCCGACGGCTGGGGCGCGGATGCATTCCTGCCCGCCGAAGTGCTGCGTATCCAGCCGGCCCTGGAAACCTCCGGGCGTATGGCGCGGGTACTGCTCCAGGTGCCCGATCCGCTCGGCGACAATACACCCGCCGATACGCGGCTATTGATCGGCGCCTACGTACGGGCCGCACTTGAAGCCCGTCTGCCCGCCGACAGCGTGCTCATCGACTCGGCCTTCGTACACGAAAACAACAACGTCTGGGTGATGAGCGACGACGGTCGGCTGGATATCCGCAGCGTGGATATCCTCTATCGAGATGCCAATCAGACCGTGATTTCGGCCGGGCTCGAGCCGGGCGACGCCGTGATCACCAGCGAACTGACCGCGCCGATACAAGGCATGCCGATCCGCGTCGAAGCGAGCACGGGCACAACCGTTCCCGATAGTCCGGCCGACAAGACGGACGCAACCGACCCGCAGGCCGACGCCACCGACATGGCGCAGAGGCGCACGCCGCAGGGCCTGCGCCTGAGCGGCCCGCCGGCGGAGATCACCCCCGCCGCCGATAGCAGCCGGTCCGACACACCGCAGGTGGCCGCGGCGACAACGGAGCCGAACTCGTGAGCGAGAGCCCACGCCGCGGCCCGATCGCATGGATGGTCGCCAATCGGGTGACGCCGAACCTGTTGATGCTGGTGCTGCTGGCCGGCGGCCTGCTGATGACCACGCTCATCAAGCAGGAGGTCTTCCCCGAGTTCAGCCTCGACATGGTCACCGTCTCGGTCTCCTATCCCGGGGCGACGCCGGAGCAGGTCGAACAGAACATCGTGCTCGCCATCGAAGAGAAGGTGCGCGATGTGTCCGGCATCGACGAGATGACCGCCACCGCGGCCGAAGGCGGCGCCACCGTGCGCCTGGAGCTGTCGGAATCCGCCGATGGCCAGGCCGTCTTCCAGGACGTTCAGCAGGCGGTGAGCCAGATCACCACCTTCCCCGACGACGCGGAAAAACCGGTGATCTCGCTGTCGGATCACCAGCGCGACGTGCTCGACGTCCAGCTTTATGGCGATGTCAGCGAAAACGCGCTGCGCTCCTATGCCGAAGAAGTGCGCGACCGGCTGCTGCAATCGCCGGACATCACCCAGGTCGAGCTCGAAGGCGCCCGCGATTACGTGATTCGTGTCGCCATCTCCCAGGAGCGCCTGCGCAGCTTCGGGCTTACCCTGGGCGACGTCGCCGATACGGTGGCGGCCTCGGCGGTGGACGTGGCCGGCGGCAGTGCCGATACCGCCTCGGGCGAAGTGTTGCTGCGGCTCAAGGGCCGGCGCGACTCGGCCAGCGAATTCGAACGCATCCCGCTGCTGACAACGCCCGAAGGCACGGTGGTACGGCTGGGCGATGTGGCCACCGTGAACAATGGCTTCGAGGACAGCAAGACCGAAGCCACCTACGACGGCGCCCGCTCGATCGGCATCGCCGTCTATCGCGTGGCCAAGCAGACGCCGATTTCGGTCTCCCAGGCCGCGCGCAAGGTGATGGCCGAGCTGGAAACCGACCTGCCGCCCTCGCTGCACTACGCCATCAACGGCGACAGCTCCGAAATCTACCAGCAGCGCCTCGAACTGCTGCTCAAGAACGCATTCATGGGACTGATACTGGTACTGGGCGTGCTCAGCCTGTTCCTGGAAATCCGCCTGGCGTTCTGGGTGACCATGGGCATCCCCACCGCGTTTCTCGGCGCGTTCCTGTTCCTGCCGTTGATGGGCGTGACCATCAACATGATTTCGATGTTCGCTTTCATCATCGCCCTCGGCATCGTGGTGGACGATGCCATCGTGGCCGGCGAGAACATCTACGAACAGCGCGAACGCGGGGCGAGCGTCATGCAGGCCGCGATCGCCGGCGCGCGCGACGTGGCCATGCCGATCTCGTTTTCGATTCTCACCAACGTGGTTGCGTTTCTGCCGCTGCTGCTGGTGCCGGGCTTTCTCGGCAAGCTCTTCGGCGTGATTCCGCTGGTGGTGATCACCGTCTTTTTGGTGTCCTGGGTCGAGGCGCTGTTCATCATGCCCGCGCATCTGGCCCATGAACGCCGCGGCCGACGCAATCGTCTGTCGGCGGCGATTCATACCCGCCAGCAGGCATTTTCTCGCGGCTTTTCGCGTTTCGTGAGCGACTACTACGCGCCACTGGCGTCGCGGCTGGTGGTGCATCGCTACGTCACGTCGGCGCTGGGCGTGGCGGTGCTTCTGATCGTGCTGGCCTGGGCGTTTTCCGGGCGCATGGGCTTCGCGCTCATGCCCAAGGTGGAATCCGACCGGGCACAGGCCACGCTCACGCTGCCCTATGGCAGCCCCATGGATCGCGTACAGGCCACCCGTGACCGTCTGGAAACGGCCGCGGAACGGGTGATCGCCGACAACGGCGGCGACGATCTGGCCACCGGCGTGTTCGCCACCATCAAAGAGAACGTGGTGGAAATGCGGGTCTATCTGCAGCCTTCGGACGTACGACCGATCAGCACCTCGGCCTTCGTGACCGCCTGGCGCGAACAGCTGGGCGATATTGCCGGTCTGCAGTCGGCCCAGTTCCAATCCGACGCCGGCGGGCCCGGCGCCGGCAAGGCGATCACCGTGGAGCTGTCGCATCGCGATACGGATACGCTCGATCGCGCGGCCGAGGCGCTGGCCACACGACTGGATGAGTTCGCCGGCACCCACGATATCGACAGCGGCGTGGCCGAGGGCAAGGACCAGATCAGCTTCACCCTGAACGATGCCGGCCGCTCGCTGGGCCTGACCAACGCCAGCGTGGGCGTACAGGTACGCGCCGCGTTCTACGGCGCCGAGGCATTGCGCCAGCTGCAGGGCCGCAACGAAGTGAAAATCATGGTGACGCTGCCCGAAGCCGAGCGCGACAGCGCAGCCTCGATTCGCAATCTGCTGATTCGTACGCCCGATGACACCTATGTGCCGCTGGCCCAGATCGCGGATATCGATTACGACCGTGCCTTTACCCAGATCACCCGCCGCGACGGGCGGCGCAGCATCGAAGTCACTGCCAACGTCACCCCCTTCGACGCCACCAGCCGTATCACCCAGACGCTCAATGCCGAAACGCTGCCGCAGCTCGCCAAGGACTACCCGGGGCTGACCTACGGCTATTCCGGTCGCCAGGAAGACACGGCCAATTCGGTACATGCACTGTTCGTGGGCTTCGTGTTCTCGATGGCCGGCATCTACATGCTGCTGGCGATCCCGTTCGCGAGCTATCTGCAGCCGACCATCGTCATGATCGCCATTCCGTTCGCCGTGGTGGGCGCCATTCTCGGCCACGAAATCATGGGCTATTCGCTATCGGTGATCAGCCTCATGGGCGTGCTGGTGCTGGCCGGCGTGGTGGTCAACGATTCGCTGGTGCTCATCCACTACGCGAATACCCTGCGCAACAGCGGTGAAAGCCCGGCCAACGCCGTGCGCCTGGCCGCCGTGCGGCGTTTCCGGCCGATTCTCTTGACGACGCTCACCACTTTCGGTGGCCTCGCGCCGATGATCTTCGAAACCTCGCTGCAGGCACGTTTCATGATCCCGATGGCGATCTCGCTGGGCTTCGGCATTCTGTTCGCGACCGCGATCACGCTGGTGCTGGTGCCCTGCTTCTATGTGATCGTCGAAGACCTGCGCGGCCTGCTGTCGCGCCGCGACCCCGAAGCACGCCCTTGAGTCGGCAGGAACTGATCGTGTCGCGGGTTGATAGCCGGGGCAAACGGCCCGCGCCGCTGGCGACAATCGCGACGCCTATCCGCTTTTCCCACGCCGATACGATCCGGTTCTGCGCGCCGCCACGATGAGGGTTATCCTGAGGCGCTGAGCCCGCCCGAGACCGCCGCCGATGAAGCCCCGCAAGACGCCCCTGACCGCCCTCGCGATCGTGCTTTACGGCATGCTGACCGCCTGTGCCAGTGCACCGCTGCCGGCGCCGGTGGACGACGCCTCCACGCGGGCGGTCGCGGTACCCGCCGGCGACGGGCTGCTTCTCGAGCGCCTGCGGGCGAGTCTGCGCGAGCGCGGCTGGGCGCTGATGTCGTACGACGCCGCCGCACTCGATCGCAACCGCGCCTACGACAGCCTGGCCCGGCAGGCGAGATATCGACTCACGCTCTCCGAGGATCGCATCGGCAACTGTCGCGGCGGCATGCCCAGCTTCATCTACAACGCCGCCATGATCGAAAATCGCGGCGGCACCGTGGTGTTCGCTCTCACCGGCGCGCACTGCCTGGACGACGTGATCTCCCGCTTCGCCACCGGGCTGGACCGCAATGGGCTGATCGCACCGACGGTGGGCGCCGGCGGCTGAGCCCTCGCCGGCTTGGCGTCATCGCACCAAAGATCGACACCGATCAACACAGATCCCGACAGAGCATCTGGCAGCGTCGGATTTCCGCGGTCCCGCTTTTCATCTGCGTGAATCTGCGTCGATCTGCGGACACCCCCTTGAGAACCGCAGCCCATGGCATGAAACCCTGCCCGCGGGCCTAGTCAGCTGTTTTGGCGCCGGGTTATCAGTCCAGCGGCGGTTCGGCCTTGAGGCTGGCCGCCAGGCCATCGCGGAAATCCGCGAAGGCGAATTCGTAGCCGGTATCGTCGAGCAGGCGCTGGTTGCTCAGGCGCCGGGACTCGCGCAGAAACGATAGCCGCATGGCGGAAAAACGCTGCTCGGCCTCGGCCCAGGAAATACGCGGTGGCGAGGCCACACCCAGCATCTCGGCCAGGGTGTCGTAGTAGACACCGAGCCCGGTCGGATGCCCATCGCTGGCGTTGTAAAGATTGTGGTCGAGCGACCGGGTACCGGCCAGCCAGGCGATCGCACCCAGATCGTCGATATGAATACGGTTGCTCCAGCCGCCGTCCGCGTCGTCGAGAATGGGCGTGGCCTCGCGTACCCGGTCCACCGGCAGACGATTCGGCCCATAGATGCCCGGTGCGCGCAGCACGCGCGCCTGGGGCGAGAAGTCGAGTATGCGGCGCTCGGCGTCCACGCGGCGCTTGGCCCGTTCGCTCTCGGCGTTCACGGGCCGGGTTTCATCCACCCAGGCACCGCCACAGTCGCCGTAGACGCCGCTGGTGCTGATATAGACGGTATAGGTCGGCGGCCCGTCGAGGGCGGCCAGCACCCGCGCCATGCGTGTATCGGTCTCGCCCTCGCGCTGGGGCGGGGCGAAATAGAACAGCCGGTCGCAGGCCGGCAGTTCGAGGGCGTCGGTGTCCAGATCGACCAGGAGCGCTTTTGCACCCACCGCTCGCACCTTGGCCGCGCTGGCCTGGCTGCGTACTACGCCGGTCACGCGATCGCCCGCGGCGACCGCGCGTGCGGCAACACGAACGCCCGTGTCGCCGCAGCCGATGATCAGACTATGCGAAGCCAAACCTAGCGGTTCGCGTCGCGCAGCTCGAGGCCGCGACGATAGGCCGAACGCGCTTCCTCTTTTTCGTTGATTTCCTCGAACAGCCGGCCCAGTTCGAGCAGCGCATCGGGGCGCGACTGGTTCTTCTGGCTGGCCTCGAAATAGCTGCGTGCCCGGCCCCACAGCCGGTTGCGCAGGCACAGACGCCCTGCCACCAGCAACAGCTCCGGCTCTTCACCATACTGCTTGAGCCAGTTCTCGACCGTGGCCAGCTGTGCGGTGCGATCGGCGCATTCCAGATCGCCGAACAGCAGCGCCAGCGATGCACTCCACTCGTGCTTGAGCGTATCGCGTATGACGTCGGCCGCCTGCTCGTCCGCGCCGGCAAGCTTGAGCAGCTTGGCATAGCGTTCGACCATGCCGGGCTTGGTGCGCAGCCGTTTGGGCACGCGCTTCCAGGCCGTGGTCAAGGCGATGGCATCTTTCTGCTGATGATGGGTGAGATCGTCGTTCCAGGCATCCACGGCCAGCCGATCGATATTTTCGGTGGGCATGTCGCCGTATTTGTAGAGCGACGGCACCAGCTCTCGCAGCTGCTTGTAGTCGCCCACGCTCGCCGACTGCGCCGCGTAGAGCTGAAGCACCTGCGGGTGGGTGGGCTCCATTTGATAGAGCCGGGAAAGGCAGGCCATGGCCTCGGCGCTCTGACCCTGCTGGATCTGCAGCTGGGCCTGGGTGAGCAGCACGGCCAGTTCGCTGGCGCCCTTCTTGGATGAGGCCAGCTCCAGAAACCGATCGCGATCGGACACATGCCCCTGGAACTGGGCCGCGCGTGCGGCCAGCAGGTAGTTCAGGCCAGGCGCTTCGTGGCGGTCGGCCAGACGACCGAGCTCGGTCTCGGCACGCGACCAGCGCCCTTCCAGCAACAGCTGCAGGCCATCATAGAGCGAATGCCGGGCCTTGCGCTCACGCCGGCGGGCGACACGCTCGCGCAGCGAACGCGGCAGCAGAACCCCGGCCACGATGAGCTTCCATACGGCGATTACGAGGGCGATCACCACGAGCAGCGCAGCCACGGCGAACAGCAGGGAGGTTTCCACTTCCCAGCCGCCAAACGACAGCAGCAGATACCCCTGCTGGTCGCGAAAGACCAGCGCGACCACGATGCCGAGGATGACGAATAGGCAGAAAGCCAGCAGCGTACGCCGCATCATGCACCATCCTGGCCGGACTGCTCACCGGCGCTAGCATCGTTGTCCTGATTGCCCGAGCCGCTGGTGCCGCCTGATTGGCCGCCACTGCGACGCGACTTGAGCTGTTCGAGCAGAACCAGACTGCGCGAAATATCCGGCGTATCCCAGTCGAGCTTGACGTTGCCCATCTGCTTGAGCCGGTCGCGCATATGGCTGACCGGTGCGGCGTCGGTATCGTAAAAATCCTTGAGCCACACACGCGCGGTTTCCAGGCTGTCGCGATAGTTCTCGGTATCGCGCTCGAGCAGGGCCAGCCTTGCGCTACGCAGTTCCAGCTGCAGGTTCTGGTTCAAGAAGAACGCCTGATCCGGCGGCAGCAGCGCACGCTGGGTGCCGTCCGAACGGCGGATGGTCATCATCCCCGAAAGCGCATCGCCCACCGAGTTCTTGAAGTGATCCCAGCCCTGGCTGAACTGCGACTGGAACTCGTCGAAGCTCATGCTCGAATCGTCGTCCGAGGCCTGGGCCTGACTTTCCTGATTGTCGTATTCGCTGGGCACGCTCGAATCCAGCGGCAGCTGCGGCACCTGTTCGATCAGGGCGGCCAGCTGTAGCGACAAACCTTCGATATCCGGCGACGGCAGCGCCTGCAACGCTGCCACTTCGTTGGCGATCTCGCCGCGGATATTGAACAGACGCGGATCGTTCTTGCGGGCGATCGCATCGCTGGCCATTTCCAGCGCACGCGCCGCGCCCTGCGGGTCGTCATAGAGCTGCAGCCGCTGATTGGCTACGCGCAGCAGCGATTCGATCTGGTCGAGTTGCAGGCGGCTCGCGCCTTCGTTGCGCGCATCGGCCAGTTCGGCGAGCTGGGTCTGGGTGGCTTGCAGCGACTCCTGCATATCCGACAGGTTCTGCCCCTGCTGGTCGATACGCGAGCCCAGATCGCCGAGATCGGAATCCAGCGACTGCAGCCGCGAATCAAAACGCGACAGGCGCGGCATGACGATGTCCTGCACGCTCGACTGCACGCTCTTTTCGACCGTGTCCAGCCGCGAATCGGCCGAGGCAAGTCGCTGTTCGCCGCGATAGAGCAGCCAGCCGGAAATCACCAGCGCGATGAGCGCGATCACCACCGCCACGATGGCGATCATCGGCGGCTTGCCACCGCCGCTGCCACTGTGCGAGCTACTGGACGGGCGGTTCGGCGTGCCGGAACCGTGGCCGGTCGTCTTCGATGCCGCCGTACTGGCGGCCGTCGTCGACCCGGGGTTTGTGGCCGAAGAACCGGTCTTGCCGGCGCCGGCGGCATTCGCGTTTGACGTCCTCGACGAACCCGCGCCGGACGTCTTAGCGCCCGCTGCGGCGGGTTTAGTGCTTGCCTGGCCGGAAGTCGATTTATCGGCCTGCTTGCCGGCCGATGATTTCGACGCGCCACTGCTGGCACTGGCCGATGTGGAAGCGCTGGTCGCGCTCTTGTTCTGGTCAGCGCCCTTGTTCGAAGGGGCGTCGTTACGCTTTTCTTCACTCATGTGGCGGCGGATTCCCCCGGTAGCCGATAGCCCGTAGCGATGGCTGCTATTGTCGGTCGCCCGTCGATAGCCGCGCAAGCGCGGCCACGATGGCCTCGCCGCTGATGCGTTCGACGATCAACGGCGCATGCTGCCAGTTCAGGCGTTGATCGGTCTGTTTTACCACACGCATGCTTGGCGCCACCAACCGACAGCGCTCCAGATCGGCTCGCAGGCCCTTGTCAGCGCCCGTGTCGACGATGTCGCACAGATGCGTCAGCGCCTCGCCGCTGGTCACGATCACCGTATCCGCGCGGCGAACGAGCTGCGCCAGACGCTCGCGGCGGGGCGTGAGCCAGCGACGCCGATAGAGCGCGGTCTTGCGCACCCGGGCACCCCGCTCGGCGAGCATGTCCACCAGCAGATTGCGCCCGCCCTCGCCGGAAAGGATGGCGATATCCAGACCTTGGACGTCGGTGAGCGTGTCCATGGCGAGCAGCCCTTCGCTGGTGAACGCCCCCGCGGGACGTTCCACCGTACGGCCGGCCGCGGCCTCCAGCGCCTGCGCGCTGGCACTGCCGACGCCGTATAGCCGGCCGGTCGGCGCAAACCCCGGCATGAGCTGCCAGGCGGCATCGACGGCGTTGGTACTGGTGGCCAATAGCCGATCGGCATTCGCTGCCTGCATCAGCTCGCGATAGGCGGTCTGGCGATCGGTTACTGGCTCGATCGCCATAAGCGGTTCGAGAACGACCGTCGCCCCCGCCTCTTCCAACGATCGTGCCCACGCCGCGTTCTGATGCTCGGCCCGCGTGAGCCAAATCGTTTGCCCGGCCAGCGGCAAGCTCATTCCAGATCGGCGAGGATCTTGTCGGCGCCCGCGGCCAACAGCCGGTCGGCCAGCCGATGGCCGAGTTCGGCGGCTTCGCCGGTCGGCCCGCTGATTTCGTCGCGCACCATCACGCTGCCGTCGGGCTTGCCCACACAGGCGCGAAGGCGCAGCGTCTGACCATCGTGGACGGCGTGGGCGGCGATCGGCAGATGACAGCTGCCTTCCAGCCGCGCGTTCACCGCGCGCTCGGCGTCGATCCGAATATGGGTGTATTCGTCGTCCAGCGCTGCGATATGGGCCGCGGTTTCGTCGTCATCGGCACGAATTTCGATCCCCAGAACACCCTGGCCGATCGCCGGCAGGCTTTGCTCGATCGTCAGTTCGCTGGCGATACGCGAGGCCAGCTCCAGGCGTTCGAGGCCGGCACAGGCGAGCACGATGGCATCGAAATCGCCGCGGTCGAGCTTGGCCAGGCGTGTCTGCACGTTGCCGCGCAGGCTCAGAATCTCCAGGTCGGGCCGCAGATGCTTGATCATCGCCGCGCGCCGCAGGCTCGACGTGCCCACGCGCGCGCCATCGGGCAGCGATTCCAGCGTGTCGTAATGGTTGGAGACGAAGGCATCCAGCGGGCTGCCCGGGGCAAGCACCGTCGGCAGGGCGAAGCCCGGCGGCAGTTCGGCCGGCACATCCTTCATGGAGTGCACGGCCATATCCGCCTCGCCTGCCGCGATCGCCGCTTCGAGTTCCTTGAGAAACAGCCCCTTGCCGCCGATTTCGGCCAGCGGCCGGTCGAGCACGCGATCACCCTCGGTGCGAATGGGCAACAGCACCACGTCGACTTCGGGCAGCGCGGTCTGCAGCCGTACCTGTACGTGCTCGGCCTGCCACATCGCGAGCTGGGACTGACGGGTGGCAATACGCAGGGTCTTGGACATGAACAAAAGCCTTGTTGGAGACGACGCCTCGCGCCGTAAAAATCGTGAGCGGACGCCGATTCTACCCCTCGATCAAGGCCCGCACCTCGGCCAGGCGGCGACGGCTGACCGGCACCGGATCGCGCACATGACGCAGAATCAGCGTGGCCCCGTCCTCGCCGTCCAGCCGCAGGCCGGTGATATGGCGTTTGGCCACCAGCGCCTTGCGATGCACGCGTACGAAGGCCGCCCCCAGGGCCTGTTCCAGCGCGAGCAGGGACTGCTCGATAAGCAGCTCGCCCTGCATGTGGTAGACGGTGGTGTATTTCTGGTCGGCCCAGAAATAAAGAATATCGGGGGCCGCCACCCGTTCGATGCCGTCGCGGGTACGCGCACTGATGTAGGCGGGGCCGTCGCCGCTGACCACGCCGTCCAGCGCCGCCACCTGGGCCCGGCTGGGCTGGCGTGCACGTGCCAGCGCCGCGGCGAGATCGTCGCGACGCACCGGCTTGAGCAGATAGCCGGCGGCATGATTGTTGTGCGCCGAAAGCGCATGTTCGCTGTGCGCGGTCACGAAGATCACCGCCGGCGGTATGTCCGCCTCGGCCAGTTCGCGTGCAACCTGCAGCCCGTCCATGCCCGGCATGTGCACGTCGAGCAGTACGGTATCGGCACTGGTGTCGTTAACGCAGGCAAGCGCGCTGCTTCCATCGCCGGCCTCGCCCACCACGTCGTAGCCGGGGAAGGCTTCGATCATCCGGCGCAGGCGTTCGCGGGCCAGCGGTTCGTCGTCGACGATCACGATTCGCATCTCGTTCCTGTCTTCGCTATTCGCTAATGTTCAGCCATCTGCGGCACGACCATCACCACCGTGAAACGGTCCGGCTGCTCGTTTACCCGCAGTACGGCCGCATCACCGTAGCGCAACGCCAGCCGATTGCGAATATTGGCCATCGCCTGACGGTTGCCCGGCACGGCGGCGGTGTCGGCCGATATCGGGTTCGAAACCTCGACCACCAGCGTATTGCCTCGCCGCTGTGCGGTGATCGCCACGGTGCCGCCGGCCGGCAGTCTCGCCACGCCATGGCCGATCGCATTCTCCACCAGCGGCTGGAGAGACAGCGCCGGCAGCCGGCAGGTACGGGCCGCCGGCGCGATCTGGATTTCCATGCGCAGGCGCTCGCCCAGGCGCAGCGACTCGATCCCTACATAGGCGTCCACCAGGGTCATTTCCTCGCCCAGGCTCACGTCGGCCGGCCCCTGTTCGGACAGGCGTGCGCGCAGCAGCAGGGCCAGATCCTCGAGCGCCGTTTCGGCAGCTTCCGGGCGTACGCCGATCAGCGCGGCCACGCTGTTGAGGCTGTTGAAGAGAAAATGGGGCTCGATACGGGCCTGCAAGGCTTCCAGGCGGGCACGCACCTCGGCCTGGGCCTGGGTCTGCCAGGCCGAACGCAGCCAGAAGTAACGCAGCGCGAGCGCCGACACCACCGCACAGATACCCACGCTCCGGGCCAGAAAACCGTCGTGGGAGGCGTCTTCGAGCAGCAGCGCGAACCCCGAATAGCGCCCCGCCACGTAGGTGATCTCGGTGATCGAGAGCGTGACCAGCAACAACACGAGATAGGCCAGCAGAGCCATGCCACGGGCCGACATGCCACTGGCATAGCGCTTGATCAGGCACAGGGCGGCCGCGCTGCAGACGCCGATCCATTGCATATAGACCGACAGCAGCAGAAAACGTCGCGGCAGTTCGTCGCTGAGCGAGCCGCCCAGCGCGAGTACGATCGCGACCGCTTCGCAGACCACCAGCACGCGCAGCACCCGGGCACCGGTACAGAAATCGGGCAGGAATTCGACGTTTTCGCGCGCGCTCGTCATTGAAAATGCTCGAATTGGCAAAGCACAGCATTGCGCAGCTGGCCGGCGACAACAAGCCGGCCGAAGGCGCCACGCCACCGAGCCGGCTAGGGCGTGTCTTCCCAGGGCATTGCTATACTCGCGCGCCGAACGCGATGCGATGCGTCGCGCCCATCGATGCAGCAACGAGCCAAGCGCATGAGCAATACCCGCAGCGACAACGCCGGCCATCAGACCTGGGGCGGTCGTTTTTCTGAAAGCCCGGATGCCCGGGTGGCCGCATTCACCGAGTCCGTCTCCTTCGATGCCCGACTGGCCGCCCACGACATCCGCGGCTCGATCGCCCATGCCCGCATGCTCTCGAACGTCGGCGTGCTCACCGCCGCCGAGTTCGACCAGATCGAAGCCGGCCTGCGCGCGATCGAGGGTCGAATCGCGGCCGGCGAGTTCGCATGGGATCCGGCGCTCGAAGACGTACACATGAATATCGAAGCACGGCTGACCGAGGATATCGGCGCGCTCGGCAAGAAACTGCATACCGGGCGCAGCCGCAATGACCAGATCGCTACCGACATCCGGCTATGGCTGCGCGATGCCATCGATGCGCTGATCGCGGAACTCGAACGCCTGCGCGTAGCACTTGTCGGCTTGGCCGAGCGCGAGGCCGATACGATCATGCCCGGCTTTACCCATATGCAGGTGGCCCAGCCGGTGACCTTCGGCCATCACATGCTGGCGTGGGAGGCCATGCTCGCCCGCGATACCGAACGCCTGCGCGATATCCGCAAACGCGTCAATCGCCTGCCCCTCGGGGCGGCGGCGCTGGCGGGTACCACCTTCCCCATCGACCGCGAAATGGTCGCCGCCGAGCTGGGCTTCGATCAGGTAATCGACAATTCGCTGGACGCCGTCTCCGATCGCGATTTCGCGATCGAGTTCGTCTCCGCGGCGTCGCTTGTGATGACCCATCTGTCGCGCCATTCCGAAGAACTGATCCTGTGGATGAGCCCGGCCTTCGGCTTCGTCGACCTGCCGGATCGCTACTGCACCGGCAGCTCGATCATGCCGCAGAAAAAGAACCCGGACGTGGCCGAGCTGGTGCGTGGCAAGACTGCACGCGTGAACGGTCATCTGGTGAGCCTGCTCACGCTCATGAAAGGCCAGCCGCTGGCCTACAACCGCGACAACCAGGAAGACAAGGAACCGATCTTCGACGTGGTCGATACGGTCATGAACAGCGTCGCCCTGTATGCCGACATGATGCCGCATGTCACCGTCCATGCCGATGTATGCCGCGAAGCCGCGCGCAAGGGCTTTTCGACTGCAACCGATCTGGCCGACTACCTCGTACGTCAAGGAGTGGCCTTTCGCGATGCGCATGAAATCGTGGGCAAGAGTGTGCAGCACGCCATCGGCGCGGGCTGCGATCTGGCCGATCTGGATCTGACCACGCTACGCGGCTTTTCCGAAGCGATCGGTGAGGACGTCTACGAAGTGCTCACGCTGGAAGGCTCGGTCGCCGCACGCGATCATATCGGCGGCACCGCGCCGGCACAGGTGCGCGCGGCGGCCGCGCGGGCACGCGAAGCGCTCCCGTCAGGGAACCCGTAGCCGCGGTTACAGTCTTTTACTTAAAGCAACATACAACAGGATAATCATGTCACGTCGTCTTTACTTCCTGGTCCCGGATATCGATACCGCCCATACGGTGGTCGATCACCTCAAGCAGAATGATGTCGCCGAAGACGACATGTCGGTGGTGGCACGCGACAGCGTGCAGACGAGCGACCTGCCCCAGGCGGACGTCACCGAAACCTCGGATCTGGTCGGCTCGGCCGAGCGCGGCGCCGCCGCAGGCGGCGTGACCGGCGTCGTGGCCGGGCTCGCGGCTGTGGCCTTCCCGCCTGCCGGGCTGGCGATCGGCGGCGGTCTGGTCGCGGCCACGGGGCTCGCCGGTGCCGGCTTTGGCGCCTGGGCGTCGAGCATGATCGGCATCCGCCATGATAATTCGCAGATCGAAACCTACGAAAAGGCGCTGGAAAACGGCCAGGTGCTGTTCATGGTCGATGTCGCCGCCGAGCGCGTCGACGAAATCGAAGGCGTGATTCAACAGGCCGCACCGAGCGCGAAAATCGAAGGCACCGACGCACCGGACAAAAACGCCGACTGATACCGGCGTCGCCCCGCTCGCGCCCGACAAGGCCGGCCCTGGTTGCCGGCCTTTTTTCCGGCCACGACCTTCTTGGTCGTCGTTTGCGAGGAAAATTGTCCGCGAATGAACGCAAATAAACGTGAATGACAGCCTCTTTCTGGACGGTAGCCGGCGATCACATCGCGTAGTGCTGCCAACGCCCACGCCCTATCCTATTTGCGTTTACTCGCGTCTATTTGCGGACCACCCCTGCCATCGCCGGCCTCCCGACTTGGTTGCTTGGAGCGGTCCACAGATTACGCCGATTTCACAGATTGCAGAGACCCAGCCGCGCCTATTGCCGGCACGCCGCTAGACGTGGCTTCGGACAATCTGCGCCTGCTTATGTACAAAGTTCACCAGGCTGTCGTGAACAGCTGGCCCCGGCCTCGGGCAACCCGTGTCTCGCCTTATTCGCGTGTCTTTGCGTTCATTTGCGGACAACTTACTTGCTTGAGAACAGCCAGACGAGTTCATGCGAGCTCATTCAAAATCTGCGCAATCTCGGTAATCTGCGGATTGTCTTCAAAGAACCTTTCAAAAAAGTTCTGATGTCGCGGCCGAGATCAGCGATCGAACAGATCGCGGCGGGCACGGTAGAGCGCGGAAATGTCTTCGTCGCCGTAGCCCTGTTCGATGAGTTTTTCGTACTCGGCGCGGGTCTGGGCCGATAGCGGCAGTTCGCCGCCGTTGAGCTCGGCCATATGCAGGCAGATGCCCAGATCCTTGTGGTGGTGCTTCATCTTGAAGCCGGGGTCGAAGATATCCTTCACCATCGTCTTGCCGCGATGGTTGACGAACCAGTTGCCCGCCGCGCCCGATCCGACGACATCCACGACCTTGTCCAGCGGCAGGTCGAGTGCCGCCGCAAAGCGCATGCCTTCGCATACCGCCTGATTGATGCCTGCGCACAGAATCTGGTTGACCGCCTTGGTCGCCTGGCCGGTGCCCACTTCGCCCATATGGGTGATGCTCTTGCCCATGGCCTCCAGCACGGGCCGGGCGCGCTCGAACACTGCCTCGTCGCCCCCGGCCATGATCGACAACGTGCCGTTCTTGGCCCCTTCGGTGCCACCTGAGACCGGCGCATCCACGAAACCGGCTCCCTTTTCGCCCACGCGGCGGGCGGCTTCGCGGGCGGTATCGCTGGCGATGGTCGAACAGTCGATCACGATATGTTGATCGTTCAGGCCGGGCAGCAGCGCGTCGACCATGGCCAGCACGTCGTCGTCGGCGCTCACACAGATAACGATCGCCTCGGCTTCGGCCGCTATATCGCCCACGTCGGAAACGGCCTTTACGTCGTATTCGCGGCCGAACGCATCGGCCTTTTCGTGGGTACGGTTATAAACCGCGCTCAGCAGGCCGGCAGCCTGCAGGTTGGCGGCCATGCCGTGGCCCATGCCGCCGAGGCCGATAAATGCAGTTTTCATAGCGAACGTGTGTCGGGAAAATAGGCCTCGATGATAAGGTTTGCGTTCTCTGTGGCCAATCCCGTACTGCAATGACGTTTTCACGGCGCACGAAAGGCGCTCTAGTCGCGCTGTGTGTGGTTGCCGTGCTGGTGGCGGCCGCGCTCGTGTGGCTGCCGTCGATCGTCGTGCGCCAACTCACGCTGCATTATCTGGATCAGGCCGGCATGAGCGCCCGTATTGGCGATGTCGACGTGAATCTGTTCACCGGCACGGTGGTCTATGAAGACGCCCAGGCCAGCGCGGCCGAGGGTGAACAAATTGCCGTCGGCCGGCTCGCGATCACGCTGGAATACGCGCCGCTGTTGTCCAAACGGCTGGTACTCACCCGCCTGGCCATCGCGAACAGCGCCGTCGACATTCGCCGCACCGAGGACAATACGCTGCGCGTGGGCGGCTACCCGATCCTTGCCGATCCGAACTCGACCCAATCGCTGAACTGGGGCATCGCGGTCAAACAGCTGGCGCTCAGTGGAATTCGCCTGCACTACGTCCAGCCCGCCCAGGGCGAACAGCCGGCCATCGACCGCGAACTGGTACTCAACGATTCCAGTGCCCGCGATGTCGTCAGCTGGGAACAGACCAACGACGTACCGATGCAGGCCGACATGAGCATCGGCGAGGGTCGCATCCGTCTGTCCGGACGCATAACGCCGTTTGGCGATCGTATTGCCGGGCATCTGGAAGTGGTCACCCACCGCTTCGCACTCGAACTGATCGGCCCGCTCGCCACGGGCGGCGGCCTGCGTGAACTGACCGGCCTCGTCGACAGCGACCAGCGCATCGATTTCGAGTACGACGCCGACAACGCGCTGGACGTAACCATCGCCGGCCAGACCACCGGCCACGGCTCGACGCTTGCCATGGACAACGGCACGCGCATGCGCGCAAGCCAGCTCGGCTGGCAGGGCGATATCCAGCTCCAACTGCTGCGTGCCGAGGGCCAGCCCAGCACGATCGCAAGCGACGGAAAAATCGACGCGAAGGGATTCAAGGTCGCGAACGGCGACAGCCTCGACTTTGCGCAGAACGCGGTCCACTGGCAGGGCAAAACACAGCTGACGCTCGCCGCCGACGCCACGCAGCTCACGCTGGATGGCCAATACCAGTCCACCGGGCCGCAGCTGAAATCGGGGGCGACGACGATCGCCGGCGAGCAGTTGACCTGGAACGGGCAATTCAGCGGCGAGTTCGGCGCCAACGCCAGCCAATTCGGCATCGACGGCTCGATCGACACTGCCAGCCCACGGGTGTCGGGCTCGAGCTTCGACGTTAAGACGCCGGGGCTGAATTGGCAGGGCAAGATCGATACGGCCCTGGGCGAGCCCATGACGGTTACGACCGACGGTCGCCTGAAGACAAAGCCATTATCGATCGATGCCGACAGCCTGCAGGCCAGCACCGACGCACTGGACTGGCAGGGCAAGCTGCGGGTGGCTGGCGCCGGCGATATCGACAGCGACGGGCGCCTGCGCAGCGATCGGATTGCGCTGTCCTCACCCGACACTCTGAACATGGTGTTCGCAGCAGTCGACTGGCAGGGCAAGATCGATATCGATACGGCCGCGAACACGCGGGTACGCAGCGACGGCGCGCTCGACGCCGCGGCCTGGACATTCGACGTACCGCAAACCGCGCTGTTCGAAACCGACGACGTCAGCTGGCGCGGCCAAACCGATTTCGATATCGGCCGGCTGTTCGCTCGCAGCGCACGGGGGCGTGTGATCGGCAAGAACGCAACGCTGGATTTGCCCGGGCAGCCGATCGCGCTGCGCGCGGATCGGATCGTCTACAACGGCGCCTACAGCGAGCGCCCGGCCGGCGGGCAGCTCAAGCTGAACATGGATGGCGACATGGTCGCCCAGAACTTCGCCGTGCAGAACACCGCGCTCGATGCCGCCTGGCTGTCATCGCGCGACACGGAACTCTTTCGCCTGGTGGTGGACGGCGTCGATGACATCGCCTTCGACAGCCTCAACGCCAAGGGCGTGCGCATGCTCGACGATACCGATTCGTCCGTGGCCGTACTGCAGGCCATTTCCGCAAGCGCGCGCGATTTTCGCCTGACCGACCTGGCCCATTACCACGTAGGCGAACTCGATATCGACGAAGCCAATATCCATATCCGTCGCGATGACGGTGGCATGGGCGTCATGGCCCTGTATTTCGGCAGCGACGAACAAGGCTCGCAGCCTTCGTCGGGGGGCGATGGCGCCTCCGGTACGGCCTCGACCTATCGTATCGACCATCTATCGCTGGCCGGGCCCCAGATCGTGTTCAACGACGTCTCCGTCACGCCGAACGTATCGCTGAGGGGCTCGTCGCTGGTGTTCAACGTCGACGGGCTGGATACCGGCCATCCCGAACGCGACGCCCGTTTCGACCTGGCCCTGGACGTGGGCGAGTATGGCCACCTCGACAGCCGCGGCACCATCGCACCGCTGGCCGAAGGCGGCCTGAGCATGGACGTGGACGCCTGGATGCGTTCGCTTGCGCTGGAACCGCTGTCGGGCTATCTCAACGCCGCGATGGGCCGACGGATCGCAAAGGGCGTGGCCGACGGTACGCTCAACCTCGCTGCCCAGGGCGGCCAGCTCGATGGCAACCTCGATACCACGCTGTCGAATTTCCGCCTGGTCGATACGCCCAACCAGGAAACCGAGATCATCCTCGGCATATCCATGGACAGCGCCCTGGCACTCATGCGCGGCCAGAGCGACACCATTCAGTTCCAGACTGCGATTCTGGGGGACGTCACCAACCCCTACTTCTCGATTCGCAATCTCGTGCGCGAAGCCGTGCTGGCCGGTCTGCGCACCGCGGTCATGAGCGATTACTCCCCGGTCGGGTTGCTCAACAAGGCCAAGAACGCCGTGCTCAGCCTGGGCCGGTCGCTGGCCTCGGAACCGGTGTTCTTCGTCGCCGACCAGGAATACATCCGCCCCGACGAGCGGCCTTATCTCGCCCGGATCGCACAGCAGATGAGCCGCAAGCCCCGTCTGCGGCTGGCCATCCAGGGCCATGCCACGGCCCAGGACGCCAAAGCGATGGCGCCCGCCGGCGAAGCGGTGATAACCGCCGACAACGAGGCCGAACTCAGACGCCTGGCACAGCGCCGGGCGAAGTCGGTGCGCGATTACCTGGCGGCACGGGATGCGCCGCCGGCCCATATCGAGCTGGCCGAACCGGTGATCGATCGCGACCCCGACGCCCGTCCGCGGGCGACGCTGTCGATTACCGGCAAATAAGGCGGGGCCAGGGGCTGTTGCCGCTAACGCCGATCGTCGCGTTGCCTTCCAGAAATTCGCCATGCAAGGCGCGAGGAAAGAGGTTTGGTGAACCAAATGAACGACGAGCAACGCGGCATGGTGGATTGCTGGACGCAACCCGTCGGGACGCGGGCCTCTGCGTCATTATCCACGGTGCGCAATCCAGCATTGCAGATCGCGCATTGTCTTGCGCAAAAAACGGCCGCGGCGCGGCGATTTGGTTAGCGTTAATCGCCCCTACGATTCGACCAGGTAGGTATAGCCGGCCAGCCCGGCTTCCAGCAGTGCTTCGGTTTCGCGCTTGAGCCGGCCGCCAAGTCCCGAGGCCGCCAGCTTGCGTCGATAGGCGGCGCGCAGGTCGTCGGGTTCGAAATGCACGTAGCGCAGCAGCTCGTCGGTGCGATCGCCCTGCTCCGCGTCGGCCAAACGCCAGCCGCGCTCGCTGTCATCGACCTCGACGTTGACCACGTCGGTATCGCCGAACAGGTTGTGCATATCGCCCAGATTCTCCTGATAGGCGCCGACCATGAAGATACCCAGCCGATAGGCCTCGCCTTCACGCAGCCCATGTAACGGCAGGGTGCTGTCGACGCCGTTCTCGTCAACGTAGCGATCCAGCCGGCCATCCGAGTCGCAGGTCAGATCGCACAGCCGGGCGCGTTCGTCCGGGCGTTCGTTCAGCCGCGCGAGCGGCATGACAGGAAAGATCTGATCCAGGGCCCAGACGTCGGGCACCGACTGGAACACCGAGAAGTTGACGAAATACTTGGCCGCCAGCTTTTCCTGGGCCGCGGTAACGGCGGCCCGCTCGTCGTCGTTGTCGCCGGCGTGGGCCGCGACCGCGCGATAGATCGACACCGCCTCGGCCTCGGCGGCCGCCCGCTCCTTCAGGCCGATATCGCCGGCCAGAAAACGTGCCTGGACGTCGGCCAGGCTGCGCTCGGCACGATCGAGCGTGGCCCCCGGCGACAGCTCCGCGCTCAAGTCCGCGGCGGCCGGGGTACTGGCCAGCTCGCTGTCGATGACCTGGGTCAGCAGCACGGCATGGTGGGCGGTCAGCGCCCGGCCGGATTCGCTGATGATGTCCGGCATGGGCAGATCAAACGTACGACACACCCGGGCCAGCGCGCCGACCACGGCATCGGCATAGTCGGGCACGCCATAGTTCATGGAACAGAACGAACGCGCGCCCCGGCCTTCATAATCGACCGCCAGCCCGCCGCCGACATCCACACAGGCAAGCGGCGCGCCCAGCGCACGCAGGCCACGATACAGATGCGCGGTTTCGTCCATGGCCCGCGACAGCGCGCCGTGATCGGCGACCTGCGAGCCCACATGCACATGCAGCATGCGTACACAGTCGTCATAGCCGAGCTGTTGCAGCCGCTCGACGGCCTCGACCACCTGGGTAGCGGTCAGGCCGAACTTGGATTTCTCGCCGCCGGTGTTCTGCCAGTGGCCGGCCGCCACGCTGGCCAGGCGCACGCGCAGACCGATGTTGGGACGCAGGCCGAGCTCTTCGGCGATTTCGGCGATGGGCGCCAGTTCGGAGGGCTTTTCAACCACGATATAGACGCGATGGCCGAGTTGCTGGCCGATCATGGCCAGGCGCAGAAACGCGCTGTCCTTGTAGCCGTTGCATACGATCACGCTGCCCGGCGCGGCCAGGGCAAGCACGGCCATCAGCTCGGGCTTGCTGCCCGCTTCCAGGCCGGCGCGTTCGCCGCCCGCGGCCACCAGCCCTTCAACCACGGCACGCTGCTGGTTGACCTTGACCGGATAGACCACGGTATAGCGACCGCCATAGTCGTGGCGTTCGCGCGCGGCTTCGAAGGCGTCACAAAGCCGGGTGATGCGATCACCGAGAATATCCGTGAACCGCGCCAGTACCGGCAGGCGCAGACCGGCCCGCTGGATCTCGTCGGTGAGCCCGTCCAGATCGATGGCGGGGCCATCCCGGCGCGGCGTGACGGTGACCGCGCCACGCTCGTTGATATCGAAATAGCCCTCGCCCCAGGTGGCAACGCGATACAGGGCACGGGCATCGTCGATCTGCCAGTCGTGGGCAGAACGCGGATTTGAATTGGATCGGGACATGAACATTCGTGTTGCGTGGCTGGCTTATACTGCGGGCCAATCTGGTTCGACGGATGCGCAATCGCGCACAGCAAGGAAAACGCATGGTACTCGACGACAACTGGTATACCGAAGCAAGTCACGATCTCGGCCTGGGCTTTTCGCTACGCATCAAGTCCAAACTGCATGAAGAGCAGTCGGCATATCAGACCATCGCCGTGTACGAGACCGAAACTTTCGGTCGTCTGCTCACCATCGACGGCCTGGTGATGCTCACCGACCGCGACAACTTCGTCTACCACGAGATGATGACCCACCCGGCGCTGTTCGCCCACGGCGCGGCAAAGAACGTGGTGATCATCGGCGGCGGCGACTGCGGCACGCTGCGCGAGGTGCTCAAGCACGACAACGTGCAGCAGGCCACCCAGATCGAGATCGACGAGCGCGTGACCCGTATCGCCGAAGAATATTTCCCGGCCCTGTGCGATTCCAACGACGACCCGCGTGCCACGCTTGCCTTCGAGGACGGCGTGGCCTGGATGAACAACGCGCCGGATGCCAGCGTCGATCTGATCATCATCGATAGCACCGACCCGATCGGCCCGGCCGAAGGCCTGTTCAACGAAGCCTTCTACAAGCAGTGCCACCGCGTGCTCGGCCAGGGCGGGCTGCTGGTGCAGCAGAGCGAATCGCCGCTGGTGCACAGCGAACTCATCGGCGAGATGCACGGCGGCCTGCGGGCGGCCGGCTTTGCCGATACCCATCTGTTGAGCTTTCCGCAGCCGAGCTACCCCACCGGCTGGTGGTCGGCCACGCTGGCGGTGCGCGATACGCGCAGCCTGTATGCGCCCGAGCGCGCGCCTGACTTTCAGACGTTCTACTACACGCCCGCTATGCACAACGCCGCCTTTGCCCAGCCGGCCTTCATGGCCCGTATCCTGGCCAACTGAACGCGCCGCGGCGCCGGCGATTGCACCGGCGTCGCCGCATCAACGCGTTATTTCCCGGCCTCGTCGAGCGCCTTCTCGAACGCCTCCGAGGCATAGAACGCCGCCAGGCGTCGGCGCACCAGATCCTCGAGCAGGCCGCTTTCGGCCAGGCCTTCGATGACCGCGGGCGCCAGCGTTTCGGCTTCCTGGCGCAGCAGATCACGGTCCACGCCGACATCGCCGAGCACATCGGTGAGTTTGCGCTGGCCGTTGCGCTCGAAGTAGGACACCACCGCAGCGTCCACCAGCTCGCCCACGTACTGGGTTTCCCGAAGCTCCTGCCAGATCCGCAGACCGTAATCGACCAGCTTCTGCAGTTCGTCGTTGTCCACCACGTCTTCGATGGACAGCTTCTTGTCGTGAATTTCGGCCCAGATTTCGGACGCGATCGCGCGAATACGCTCTTCGTCGAGCGACTCGATCAGCAGCTCCTGGCTGCGTGCCAGCGTCTTGGCCGTGTTGTTCTCGATATAGGCCCGCACCCGCTTCTCGACCTGGGCTTCAAGGCCCGGCATGCGCTTGCTCAACGCGCTGCTCGACCCCTTGAGCAGCGACGACACGCCCGGAATCGACTTGATCGCCCCGGTATCGGAAAAGATGTAGTCCTTGATGCCCTGATAGAGCACGTCCGAGGCCAGCGCGGTATAGACCGGGCTGTCGAGAAGTCGCGTGATCAGCCGGGCCCGCAGCGCCTCCAGCTCGACGAACAGCGATACGCCGTCGTCGAACAGCGACTCGTCGATCACGTCCTGGACCCGCGTGTTCTTGTTGACGTCGTGGCAGATCAGGTCGTTGGCGATGCCGCCGATCACGCCCGCCAGATCGTCGGGCAGCGACATGTCCAGGGCCAGCCGCTCGGCCGCGCCGCGTACGGTATCGACCGATACCAGCGATTCCAGCGGGGTCTGCTCGGCCCACTTCCAGACCGCGTCGACCTCGTCCTGTAGGCGCTGGATGGCGCCCTGGCCGCGCCATTGCTCGAGTTCGAACGCCACATGGGCTTCGAAGATCGCCTGTCCGGTCGAATTCATCTTCTGCGACTGTGTCATGCGTCAATGCAACGATTGAGTGGTGCCGCGAGCTTACGCGCTAAAGGCCGCCCGGGCGAGCGATTCTGCTTAGGTATTAGCCCGTATTGAGGGACCCCGAGCAGGCGCTTAACTTGGCCGGACAGTTTTCAAGGCCATCAGCAAGGACAACGCGATGAACGAAGATCAATTCGAAGGCAAGTGGGATCGTATGAAAGGCAAGGTGCGCGAGCACTGGGGCCGCCTCACCGACGACGACGTCGAAGAGGTCCAGGGCAAGCGCCAGAACATGCTGGCCAAGATCCAGGAAAAATACGGCGACACGAAAGAATCGGCCGAAGAAAAGCTGGCCGAATTCGAACGCAAGTTCTGAACGACGCTTTAACAGTGTCGACGCCGGCGCCGCCAGGGCGCCGGCCTTATTCGCAACCCGGAGGCAAACGATGCGAACCGACGACTACATAACGCGTACGAGCCGCCCCGAGCCGCGCTACCTGCGCCGGGATCCGGTTGTACATTCCGCGACCGAAGACCGCTGGCAGGGCCCGCTCGACGAAGTGGCGCTGTCGAGCTTCGAGCGCGATGGCTATCTCTGGTTCGAGGGCTTTTTCTCTCAGGAACGCATGACGCCGTTCTTCGACGAGCTCGAACAGATGAGCAACGATGACCAGCTGCTCAAGCAGGACGGGGTGATTCGCGATCCCAAGTCCGGCGCGATCCGATCGGTGTTTGATATGCACCGCATATCCGAACGCTTTGCCGAGCTCACGCGTGACCCGCGCATTCTGGGCATGGTGCGTCAGCTGCTCGGCGGCGACGTGTATATCCACCAGTCGCGGATCAACGACAAATACGGTTTTCAGGGCGCCGGCTTCGACTGGCACTCCGATTTCGAGACCTGGCACGCCGAGGACGGCATGCCGCGCATGCGAGCGATCAGCGCGTCGATCATGCTGACCGACAACAACGAGTTCAACGGCCCGCTGATGCTCATCCCGGGCTCGCACCACCAGTTCGTGCCCTGCGTCGGCCAGACGCCGGACGACAACTGGAAGAGCTCGCTGAAAGCCCAGGAAGCCGGCGTGCCGAGCCAGGAAAACCTGCAGGCGCTGGTTAACCGCGGCGGCATTCAGGCGCCCAAGGGCCCGGCCGGTTCGCTGCTGCTGTTCGAGTGCAACGTGTTGCATGCCTCGAACTCGAACATGTCGCCCTGGCCACGATCGAACCTGTTCTTTGTCTATAACAGCGTCGAAAACGCGCTCGAGCAGCCGTTCGCGGCCGACAAGGCGCGGCCGTCGTTCCTTGCGAACCGCGATCGCCCCGAAGCGCTGGACATGCACGATCCCTATCGGGATGTTCGATTCGCCAAGTCTGCGTGAACTATGCAAATGTGCGAAGAGCGCGGTGACCGGTTCATCGCGCTCTTTCGTTCAGGTTACCAAGACAAGGAGACAATCATGGCCCAACAATGGATCGTCGTCAGCGACGCCGCACGTGCCCGAATTTTCGCGCGCGAGGGCGCCGGCAGCGGCCTGAAGCTGCTCGACACCCTGACCCACAGCGAAAGCGAAGCCCATGAGGGTGACCTGCGCACCGGCGGCAAGGGCGAAGTGCACGACAGTGGCGGCTCCAGCGTTCACCAGGCCGACCCGCAGACCACCACCTCGGAAAAGCATGCCGACATCTTCGCCAAGGAAGTGGTCGAACACCTCAAGAGCGGTCTCAACGACAACGCGTTCGAACAGTTGATCGTGGTTGCCGACCCGTCGTTTCTGGGGCGTCTGCGCGACAAGATGGACGGACCGGTCGAAAAGGCGGTGGCTGAAACCATCGACAAGAACTGGGCGCAACACGACGCCGATCAAATCGAAAAGCAACTGGCCAAGAAGCTTTAGAACACGCAGCGATACTTGCTTGCCGAATACAATTTTCCGGCATACTGACATTGCCGCGTGGCGTAAGTACGGGCCGGCTTTTCCCGGTCGTTCAGGTTACGCCGGCATCTACACAATCAAGGAGAAAACCATGCTGGGTTGGGCAATTACATTCTTCATCGTCGCGATCGTGGCGGCGCTGTTCGGCTTTGGCGGCATCGCCTCGGGCGCTGCCGGCATCGCCAAGATCCTGTTCTTCATCTTCCTGGTGCTGTTCGTGATCGCACTCGTGTCGAACGCGGTGCGTGGACGCGGCCCCAAGATATAGCTGGCGTTCGTCGCCACCCGGCGATAAATAAGCTGTGGCGCCGTCAGGGTATGACGGCGCCAAATCCGGCTTTGCTCAGCTTTCGGGCACGTCGACGAGATGCCCGGCCGACAGCCAGATGCGCACCAGATGCGGCAGAGATTCGGCGTTGAGCTTCTGCATGATGTGCACGCGATGCGTTTCGACCGTACGCGCACTGATGCCCAGCTGGCCCGCCACCTGTTTATTGGCCAGGCCGTCGACAATCATGGCCATCACCTGTTTTTCCCGAGGCGTGAGCAGTTCGATGAGCGCAGCGTGCTGGCGGGCTTCGCGCAGGGCGAGATCGTCGGCATCGGTGGCCTTGGAAAGCTGTTGAACGCGCCTGAGCATCGCCTCCGGCGAGAACGGTTTTTCCACGAAGTCCACGGCGCCAAGCCGCATTGCCGCAACCGCGTGCTCGATGTCGCCGTAAGCGCTCATCATGATCACGCTCACGGCCGCATTCTTCGCCACCAGCTCTTTTTGCAGCGCGAGACCGTCCATGTCCTTGAGCCGCAGATCGATAAGCGCGCAGCCGCGATCGGGCGCGCGCACGGCAAGAAAGGCCTCGGCGCTGGAATAGCACTCGACCTGGTAACCGGCATCGCCTAGAAGACCTTTCAGCGATTCGCGAATCGCTGGATCATCGTCCACGATATGTATGACAAACGGCACCTTGCCCCCATTTTCGATAAACGTTGCGACCTGTGTCAGCGATGATCTTTTTAATGGATTGGGCCTATTTTGACAAGATAAAGCGGCCGATAAACATTCAGAACCGCTATTCCCCCGCTTTAACGGAATGACGCCATGATCGAACGTCAGTCGGACACCCGCGACCCGAAGCACCCGCAAACGCTGGAAGATGCGCAGGCGCGCATCGCGCAGCTTGAGCGACAGCTGGAAGACGAGCGGGCACGGCATTCGGAGATCGAAGCCAACGAGCGCTGCTTTCGAGAACTCGCCGAGCATATCCAGGAAGTCATCTGGATGACCGACGAGACCGGCGAACGGCTGGTCTATGTCTGCCCCGCCTACGAAAAGATCTGGGGGCAGGCCTGCGAAGAGCTCTACGACGACCCGAGCAAGCGCCTGGCCCGGGTCCACGAAGAAGACAAGCCACGTGTGCTCGAGGCGTTCGAGCGCAAGGCCCACATCGGCGACTACGACGAGATCTACCGTATTCAACGTCCCGACGGTGACCAGCGCTGGATACGTGATCGCGCGTTTCCGGTGGAAAACGACCAGGGCCAGGTATATCGCCTGGCCGGGCTGGCGCTCGATATCACCGACCGCATCGAGTTCAACGACCGTATTTCCAATCTGCAGCATGACATCAACACCCACGACCGGATGAGCGTGTTCGCCACCCTCGGCACGGGCCTGGCACACGACCTGAGCCAGCCGTTGACCGCCGCGCGCAACTTCATCGCACGTGCACGCATGGGCTTTACCTCGAACGCGGACGACACCCGCCAGACGCTTGAACGTGCCGATGCCGAAATCTCGCGGGCCGTGGCCATCATTCATCACCTGCGCGACTTCGCCCGCCAGGGTCGGCCGACGCGCGTCTACCAGGCTCTGGGGCCGATCATAGACGACGTGCACCAGATCCTCGATCCGGCGCTACGAGCGAACGACATTCGCTATGACGGCCCCTGCCCTGCTGCACTGGAAGATCTGGAACTGCCGGTTGATGCCGTGTTCATCCAGCAGATTCTGCGCAACCTCGTGGCCAACTCGATCGATGCATTCGAACAACAGGGCGAACTGACCAAATGCGTTGCGGTGAACGTCAACGACGATGACGGCGACTATATCGATATCGAGATAAGCGATAACGGCCCGGGGGTTGAAGACTCGGTGGAAGTATTCGAGCCGTTTGCAACGACCAAGGCGGAAGGTGTCGGCCTCGGACTGGCGGTCAGCCGTACGCTGGCCCGCAGCCATGGCGGTGACCTGGTACTGGCATCGAGAGGGCGCGCGGGCGTGAACGGCGACGCGGATGCGCGCACCGTATTCAAGCTGCGGCTACCACGTCATTGACGCGGTAGCCGCCCGTCGGCTCAGCGAGGCGGGTGCATCAGCCGCATCAAAACGGCCACACCCAGGCCCCAGAAACCGTTGAGGGCCAGGCCGACGCCCACGCGCGCCATGCTCAGGCCGTCGAAGATTTCGGTCATGGTCTGGCCCTTGAGCCACTGCACGACAAACAGATAGACCAGCGTCGGACCGATCGCACCGAGAATGGCCGCACCGACGTAATAACCCGCGGCCAGCGCGCGGCGGATGAGCAGCCATAGCAGCATGCCCCAAAGGCCGCCCCAGAACGCCAGCGATATGACCGAAGGCACATCGAACGGCGACACCGGGCTCATGTTCCAGGGCGTGCCCGACGGGATGACCCCGGCCGCAATGAACAGCCAGAGCAGGCCCTGGTGAAATGTCAGCGTGGATACAAAACCGGCAATAAAGGCCTTGATGAAAGCGAACATGGTGTCCCCCTGTGGATGGTGCGATCGCGGGGCCGCCTAGCGGCCGCGTGCCGTATCGGCGGTCTGATTGAACAGGCGCTGGCGGGCTTCTTCCGTCTTGGGCTGACCGCCGCGCCATTGCTTGCCCAGATCGACGCCGCGCTGCACCGCCTCACGCGTTTTGATGCGCTGGCGCCAGGCGGCAACCCGCGGGAATTCGTCGAGCGGTTGCCCCATGGCCTTGGCAATCAGTACCCACGGCCAGTTGACGATATCGGCGATGGTATAGGTTTCGCCGACGAGATAATCGCGCTCGGCCAGGCGACGTTCGAGCACGCCCAGACAGCGATGGTATTCGCCCGTATAGCGTTTGTACGAGTACGGATGATCGCCCGGCGCGTAGTTCACGAAATGGCTCATCTGCCCGCCCATGGGCCCGAGATTGCCCACCTGCCAGAACAGCCATTCGTCGACTTCCTTGCGTAGCCGCGCATCGGCCGGCATGAGTTGGCCGCTCTTGTCGGCCAGATAACGCGCGATCGCGCCCGATTCGAAAATCGGCAGCGGCTCGCTGCCATAGCCCGGCGCGGGCGCGTGATCGACGATCGCCGGCATGCGATTGTTCGGCGAGATGGCCAGGAATGCCGGCTCGAACTGATCGCCGGCGTTGATATCCACCGGAATCAGGTTGTAGTCAAGCCCAAGCTCTTCGAGCAGGATCGATATCTTCCAGCCGTTGGGCGTGGGCCAGTAATAGAAATCGATCATGACGACGCTCCGTCCGCCCCGATTACGCCTGCACTCGCGAGCGCGGCGATATCGGCTTCGGAAAAACCGTGCTCGGCCAGCACCGCGGCCGTATCCGCGCCCAGCGCCGGCGCGCCGCGATAGCCGTCGACCGGCATCTGCGAGAACCGTGCCGCGGGCCGGGTCTGGCGCAATCGCCCGGCTTCGTCGTGCTCGGTTTCTATGAGAATGGCGTTGGCGGCAATCTGGTCGTGACTGAGCAGATCGGTGCGGGTCAATACCGGCGCACAGGGCACGCCGTACTCGTGCAGCCGTTCCAGCCAGTGTTCGGCGCTGTTTTCGGCCAGTTTTTCCTGGGTGAGCTGCAGACGGGCATCGATGTTGTCCTGGCGTGCGGCCGGCGTGGCAAACCGCGGATCCTCGTTCCACTCGGGCGCGTCAAGCGCGGCGATGAGCGCCTGCCATTCCTTGTCGGTCTGTACGGCCACGCTGATATAGCCGGTGGTGGTTTCGTAAATCAGGTCGATGAAGCTCGCGGCCTTGGCCTGATCGAACTCGTCGCCGACAAACGTCTGGCTGTTCATGTCCGAATGCCAGAGAAAATCAATGACCGCATCCAGCATTGATACGCGCACGTGCTGGCCGGGCGCGCCATTGGCGCGCGCCAGAAGCGCGGCGGTGATCGCCTGCGCGGCGATATAGCCGGTGAGCTTATCGGGCACGATAGTGCGCACCAGTCGCGGGCGCGCTTCATCCGCCCCGCCCTGAATACTGGCCAGGCTTGAGAGTGCCTGCACGAGCGGATCGTAGACCGGATAGCTGGCATAGGGCCCGGCATCGCCGAAACCGCTGATCGAGCAATAAACGATATCGGGGGCGACCGCACGAATATCGGCTTCGCCGATGCCCATGCGCTCGGCCACGCCGGGGCGGAAATTCTGTACGAAGACATCGGCATTCGCGCACAGCCGCAGCAGCGGCTCGCGTCCGGCCGTCTCCTTGAGGTTCAAGGCGACCGAGCGCTTGTTGCGGTTGTTGTTGAGATAACTCGCCGAAAAACCGTTGCGCTGATTCGACGCAAGGCGGGTGTAGTCGCCAACGTCGGGGCGTTCGATCTTGAGCACTTCGGCGCCCTGATCGGCCAGCTGCATGGTCGCCAGCGGGCCGGACACCATGGCCGTGGTGTCGATGACGCGATAACCGGACAGGGGCTGTTTCATGCCCGCTAGTCTAATGCCCCGTACACACGGCGCCAACGCGCCGCGCTTTCAACCCGGCCCGCCCTTGGCGACAATAGCGCCCTGTCGACACTTATTCACCGGCCAGGATTCTTTACCATGCGTACCATCGGCACCCCCGGCTCAGATACCGCCACCCGCGTCATGCTGCTCGGCAGCGGCGAACTCGGCAAGGAGGTCGCTATCGAGCTGCAGCGTCTGGGCTGTGAAGTGATCGCGGTGGATCGCTATGAGCACGCGCCGGCCATGCAGGTGGCCCATCGCCACCACGTGATCGACATGGGCGACGGCGAGGCGTTGCGCCGCGTGATCGAATCCGAGCGCCCGGCGCTCGTGGTGCCCGAAATCGAGGCGATCGCCACCGCCACGCTGGTGGAACTGGAAGCCGAGGGCTATCACGTGGTGCCCACCGCCAGGGCCGCACAGCTGACCATGGATCGCGAGGGTATTCGCCGTCTGGCCGCTGAAGAACTGGGCCTGCCGACCTCGCCGTACCGCTTTGCCGAAACCGAAGCCGATTATCGCGCGGCGATCGAGGCCATCGGTCTGCCCTGCGTGGTCAAGCCGGTGATGTCCTCCTCGGGCAAGGGCCAGAGCACGGTGCACAGCGAAAGCGACATCGACAAGGCCTGGGCCTATTCCCAGTCCGGCGGGCGCGGCAAGCGCGGCAACTCGCGCGTGATCGTGGAAGGTTTCATCGAATTCGACTACGAAATCACCCTGCTGACCGTGCGTCACGTCGACGGCACGAGCTTCTGCGCGCCGATCGGGCATCGCCAGGTCGGCGGCGATTACCATGAATCCTGGCAGCCCCAGCCGATGGCCGATGCGGCACTGGCCGAGGCTCAACGTCAGGCCGGCGCCATCACCGAGGCGCTGGGCGGCTACGGCCTGTTCGGCGTCGAGTTCTTCGTCGCCGGCGAGCAGGTCTGGTTTTCCGAGGTTTCACCGCGACCGCACGACACCGGCCTGGTGACGCTGATCGGCCAGAACCTGTCGGAATTCGCCCTGCACGCGCGCGCCATTCTGGGCCTGCCAGTCACCCATATCGAACAGCGCGGGCCGAGCGCTTCGGCCGTGATCATCGGCGAAGGGCAAAGCCAAAGCATGCAATATCGCGGTCTGGAGAATGCCCTGGCCGCGCCGGACACCGAGCTACGCCTGTTCGGCAAGCCCGAAATCGATGGCAGCCGCCGCCTGGGCGTGGCACTGGCGCGCGCCGACGATGTAGAGGCCGCCCGCGACAAGGCGCGCCACAGCGCGGCCAGTATCGAAATCGACTACTGACTCGACGCTGGCACAATTCAAAAACGATAATTTCCGGATTTGCCGTAATTCATATACGGGAAAGCTGCGCGTGCTTTATACTTTGGTCCAAGTTCTGTCGGGGGCGCGGTTTTCGCGTACACAACTCAGAGCTTTACTTACCGAACTCAAGGAGTCGAATATGCAAAAGAAACTGACCACCCTGCTGCTGGCCATGATGCTGGGTCTCGGCACGCTGAGCCTGGCGGCCTGCGACAACGACGGCCCGGCTGAAAACGCCGGTGAAAGCATCGACAACGCCACCGACGATGCGCAGGACAGCATGGAAGACGCGGGCGACGACATTCAGGACTCCATGGATGACGCCGGCGATTCGATGGAAGACGCTGTCGAAGACAACAACTAAGATCGGTTGTTGCTGCAATAACACATTGCAGAGTAAAAGCCCGTCGCGAATGCGGCGGGCTTTTTTTATGCGCGCGACTGCGCCAGCATCGCGACAAGAGCGTGCCAGCTCTCTGTCCAAGCCCCGGCCATCAGCACCTTTCGCCCAGGCTCATGCCCGTTGCGCGGCCCGTAGAATGAACCACCTGCCCCTCGCCTTTCGGATACGCCCATGTCCAACGAACAAGACCGCCGCGATACGCGCGTTGCCCTGGTCACAGGTGCCGCAAGGGGCATCGGCCGTGCGATCACTCGTCGCCTGCTTGCAGACGGCTTTCATGTCGGCGCGCTGGATCAGGACGCCGACGCGCTTGCCTCGCTCGAACGCGCGACAAACGCAGCGCCCTCCCATGCGGGCGAGCTAGAAATACTGACCGCCGACGTCGCCGATGAGGCGTCGGTTGCGGATGCGGTGGCGCGTGTGGCCGACCGATGGGGGCAGATCGACCTGCTCGTGAACAACGCCGGGATTGCCGATCCCTTCAACGGCCCCATCGAGTCGCTTTCACTGGACGACTGGAACCGCGTGATCGGCGTAAACCTCACCGGCTATTTTCTGTGCAGCAAACACTGCACGCCGTGGCTGCGTCGCACAGGCGGCGCGATCGTCAACATCACGTCGAGCCGCGCCTATCAGTCCGAAGCCGAGACCGAGGCCTATGCGGCCAGCAAGGGCGGGATCGTCGCGCTGACCCATGCGTTGTCGATCAGCCTGGGCCCGGCCATTCGCGTTAACGCGGTCGCGCCCGGCTGGATCGATGTGCGGGATGAACAGGGCGATGACGATACACCCCCGGCGCTTCGCGATATCGACCATGAACAACATCCGGTCGGGCGGGTAGGCCGCGGCGACGACATTGCCGCGCTGGTCGCCTTTCTCGCAGGGCCGGAATCAGCGTTCATCACCGGCCAGACCCTGGTGGCCGACGGCGGCATGACCCGCAAAATGATTTACGCACACTAGCGCCGGGACAGGCCGTGCTCCGAAATAGATTGTGCACAATGCTTGTGTTCGACGGTCATCGCCCGTAACGTTCTTGGCGAAACCACAACACTAGGAGTTCGGTATGCCCGTTCGCAAAGCCAATGCGCAGTGGCAAGGTGATTTGAAATCCGGCAAGGGCGACATGTCGCTCGAAAGCGGCGCCTACGAGGGTCAGTTCTCTTTCAAGACCCGGTTCGAAGAAGGTACGGGCACGAACCCCGAGGAACTGATCGGCGCCGCGCATGCGGGATGCTTCTCGATGCAGTTCTCGGCAATGCTCGCCGAGGAAGGCCATACGCCGGATTCGATTCAGACCGAGGCGAAAGTGCATTTCTCGGTTGACGGCACGCCCACCATCGAGCGCATCGAACTGATCACGCGCGGCAAGGTACCCGGCATGGATGCCAGCCAGTTCAAGGACGTGGCGGCCAAGGCCAAGGACGCCTGCCCGGTATCGCGCCTCTACAAGGGCGCCGAAATCAGCCTGGACGCCGAGCTGGAGGGATAAGCCCCTTACGCTGGCAGAACAAAGCCGGGCCCTGCCCGGCTTTTTTTTGCCCGTGATGTATTGAACGCCATGAAGGTTGCGATCGGCACCGCCGCTTGAGCGAGCATAGCGGTCCGAATCACCGATGAATGGGCAAATTTCTCGCGATAGCCATTGTTTTTTGCGAGATCGTCGCAACGTCTCGTTGTTCATACGCGAAAAACAGCAGAGCAAGCCAACATGCAAGTCAAGCAGGACAGCGTCGTAAGCATTCATTACGTGCTGCGCGATACGGACGGCGAAATCATCGATCAGTCGAGCGAAGGCCAGCCGCTGGCCTACCTCCACGGCCATGGCAATATCGTGCCGGGCCTGGAGAAGGCGATCGAAGGCCACGGCCAGGGTGAAGAGGTCAAGGCGACCGTCGAACCCGAAGAAGGCTATGGCCCCTATCGCGAAGAGCTGGTGCAGAAAGTCAGCCGTGACGCATTTCAGGGCGTCGACGAACTGGCACCGGGCATGAGCTTTCGTGCCGAATCCGATGCCGGCCCCATGATCGTCACGGTCAAGGAAGTCGAAGGCGAAGAAGTCACGGTCGACGGCAACCATGTGTTGGCCGGCCAGACGCTGAACTTCACCGTCAACATCGAAGACGTACGCGAAGCCAGCAGCGAAGAGATCGAGCACGGCCACGTGCACGATGGTTCGACCCACGGCTGATCGCCGGTCGGCTTGAACCTGCGCGCGCAGCCTCTACGGAGGCTGCGCCGGGTTCGTTATCGATCGGCCCGACCCCTGGGCTTCTCGCAGCCAAAGTGGGGCGATACGGCGTGCAGGCAATCGCATGCGCGCCGCAAGCGTCGACCGCCCGCGTTCGAACGCATGGCGGCGCGCTCCATCAACTTCCCCTATACCGGCTCAACGATTCGAAGGTGATCCTCTATGGACGCTCCCGTACTTCTGATAACCGGTGCCTCCAGCGGCATCGGCGCGGCGACGGCGCGTCACGCGGTCGCCAACGGCTATCGTGTAGCGCTGGCCGCACGTTCGGCCGACAAGCTCGACACGCTGGTCGATGAGCTGGGCGGGGACTCTTCTCTCGCTTTGACCTGTGACGTGACCGACAAGGCATCACAGCAGGCGATGGTCGATCAGACGCTAAGCCATTTCGGGCGCATCGATGCGGTGTTCGCCAACGCCGGCATCGGCGGGCGGCCGGGCGGCTTCTGCGGCGCCGATAGCGACGTATGGAAGGACATGATCCTCACCAACGTCTATGGCGTCGGCCTGACCATTCAGGTGTGCGCCGAGGCGCTCAAGAACAGTCGCGGCCATCTGCTCATTACCGGCTCGGCCGCCGGACGCACGACGATTCCCGGCTCCATGTACAGCGCCACCAAGTGGGCTGTCTCCGCCATAGGCTATGGCGTACGTGAAGAACTCCGGGGTACCGGTATCCGCGTAACGCTGATCGAGCCAGGCATGGTGGATACGCCATTTTTCGACGAGCAGCCGGACCACGCACTCACTGACCAGGATATCGCGGAAGCGGTTCTGTTTTCGCTTTCGCGACCGGCCAGCGTCGACGTCAACGAGATTCTCGTTCGGCCAACGCCACAGCTCGACGAGTGATCGCGGCCGAACAATGAACATAAAAAAACCGGCGCCCTCAGGGCTGCCGGTTTTTTTGTGCCTGCTGAACGCCTGTCTGGCTATTCGACCAGCAGGAATCCCGCGATCCAGCCGGTACGGCCGTCGTCGAAGCGAATCCGGCGCCAGTCTTCTTCGCGGCCCGTGACCATCACGCGTTCGTTGCGCTTGGCCTGGAACTTGACCCGGTTGCCCGTGGAGGGCCCCGAGCGCACGTTCACGACATCGCCACCGATATAGCGAATCGGACCGGTTTCCGAGACGCCCTGCGGCAGATCCGCCTGGGCTTCTTCGTTCTGCGGCGGCGCTTCGCTGTCCTGACCCATATCGGCCGAGGCCATTTCGCTGTCGCCAGCCAGGGGCTCGGTGTTCCCGGCAAGCAGGAAGTCCGCAACCCAGCCAATGGCATAGTCGTCGACAAAGACCACCTGCCGCCAGTCGCCATCGCTATCGAGCACGGCGACGCGGGTGTTGCGATCGGCCTGGCGAATCACGCGGCCGCGCGTATTCGGCTGGCTGCGAATATTGACGTTATTGCCGTCGATGCGCGACTGCGGAAGGCTGTCGACGATCTGCGGCAGGTTGTTGCGTGCCGACTCGTTGCCGGCTTCGGCCGCCTTGGCCGCCCAGCGTGCGGCCTCGGCCAGATCCTGGGGCACACCGTTGCCGCGCACGTACAGCACCGCGAGATTGTTCTGCGCGGCCGGCTCACCGTTCTCGGCCGCACGCTTGAACCATTCCGCGGCCTTGGCATCGCTCTGCGGAACGCCGTGGCCTTCCTGATACATGATGCCGAGGTTGTGTTCGGCCTTGGAATAATTCTGGGCCGCTGCCTTTTCATACCAGTCGCGCGCCTGCGCATAGTCCTGGTCGACGCCGTAGCCCTCGTCGTAAAGCACCCCCATGTTGTACTGGGCGGTGGCATTACCGTTCTCGGCCAACGGCCGCGCGCTCTTCAGAACCTGCGCGGCTTCTGCGTCGCTCGGGCCCTGCTGGGCAACCGCGCTCGTGGCACAGGCCAGCGCGCTTATCGCTATGACGGCAAGCCGTGAAATCGATTTGTGCTTCATGCTCAATCCTTGCATCGCGGTCAGGCAGCCGACCGCTTACCCCTCATTCAGAAACGCTTTTTACCAGACCCGAAGACGCGAACAAATAGCGCACGCCCGACAGGTCTTCCCCTGGGTGCTACGTTTGCGCCGACGAATCCGGTGCGTGTATCCCGTAGCGTACACGAGCCCAGCCATACATCGCCGCACCACCCAGCATCCACACACCGAATATCATCCATTCTACCGGCGCCAGCGCCGACGGACTGGCCGGCATGTACAGCAGGATCAGGGCGATGGAAAGCACGAGCGCAACTATACCGACGAGCTTGCCCGCAGGCACGACAAACGGCCGTTCCATCTCGGGTTCACGGTAACGCAGAACCAGAAAGGATGCGGCAACGAACAGATAGGCGAGCACGATACCCAGACCACCGGCGTTGACCAGCCAGACCATTGCACTGCGGCCCAGTAACGGCGCCAGTGAGGTCACGATACCAATGAGCAGGATGGCATTGGTCGGGGTGTTGTAGCGCGGGTGCAGCCTGGCGAACATTCGCGGCAGCATATCCGCCTTCGCGAGGGCGTAGATTGCGCGCGAACCGCCGATATAGAAGGCATTCCAGCTGGTAATGATGCCGGCAATGCCGGCCAGGACCATGAGCTTGCCGGCCCAGGCGCCGGAAAAGGCTGCGGCCATGGCGTCCGGCACGGCCAGCGAATCCAGATCGATGCCATCCGCGGACAGCACGTAGGCCGTGCCGAAGATGATCGCGGCATACCAGAACACCGCGAGCAGCACCGAGAACACCAGCAGGCGACCGATATCCCGGTGTGGCATATCGATTTCCTCGGCCGCCTGCGGGATCACGTCGAAGCCCACGAACATGAACGGCACCATCACGAGCACGCCCATGATGCCGCCGGCCACGCTTGATTCACCGGTGAACAATGGCGTCAGATTGCCGCCTTCCCCGCTGAACAGCGCGCCGGTGAGAAACAGCAACCCCACCGCCACAATCAAAAGCGTGACCAGCTTCTGCAACAGGGCCGCGGTTCGGATACCGATATAGTTGACCCACATCATCAACAGCGAGCCCACCACACCCACCAACACCCAGCTGGCCTCGACATCCCAGCCGGCAATCGTCCAGAGATGGCCGACGCTATACCCGGGAACGATATTCTCGACGACCGTCGGTAACGCCACCGCTTCGAAGGAAACTACCGTCATATAACCGAGGACGATCGCCCAGGTACACACACGAACGAGGCCATATGCCCCAGGCCGCGATAGCTGTAGACATGTTCGCCGCCTGCCTGCGGCATCGCCGCGGCCAGCTCGGCATAGGTCAGTCCGACCAGCACGATCGCCACACCGCCGATAAGGAATGCCGAGACCGCGCCCAGGCTCCCCGCCGACACGATCCAGTTTCCGGTCATGACGATCCAGCCCCAGCCGATCATCGCACCGAAGGCGAGTGCCAGAACATCCTTGCTTGCCAACACCCGCACGAAGCGGGCTGTTTCGCCGCTGCTGGTCATGATCTCCCCCTGGCCCGCCGGCCGATCGACCCTGTACGACTCCCTGATGCAGATTAGCACCCTCACCTGCAAACAGGCAGCAGGGCGACCGCTACACCGGTCGATGCGGGCCGTCTCCATCGCCGCATGCGGCCAGGCGCCAATCGCCGCAAGGCCAGAACCCGCCCGATAGCGAAACATCCCGCATGCGCTTCCCAGCACCGCAAAACGCGCGCAGCAGCGCCAGCCCGGCTTGCTCCGCGCTATCGCGTCGAATTGATGCGACGCCTTACCAAGGCCGCGTTAAGCTCGGAAAAGAAAGTGAAAATACGAGCAGTCGGCGTTTGACACGGGGCCGACCGCGAGACCATAGCGCGTCGCTGACTCGTTTTTCGGACGATGTTACTGTATAACCCTGCGGCTATAAGCGGTTTTGCACAACGCCTCGGTGGGGACCGGGCCAGAATGATGCAACTGCGAGGAAACTTTTCGCCTTTATGACAGGTCGAAGACGGCTGTCGGGCGATGATTTCATCGTGCAAAGCGCGAGAGACCGAGGGTATTGAATGCGTTGGTCGAAATTTCTGCGTGCCGGTACGCACGGCGCGCTGGGTATGAGCTTGTTCGTATGCATGGGTGGCAGCGTCCATGCGAACCCCTTCGCGCACGGCGCAGAGGCGGGACTCCACAGGACCGCATTCGAGCGCAGCCCGGGGTTCGGCGCGGACGAACCCAGCGCCGACATCGCCGACAAACTCGGCCCGGACGAACGCCAGGCATTGCTGGCCAAGAGCGCGCCGGAGATCACGCCCTGGCGGGAGGTCACGGTCGAGTCGGGCGATTCGCTGTCGCGTATCTTCGAGCGCGTCGGCTTGCCCGCTCGCGAGCTGATGGCCCTGGTCGGACTCGGCGACATCGTGGCCCCGCTCAAACGATTGCGCCCGGGCGACACGCTGGAACTGCGCAAGACCACGGATGGCCGCCTTGCCGAACTGCGCTTCGAACTCGATGCGATCCGTACCCTCTCGATAACCCGTGCCGGCCTCGATGCCGAGGGCAGCCCGGGTGCCCTGCATGCCGAGGTGACCCGCCTGCAGACCCAGACCCGCACGCTCACCGCGCGCGGTACCGTTGAAGGGTCGCTTTCGCGTTCGCTTGCCAAGGCCGGCTTACCCGCCGCGGTGTCTGCCGAGCTTGCCCATATCTACCGCTACCGCGCGAACCTGTCTCGGCAGATGCATGCCGGTGATCGCTTCAGCGTTGTCTACGAAGCGGAATATGCACACGGCGAACGCGTCGCCACGGGGCCCGTCCTTGCGGCAAGCATCACGACCGGCGGTCGCAATCTCAAGGCGTTTCGCGCGGTCAACGAAGAGGGCGAAATCCGCTATTACGACGCCGAAGGCAAGGCCTACGAGCCTTCGCTTTCCCGGCATCCGGTGAACTACAGCCGGATAAGCTCGCCCTACAATCCCGACCGCCTGCATCCGATCCTGCATATCCGTCGGCCGCACTGGGGCGTCGATATGGCTGCCCCGCGCGGCACACCGATTCGGGCCGCCGGCGACGGCGTGGTGAAATTCATCGGCCGCCGCCATGGCTACGGCCGTATCGTGCAGCTGAGCCATTTCGACGGCTATTCCACCCGCTACGGCCATATGTACCAGTTCGTGGACGGGCTCAAACGCGGCGATCACGTCAAGAAAGGCCAGGTCATCGGCTATGTGGGTGCCACCGGCGAAGCCACGGGCCCGCACCTGCACTATGAAATCCGCCTGAACGGCCGTCCGCAAAATCCGTTGACCATGAAGCTGCCCGATGGCCACCCGCTGCCGAAATCCCGCCTGGCCGCGTATACCAATCGTATTCAACCCCTGATTGCAGCGCTCGATGACGTGCCCAACATGAATCAGACGCTGGTGGCATCGAGCGCGGGCGCGAACGCTCGCCACGGCTGTACCCAGGCCAGTACCGTGAACGCCACGTTCGCCCTGGCGCCGCACAACCTGCAGCGCAATCATTCTCTGGCGGACCTGTTCTGCGTGGTCTCGAGCGATACCAACGCCTAGCAAAGCCCCTGCATAACCTCTCGCGGGTCGCCTTCGAGTCCTCACGGACAACGCGGCAAGGCGTCCAAGCGTGGCGCCTGCCTTGCCGGCAACTCAACGCTGGCAACGTGGCCGCGGCGGCTGTGAAGCCGAAGCCGCCTAGCGACCGGTGCCTTGCGCGGGCCGGCGCCAACGAACTGCCGGGCTGCCGAGCGCCGACCTGCTGCAACGCCCCGCTCGGCCGCCTCAATACGGCCTGAAGCGCCGCCGTAGCCGCAACACATCCCAACCCCCACGCAGCGCGCGACGAACGCTGGCGCGCCAATCGCCAGCCCTGGCCGGCCGCACGACCGGTAACGCCAGGCCGGCGTGTACGGCGCCGAGGGCGCACGCCGGCGTCGCGGCCCCAGGCGCCAATCCGATGAATGCCGCACCGCCGGCCGGGGCTCGCCGTACGACCGCGACGCGCGAGGCCGGCCATGGCAGGGCTGCACGGCCACCGGCCGCGCCGATGCCGCGTTGGTGGCAGTCCGAATCGAGCGCGCGGCAGGTCGCTGCAAATGAGTTTTCCGGGCAAAAAAAGCCGCGCCGGTCGTAGTGACCGGCGCGGCCGTTGCGCGAAGGTTGGCGAACCCGGCTAGCTGTCGGGTTGCGAGCGCTTGCCTTCGTCGTCCGCGTCTTCGAGGTCCTCGTCTTCCCAGACATCGTTGAGAATATCGCGGGCCTCGAAGGCGTCGGCGCCGACCGGCATTGATTCGTGCTTCTCATACAGGTCGAGCAGCATCCGACGACGATCGTCGCGCAGCTCGCGTGCGAGCACGAACACCATCATGTAGAGAATGAACACGAACGGCAGCGCCGCCAACAACGAGCCGGTCTGCAGGCCCTTGAGCCCGTTCTCGCCGCCCGCCGAGATCAGCGTCAGGCAGATCGCCGAGATCAGCAGCCCCCAGGACAGGCGCTTGTAGAGCGGCGGCTCGAGCGAGCCCTCGTCGGTCATCTGCGCCACGATATAGGACGCCGAGTCCGCCGAGGTAACCAGGAACACGAAGATCAGACACATCGCCAGAATGGACAGCGCCATGCTGAACGGCATCATGTCGAAGAAGCTGAACAGCGCGGAGGTAATATCCTTGTCCGCGGCGGCCGTCAGACTTCCGGAGGCGTCCCCGAACAGCTCCATATGCAGGCCGGCACCGCCGAACACGCCGATGAAACCACAGGCCAGCAGCGGCGGCACGATGAGCACGCCCATCACGTACTCGCGAATGGTGCGACCTTTGGAGATACGGGCCACGAAGGTGCCCACGAACGGCGACCATGCGATGACCCAGGCCCAGTAGAACACCGTCCAGCTCGAGATCCAGTCTTCGCCGGTATCCTCGAACGGGTCCATGCGCAGGCTCATGGTCACGAAGTTGGAGATGTAGTCGCCGATGCCGACCACGATGGTATTGAGAATGAACAGCGTGGGGCCGGTGAACAGCACCCAGCCCATCAGACCCAGACACAGTGCCAGGTTGATGTTCGACAGCCACTGAATGCCCTTGTCCAGACCGGAATAGCTGGACAGCGTATAGCAGGCACACATCACGCCCAGGATGATGAACTTCCAGAGCGTGGTGTCGGGCACGCCGAACATCTGGTTGAGCCCGCCGTTGATCTGCAGCACGCCGAGCCCCAGCGATGTCGCCACGCCCATGACCGTCGCCACCACTGCCAGAATGTTGAGACTGTCGCTCGTGGGCTGGCGCGCGGGCTTGGGCAGTTTGTTGGTCAACGGCGCGAGCACGGTCGAGACCAGCCCGGATTCGTTCTTGCGAAACTGAAAATAGGCGATGATCAGGCCGACGATCGAAAACCCGGCCCACTGGCTCACGCCCCAGTGAAAGAAGCTGTACTGGATCGCATAGCGCGCAGACTGCGGACTCGACCCGGGCATATCGTTATAGGGCGGATTCAGATAATGCAGTATCGGCTCGGCCAGACCGTAGAACACCAGCCCTACCCCGAAACCGGCCGCGAGCAGCATGCTCACCCAGGAAAAGAAACTGTACTCGGGTTGGCTATAGGGCTCGCCAAGACGGATCTTGCCGTATCGACTCAGGGCAAGCCCGACCAGAAAGATGACGAAGCCGAACACCGACAGCAGATAGAGCCAGCCGAAGACATGCGAGATCGCGTTCAGCGCGCTACCGGCAAAATCCCCGAAGGCCTTCGGAAAACTGGCGCCAACGATTACCAGCGCCAGGATGATGAACGCCGAGCCGGTGTAAACACGCTGGCTTCGCGATAGCAATTTACTCAAGAGACCCCCGGAAGATTCGTTTGGTGGCACCACGTCGCACCGCAGTACCGGTGCGTGCACGTCGTGGGCCTTATCGCATTGTGCACGAGTTGTCTTCCATTACTAGCACTTCGTCCCAACGCCCGCAAACGCCGGAATCCCTGCGGCCGCCCGCTCTGCCGGTATCTCTGCGGGCAAGCACCACGCCGCTGAACGCAATCATTCGAGCCTGGCGCGTGTCTTGCATTACCGCCGGCTTGTTCCATTGCTATTAGAGATATCGAATGAAGTATCGAATCGCAGGCGCGGTCGCCCTGTGTTGCAGCGTCATGAGCGCGCAGGCCGCAGGTGATGATTTCGACGTGCTGCAGCCGCTGGCCGACAAGCCGCAGAAAATGACCTCCGGTGCCTATTCCGGCAACTACTACGTGCCCTCCACCACCCGGACCGTCAACTGGGGCTATCTGCCCAACCAGAGTGCAAAGCCCGTGCTGACCGTGCCCTCGGGTAGTGCAGTGACCTTCGATACCATTTCTCACGAAGGCATCCTCGAAGATCAGGGTCGCGATCCGGTCGCCTATTTTGCGACCAAAGGTGTACCCGAAGATCAGGTTCTCGAAGACGCCATCGCGATCACCGCGTCCGATCTCGAGCACGACTTCTTCAACGACGGCCCGCATATCGTGACCGGCCCGGTGGCGATCGAAGGTGCGGAGCCCGGCGATGTGCTCAAGGTCGAAGTGGTCAAGCTCGAGCCACGCGTGCCCTACGGGGTGATTTCGAACCGGCACGGCAAAGGCGCCCTGCCCGGGGAATATCCGAAGACCGAACCCGAACCCAATCCCAGCAGCGAGCATCCGGAACGCTATGCCAACGTTTCCACGTTCGCGCCGATCGTCAAGGACGGCGATCGCTGGTACGGCACCCTTGATGCCGGCGAGCAACGCACGATCCGTTTCCCGCTGCATCCGTTCATGGGCATCATGGGCGTGGCGCCTGCCACCAGCGAGCCGGTCCACTCGGTGCCGCCGTCGCGTGTCGGCGGTAACGCCGACATCAACGATCTGGGGGTGGGCAGTACCGTCTACTACCCGATCGAAGTCGATGGCGGTCTGTTCTATACCGGCGACAGCCACTTCACCCAGGGTGATGGCGAGGTGGCCCTGACCGCGCTGGAAGGGTCCATGCGGGCCACGCTGAAGCTGACGGTGCTCAAGAGCGGCAAGGCCGATTTGCCGGGCAAGCAGGTGGACAAACTGCTGGGCGAAACCAGCGATTACTGGATCACGGTCGGTCTCGACGAGGATCTCGACCTGGCCATGAAGGACGCCGTACGCGAATCGATTCGTTTTCTGCACCAGCAGTACGATATCGATGAAGCGCTGGCCCTGGCCTATCTGAGTGCGGCAACGGACTTCGAAGTGTCGCAGGTGGTGGACAAGACCAAGGGCATTCACGCGCTGATCCGCAAGGCCGATTTCCAGGAATTCGACGACGACGCCGACGACTAACCGGCCGTCAGGCCGACGTCTGTCCAAGACGGACTGGATCGATACGCCGGCCCGGGCAAGCTGTCCGGGCCGGCTTTTTATTGGCGTTCAGGCCTCGTTCGACAAATGCCTTACCATGCAGGGCTACTCTCCAAACCAACGTAATCATGGATCTTATTCGCATCCTGCTGTCCATCCTGCTGCCGCCGCTCGGCGTGTTTCTTCAGGTGGGCATTGGCCTGCATTTCTGGCTGAACATCATTCTCACGCTGTGCGGCTACGTGCCGGGCATCATCCATGCGGTGTATATCATCCTCAAACGATAGCCGCAGGGCTGTAATTGTCCGCATTCATGCCCAGTATTGGGTACAGGGCCAGGGTGGCCGCAGGCCCGGTCACCCTGGTGCCGCACGGGCGTAGCGAAGTCATTCGGCCGCGCCCGTCAACGCTGCGGCCCGGTGGCCGTACGCATGTACCCGCCCACAGCTTTTTGCCGGCATGAGCGCTGATGCTATGAAAACCGAACTTTCCGTTCTCGATCTCGTCCCCGTACCCAGCGGCATCGCCGCCTCCGAGGCGGTACGTGCGAGTATCGATCTTGCACGCCTGGCCGAACGTTGCGGCTATAGCCGCTACTGGATTTCGGAACACCACAGCATGCCGAGCATCGCCAGTTCGGCGCCCGAGGTATTGTTGTCACGTGCTGCGGCCCTGACCGAGCGTATTCGCGTCGGCTCGGGCGGCATCATGCTGCCCAACCACGTGCCGTTACGGGTTGCCGAGACGTTCCAGACGCTCGAAGCACTCTACCCGGGTCGTATCGACCTGGGCCTGGGCCGCGCCCCCGGCTCCGATGCGCGTGCCAGCCGGGCCTTGCGTGCTGCATCCGGCGAACAGTTCGCGGATTTGCTCAATGAAATGCTGGCGCTTTCGCGCGGCACGCTACGGCGCGGCCACCCCTATGAAGGGGTCACCGTCAGCCCCAGCGACGTCAGCCTGCCACCGATCTGGATTCTCGGCTCCAGCGGTGCGAGCGCCCATGTGGCTGGCTCGGCCGGCATGGGTTACAGCTTTGCGAGTCATTTCAGCCCGGTACCGGCGGAACCGGCGCTGCGACGCTACCGGGGCGCGTTCACGCCGTCGCCCGCCTTCCCCGAGCCCCACGCCATACTCGGTGTTTCGGTCATCTGCGCGCCCACGGACGAAGAAGCCGAATATCTTGCCTCCACGGTCGACCTGATGTGGCTACGGTTGCGCAAGGGCGAGTTCCTGCCGTTGCCGTCCCCCGAGGAAGCGATGGCCTACGATTACTCCGAGATGGAGCGCAACGCCATTCTGGAGAACCGCCATCGGCACGTGATCGGTAGCCCCGAATCGGTGCGCGAACAGCTCGAAGCCCTGTGCGCCGATGGCGAACCGGACGAGATCATGGTGGTATCCAATATTCATGATCCGGCCAAACGCCTGCGCAGCTACGAGCTGGTAGCCGAGGCGATGCGCTAAACCTGTGGCGAGGCGCTGAAAAACGTCTCGCGCTGAAGCAAGGCGGGAATTTTTCCCCAAGTTATCTTTCAGTTAGCGCTTCGGGCACAAAAGCGTCACAATACATCATGTACGTCTAAATGGACCCCAATCTTATGGGCGCTTCCCACGAACAAAACGACGACGATCTGGATTTTCGCCTTCTGGATGAGCAGCTGTGCTTTTCCCTGTACACGGCGACCCATCGCATCATTCGCGCCTACCGACCTCTGCTGGAACCGCTCGGGCTAACGTACGTTCAGTATCTCGTCATGCTCGTGCTCTGGGAAAAGGCGCCCCGATCGGTCGGCGAACTCGGCAGCGAACTGCATCTGGACAGCGGCACCCTCACCCCACTGCTCAAGCGCATGGAAAAAGCCGAGCTCGTCGTGCGCGAACGCGACAGCGAGGATGAGCGCCGGGTGCTGATATCCCTGACCGACCAGGGGCTCGCGCTCAAGCACAAGTCCAGCGAAATACACGAAGCGATGCTCTGCCAGATCGAACTCACCCGGCCCGAGGCCCTGCAGCTGCGCGAGCGCATCATGATGCTCGCCGATACGCTTCGCCAGCCCTGATCGCCGCCTCGAAACACGACGAGCGCAATAACGCCGCAAGTTGCCTTAGGGAATTCTACGCATAGCCTGTGGCAGCGGCCTCTAACAGAATTACGCGCCGCTCAACGTTAAAGACCGCCCTTCAGACATGTGGCAGTGGATCAACGACAATGCACAGGCGCTGTCATTCTTCGCCAGCCTCGGCACGCTCGGGGTATGGCTTTTCTATGCGCACCTTCTATATGCCGGCTTCCGACGCCAGCGCCAGGCTCGTATTCTCATCAATCAGGGCTGGGGCCAGCAAATAGACTCGGTATGCCTGATCAGCAACATGAGTCAGGAGCCGATCTATATCCATAGCCTGGTCATGACCATTCGCACGCAAGACGATGAGTACAGCGAATCGATTACCGATTTCGATACCGCCGAGCCGCGCGACAGCGAGGATCGCCCCCAGAACGTCACCCGACAGGGCCCGTTGAATTCGGGCGAGCAGATGAACCTGGGCACGTTTCGATCCATCATTCGTCAGACGGCCAAGCGCCACGACAATCTCGAGTCGGACGACGACCGCCCGATTCGAACGCTCGAAATCGCGAACTTCAAGATCACCGTGATCGCAAGCTATGGCCCGGAAGGCGGCATTATCGGCGCGCAGCGCAAGTTCATCGTATCCGGCGAGGACAACGAGCTGATGCGCCCTGCGGCCACTACCACCAAGCGCATGGCCAAGCGCCACGCCCGGGCCAAGCTACAGGACTGGCTCGAGCAACAGCTATAGCCCATGCCGGCCGTTGTGCGGCCGGCATGTAAACGCCGCTAGCAGCGACCCTTCTTGGCCAGTCCCGGTGGACAATGGTAGCCGCCGCGACCGTCGTATCGCCGGTCGTAACGACGTTCGTAATCGCGGCGATCGCCATCCGTGGTGACGGCCGCACCGCCGGCAGCGCCCGCAGCGCCGCCCAGGATCGCCCCGGTACGACCGCCCACTTCGTTACCGATCGCCGCACCGGCAGCCCCGCCGAGACCGCCGCCAATGGCGGCATCCAGCGTTTCGTCGTCCAGCGCAGAGGCCGACGTGCTCATACCCAGGGCCACCAGGCCCGCCAGGACTACGCGGTGAATGTTTTGTTTGCGCATTGCTTTACTCCAGGCGCTGTTCTTCAACGTGTGGCCAGTAAAAACGATCCGGACTGAATCCCTTGTGAATCCTTCATCAGTCCCCCGGCCAAACGGCCCGGCGCGAGGCCCCACCGCGCACCGCGGCAAAAACCACAAACAATAAAAAGCCCGCCTGGCCTTTGCGGCCAGGCAGGCTGTTCATCGCAGCCGACGTGCGCCGGATCAGCCGAAGGCCTGAATCCCGGTCTGGGCACGGCCGAGAATCAGCGCATGCACATCGTGCGTGCCTTCATAGGTATTCACCGCTTCCAGATTCATCACGTGACGGATCACGTGGTATTCGTCGGAAATGCCGTTGCCGCCGTGCATGTCGCGGGCCTGGCGGGAAATATCCAGCGCCTTGCCGCAGTTATTGCGCTTCATCAGCGACACCATCTCGGGTGACCAGTTGCCTTCGTCCATCAGCCGGCCGAGGCGCAAACAGCCCTGCAGGCCGAGCGTGATCTCGGTCTGCATGTCGGCCAGCTTTTTCTGGATGAGCTGGGTGGCAGCCAGCGGACGCTTGAACTGCTTGCGATCGAGCGTATAGCTGCGTGCGGCATGCCAGCAGAACTCGGCCGCGCCCATCGCGCCCCAGGAAATGCCGTAGCGGGCCTTGTTCAGGCAGGAGAACGGACCTTTGAGGCCTTCCACGTCGAGCCGGTTTTCTTCCGGCACGAAGCAATCGGAGAGCATGATCTGACCGGTGGCCGAGGCCCGCAGCGAGAACTTGCCTTCGAGCTTGGGCGTTTCCATGCCGCCGAAGTCGCGCTCGACCACGAAGCCGTTGATCTTGCCGTCGAGGTTGGCCCACACAACCGCCACGTCGGCGATCGGCGAGTTCGTGATCCAGTTCTTGGCGCCGTTCAGCACATAGCCGCCGTCGACCTTCTTGGCCTTGGTGCTCATGGAACCGGGGTCGGAGCCATGATCGGGCTCGGTCAGGCCGAAGCAACCCACCCATTCGCCGCTGGCGAGCTTGGGCAGGTATTTCTCGCGCAGTGTTTCACTGCCGAAGGTGTAGATCGGAAACATCACCAGCGAGGACTGCACGCTCATCGCCGAGCGATAGCCCGAATCCACCGATTCCACTTCGCGGGCCAGCAGGCCGTAGCAGACGTGGTTCAGGCCGGCGCCGCCGTATTGTTCGGGAATGGTGGCACCCAGCATGCCGAGCTCGCCGAGCTCGTTCATGATCTCGCGATGGAATATCTCGTGGCGGTTGGCCTCGAGCACCCGTGGCATGAGGCTGTTCTGGCAATAGTCATGACCCGCATCGCGGATCATGCGCTCGTCTTCGGTGAGCTGTGCGTCGAGCAGCAGCGGATCGGACCAGGCGAAATCTTTCATGACGAGGCTCCATTCGTTCGTTCGATAAGCATGGCCACACCCTGCCCGATGCCGATACACAGGCTGATCAGGGCATAGCGGCCGTTAATACGTTCCAGCTGGCGCAGGCCGGTGAGCGCCAGGCGCGCACCCGAGGCACCCAGCGGATGACCCACCGCGATCGCGCCGCCGTTGGGGTTGAGGCGTTCGTCGTCGCCGGCCAGCCCAAGCTGATGGCAACAGCCCAGCACCTGGGCCGCGAATGCTTCGTTTATTTCGATGACGTCCATATCCTTGAGCGTAAGCCCCGCGCGATCGAGCACCTTCTGGCAGGCGCCGACCGGGCCCAGGCCCATCACCCGGGGCGGCACGCCCACCACGCCACCGGCCAGGATACGCCCCCGCGGCGCGATACCGGCCGCTTCGCCGGCTTTTTTCGAGCCGATGATCAGCGCGCCGGCGCCGTCGTTCACGCCCGAGGCATTACCCGCGGTGATAATGCCGTTGGCCACGATCGGCGGCAGCTTGGCGAGCTTGTCGATCGTGCTGCTCGGGCGCGGATGCTCGTCGGCGTCGACCGACAGCGGCGGCTGCTTGCGCCCCTGGGCCACCTCGAGCGGCATGATTTCCTCGTCGAAGAAGCCCGCGGCTCGGGCGGCCTCGTAACGGGCCTGCGACTGGGCAGCATAGGCATCGGCCGCCTCGCGGCTGATGCCGAAATCCTCGGCGACGTTCTGGGCCGTCTCGGGCATCGCATCGGCGCCGTATTGTTCCAGAACCCTCGGATTGGGAAAGCGTGCACCGATGGTGGAATCGAATACCGAGACGTTGCGCGAGTACGCCTTGTCGGCCTTGGCCATCACGAACGGCGCCCGGCTCATCGATTCCACGCCGCCGGCAATCACCAGCGCGCCTTCGTCGACCGTAACGGCGCGGGCCGCGTCCACGGTGGCGGCCAGGCCACTGCCGCACAGACGGTTGACCGTCTGGCCGGCGACGGATACCGGCAACCCGGCCAGCAGCCCGGCATGGCGGGCCACGTTGCGCGCATCTTCGCCGGCCTGATTGGTACAGCCGGCGATTACGTCTTCATAGTCGTTGCTGTCGAACGGATTGCGCTCGATGAGCCTGCGAATGACCGCGGCCAGCATATCGTCGGGCCGGACCGGGGCGAGCACGCCACCGTGACGGCCGAATGCGGTGCGCAGGCCATCGTAGATATAAGCGTCGAGCATGCAATCTCCATCAGCAATCGCGACCGATACCCCATCGACAGCCGCGCGCATTCTGCGTTCGGCCTGCGATACCGGCTTATTCTTGTCGTTTGTTGTTCGTTGGCGGGCTCGGCCATGGCCAGCGCGCGTTTTCCTCGAGGGCAAAGCGCGCGCCATGCCCGTCTTACAGACCGTGCTGGGCCTGCAAGTCTCCGAAACAGCGTTTCGCAAAACCGCTGCCAAGAATAGGCCGAGGCCCGACCCAACGCAACCACAGTACGCTTGCCCCAGGCGAGGGCGCCAGCCGTACGGTGCGGTACGACTCCCATGGGTTGGCATGAATTGACCGAACCCCGAGCAAGGTCTACTTTGCTCATACAACGAAATCGCGTTTTACGAACAAGCTGTCACGCAGGAGGAGACTATGGCCCAAGCCGCAACCGATCACTCGGCCCGCATGTCCGAAGAAGAATGGCAGGTCCGCAAGGATCTGGCCGCCGCCTATCGTCTGGTATCGCTCTATGGCTGGGATGACCTGGTGTTCACCCACCTGTCGGCGCGCGTGCCGGGGCCGGAGCATCATTTCCTGATCAACCCCTATGGCTGGTTGTTCGACGAAATCACCGCCTCCTCACTGGTCAAGGTCGACGAAGACGGCCAGATCGTCGACCCGGGCGCGACCAACCGGGTCAACCCGGCCGGCTTTACCATTCATAGCGCGGTGCATATGGCACGCGAAGAAGCCGGTGCGGTGCTGCATCTGCACGCAGCCGACGGCGTGGCGGTCAGCGCGCATCCGGACGGTCTGCTGCCGCTGAGCCAGACCGCCATGCTGTGTATCCCGCATATCTGTTTTCACGAGTACGAAGGCGTGGCGCTGAATCTGGATGAGCGCGAACGCCTGGTCGCCGATCTGGGTGATCACGACATCATGCTGCTACGCAATCATGGCACGCTCACCGTCGGCAAGAACGTGGGCGAAGCCTTCACCTATATGTATTTCCTGATGAAGGCCTGCCAGATCCAGGTGCGCACCCTGGCCATGGGCCCGGGGCACATGCCCTCGCAAGAGGCGCTGGACACCACTGCCCAGCAGGCGCAGAGCCTGGGCGCGGGCCACAAGCTGGCCTGGCCGGCCCTCATTCGCAAGCTCGAGCGCATGGGCAGCGATTACGCCACCTGAGCACTCACGATCACGACAGTTGCGAAGCCACAAACCCCGGCTCGGCGACGAGTCGGGGTTTTTTGTGAAACGCGCTAGCGCGTCTAGCGATCGGCAAAAACCTGGCGCAAACGCGTGCCGCAGGCCTCGAGACAGTCGCGGGCCGCGTCCACGACGCCCGGCATGTTGATGAAGCCGTGAATCATGCCCGGATAGTGCAGGTGTTCGGCCGCGTTGCCGTGAGCCCGCAGTTTTTCGTAGTAGGCGATGTCTTCGTCGCGTAGCGGGTCGTAGCCCGCCGACACAACCAGCGCCGGCGGCAGGTCGCTGAGGTCGTCGGCATGCAGGGGCGAGGAGTAAGGATCGTTCGGATCCGCCGGCGCGCCGTCGAAGTAGTGATTCATGAACCAGTCCAGCAGGGAACACGTGAGCCGGTAGCCGTCAGCGAGCTCGCTATGCGAGGGCTGGCTGCGGGTACGGTCGGTGCCGGGGTAGATCAGCATCTGATAAATGAAATCCGGCCCGCCTTCGGCCCGCGCTTTCAAACAGGTGACCGTGGCCAGGTTGCCACCCGCGCTGTCGCCGCCGATGGCGATCCGGTCGCGGCGTACGCCCAGCGCCTCGGCCTGATCGAAGATCGCGTTCACCGCGGCCCAGCAGTCCTCGAGCGGACCGGGATACGGGCATTCCGGTGCCAGACGATAATCCACCGATATCACCATGCAGTCGCCGTTCAAGGCGAGATGGCGGCACGGGATATCGTGGCTGTCGAGGCTGCCGATGACATAGCCCCCGCCGTGGATATAGATCAGCAGCGGCATGGCCTCGCCGCCCGGATCGCGCGGGGTATAGACACGCAAGCCAATATCGCCGCGTGGGCCGTCTACGGCGATATCACGCACCGAGAACAACTCGGGCGCACGCCCGCCCACCATGACCGAGCCCTTCTCGTACTGGGCCCGTGCGGCGTCGGGCGAAAGAGTCTCCAGCGGCGGCAGGCCGCTGTTTTCGGCGGCCTGCAATACGCGTGCAACCTGAGGATCCAGTGTCATGAGCAGTCTCGATGCGGCGACGCGATGCCTGCGCCGCCGGTATGGAACAAGTACAACTAGTCGATACGCTTCACGAACGACTCGATCGCGGCGTTGACCGGCTGCGGATGGGTCAGGTTCGCAGCATGGCCGCCGCCCGGCACCACTACCAGCTCGGCATTGGCCAGATTATCGGCCAGCTGTTCGGCGCGTTCCATGGGAATGGCCATGTCGGCATCGCCATGCACCACCAGCGCCGGCTTTTCGATCTCGCCGAGCCGATCGGTCACGTCGTCGCGCGTGGTCAGAGTATGGAAGGCGGCGAGCAGGTTATGCGACTGCCAGCCACGCCATTTGTGCTGCCAGTGCGCGGTTTCCTTGGCGTCGGCGCCGAGAATGATGCCGGCGATCGTATCGGCGATCTCGTCGGACAGGCCGTGCATGGCCCAGGTATCAATCATCTGTTTGTAGCCGGGCAGATGATCCGGGTTTTCCAGCCCTGCCTGGGTATCCAGCAGAATCAGCGCGCGCACCCGATCGGGATGGGTCAAGGCGCAGCGCAATGACAGAAAACCGCCCTGGCTCATACCGGCGAGAATCGCGCTTTCGATACCCAGATGATCGAGCAGGCCGACCAGATCGTCGGCCGAGTCGTAGTAGCTGAACGGCGCCGGGCTTTCGGCGCCTGCGGTACGCCCATGGGCGCGTTCGTCCCAGACGATACAGCGATAGCTATCCTCGAAAGCCGCCACCTGAGGCGCGAACATCTCGTGATCCATCAGCAGCCCGTGCGAAAACACGATGGCCGGCGCATCGCCGCCGCTGTCCTGGTAGAAGATCTGCTGTCCGTTGATCGAAGCAATAGGCATGGGCTCTCCTCATTGTTGTCGGTTTCATTCGGGCAAGCGGGCATTGTCCCCGCGCTTGTATGCCCGTTTGCAGGCCTGACTGCAAAAACGTATCGCCGGCCAGTCGCGTGCCCACTTCCGGCGCCAGGCAAACGGCCGTTGACAGTAGAGACAGGTCTTGCCCGGCAGATCGGCCTTTCTGCGCATTCGAGCCACGTCCGCAATCGCTCGCTAACGGGGCATGTTCACGGGTAACGCAGTACGTCTTCGCCATGGAACCGCTGGCCGGTATCCACGAAGCCGTGGCGTTCGTACAGACGCCGTGCGGCGGTGTTGTCGGGCGTGAGGCTGATCAGGATAGGCGCCTCGGGGCGTTCATGCTTGAGCGTGTCGATGACGGCCTGCAACGCCAGGCCGCCGTAGCCCACGCCCTGCCAGGCGACATCGATCATGAAGCGCGGAATGTTGTAGGCCTCATAGCCGGGCAGGTATTCCGCCATGACGAAACCGATGAGCGTTTCATTCGCATAGATGGCATAAGGCGTACAGCGCGGCTGCACATAGGCTTCGGCCAGCGAATACAGGTTGGAGGCCACGCGCCTGGCCTGCTCGGCCGACAGCTGTAGATGAATGACCTGCTGCCAGTTGTGCAGATCCACGGGGCGCAGGGTGACGACGATTTGTGGGCTGTCTTGGCTCATGCCCTACTCATTCCATGTCGGCAAAAGCCGACCGATGGAATTCCGCGATTTCGGCGACTTCCTCGACGCCGGGCTCGCGCACGGTCGCAGGTGGCGCGCCGGCCATGACCTCGAGCACCCGATGGGTGCAACGCGCCAGGGTATCCGGGTTGTAGCCGCCTTCCAGTGCCATGACCAGTCGCCCGTCGCAATACTGGTCGGCCAGGCGTTGCACGATGCCCGTCATCGCGCTGTAGCCGTCGTAGCTCATGTTCAGGCACAGCTCGGTGCGGTGCGCATCCATACCCGCCGAGACCAGAATCAACTCCGGCTGGAACCACTCGGCCGCCGGCACGAGGATATTCTCGAAGGCGTTGATGATCGCCAGATCGCCTGCGTCCTCGGGCAACGGGACGTTCACCGTGGTGCCCTCGCCCAGACCTTCGCCGATCTCTTCGAGATCGCCGGTGCCCGGATAGAAAGGCGCGGCGCGATGGGTATCGAAGAACATCACGCTCGGATCGGCGGCGAAGATATCCTGCGTGCCGTTGCCGTGATGCGCGTCCCAGTCGATGATCAGCACGCGCTCGATATCCCAATGGAACTGCGCGTGCGCGGCCGCCACCGCGATGTTGTTCAACAAACAGAAACCGCGTGCGCGCACCGCATTTGCATGGTGCCCGGGCGGGCGACAGATCACGAACGCCGACTGCGCTTTCTTTTCGAAAACCGCGTCCACGGCCGCAATGGTCGAGCCGGCGGCCACCACGGCGGCTTCCAGACTGCCGGCCGAAACGGCCGTTGTATCCACGTCGAGCCATGCCTGCTTGCCTTCCAGCTCATGCAGGCTTTCGAGGTAGGAGGTGGTATGCACGCGGTTGAGCTGCTCCTGCGTGGCGGGCTGGCCGGCGGCGATACGCACACCGGCAATCGGCTCGGCCTCAAGCAGTTCCCTGACCGCGATCACCCGGCCGGGGTGCTCGGGATAGCTCCATTTGGCTTCCACGCCCAGGCCGTCAAGAATGCCGCGAATCCGTTTGTCCATGCGGCCCGGAAGAAACTCTTCGTTGGCCTCGGGCCGATGCGAAAGCACCCGCTCGTCATAAATCACCAACACATCACGATCGCCCACCACTATAGACACTCCTTGGCAAACATCGCCTCAGACTAGCAGCCGCAGCACGAAATTTAGCGTTTTCGGGCCCATACGGGAAAATATTTCGCTGTAACCACGCCTGTTTATCCGCGCCCGATCTCACTGTAGCGCAGCCTTGCATCGGCGTGGACCGCCCCATGCGGGCTTTCATCCTCAAGGTCGCAGGTAAGCGCCGACCTCGTCCGGCGCCACCGGCCGGCTCAGATAGAAGCCCTGTGCCAGATCGCAGCCAAAGCGTTTGAGCAGATCGAGCTGCTCGGCGGTTTCGATGCCTTCCACCACCACGATCTTGCCCAGGCCATGCAGCATGTCGATAAGCGAGCGCATCACGATGGCGGCATCGCTGCCCGGCGTTTCGATACCGTCGACAAAGCAGCGATCGATCTTGACCGTCTGCACCGGCAGCTGGCGCAGATAGCTGAACGAGGAATAACCGGTACCGAAGTCGTCCATGGACATCCGAACGCCCAGCGCGTTGAGTTCCCGGATACGCGCGCTGGCCGTGGCCATATCGGTCAGCAACAGGTTTTCGGTGATTTCCAGCTCCAGACGTTCGCCCGGCAGCCCGGTCTGTACGAGCGTACGCTCGACCATATCGACGAAATCCTCGGTCCAGAACTGTTTGGGCGACACGTTGACCGCGATCCGCTCCGGCCGAGCCGACGCCGGGAACGCGTGCAGGTACTGGTGACAGGCCTGGCGCAGTATCCACGCCCCGGCCGCGACGATGAGCCCGGAGCTTTCGAGCGCCGGAATGAACAGCCCCGGCGGCACGATGCCGCGCTCGGGATGGCGCCAGCGCACCAGCGCTTCCACCGCGCCCAGCCCGCCGTCGTGCATGCGCACCAGCGGCTGGAACTGCAGGAAAAGCTCTTCGTTATCGATCGCGTGGCGCAGTTCCGCCTCGATCTGAACACGTTCGCGTACGCGCTCGTTCATGCGCTTTTCGAAGAAGACATGCCGGCCGCGGCCGCCGTCCTTGGCCTGATACATCGCAGCATCCGCGTGCGCCAGTAGTGCTTCGGCGTCGCGGCCGTCGGCCGGAAACAGGGCCAGACCGATGCTGGCACTTACACGGTGTTCAAGGCCGTTGATCAGATAGGTCTCGGACAGGCGCTCGATAAGGCGTCGCGCACAGCGATCCAGGGCCGCGACATCCTCGGCACGCGGCAGCAACACCACGAATTCGTCGCCGCCCCAGCGGGCCACGGTGTCCATATCGTCGAGCACCTCGGCGAAGCGCTGGGCCGCCGCGACGAGCAGCGCATCGCCGGCGCTGTGGCCCACCGAATCGTTGACGTTCTTGAAGTGATCGAGATCGATGAACATGATCGCAAGCGACTGCTCGACGCCTGCGGCCAGGGCAATCTGGTGATCGAGGCGGTCGATGAACAGCTGGCGATTGGGCAGGCCGGTCAGCCCGTCGTAGTGGGCCTGACGATAGAGTTCCTTTTCACGCCGGGATGCGGCCAGCGCCACGGCCAGGCGGTCGGCAACCGCCAGGGCCTGCTGTTCGTCTTCCGCGCCTGTAGCCGTGCCGCGGTAACCCACGAACAACGCCGCCCACAGCCGGCCGTGCTCGCGTACGGGCGCGACCGTCACCCGGTCGATATTGAGATCGCGCAGCGGTTGCCCATAGGACAACTCGGCCAGCGCGTCGCCGTCGAAATACGCCAGCCGCTCGTCGGTATCCAGCGCCGCGCGTTCGGCGGCCCCGGGCTGTACGCGGTAGCTGTTCACATCGTCGGGCCGGGCCAGCTCGACGACGTGCAGATGGGCGACCTGCGCGAGGTCCGGGTCGAACAACAGAATCGCCGCGGCATCGGCCTGCATGATGCGGTGCAGGCTCTGCAGCATGTTCTCGACCACGGTGTCCGCACCGGCCGAGGTGAGAATGCCGCGGTCGGTCGCCGCCAGTACATCCAGGGTATGAAACTGCGTGCCCAGGCGTTTCGCCATCGTATTGAAGGCGTCGCCCAGCTCCTCGAATTCGTCGGCGCTGTCGATCTCGACCCGGGTGGCGAATTCGCCCTCGGCGATGCGTTGAACACCGCCACGCAGGCGCCGCAGCGGATCGCTGACCCGCCGAATCTGGCTCATTCCGAGCATGCCGGCCGCGATCAGGCTCAGCAGTACCACGAACGGCAGCAGCCGGTAGAAAGTCGCGGCCGGTCTGGCTGCAGCGGCCCAGGGCTTGAAGCCTACGACCCGCCAGCTCGCGCCATCGAAATGGCTGGGAATGAACACGTCCCAATAAGCCACCAGCGTATCTTCACCGGCCAGCGGTATCCGCCCCGGGGCGGTCAACGTAATCGGCCCGCCCTGTATGCGCTGGTCATAGACGGACTGCAAATCCGGGCAGTCGAGCATCCGCTGAGTCTGCTGCTCAACCAGGCAAAAGCGCGTGTCATTGGGCCAGCGTTCGGCGTTGCCGATCACGTAGTCGGGGTCGAGCCGCCCCGCCACCATACGCGGTCGACCATCCACCCTCGTCAGCGCGCGCAGCATGACCAGACCGCCTTCGTTAAGCGGCTGGGCAAGCAACCGGGTTCGCGGTGGCGTCCGTGCCAGCGACGAGGGCGCTGCTTCGGGCGGCGAAACCGGCAAAAGCTGCGCGTCGCCGTAGAGCATTCGACGCTCGCCGCCCGAATACAGCGCCAACGCCTCGAAGGCAGGCGCGCCGTTCTCGGTATGCCCCCGCTCGGCCGAATCCTCGGCAATACGTATCAGCAGTGCCTCGGCCACCTTGAGCCGGCCCAACATGTCCAGACCCTGGTTCTGGCTGTCGTTGGCCAGCCGCTGTGCGGCCTGCTGGGCGACCACGCGGGTGGTGTTGAACCAGGCCAGCACGGCGACCGCCACCACCGGCACGAAAGCCGCGAGCAAAAATCGCAGAAAAAGCCGCCGTGCGAACGCGCCGCGAAACGGTCCGACGGTCAAACGCATCAACTGCGGCCCGCCAGCTCGGAGCCCAGGCCAATAAAGTCACCGTTGAGCCCGCGCACGATATCGTCGCGGCTGGCCTTGGCCGTCAACGGTCGCTGGCTCTGCCCGTCCTTGCCCATGCTGTAGAGGTCGTAATCGGTATTGATCGGCACCGTGCCCTTGTAGGAACGGAACTTGCCCTTGCCGTTACCCTTCACGTTGGCGTGGTTCAGGAACTGGTAGGGATTGCCCCAGGGGTCCTGCTTGCCTGCCATACCGATATCGGCAAGGCTGTCGGGCAGCCGCTGGGTCGCGACATAGAACCGCTCGATGAGGTTTTCCATGTCGCGGATATCGGCAATCGCCTGGGCACGATCCGCGCGATCGGTATAGCCCACATACGCCGGATAGGCGATACCGGCGAGCAGGCCGAGTATCGCGATCGCCATGAGCAATTCCACCAGGCTAAAGCCACGGCCACGCCCCATGCGTAGCTGGCGCCTTAGAAAGATTTGGCGAAAAACGCGGCGCATGGCGAATCCGAAAGCAGGTCTGGGTTCTGTTATCGACCGAAACAGCGAAAACATCAGCCCCGTTACCCTGCACCCGGTGGGCCCGGCTTGACCGCGCCGCGTGTAAAAAGGCGGCCCGCTTAAGCCGTCATGGGCTGCGAATGCCCGCCACGCCGGCAGTGGCGAGATTCGCCCAGGCGCCACGGCCCGGCAGGCCGGGCGAACGATGCGACGGTGAGCGCTTGAACCCGCCGTTGGCGAAGACTACGACGGGCCCTCGTCGGAGGCCGCCGCCAGCCGATCGCGCATGGCCAGCGCGACCTGCATTGTGGTCAGCCGCGGCGTCGAAACCCCGTGCTGCTCGGCAAGGGCGACGACGTTGCCCAGAATGGCCTGGATTTCCATCGGCCGACCGTTGAGATAATCCAGCGCCATGCTGTTGATATAGGCCGGCATCTTGCGCGTGCCGGCGATGTTCTTGTCGATGGCGTTTTCCGGCATCGGATGGCCATCTGCCGCGGCCACCTCGCAGACCTCGGCCATCATCGCCCGGGCCAGCGCCTCGCCGCCGGGCGTATCGAGCAGAGTGACGGTATCCGCACCGCCGGCCAGCACCGACAACGGGTTGAACGGCGTATTCCACAGACTCTTTCGCCAGCGCTCGCCCACCACAGCCTCGGAGAGCTTCACGTCGATGCCGCCGGCTTCGAAGCATGCTGCGATTCGGCGACAATCCTCGGTGATGCCCTCGGGCCAGGCGCCCATGGTCAGCGCGCCGAAAGCCTTGTGTTCGATCTTGCCCGGCGCGACACGGCTGACCGCAATGAACGCCAGACAGCTGATAATCGGGTTGTTCGGCAGGGCATCGGCGACTTCGCGTTCGATATCGATACCGTTTTCGATGAGCACGATGCGGGTGTTTTCGCCCACCCAGGGCTTGATCAGCGCGCCGCGATCGATCGATGGCAGCACCTTCACACAGCAGATCACGTAGTCGGCTTCGCCTTCGGGCGTATCGCCGTCGCGATAGACCGCGTCGGGGCGGTACGACAGATCGCCCAGCGGACTGTCGATCTGAAACCCGTCCGCCTTGACCGCCTCGTATTCCGAACGCAGGACCACGCTCACATGACAGCCGGCGCGCTTGAGAATCGCGCCATAGAAACTGCCGATCGCGCCGGCCCCGACCACGACAACCCGTGTGCTCTCACTCATCGCAAATTCCTTTTCATAACGGCCAACAGCGCAAGGCATCGGCCCCAACCGTCACGCCACGCCTGCGCTACGACCGGCAAATTAAAAAAAACGGGCTGCCAGCGCCAGCCGACAGCCCGTGTTTGGCTAGCCGAGAACGGCGATCACGCGGCCGCGTTCTCCTCGACCAGCAGGTCGATGAGACGGTCGGTGTGATAGTTGCCGTCGCCCAGGTAGTGGTCGATCAGCACGATGCGCTTGGCGTAATGGGAGATGGAGGATTCATCCATCATGCCCATGCCGCCGAACAGCTGGATCGCCTCTTCGGCCACGTGGCGGCCGGCCTTGCTGACCATGGCCTTGGCCGCGGCCAGACGCTGGCGACGCTCGGCGTCGGGCGCATCCAGCGAACAGGCGGCCCACAGCGCCAGCGAACGTACCTTCTCCAGCGAGATACGCATATCGACCATGCGATGCTGCAGGGCCTGGAAGCTGCCGATCGGCACGCCGAACTGCTTGCGTTCCTTGATGTAGTCCAGGGTCAGATCGCAGGCCACTTCCATGGCACCGGCAGCTTCTGCGCACAGGGCGATGATGCCGCGATCCAGCGCATACTGCAGCGGTGCGGCCGCGCCGCCCTCTTCGCCCACCAGCGCGTCGGCGCCGACCTTGACGTTGTCGAGGCTGATTTCAGCGGCTCGGTGGCCGTCGAAGGTCGTATAGCCTTCGCGCGACACGCCGTCAGCGTTGCCGTCGACCAGGAAGGCACTCAGGCCGTTCTTGCCCGGGTTGTCGCCGCTGCTGCGGGCGATGACCAGCAGACGATCGGCGCTGTCGCCGCCAAGCACCACGGCTTTCTTGCCGGACAGCACGTAGCCGTCGCCGTCCTTTTGCGCCGTGGTTTCGATCCAGAACGGATCGTAGCGGCCGTTCGGCTCGTAGCAGGCCAGCGCATACTTCTGTTCGCCGCCGATGATCGGCTCCAGGGCCTCGGCCTTGGCGTCGTCATCGAGGGCGGCATCCAGGAAGGTGCCGGCCAGTACCACGCTCGAAAGATAGGGCTCGACCACCAGACCGCGGCCAAAACCTTCGGCCACCACCATCAGCTCGGCGCCACCGCCGTTGAAGCCGCCGGCGGCTTCCGAGAACGGTACCGCCAGCAGGCCGAGTTCGGCGAACTGCGACCACACCTCGGGCGAGTAGCCGGTGTCGGATTTGATGATCTTTTCGCGCTGCTCAAAGCTGTACTGATCGGCCACCACGCGGTCGACCATGTCCTTGAGCATGCGCTGCTCGTCGCTATAGGAAAAATCCATTGTCTATTCCTTTTCCTGCATACCGGACTACAGTCCGAGGATCGCCTTGGAAATGATGTTCTTCTGAATCTCGTTGGAGCCGCCGAAGATCGACAGCTTGCGCAGATTGAAGTACGTGGAGGAGGCCGAGGCCGAGAACTCGGGGCCGAAGGCGTCTTCGCCCACCTCGAAATCGGGGAACGGCAGCGCATAGGGGCCGGCCAGCTCGCGATAGAGATCCGAGATCTTCTGGCGCACTTCCGTGCCCATGACCTTCAGAAACGAACTTTCCGCGCCGGGCACGCCGCCGGCCTCGGCCGCCGACACCACGCGCAGGTTGGTCATTTCGACCGCCATCAGTTCGAGCTCGAGCTCGACCAGACGCTCGGCCACCCGCGGATGCTCGATCAGCGGCTTGCCTTCGGCCTGCTCGCTGCGCGCGATCTGCTTGAGGTGCTCCAGCGCGGCCTTGGAAATACCCACGCCGGCGATACCGGTACGCTCGAAGGTGAGCAGGTACTTGGCACAGGTCCAGCCCTTGTTCTCTTCACCGACGAGGTTTTCGACCGGCACCTTGACGTTGTCGAAGAAGACTTCGTTGACTTCGTGCGCGCCGTCGAGGGTGATCAGCGGACGCACGGTCACCCCGGGGGTGTTTTCCATGTCCACCAGCAAAAAGGAAATGCCTTCCTGCTTCTTGACCGTGGTATCGGTACGCACCAGCACGAAGATCATGTTCGCGTGCTGGCCGAGGGTGGTCCAGGTCTTCTGACCGTTGACGATGTAATGATCGCCATCCCGCTCGGCGCGGCACTTCAGGCTGGCCAGGTCGGAGCCGGCGCCCGGCTCGGAATAACCCTGGGCCCACCAGTCCTCGCTCTTGAGGATACGCGGCAGGTAGTAGTCCTTCTGTTCCTGGGTGCCGAACTTGATGATCACCGGGGCGACCATGTTCAGACCGAACGGCAGGATACGCGGCGCACCGGCTTCGGCCGTTTCTTCCTCGAAGATGTGCTTCTGGATCGGGCTCCAGCCCGGGCCGCCATGCTCTTCGGGCCAGTTGATCGCCAGCCAGCCCTTTTCATAGAGCGCGCGTTGCCAGGTGATCATGTCCTCGGGCGAGACGTGCTCGGAGGACTTCACCTTGTCAGAGATTTCCTTCGGCAGCTTTTCGGCCACGAAGGCGCGGACCTCGTCGCGGAATGCGAGTTCGGCTTCGTTATATTGAATATCCATTGATTACTCCGTAATACCCAGCGTTACAGGTCGCCGAACTTGCGGCCTTCGCTGGCCAGCTTTTCCAGCAGGGCGGACGGCTGCCAGACCGGATCGCCCGATTCGTCATAGAACTGCTTGACCTTGGCATGGATCGTGTCCAGCCCGACCTGGTCGGCCCAGAACATCAGACCGCCCCGATAGACCGGGAAACCGTAGCCATAAATCCATACGATATCCACATCCAGCGGACGCATGGCAATGCCTTCCTCGAGGATCTTGGCGCCTTCGTTGACCATCACGTAGAGGCAGCGTTCCAGGATTTCCTGATCGCTGACATCGCGGGTCTCGATGCCCTTCTCGGCACGGTACTTCTCGATTTCGGCCATGGCCGTTTCCGACGGACGCGGGGTGCGATCGCCTTCGGCGTAGTCGAACACGCCGCCGCCGGTCTTCTGGCCCCAGCGTTCCTGCTCGGCCAGAGCATCCATCCAGTCGCGCTCGGGCGCGTTTTCGGGATCGTCTTCGCGCAGGCCTTCACGAATACGCCAGCCCACATCCAGACCGGCCAGGTCGGCCATGGCGAACGGGCCCATCGGCAGGCCGAAGTCGAACAGCACCTTGTCGACCTGCGAGGGTGTTGCGCCTTCGTTGACCAGCTTGACGGCCTGGGCCTGGCGCTTGTGCAGGATACGGTTGCCCACGAAGCCGTTGCACACGCCCACCAGCACACCGACCTTGCCGATGCGCTTGGACAGGTTCATGACCGTGGCGATGACTTCGTCGGAGGTCGCCTCGCCGCGCACGTTCTCGAGCAGCTTCATGACGTTGGCCGGCGAGAAGAAGTGCATGCCGATGACGTCTTCGGGGCGCTTGGTGGACTGGGCGATTTCGTTGACGTCCAACGTGGAGGTATTGGTGGCCAGGATCGCACCGTCCTTGCAGACGCGATCGAGCTCGCCGAAGACCTGCTTTTTGACCTTCATGTTCTCGAACACGGCCTCGATGACCAGATCCACGTCGGACAGGTCGTCATAGGACAGCGAGGTGCTGATCAGCGACATGCATTTTTCGACCTGATCGCTGGTCATGCGGCCTTTCTTGGCGGTCGCTTCGTAGTTCTTGCGAATCAGGGCCACGCCCTTGTCGAGCGCTTCCTGCTTCATTTCCAGCATCTTCACGGGGATGCCGGCCGACAGGAAGTTCATCGCGATGCCGCCGCCCATGGTGCCGGCACCGATGATGCCCACCTGCTTGATTTCGCGCTGCGGCGTTTCCTTGGAAATACCGGGCACCTTGCCCACTTCACGCTCGGCAAAGAAGACGTGGCGCTGGGCCGCGGATTCCGGCGAATTCAGCAGTTCGGTGAACAGCTCGCGTTCGCGCTTCATGCCGGCCGCGAAGTCCAGCTCGGTGGCGGCCTGAACTGCCTTGATGCAATGGAAGGGAGCCAGAAAGCCGCGCTTCTTGCGGGCAATGGACTGCTCGAATTCGGAGAAGACGTTGTCGCTTTCCTTCTCCACGCTCAGCTCGCTGACCTTGCGACGCGGGGCGCCGTCGGCAATCAGCTTCTCGGCATAGGCAATTGCCTCGGCCTTGAGATCGCCGGAGACAACTTCATCGACCACGCCCATTTCCTTGAGCTTGGCCGCCTTCATCGGCTTGCCTTCGACGATGGCCTGCATGGCAGCCTTGGCGCCGATCAGGCGCGGCAGACGCTGGGTGCCGCCGGCACCCGGCAGCAGGCCGAGGTTGACCTCCGGCAGGCCCATCTTGGCCGAATCCAGGGCCACGCGATAATCGCAGCCCAGGGTGATTTCCATGCCGCCGCCGAGTGCGGTGCCGTGTACCGCAGCGACCAGCAGCTTGTCGCTGTTTTCCAGCGTCTGCACGACGTCGGGCAGACCCGGCTCCTGCGGCGGCTTGCCGAATTCGCGGATATCGGCACCGGCCGGGAAGGTACGCCCGCCGCCGATGATCAGCAGCGCCTTGGCGCCATCGTCGGCCATGCCCTTGTCCAGCGCCTCGACAATGCCCTGGCGTACCGCATGCCCGAGCGCATTGACCGGCGGATTATCGACGGTGATGACGCCAATATCGCCATCGCGTTCGTAGGAAACCACTTCACTCATAAAACACTCCTTTCCAATTTTCGTAACCGCCCGCCGGTGCGCGCGGCCTGTCTGTCTTGTTGCCGAAACTCGCCCGGACCTTTGCTAACCCGCCTGCGGCCACTCCTGTTCCTGCAACGCCCGCCACATCAGCTTGCCGGTGGGCGAACGCGGCAGCGTTTCGCAGATTTCGATCACCCGCGGCACCTTGTAGGCAGCCATGTTCTCGCGACACCACTCACGGATATCATCCGCGCTGGCGGCGTCCGCGGCGTTGAGCACCACGCAGGCCTTCACGCTTTCGCCGCGGCGCGGATCGGGCGTGGAGATCACGCAGGCCTCGCGAATCGCCGGATGACGATACATGAGGCTTTCCACTTCCGCCGGCCATACCTTGTAGCCCGAGGCGTTGATCATGCGCTTGACGCGATCGACGATGAAGAAATAACCCTCGTCGTCGTAGTAGCCGATATCGCCGGTACGAAAGAACGACTTGCCACCCAGATCAATGAACGCCGCCTCGGTCTCCTCGGGCCGGCGCCAGTAGCCGGAAAACACCTGCGGACCGTTGCTCACGATCTCACCGACCTCGTTGGGCCCCAGTTCAGTCAGCGTTTCGGTATCGATGATGCGCGAATCCACGTCGAACACCGGGATACCCAGGCATTGCGGCTTGGGCGCATCGAAGGGGTTGATATGGGTGGCCGCGATCGTCTCGGACAGCCCATAGCCTTCGATGTAGTGCAGGCCGGTGAGCTTGAACAGCTTGTCGGAGACCGCCGCCGGCATGGCCGCGCCGCCGCCGCCGATATTTTCCAGGCTCGACAGATCGTATTTCTCGATCTCGGGATCGGACAGCATGTCGATCGCCATGGTGACGATATTGGTCCAGCGGGTGATCTTGTACTGCTCGATGAGCTTCGCCGCCGTGCGTCGTTCCCAGCGCGTCATCAGTACGACCGTGCTGCCGATGAAGATGGGCGCGTTCATGCCGTTCTGCATGCCCGTGACATGAAAATACGGCAGCGTCGCCAGGGATTTGCCTTCCGAAGTACTACGACTCCAGTAGACGCTGTGTACCGCCGAAGCCATGACCGTACGATGGGTATGCACACAGCCCTTGGGCGCGCCGGTCGTGCCCGAGCTGTAGGGCAGCACGCACAGATCGTCGGGCCCGGCCTCGTGGGCGCTCGGGGTGTGGCCGGCGTTCAGGGCGTCGGCCCACAGCACGGCGTTGTCGCGACCGGTAGGCTGGCTTTCGGCCTTCACTTCGGCCGGCAGGTCGAGATCGGTGGGCGCGCTCGCGTACTCGCCGTAGTTGGCCACGATCGCGAGGTCAAGCTTGCCGCTATCCAGCAGCGGCGCCACGGCTTCGTAGCGCTCCTGACCGCAGATACAAATCGTGGCGTCGGTGTCCTCGACATAGTGTTCGAGTTCGACGCTGCGGTTCATGGGGTTGACCGGCACCACGGCCGCATCGGCACGCAGAATAGCGTAGTAGCCGACGACGAACTGCGGCGCGTTCTGCATGAACAGCAGCACGCGATCACCGCGTTTTACGCCCTGGGCCTGCAGATAGCCCGCCAGGGCACAGACCTGCTCATCGAGCTGGCGATAGCTCAACGGCGTGTCGTAATAGATGATGGCCGGCCGCTCCGGATAGCGACGTGCCGAGATTTCGAGGTTGGTATAGAGGCTGGTCTGCGGCAACCCCAGCGAATGGGGCAGATTGGCAGGCCATGCGGCGTAATGCCGATCGAACATAACGGTCATCTCCTCGCTTTCCAGCGTTTGGCGCTGCCCCACTCTTGAACGGTGCTCGACAGGCCAGGGTTTGCGTTGCCGGCGCCGCCAGGCCGCCGTCGACTCGAATGGTCGGTCACCGGCGACGCCGCGGCTTGGCGTCTTTAACTTGAAATACTATTTCGTTTTTTGAAGCGGCTTTTTTACTCCGCGCGTCGGCTGATGTCCAGTCGCCAGGCCTCGTCCAGGCCCGGCTGCTCAAGCAGGGCTTCGTCGCAGCGGCTGCCGTGCAACGGCGTGGCCGAGACATAACCCTCGCGTAGCGCCACCACGTCCGACAACGGGTCGGCGATCGCGGTGATATCGCGTTCGAAACTGAGCCAGTGATAGACCAGCCCGCGGCCATCGGTACCCGCGATCAGATGCGGTGCGACGATCGTGCCCGTGGACTGGCGGGTAAAACGCAGCCCCTGGATCGTATCCGCGTCCTGCATGGGGAAATTGAGGTTCCAGCAGCAGCGCCCCGTTTCACCGCGCGCGGCCCACAGCCGCCGTATCGCATCCACCGCGTAGGCTTCGGTGGCCGAAAAGTCGAGCGCGCTGCGATCGTGAAAGGCCTGGCTCAGGGCAATCGCCGGAATACCCAGGTGATCGGCTGCCAGGACCGCGCCGACCGTGCCCGAATACATCACCGAGTCGGAGAGATTCGCGCCCCAGTTGACCCCGGACAGCACGAGATCCGGCGGATCGTCGCGCAGCCAGTCGGCCATGGCGACCATCACGCAATCGGCCGGCGTACCGGTGAGCGCATAACGCTGGGTGCCGTATTCGGTGACCCGAAGCGGGTGGTGCATGGAGATGCCTTGGCCCACGCCGCTCTGGTCGGCCATGGGCGCCACCACCCAGACTTCTTCGGCCACCGCCGCGGCGATGCGCTCGGCCACGGCAAGCCCCGGGGCCTCGACGCCGTCATCGTTGGTCAGCAGTATTCGGCGAATCGGCTTCATGACGTTTCCGGGCAGTCGACTATCGGCCCCGCGAGTTTCGCACGCGTCTGTGTCGATCGTTCAATCATGGGCACGCGCGACCGCCCAGCCGCGTTCGGCAATCAAACCGGCGCGCCGGCCGACGTTGAGCGCATCGCTGTTACTGGCGTTGCCCTGCACCGCGCGTGCATACACGCCCTGCAGAATCGCGGCGGTACGAAACAGCGAAAACGCCACGAACACCGGCCAGTCGTCGATCGGCGCGAGCCCGCGTGCCTGGCGATAGCGCTCGAGCTGTTCGGCCTCGGTAGGAATGCCGTGGGCGGCCAGATCCAGCCCCTCGATACCACGCACACCGGCCACGCCATGCGGCAGGTGGTAGGGCATGCAGGCATAGGCCAGATCGGCGAGCGGATGGCCGATGGTGGCCAGTTCCCAGTCGAGCACCGCGGCCACGTCGGTCGAATCCGGCGCGATCAGCAGGTTGCCGATACGGAAATCGCCGTGGGCGATCGCCGGCGTGGTGTCGTCGGGGATATGGTCGGTCAGCCATTGGCCGAGCGCATCCATGTTCGGGTCGGTTTCGGTGGCCGAGGCTTCGTACTGGCCACGCCAGCGCTTGATCTGGCGTTCGACATAACCGTTTGGCCGGCCGAAATCGTTCAGCCCCACGGCCTCCACGTCTACGTCGTGCAGCGCGGCGAGCGCATCGATGAGGCCGCGATAGATCTCGCCGCGCTCGCTGGCCGCCAGTTCCGGCATGGCCGGATCGCCGAACACGCGGCCCGGCACATAGTCCATGACGTAGAACGGCGTGCCGATGACGTCGGCATCCTCGCAGTGCACATGCATGTGCGGCACCGGTACGCCGGGCGCGTCCACCAGGGCCGACATCACCCGGTATTCGCGGTCGATCCGGTGGGCCGAGGGCAGAATCTTGCCCGGCGGCTGTTTGCGCAGCACGTAGTGGCGCGGCGCATCCGCGCTGCCCGTGGTAAGAAAATAGGTCGGGTTGGACTGCCCGCCCTGAAACTGGCGCACGTCGAGTCCGCCCTCGACCAGGCCATGGTCACGAAGATACTGTTCGAGCGCGTTCTCGTCGAAGCGGTGCGCCTCGCGCACCGCCACGATTTCCGGCGCGCCGGCCTGACTCTGATCCGCCATGTTCAGCTGATCGTCTCGCCGCCATCGGCGACGAGCGTCTGCCCGGTAACATAGGCGCTGGCGTCGGTGGCCAGGAAGATGGCAACACCGGCAATATCCACCGGCTCACCAATACGCCGTACCGGCGTACGCTTTTCGGCCTGTTCGAGGCGTTTCGGGTCTTCGACCAGGGCCTTGGCGAAATCGGTACGGACCAGCCCCGGCGCGATGGCGTTCACGCGAATATTCTGCGGCCCCCATTCGACCGCGAGGTTACGCACCAGCGCGGCTTCCGCGGCCTTGGATACGCCATAGGCGCCGATCACGGTATTACCGCGCAGGCTGGCGATCGAGGACAGCACGATGACGTTGCCGCCGCCTTGCTCGGCCATGCCGGGCAACACCATGTTGCATAGCCAGAACGTGCCACGCACGTTGGTTTCCATGATCTTGTCCCAGGCCTCGTCGGAGAGTTCGGCCGTGGTGCCATAGACCGGGTTGGTCGCGGCATTACAGACCAGTACGTCGATCTGGCCATAGGTTTGTTTCGTCTTGTCGACGAGGTTCTGCAGGTCTTCTTTCTTGCCGACATGACAGGCAATCGCGATGGCGTCGTGGCCGGCGTTGCGCAGTTCTTCGGCCACCGGCTCGCAGGCTTCGCTCTTGCGGCTGGAAATAACCACCTTGGCACCGTGCTCGGCCATCTGCCACGCGATCGCCTTGCCGATACCGCGGCTCGAACCGGTGATGACGGCGACCTTGCCGTTCAAATCAAACAGATTGGACATCAAATTCTCCTGGCGTTATCAAACGCGTGCCGGCGGCCCGCAGGCCGCCGGCACGGTGTGCCTGCCGCTAGCCGCGGGCCGCGCGCTGGCGACGCAGCTCGAGCTTGGCGATGCTGTCCAGATGCACTTCGTCCGGGCCGTCGGCCATGCGCAGGGTGCGCACGTTCGCCCAGGCCGAGGCCAGGAAGGTGTCCTGGCAGACGCCCATCGCGCCGTGTGCCTGAATGGCACGGTCGATCACGTTGAGCGCCATCTCGGGGGCGATCACCTTGATCATGGCGATTTCCTGGCGGGCTTCCTTGTTGCCCACCTCGTCCATCATCTTGGCGGCCTTGAGCGTGAGCAGGCGCGCCTGTTCGATTTCGATACGCGAACGTGCAATGTTCTTGCGAATGGAGTCGAACTCGGAGATCTTGCGGCCGAAGGCCTCGCGGTTTTCCACCCGTTCGCACATGGCTTCCAGTGCCCGCTCGGCGATGCCGATGGTGCGCATGCAGTGATGGATACGCCCCGGCCCCAGACGGCCCTGCGCGATCTCGAAGCCACGGCCTTCGCCCAGAATCAGGTTCTCGGCCGGCACGCGCACGTTGTCGTAGTGGATTTCGGCATGGCCCTTGGGGGCATGGTCGTAGCCGAACACGTGCAGCGGCCGTTCGATGGTCACGCCCGGGGTATCCAGCGGCACCAGAATCATCGACTGCTGGCGATGCTTTTCGGCGTTCGGGTCGTTCTTGCCCATGACGATGGCGACCTTGCAGTTGCGCGCCATCGCACCAGAGGACCACCACTTGCGGCCGTTGACGATGTACTCGTCGCCGTCGCGCTTGATTTCGGTGGCGATATTGGTGGCATCCGAAGAGGCCACGGCCGGCTCGGTCATGGAGAAGCAGGACTTGATCTTGCCTTCCAGCAGCGGCTCCAGCCACTCTTTCTTCTGTGCTTCACTGCCGTAGCGCTCGAGCACTTCCATGTTGCCGGTGTCCGGCGCGCTGCAGTTGAAAACGATGGGCGCGATCGGCGAACGGCCCATGATTTCGCACAGATGCGCATAGTCGTAGTTGGATAGCCCGGCGCCGTAATCGCTTTCCGGTAGGAACAGGTTCCAGAGGCCTTCGGCCTTGGCCTTGGCCTTGAGTTCTTCCATGATCGGCGGCCAGGCCCAGCGATCCTCGGCCTCCTGGTGCTGCTGTTCGTAGACCGACTCGGCCGGGTAGACGTGTTCGTCCATGAACGCGAGCAGCCGGGCGTGCAGATCCTCGGCCTGCTTGGATAGTGCAAGCATGATCTCTCCTCATTGTGGCGGACTGTTGTGCTCGCACTGGCCCGCGCACGGCAGGCAAGCCCAAGCGTGTTCTTTTACCGACCGGAAACTGACACAGCCGCGGGCGACCGTCAATTTAATGAAACGCAGTTCCAGACTCGGCATGAACGATCGTTCGTTTTCGCGACGAAGCCCGACCCCACTCTGCGCAGGTCGATCGCGTGCGGCGAAACCGAACGATCGTTCACCGACCTCGACCATACGCCCTGCCGCGCAAAAAATCGACTGTTTATTGCACGCGACAGACTCGGGCCGCAGGTTACGCCTGGCGCCCGGGAATACGGCATCGATCGACGGACGGCGCGCACGGGGCTGCAACCCGTGGCCGCGCCTGAGCTGGACGGGCGTTACCCGTGGTGTAACGAATCCACTATGCGTCGATGGGTACGCCTTGCTCGCTCTCGCTACCGCTACGCAGTCGGTAGGTACCCTCGCCGATGGCGAGCAGGCGCTCGTCGGCGTCGACGATATCCACCGTGGAATTGAAGATACGAGTCCCGCCCGCGCGCCGCCGGCCGATCGCGCGCACCAGGCCCTGGCTGGCCTGACCGGTGAAGGTGGTGGTCATCGACAGGGTGATGGCCTTGCGGATACGCCCCAGGTAGGGGCAATAACTGCCGGCCGCCGCACCTGCGATATCGAGCAGCGTGGCGAGGATACCGCCGTGCAGCACCCCGGCGAGGTTGAGGTGCCAGGCCTGAATCTCCAGTTCGAGCGTGGCCCGGTCCGGCACCCATTCGACGAACTCGAAGCCCAGATGCGCGGCAAAGCCGCGGTCGTAGCGCGCGTTGGCGTCGGCCAGTGAGATGACCCGGCTGTCTTCGTGATCCGGCATCGATCAGTCGCCGCCCACGACGAGCTGTCTAACCTGCTCCACCACCTGCTTGAGGCGCGGACCGAGATTGTCGACCAACACCTCGCGGGTCAGGCGTTGTGCCGCCCCCCCACAGTTGAACGACACCACGCGCTGGCCGTTCTCCAGCACCAGCGGCACCCCGACACCGCTGATATCCCGGCTCCAGGTGCGATCGGTCATGCAGAAACCGTAACGGGCATAGTCGTCATAGGCGCGTTCGAGCAGCGGTTCGATCTCCGACCACGGCATGGCGCTTTCCGCTCGAATACGCTCGTAGTAGGGCTCGCGGGCGGCCGGCTCATGGGCGGCCAAAAACGCCAGCCCCATCGAGGACAGACCCATCGGCACCCGCGAGCCCACCTGCAGGCGCAAGATCAACGGGCCCTTGCCCTGACAGGCATGGGTATAGGTCAAATGCGCCCCCTCGGGCACCCCGAGGGCCACCATGCAATCGGTGGCATCGGCGAGCTCCTGCATGAACGGCTGGGCGATATTGCCCACGCCCTCGCTCGCGAGGTAGCGATAGCCCAGATCGAGCACCCGCGGGCCCAGCCGGTACTTTTCCAGATGCGGCATGTAGAGCAGATACCCCAGCTGGGTCAGCGTGGCGGTCAGCCGGGATACTGTCGGGCGCGGTATATCCGTGCGCTTGGCCAGCTCTGCATTACCAAGATATTCCGCCGCATCGCCAAAACAACGCAACAGCTCCAGCCCCCGCGCGAGCGCGGTGACGTAGTTGTGCCCCTTGGTGTCCGGACCGTCCGGCGCCATCGTCTTTCGCATTTTCTCTATTCCCAAGCCACAAGTTTTTGGCGCCGCGCCGGCTATCCGACGCAGCTATATCGGTTTTGTATTTTTCGGTTCCGTGTTGCCAGCCCGTCCAACGCTGGAAAGACATCGTGGGCCCGATCGAGCGATCCAGCCTCTTTGATCAAACACCCTGCCCCCGAGTCGAACACAAGATAGACATAACGGTAAGCAAGCGCCATACCGAAAAAGTCGCATGGCAACAGTGCCCTGACGCCGCTACGCCTGCGCCGCGACCCGGCAGCACAGGCGAACGCTTTCACGTTGATATATAAAACGAACAATCGTTCGGCAAATAGCTCGGATCGGCACTCTCTAATCGTGAAATTAGTATTTTTTGATTTGCGCGGCAACGTATACTTGCGGGCATCCTTGCCTGTCGCGTCAAACACTCGCACGGGCCATGGCGCGAGCAAGACGCTGCAACGGCCAGAACGCAATGACGAACAACAGTGCAAGGGCCATGAAGGCATAGTCGAAACCCGCCTCGAACACCCGCTGCGCGGGTTCCTCCGGATGGCGCAGCCGGTAGAAGTCGCTGGCGTACTGCGCTAATACCGCCGACAGGTTCACCCCCAGGGCGCCGCCGATCTGGCGGCCGAAATTGATGATGCCGGAGCCGCGATCGAGTTGTTCTTCGGGCAACAGCCCCAGGCTCGCGGTGGTGATCGGCGGCATCATCAGGCCCACGCCAAGGCGCCCGAACACCGCCCAAACCACCAGCCAGGCGGCCGCGGTCGGAATCTCGGCCGCGGCGAGCAGCACCATGCTGGCAACGAAACACAGCAGGCCTGCGGCCACGAGTCCGCGGATCGGCACCCGGTCGGTCAGATGGCCGGCCACGGGAAAAACGAACGCCATGGCCAGCCCGGCCGGCACCAGCATCAGCCCGGAGGCCGATGCGCTCATCTGCGCAGACTGCTGGAAATAAAGCGGCGCGAGATAGGTGCTGGCGAAAAGCCCCGCCCCCATGACCATCGACAGCACGAAACCGCTGGCAAAGCCGGGCCTGGCCAGTACGCTCAGTTCAAGCAGCGGCTCGCGTACGCGCCGCTCCCAGGCCACGAACAGCACGGCCAGCACCAGCCCGCCAACGAGCACCCCATCGACCAGCGGATCGAACACGCCCCGCCGATGCAGCGAGGCGATCGACCACAGCAGCGCCACCAGCGCGGCACTCAACAGCGCCATGCCGACCCAGTCCAGCGAGGCACGACGACTGCCACGGCCGGGTAGAAAGCGCCAGGCGAGCCCCGCTGCCAGCGCACAGGCTGGCAGCACCACGATGAAGGTCGCCCGCCAGGAAATGCTGTCGACCAGCACGCCGCCCAGCGCCGGCGCGATCGCCGGGCCGAGAATCACCCCCATGCCGTAGATGCCCATCGCCTGGCCACGCCGGTGCACGGGAAACACCTGGAAGATGGCCACCAGCGCATGCGGCTGGATCATGCCCGCGGTGAGTCCCTGACCCACGCGCGCCGCCACCAGGGTCGGAAAATCGGCGCTTAGCCCACCCACGAGCGAGGCCACAATGAAACCGCCCATGGCCAGCGCGAACGCGCCGCGCGAGCCGAAACGCGAAGCGGCCCAGGCGTTGAGCAGCATGCCCACGGTCATCGCCGCGAGAAACCCCGTCGCCAGCCAGTGGACCTGGTCCTGGGCGACGTTGAAGCGGGTCATGATCGCCGGCACAGCCACGTTGATGATGGTGGCCGCAAGCACCACCGAGAAGGTGCCGAGCATGACCGTGACCGACACATACCACTTGTAGCGCGCGCCGAAGCGCTCGCCGAGCACGGCATAGGTCCGTGATTGCGACGCGTCGCCCATCGATTAATCGCGGGTCGGGTCGGCCGCGACCTGCACCAGCAGCTTGCCCCGATTGCGTCCCTGCAGCAGCCCCTGGAAGGCTTCCACCGCGTTTTCCAACCCGGCGACGATATCTTCCTGATACTTGACCTCGCCGCTGCGCACCCAGGCGCTCATGTCGCGCTGAAAATCGCCGTAGCGATGGCGATAGTCGAACTGGATGAAGCCCTGCACGCGCAGGCGCTTGACCAGAACTTGGCCCATGAAGGCCACCAGACGATCGGGGCCGTCGGGCGCTTCGCTGTCGTTGTAGTGAGCGATGCGCCCACAGACCGGCATACGCGCAAAGTCGTTGAGCAGCCCGCGCACTGCGTCGAAGACCTTGCCGCCCACGTTCTCAAAATAGACATCGATGCCGTTCGGGCAGGCGGCGGCGAGCTGGGCTTCGAAATCGTCGTCCTTGTAGTTCACGCAGACATCGAAACCGTACTGTTCGACCACGTGCTCGCATTTGTCCGGCGCGCCGGCCACACCGACCACGCGACAGCCCTTGAGGCGAGCGATCTGGCCCACGACCTGGCCCACCGCGCCCGCGGCCGCCGACACGACCACCGTTTCGCCGGACTGCGGCTGGCCGATTTCGTCGAGGCCGACATAGGCGGTAAAACCGGGCATGCCGAGCACGCCCACCGCGGTACTGATCGGCGCGGCGCTCGGATCGAGCCTGCGCAGCGTTTTCGCCGTTTGCACGGCATACTCCTGCCAGCCGCCATGGGCCAGCACATAGTCGCCCACGGCGAGGCTGTCGTCGTTGGACTCGACCACTTCACCCACGGTCGCGCCTTCCATGACCGCGCCTTCGGCGACGCTGGCCGCATAGGACTTGGCCGCGCTCATGCGACCCCGCATATACGGGTCCAGCGACATGTATATCGTTTTCACCAGCACTTCGCCCTCGCCCGGGCGCGGCATCTGGCTTTCCTGCATTTGCAGGTGGGTTTTATCCGGCATGCCCTGGGGGCGACGGACAAGAATGATCTGGCGATTGACGCTCATCGATAAGCTCCCATGAACGAGCGCGGCTGTCGCAAAACAGCGGCCCAAAGAAAACAGGGGCACCAAAGTGCCCCTGTGACATGCGCATGCTCTATTCGAAACTTATTCGGTTTCGATATCCGACACGCGACGCAGTTCGACCTTGCCGTCGACCACTTCCGCGATTTCCACATCCACGGCCAGATTGCCGCTATCGGTGATGCTCTGGACCTCATACGGATTGTGGTTGGTCTCGACTTCTTTGAGCGCCTCAGGAATCGCCGCGCGGATCGCCTTGGCATCCTTGACGGTGCCGGCCTTTTCCATGGCACGGGCGACCAGGAACATGGCGAAGTAGTTGTACGCCGTTTCCGAGGTGGGCACGCCTTCGTGATCCTTCTTGTAGAGCTTCACGAATGCGTCGGCGCCCGGGTTATCGGAATACACCAGCGGGGTGACGCCCACCGCGCCTTCAACGGCTTCCATGCCGCCGGCCACGTTGGCCACTTCGTCGATCTTGGCCTGATCCATGACCACGAAGCCGCCCTTGAAGCCCAGTTCGCGCGCCTGACGCACCACCAGGCCGGTCGGCTCGGAGGCACCGCCCACGAACAGCACGTCCGGCTCGGCAGCCAGCACCTTGCTCACGCCGGTATAGAAGTCCGCGGACTTGTTGTAGTCCATCGGGTTGCTGGCCACGACTTCGCCGCCGGCGGCTTCCCAAGCAGGAACGAACGCCTGGGTCCAGTACTTGGCATAGTCATGGGTGGCGTTGGCCACGGCGAGCTTCTTGCCGAAGCGATCCATCGTGAGCTTGGTGAAGGGCTTCACGTAGTCGGTGAAGTTCGGCGGAATCTTCACCGTGAGCTCGTTGCCCTTTTCGGTGACCGAGGGAATCGAGGTGTAGGACATCACCAGGAAGCCGTCGCGCTCGTTGAACGCCTGCAGCGCGAACGTGCCGCCGGAATGCGGCGTGAACACCACGGGCGTGTTCGACTGCTGGACCAGACGCTTGCCGTTTACCGCCGCGCGGCTGGGCGAATACATATCGTCCAGGCTGACGATATTGATTTCGTAGTTGGTGCCATCGACATCGATGCCGCCGTTGCCGTTGATTTCCTTGGCGGCCATGCGCAGGCCTTCCAGGGTGTTTTCACCGTAGAGCGCAGCGCCGCCCGACAGCGGCCCGGTGAAGCCGATATTGACCTTCTCGGCCGCATGCGCGGCGCCGGCCATACCCATGGCCAGAGCTGTCGCTACGGCGACCCGGCGAACCGTTTTCTTGAATGTCATTCTCTATCTCCCCTCTTTTATTCGGGTTGGTTGCTAGCACTCGTGGAATCACGAGATTTTGGAATTCCTAGGCGCCGATATAGGCCTTGCGCACCGCCTCGTTGCCGAGCATTTCTTCCCGGTCGCCCTGCATTACGAGCTTGCCGTTCTCGATCACATACGCGCGGTTGGCGATCTTGAGCGCGGCATAGGCGTTCTGCTCGGCCAGGAGCACGGTCGTGCCCTCGGCGTTAATCGACTGCACGGTCTCGAAAACCTGTTTGACCACCAGCGGCGCCAGCCCCAGCGACGGCTCGTCGAGCATCAGCAGCTTGGGGCGTCCCATCAGCGCACGCCCGACCGCGACCATCTGCTGCTGACCGCCGGACAGCGAGCCCGCGGGCTGGTCCTTCTTTTCTTCAAGAATCGGGAACATCGCCAGAATATGCTCGAGCGTGCGGTTCATGCCGGCACGATCGCGCCGGTGCACATAGCCGCCCAGACGCAGATTCTTGAGTACCGACATGCCGGGAAACAGCTTGCGTCCTTCCGGACACTGCACCACACCCGCCTGAACCAGCGCCGAGGGCTTGCGTCCGGTGACGTCCTTGCCGTCGATGGTGATACGCCCGGCCGCCGGCTTCATCAGCCCGCTGATGGTGTTGAACAGCGTGGTCTTGCCGGCACCGTTGGCGCCCAGCAATACGACCAGCTCGCCGGCGTCGATTTCCAGCGACACCCCGTCGAGGGCCTTGAAACTGTCGTATTTGGCGTCGACGCCCTCAAGCTTCAGCATCTTCTTTCCCCAGATAGGCTTCGATAACCACCGGATCGTTCTTGACCTGCTCCGGCGTGCCTTCGGAAATCTTCTCGCCGTGATCGAGCACGATGATCTTGTCGGCGATACGCATGATCATGTCCATCTTGTGTTCGATCAGACAGACCGTGATGCCGTGATCGACCATCTTGTGAATGAGATCGACCAGCCCGTCGGTTTCTTCAGGATTGACGCCGCCGGCCGGCTCGTCGAGCAGCACCAGCTCCGGATCGGTCGCCAGCGCCAGGGCGAAGGCGACGCGCTTGCGCTCCTCCTGACTGGTGTCGGCGATATAGCGATGGCCGATATGCGAAAGACCCACGAATTCAAGCGTCTCCGCAGCCTTGTCGCGGCAGCGTTTTTCGTCGGTCTTGAGCCGTTTGGAATTGACGATCACGTCCCACAGGCGGGACTCGGTGCGCAGCCGATGACCGACGATGAGGTTGTCGAGCACGGTCGACTCCTCGAACAGCATCGTGGTCTGGAACGTGCGCGCCACGCCCAGCCGAGCGATCGAGTCCGGCGACTTGCCGGCCAGATCCTGGCCCTTGTACTCGATCACGCCTTCGGTGGGCGGCATCGCGCCCGCGATGAGATTGAAGAACGTGGTCTTGCCGGCGCCGTTGGGCCCGATGATGGCGTTGATCTGATTGGCGCCGAATTCGACGCTCACATCGTTGACCGCCGCCAGACCGCCGAAGCGCTTGGTGAGATTGCGGATATTAAGCATTGTTGCGCGCCTCCGTAGCGTCGGCACTGTTCGAGTCGGTCGTATCCACGCGGGACTCGCGCGTCTTGCGCGGCGCCTGACGCGCCATGCGCCGACCGCGCCAGGTCAGGAACGAGCCGACGATGCCGCGCGGGAAGAAGATCACGAGCAGCACCAGCATCGGGCCGAACACGATCATTCGGTATTCCTCCAGCGACTGCACGGCCTGGGTCAGCCAGGTGATCACCAAGGTGCCCAGCAGCGGCCCCATGAGCGTGCCGATACCGCCGACCAGCAGGTAGGCGATCATGTCGAAGGTATGAATGAAGTTGGCCTCTTCCGGCCCGATGAAGCGCACCACGCCGGCATACAGACCGCCAGCCGCCGCGGCATAAACGGTGGAGATGACGAAGGCCAGAACCTTGTTGCGCATCAGATTGATGCCCAGCGACTGGGCCAGATCGTCACTGATACGAATAGCGCGGAAGGTGCGGCCGAGCAGGGATTCGGAAATCCGTCGGGTCAGCCAGATCGCCAGCGCCAGGAAAGCCAGCACCAGATAGTAGAAGGGGATCGTCTGGGTGAAATCAACCAGGCCGAAGCCTTCCGGCGGCGCAATGTTGATGATGCCCAGCGAACCGTGGGTCAGCGCCTCCCATTTGTCGATCATCAGATAGATGATGTAGCCGACGCACAGGGTGAAGATCGCGAAGTAATGTTCCTTCAGCCGTAGCGACACGATACCCACCACGAAACCGAATACCGCACCGAACAGCCCGGCCGCGGCAAACGCCGGCCAGAACGGCCAGCCGTGATCGACGGTGAGGATGGCCACCACGTAGGCGCCAATCGCGAAGAAACCGCCATGGGCCAGATTCAGCTGGCCACAGTAGCCGGTGATGATGTTCATGCCGTAGACGGCGATCGCCCAGATGAAGGCCAGCGCCATCACATAGATGTGGTACTCGTTATCGGTGACCAGCGGAAAGACGACCGCCAGGGCCAGCAGCAGCCAGCGCATGGTCGAGCCGAGCAGAAAATCGATTGCGCGGTTCATTAGCGCACCCCCTTGGTGAACAGGCCGGTCGGCTTGATCGACAGGATCACGACCAGAAGCACGAAGGCGATGACGTCCTTGTAGGTGCTCGACAGATAGAAGCCGCCGAGCGCTTCGGAAAAGCCGATGATCAGGCCGCCGATGATCGCGCCCGGGATACTGCCCATGCCGCCGAGGATGATGATCACGAAGGCCTTGAGCAGCACCAGATGCCCCATGGCCGGATAGACCAGGTTGATCGGCGCGAACAGCCCGGCAGCGACCGCGGCCAGCGCGCCGGCGATGGCGAAGGTCATCATCGCGACGCGGTTGGCATCGATACCGACCAGGAAGGCGCCTTCACGGTTCTGGGCCATGGCGACGATGGTCGCGCCGGTCATGGTCTTTTTCAGATAAAGGTGCAGGGCGCCCATCAGCGAAAACGCACCGACGATGATCAGCAGCCGCTGCGCCGGCAGGGTCAGGCCGCCGATATCCAGAATCTGGTTATAAGGCGATGCAATACGCCGGAAGTCCGCACCCCAGTACATCTGCACCACGGCTTCGAGAAACAGCAGGATGCCGATCGCCGCGATCTTGTCGTGGATGGGCGGCGCATGGCGCAGCGGATGAAAGACCAGCCGTTCGCAGATCACCGACAAGGCGGCCACGACCACCGCCGCCGCGGCGATCGCGACCCAGTAGTTCAGGCCCAGATCGGACATGGTGAAATAACAGACGTAGGCGCCAACCATGTAGAGCGCGCCGTGGGCGAAGTTGGGCACGTGCAGAATGCCGTAAACCAGCGTCAGCCCCAGGGCGACGAGCCCATAGATGCTGCCGAGCGTCAGGCCGTTTAGCACCTGCTGAAGGAACAAATCCAAGACGGTCTCCCCCTATTGAGCGAACCAAGGTGTCAGACCGTGTACGGGCAACGCACCGTCCACGGAAGATGGAATCAGACCGGCGCTATGCACGACGGCCCAACCGAATCAGCAGCAACGAAAGGAGGGAGTACAGCGCAGCCGGCACCTGCCAGGACACGAAGTCCGGCCGGGCCAAGCCATGCGCTAGTAGCCGACACAGGGGCGTCGGCGACCGCGTATCGATCCGACGATCGCTCATGCGGTGATCTCCTCCGATTGTATGCGCCGTGCTCCGGTAGCGTTTTTGTGTGCGATCTGCGTCGCGTGCCCCGGCGGCATTTTTCTTTTCTATGGTTCAAAGCTGCCACGCTCGCGAACCGCCGTCAACAGCCTAGTGAAACCCCGTTTCATTTGACTAATACAGCAATCCGACACGGCCAACCGTCTGAAAATGGCGGCAAAACCGCAAACGCTTTGCGGGCGGGGTATTGACGATCGAACGTTCGTCCGACGGGCTTTCGCGCCGCCTCAACGGGCCGGACGAAAGCACGAGGATTACGTCGAACGCCGGGCCCGGCCGGGCCTCGTTCGAGCCGATACCGCGCAATCGGCGCGCGATCCGCTATGGGCGACCCCCCGCGGCCAAGTTGCATCTGCGACGAATGACGCGCCGCAGAACATGCATCGCGGCGAACGCATCAGACCTCCAGCCACTCGCGCCGCACGCCCTCGTCGGCCTCCAGATCGCCCGGCGTGCCTTCAAACACGATCCGCCCATGCCCCATCACATAAACCCGATGCGACACGCGCATGGCGATACTCAGGCGTTGTTCGACAAGCAGCACGGAAATGCCCTTGTCGGCGATCGCGAGTAGAAAGTCGCCCACTTGGGAAACGATCTGAGGCGCCAGCCCCTCGGTGGGTTCATCGATCATGATCAGCTTGGGGTCGCCCATCAGGGTGCGGCACATCGTCAGCATCTGCTGTTCGCCGCCGGAGAGCAGATCGGCCTTCACGTCGGCCCGCTCGGACAGGCGCGGGAACAGTTCGTAGGCGTCCTTTAGCGACCAGCCGGTCTTCGCCCCCACCTTCTTGACCCCCATTTCGAGGTTTTCGCGGGTGGTGAGTCCCGTAAAGATCAGCCGATCCTCCGGCACGTAGCCGATGCCACGGCGCGCGACCTGATGCGACTTGAGCCCGGCCACCGACTCACCGTCGAACTCGATGCGGCCGTGCGGCGCAACCAGGCCCATGATCGCCTTGCAGGTGGTCGAACGCCCCACCCCGTTCCGCCCGAGCAGGCTTACGATCTCGCCGCGGCCGACGTTGAAATCCACCCCCTGCAGGACGTGGCTCTTGCCGTAATAGGCATGCAGATCCTTGACTTCCAGCATATTCGCGCTCATTGCTAATGCGCCTCGCCCAGATAGGCTTCCTGTACCGCCGCGTTGGCCCGGATGGCTTCCGGCGTATCGCTGGCGATGACCTGGCCGTAGACCAGCACGCTGATGCGATCGGCCAGTTCGAATACCACGCCCATATCGTGCTCCACCATGAGCAGCGTCTTGCCCTGGGTGACTTCGCTGATCATCGCCATCGTGTGGTCGCGCTCGGCCAGGCCCATGCCCGCCGTGGGTTCGTCCAGCAGAATCACGTCCGCGCCTCCGGCGATGGTGGTCCCGATTTCCAGGGTGCGCTGCTCGGCATAGGTCAGCAGCGAGGCCGGCACATCGCGACGCGCCGAAAGCCCCAGTCGTTCCAGCCACTGTTCGGCGGCCTCGTTGAGGGCGGCCTGACGGCCGACCAGATGCCAGAACGAGTATTTATAGCCCTGGGCCCAGAGCAGCGAGCAGCGCAGGTTCTCGAACACCGTCATGTTCTGGAACAGGTTGGTGATCTGAAAACTCCGACTCAGCCCGCGCCGATTGATCTGGTGCGGCGCCAGCCCGCTGATACGCTTGCCGTGCAGGCTGATCTCGCCTTCGCTCGGGGTATAGCGGCCGCTGATCAGGTTGAACAAGGTGGACTTGCCGGCCCCGTTGGGCCCGATGATGGCATGCCGCTCGCCCGGGGCCACCGCCAGATCCACGCCGCGAATGATCGGCGTTTCGCCAAAGCGCTTGTGCACGTTCGCCAGTGTGAGTGCATCGCTCATGTCTTTGCTCCCGGTGCCTGCATGGATCGGTTCACCTCGGCCCAGCGGGCACGCACCACGCGCGCGGCCCCGAGCACACCGCCGATGCCCGCTGCCAGCACGAGCAGCGCGACCAGCCAGGACACGACGCTCGTGGCGTTGATCTGCATATAGAACAGCTCGATCGGGCTGGACGGGTCGTAGGCCAGCGATAGCTGATAGCCCATCTCCACCACCGCCACGAGCCCGGCGATCGCCAGCAGCGCGGGTATCAGGGCCAGCAGATAGCCCGGCAACAGCCGCCGGAACAGGCCGGCCCGCCACGGCGCAGCGTGTGCATAGATCACACCGGCGATACCGCCCGGCGCATACATCACCATGAACACGAACATCAGGCCGAAATACAGGATCCAGCCTTCCGAAAAACCACTCAGCGCGGTATGCATGTAGGTCACCAGCACCGCGCCGATAATCGGCCCGAAGAACAGGCCCACGCCGCCGATGAAGGTCATCAACAGCACCGCGCCGGACTGCACCAGCCCCACGTTGGGCGCGGTCATGATCTCGAACATGATCGCGAACAGACCGCCCGCGATACCGGCAAAGAAGCCCGACAGCGAGAACTGAATAAAGCGCGCGATGGTGGTGTTGTAGCCCACGAACTGGGCACGCTCGGGATTGTCGCGAACCGCGTTGGAAATACGCCCGAGCGGTGTCTTGGTGAGCAGATACATGGCCACCGCGGCAATCACGGTCCATGCACCGATCAGGTAATAAACCTGGATCGACGGCCCGTAGCTGAAGCCGAACAGCGTCACATCGGTCACACGGTTGCCGGATATGCCGCTTTCACCGCCGAAGAAGTCGGTGAACATGTTGGCGCTGGATTCCACCATGGAGCCGATGCCGAGCGTGATCATGGCGAAAGTCACCCCGGCCCGACGGGTCGAGATCGAGCCAAAGAGAATGCCGAAGGCCAGCCCGCCCGCGCCGCCGATCAGCGGCATCAGCTCCAGCGGAAACTGCCAGACCTCGTCATTGACCGCCCGGATCGCATGCAGGGTAAAGAAGCCCCCCAGGCCGAAATACACCGCATGGCCGAAGGAGAGCATGCCCGCCTGACCGAGCAGCATGTTGTAGGACAGCGCGAAGATGATGAACACGCCCATCTGGCTCATCATCGAAATCGAGCTGCTTGAGGTGAAAATATAGGGCAGTACGACGATCACCAGCGCAAACAGCGCCCAGACGCCGATATGCCATAAAAGTGCCGTACGCGAAGATTGGGAATGACTCATGATTCGCGCGCTCCCATCAGCCCACGCGGGCGAAAGATCAGAATCAGCACCATCATCAGATAGGGCAGCATCTGACCGATACGCGACAGATCGATATGGGCCAGCCCGCCGGCAATGTTTTCACCGTCGAGCCCCAGCCCAACGGCAGCCAGCAGATCGGCAACGGAATAATTCAGGCTCACGGCAAAGGTCGTGACCAGGCCGATGATCAACGAGGCGGCAAGCGCGCCGCCGAGCGAACCCAGCCCGCCGAACACCACCACCACGAACACGATCGGGCCCATGGAAAACGCCATGCCCGGCTCGGTGATGTAGTAGTTGCCGGCCATCACCCCCGCCAGCCCGGCCAGACCGGTGCCAAAGGCGAATACCAGCGTGAAGATACGCGGCACGTCGTGGCCGAGTGCGCCGACCATTTCCGGGTGCGACAGCGCCGCACGAATGATCATGCCCACGCGTGTGCGCACCAGCAGCAGGTAGATCGCCACGAACATGGCAACGGCCACGAACAGAATGAACGCGCGATAGGCCGGAAAGCTGGTGCCGAACAGGGTGAAAAGCGTGAAGTCCAGCGACGGCGGAATGGCGTAGTTGACCGGGATCTGGCCCCAGATCAGCACCACCAGCTCGTCGATGACATAGACCAGACCGAAGGTCAGCAGCAGCTCGGCCACGTGTCCGTGCTTATGCACGTTGCGCAGCCCGAAGCGCTCGGTCAGCGCGCCGAGAAATCCCACGAACAGGGGCGCGAGAATCAACGCCACCCAGAAATTGGTGTACGAACTGATGGTGTAGGCGCAGTAGGCGCCCAGCATGTAGAAACTGGCGTGGGCGAAATTGAGCACGCCCATCATGCCGAAGATCAGCGTCAGGCCGCTGGCCAGCATGAACAAAAGCATGCCGTAGAGCAGGCCGTTCAAGACCGAAAAAACAATGGATTCGAGCATCACCGGGCACCCCGAGACGGCGAAATGACAGAGCGTCGGGCGTACGCGGCACCCGGCGCATGCGCCGGGGCCCCGTCACCGTCATGCCGACCGGCTGCGAACCAGCCGGCCGGGGATCAAGCGTGATCGCTGACGATCAGCTCGACGGACGCTTCATTTCGCAAACGCTGTCGACCGCGGTGCTGGCGGCATCGAGCTTGGCGTTCATCACCCAACCCAGGCCGGAGCCTTCGGAGTCGTACTTCGGATAGTCTTCCGAGAAGGTAGAGATGAACAGCGGCTGCAGCAGCTGGTGATCCTGCTCACGCATGGTCACCGTGCCGAACGGCGTTTCCATGGTCATGCCTTCCAGGGCCCGCGCCACGGCCAGCGGATCGGTACTGCCCGCCTTTTCCATGGCCTGCTGGAGCATGTCCATCTGGGTCTTGATACGCAGGTAGTAGAACTCGATCCCTTCGTAGCGCTGCTCGAACTCCTCGAGAATTTCACGCAGCTCCGGTGCTTCGTATTCCTCGACCAGGTTCTCCTGCCATTCGGTGAGCATCTTGACGTGTTCCGCACCCGCCTTGCCCAGCGCCGTGGGCGTGCCCAGGCCGCCGGCATAGTAGGTGTACCAGTCCACGTCCAGACCGCCCTGGGCGCCGGCCTTGACCAGCAGCGACAGATCGTTGCCCCAGTTGCCGCTGATCACCGTGTCCGCGCCGGAGGACTGAATCTGGGAGATATAGGGCGAGAAGTCCTTCACCTTGCCCACCGGATGCAGCACGTCGCCGACGATTTCGATATCCGGACGTTTCTCCTTGAGCATTTCCTTGGCGATACGCGAGATCGCCTGCCCATGGGAGTAGTCCATGTTGATCAGAAACACCTTCTTGATGTCGTCCTGCTCGGCCATGTAATCGGTAATGGCCTGCAGCTTCATGGCGCTGTTGGCATCGAAACGAAAATGCCAGAACGAGCATTTCTCACCGGTCAGGGCCGGGTCCACGGCCGCATAGTTGAGAAAGACCATGCGATTATCGGGATTGCGGCGGTTGTGTTTCTCCACGCCGTCGACCAGCGCCCCGCCTACATGCGAGCCATTACCCTGGGTGATGTACTGCACGCCTTCGTCGGCGGCCTCGCGCAGAATCTGCAGCGATTCCTGGGCGCTGGACTTGTTGTCGTAGCCGATGATCTCGACATCCTTGCCGAGAATGCCGCCGTCCGCATTGATGCGCTCGGCCAGATACTTGAAGTGCTTGAGACCGGCATCGCCCACGTTGGCGAAGGGCCCCGAAAGCGGGTCGATATAGCCGATCTTGATGGTGTCGTCGGCCGCGCTGCCAAGCGTTGGCACGGCCAGCGCCGCTGCCACCCCAACTGCCGCCACGGCCCGTCGCACGAGCCCCTTGTAGTGCTTCATTGCGTCTCCTCCGGTTTGTTTTAGCGTGGCTTTTGCCACTTGTTATCGATGCCTCGCACATCGTGCAATCGAAACTAGCACCGTCTGATTCGCGGCGCCAAAAATACGTGCTGCATACCGCTATCGGCGGTACAGTTCGAGCCACGGGAATGCGTGAACGATCGTTCATGTTTTGATGAAACAGAGTTTCATCCACGTTGACGCCCCCCGGCCCTTGTGTAGAATTCGACGCGCGATCAAAGGAGATAAAAATGACAGCGGCCGCGATGAAACGATTCGAAAACCGCACGGTGATCGTCACCGGTGCGGCCAGCGGCATCGGCCGCGCCAGCGCCCTTCGCTTTGCCGAGGAAGGCGCACGCGTGGTGCTCGTAGACCGCGAAGAAGCCGCGCTTCAGGCGGTTCTCGACATGCTGCCCGGTAGCGGCCACGAAATCTCGGCGCTGGACGTGCGCGATGAAGCCGCCGTCACCGCCCTGGCCGATCGTATTGCCGCCGAACACGGCGCGATTCACGTGCTTTGCAACAACGCCGGCATTGCCGGCGGCGACTATGCGCCGGTCACCGATAACGATCTGGACACATGGCGCGACGTGGTCGACGTGAACCTGTTCGGCACCATGCATTTCACCCGAGCGGTCGCACGCCACATGCGCGATGCCGGCGCGGGTGCGATCGTGAACACGGCCTCGGTTGCCGGCGTGCGCTCTGGCGCGGGCGGCAATGCCTATAGCGCATCCAAGGCCGCGGTGATCAACCTCACCCAGACCAGTGCCTGCGACCTGGGCCAGTACAATGTACGGGTGAACGCGGTCTGCCCGGGGCTGGTCAAAACGGGCATGACGAAGTCTGTTTTCGACTATGCCGAAGCGAACGACAAGACTCACAAGCTTGGCGCGCGCTGCGAACTGCGTCGCTACGGCCGGCCGGAAGAGCTGGCCGCGGCGATCACGTTTCTCGCCAGCGACGACGCCAGCTTCATTACCGGCCAGGCCTTGCCGGTCGATGGTGGCAACACCGCCTCGCTGAACATGCCGGGCATGAAGGTCTGATCATGACGATCCGTAACGTCGCATCGCCTGCAGTCGGCGCCACCGCGGTGGCTCCATACGGGATGGCGACGCGTAATTATCGGTGCCATCATGGCGCCCTTCGCTTGTCGCAGAGCGCCAGTGACCGTTTCCACCGACGGCGCGCGCTCCCCAGTGGTGTGACGAGCCAGCAAAGAGCAAAAACGATATGAGTGAAGAAATCGAACGCGACGTGATGGAGTACGACGTACTCATCGTCGGCGCCGGCCCGGCCGGCCTGTCGGCCGCCTGCCGTCTCAAGCAGAAGAGCCCGGAACTGGAAGTCTGCATTGTCGAAAAGGGGTCCGAAGTCGGCGCCCATTTGCTGTCCGGTGCGGTCTTCGAGCCGCGCGCGCTCGACGAGCTCTTCCCCGACTGGAAGGAAAAAGGCGCGCCGTTGAACGTGCCGGTCTCGCGTGACGAAATCTATTTCTTCACCAGCGAAAGCAAGGCTACGAAGATGCCCAATGCCTTCGTGCCGGCGCCGATGCACAACGAAGGCAACTACGTCATTTCACTCGGCCAACTCGGCCGCTGGCTCGGCGAACAGGCCGAAGCCCTGGGTGTGGAAATCTACCCCGGCTTTGCCGCCCAGAGCCCGATCATCGAAGACGGCGTGGTCAAGGGCATCATCACCGGCGAGATGGGCGTGGGCAAGAACGGCGAGCCCAAGGACAGCCATGTCCCCGGCATGGAACTGCGCGCCAAGTACACCTTCTTCAGCGAGGGCTGTCGCGGTCATATCGGCAAGCAGCTCATTCGCGAATTCGAGCTCGACAAGGACGTCGACCCGCAGCACTACGGCATCGGCCTCAAGGAAATCTGGGAAATCGACCCGGAAAAACACGAGCCGGGCCTGGTCATTCACGGCGCGGGCTGGCCGATCCATCTGTCGGGCAGCGGCGGCTCCTTCCTGTATCACCTGGAAGACAACCGCGTGGCCGTCGGCCTGATCGTCGACCTGAACTACGAAAACCCCTATCTGTCGCCGTTCAAGGAATTCCAGCGCTTCAAGCACCACCCGAAGATCGCCCAGTATCTGGAAGGCGGCAAGCGTGTGTCCTACGGCTCGCGCGCCATCACCAAGGGCGGCCTGAACTCGCTGCCGAAGATGACCCTGCCGGGTGCGGTGCTGATCGGCTGCGATGCCGGCACGCTGAACTTCGCCAAGATCAAGGGCAATCACACGGCCATGAAGTCCGGCATGATGGCAGCCGAAGCCGCGGCCGACGCACTGGCCAATGGCGGCGAGGGTCACGACGAACTCACCGCCTACACCGACGCCTTCAAGAAGAGCTGGGTTTACGAAGAACTCTATGCCAGCCGCAACTTTGGTGCCTCGCTGCACAAGTTCGGCACCTTCAAGGGCGGCGCGCTCAACTATATCGAGCAGAACTGGTTCAAGGGCAAGGCGCCGTGGAACTTCCACGACACCACGCCGGACTATGCGGCGACCAAGCCGGCCGATCAGTGCACGGAGATCGAGTATCCCAAGCCCGACGGCAAGCTGTCGTTCGACATCCTGTCTTCGGTGCATCTGTCGAATACCGGTCACGAGGAAGACCAGCCCTGTCACCTCAAGCTGACCGATCCGTCGATCCCGATCGAGCATAACCTGCCCAAATACGCAGAACCTGCCCAGCGTTATTGCCCGGCAGGCGTGTACGAAGTGGTCGACGGCGAAGACGGCAAGCCGCGCTTCCAGATCAACTTCGCCAACTGCGTGCACTGCAAGACCTGCGATATCAAGGATCCGTCCCAGAACATCACCTGGGTGCCGCCGGAAGGCGGCGGCGGGCCGAAGTACTCGGCGATGTAGGCACGGGCGCTGCGGTTTGTTCGTCGAACTGCGCCGTGGCGACCGGGTGTTTTTAAAGACATAGCGACAAGAGAACCGACACATGAAAGTACTGGTGAGCGTCAAGCGCGCGATCGACTACAACGTGCGCATTCAGATCAAGCCGGACGGCTCCGGCGTCGTCGAGAACGGCGTCAAGCACAGCATGAACCCGTTCGACGAAATCGCCGTCGAACAGGCCATGCGCTGGAAGGAAGCCGGCAGCGCGGATGAAGTCGTGGCCGTGACCATCGGCCCGGAAGCCGCCAAGGAACAGCTGCGCAGTGCGCTGGCCTTCGGCTGCGACCGCGCGATCCACGTCAAGACCGACGAGCCGGTACAGCCGCTGACCGCTGCCCGTGTGTTCGAAGCGCTGGCCAAGAAGGAAGAGCCCAAGGTCTTTCTGATGGGCAAGCAGGCGATCGATGACGATTCCAACCAGACCGGCCAGATGACCGCCGCCCTCCTGGAATGGCCGCAGGCGACCTTCGCCTCGGAAATCGAACTCGACGGCGAAACCGCGAAGGTCACCCGTGAAATCGACGCCGGCCTGGAAACGCTGGATATCGACCTGCCCGGCGTGATCACCGCCGACCTGCGCCTGAACGAGCCGCGCTATCTCAAGCTGCCGGACATCATGAAGGCGAAGAAGAAACCGATCGAAGACACCAGCCTCGACGACCTCGGCGTGGAACGCGCCGCTATGCTCGAAACCGTCAAGACCGTGGCCCCGCCCGAGCGTGGCGGCGGCATCAAGGTTGAATCGGTCGACGAACTGGTGAGCAAACTCAAGGAAAAGGGCCTGCTATGAGCAACAAGATTCTGATCATCGCCGACTACCTCAACGGCGAACTCAACCAGTCCACGGCGCGTGCGGTCACCTGCGCCCAGCAGATGAGCCCGACCGCGATCGACGTGCTCGTGCTCTGCGACGACGGCGCCAATATCGCTGCCTCCGCGGCCAAGCTCGACGGCGTGAACAAGGTGCTGCAGGCCGACAACGACGCCAACAAGCATCCGACCGCTGCGGCCCTGGCGCCGCAGATCGCGGCCGCCGCACAAAGCGGCGAGTACAGCCATGTGCTCGGCCCGAACACCACCTTCGGCAAGGATCTGATGCCGCGCGTGGCCGCCAAGCTGGGTGTCGCCATGATCACGGACATCATGGCCGTGCATTCCGCGCATGAGTTCGATCGCCCGATCTATGCCGGCAACGCGATCATCACGGTCAAGGCGCCGGAAGATCAGGTTCTGGTCGCCTCGGTACGCTGTGCCTCCTACCCGGCCGCGGCCGAAGGCGGCAATGCCGAGATCGAAACCCTGAGCCTGGACGCCGAAATCCCGTCGCATACCCGCTTCGTGAACCTCGAGCAGGCCAAGAGCGATCGTCCCGATCTGCAGACCGCGCCCAAGGTCATCTCCGGCGGTCGCGGTGTCGGCAGCGAAGAGAACTTCAAGATCGTCTACGACTTCGCCGACAAGATCGGCGCGGCCGTGGGTGCCTCGCGTGCTGCGGTCGATGCGGGCTTCGTACCCAACGACATGCAGGTAGGCCAGACCGGCAAGATCATCTCGCCCGAGCTGTACATGTGCTTCGGCATTTCCGGTGCCATCCAGCATCTGGCCGGCATCAAGGACGCGGGCACGATCGTGGCCATCAACAAGGATGAAGAAGCGCCGATCTTCGAAGTGGCCGATATCGGCCTCGTCGGCGATCTGTTCGAAATCATCCCGGAACTCGACAAAGCCGTCAGCTAACCCAAGCGTTCGCTATGGCCAGTCGACCGGTATCCGCGGCGCTCGCATTCGAGCGTCGTGGGTACCGGTTTTTTATTGCGAGAGAGTGAGTGAGGAGAATGTCGTGCAGATCATAGAAAACATCGACGCCCTGCAGGCGCTGGTGGGCGAGGAAGTGGGCGTGAGCGATTGGCTGCTCATCGACCAGGCACGGATCAACCAGTTTGCCGATGCCACGGAAGACCACCAGTGGATTCATGTCGACGTCGAGCGCGCCGAGCGTGAATCCCCCTTCGGCGCGCCTATCGCCCACGGCTTTCTCACCCTGTCGCTATTGCCGCAGCTCACCAGCCAGATCCGGCGTATCGAAGGCGTGACCACCACGGTCAACTACGGTCTCGACAAGGTGCGCTTCATCGCGCCCGTACCGGTTGATTCGAAGGTGCGCGCCCGCCAGAAACTCGAAGCCGTGGAGCCGCGCGGCGACAACCGCTATATGCTCCACAACACGGTCACCATCGAAATCGAAGGCAGCGACAAGCCGGCCTGTATTGCCCAGTCGCTGTCGCTCATCATTTTCTAATCAAGAAGGGATTGCCCCATGGCCCAACCGGAACTTGATAGCGGTCATATCCGCGTCGCCCTGACCCACGGCGTGCTGCGCATGACGATCGACCGCGCCGACAAACGCAACGCCCTCACCGGCGCGATGTATGCCGATATGCAGCGCGTGGTCGACCACGTACGCACCAACGACGAAGTACGCACGCTGCTCATCGATAGTGCCGGCGATATGTTCTGTGCCGGCAACGACATCAGCGATTTCGCCAAGGCCACGCCGGAAAGCCGGGCCGAAAGCGGTGGCGGCCCTGCGATGAAGTTCATCAAGGCGCTTATCGCCCTCGACAAGCCGATCCTCATCGCCGTTCAGGGCCAGGCCACCGGCATCGGCACCACCATGCTGCTGCATGCCGACCTCGTGATCGCCAACGAAAGCGCCCGTTTCTATACCGCCTTCATCGATCTGGCCCTGGTGCCCGAAGCCGGTTCCAGCCTGCTGCTGCCGGCGTTGGTCGGCCGCCAGAACGCGGCCCGGCTGCTGCTCGCCGGCGACACGCTGGACTCCGAAGAAGCCCTTCGCATGGGCCTGATTGCCTATCGCGTGCCCGATGCCGAGCTGGGCGAGCGTGCCACCGCGATTGCCGAAAAGCTCGCCGCCAAGCCGCCCGAGGCCGTGCGCCTGAGCAAACAACTGCTGCGCCAGGGCATGGGCAGCGACGACCTGGGCGGCCAGATCGACCGCGAAATCACCCATTTCAGCGAACGCCTGTTCTCGGACGAAGTGCGCGGCATCATGAACAAATTCTTGCAGCGCAAGAAATAGGCGTCTCGTCGCCCGAGGGCCTCGAAGCCGCTTCTCCACGAAGCGGCTTTTTTATGCCTGACACCCGGTATGGCAAACTTTCCGGGTCGACGCGCGCCGATTAGCTCGCGCATGACTGGAAATTGTCATCCAATTTCGAGATGCTTGTAAAAGCCACCGTTTAACAAAAAGCCCATGTCTTTCGCCGCCCGAGACGCCCTGACCTCCGAGCTCACGGCCTTGTTCACGGCCGAAAGCCGGCTGTATCGCCTCGCCGGCAGTGCGGGCGTGTCGTCGCTCATGGTCGAACGCTGGCAGGGCTTCGAAGAACTCTCGTCGGTGCATCCCACCCAGATCGTGGCCCTGTCGCCCGATGCCCAGCTCGCCCTGCCCGACTTCATCGGCGAGCCGCTGACCCTGATCACCACCCTGGCCGATGGAAGCCGCTACTCGCGCACCGGGCTTGTACGCGATGCCGAGCTGCTCTCCGGCGACGGCGGGCTCGCCCGCTACCGGCTCACCACCGTGCCCTGGCTGTGGTATCTCACCATCGGCCGGCACAACCGCGTGTTTCAGGCCAAGACCGTCATCGAGATCGTCGAACAGGTCTTTGCCGACTACGCCGCGATCGCCGCCTGGCAGCTCGCCGACGAGGTCGGCGAGTTCCTGCACGACACCCGCCCCCGCAGCTATTGCGTCCAGTATCGCGAGTCCGATTACGACTTCGTGGCCCGGCTGCTCGCCGAAGAAGGGCTGGGCTTTCATTTCGTCACCGATGACGAAGCCCCGGCCGGGCATCGGCTCATGCTGTTCGCCGATGCCGCCCATCGCCCTGAAGACGTCACCTCGGCCAATGCCCTGGGCGGGGCCGGCATCCGGTTTCATCGCGCGGCCAGTCAGGAACCCCAGGACGCCATCCAGCAGTTCGGCGCCACCCGCCAGCTGCCCTATGCCCGGCTGTCGTCCACCAGCTTCGACTACAAGCGCAAGGCCAATGCCAGCGCCGGTCTGCCCACCGAGGCCCGCTACGGCGCCGAGGATGCGCCCATGCTCGAAGCCTACGACTATGCCGGGCCCTATGCCTGGGCCAGCGACGCCGAAGCCGAGCGCTATACCCGCCTGGCCCTGGAAGCCGCCGAAGCGCGCACCAAGACCTGGCACGGCGAGTCCAGCGTTCGCACGCTCGCCTGTGGGCATGTCTTCACCCTCACCGAATCCAATCTCGACGCGCTGTCGGCCGCCACCGGCGATGCCGACGAGCGCAAACGCCAGTTTCTGGTGCTGAGCGTAAGTCATGTCGGCATCAACAACCTGCCCAATGATCTGGCTAAACGCGTCGAGGCCCGGCTGGGCAAGATACCGGCGGCGCACGGCGAACAGGCCGATGCCGACCTGCTCGCCCAGGCGAAGCAAACAGGCTATGCCAACCGCTTTGATGCCATCCGTCGCGATGTGCCCTGGCGGCCCGTCTTGGCCGACGACACCGGCCTGCGCTTCAACCCGCGCCCGACCGCGCCGGGTGCGCAGACCGCGACCGTGGTCGGCCCCGACGGGGCCACGGCCCCGGTCGGCGCCGATGCCCTGCATACCGATGCCCTGGGGCGGATCAAGGTGCGTTTTCACTGGCAACGCGGCGATCAACCCGACGACCGCCTGACCTGCTGGATTCGTTGTACCCAGCGCGATGCCGGGGCCGGCCATGGCCAGCAGTTCATCCCGCGCATCGGCCAGGAAGTGCTGGTGCAGTTTCTCGGCGGCGATATCGATCGCCCCGTGGTCACCGGCAGTCTCTACAACGGCCAGGGCGAAGCCGGCACGCCGGCCACGCCCGGCGGCACGCAGCGTGAAAGCGATACCACGGCTTACCAACAAGCCGCAGACCATGCCCCGTCCGCCCAGGGCAATCTCGCCGGCGGCCAGGCCCCGGCCTGGCATGGCGCCGCCGCCGGGGATAACGATCATCGCAATGCCGCGGCCCTGTCCGGCACCAAGACCCAAGAGTTCGGCGGCAGCGGCCACAACCAGCTCGTGTTCGACGACACCGACGGCCAGCAGCGTATTCAGCTGGCCACCACCCAGGCCCACAGCCAGCTCAACCTCGGCCATCTGATCCATCAGGCCGACAACTTCCGTGGCAGTTTTCGCGGTACCGGCTTCGAGCTTAGAACCGATGCGTACGGCGCGGTGCGGGGTGAGCGTGGCGTATTACTCTCGACCTATGGCATCCAGGCGAATGAGCCCGCCGGCGACTTCACCGCCGGCCAAGCGCTGCTCAAACAGGCCAACCAGCTCGGCGAAAGCTATAGCCAGATCGCGACCACGCATACGACGACGGCGCTGGCGGCGCATCTGGGCGCAGCAAAAGCGAACCAGTCTTCGATCGACGAGAGCGCCAGCCCACTCGCGGCCCTACTGAAAACCGCTCAAGGGCAGGTTGATGCCGCCGACTGGCAACAGGCCACGGCCGATGCGGACAACAAAAACACAGCGTTGGCCGACACCAAACGCCCCCACCCGGCCGATCCGATCCTGGCCATCGCCGCCAAGGCCGGCCTGGGCGTCGTCGCCGGCCAGGATGTGCACTGGCATGCCGACGAAACCCTGACGGTCGCCAGCGGCACCGACAGCAACTGGGCCATCGGCGAACGGCTGCATATCCATAGCGGTCAGTCCATCGGGGTGTTGGCCGGCGTACAAGGCTCGGGCGAGGGTTTGAAACTCATCGCCGGCCACGGCGACCTGGACCTGCAGGCCCAGGCCGACCAGATGAAGGTACAGAGCAAGGACAGCCTCAAGATCGCCAGTGCCAACGCCGAAGGCGAGTTCGCGGGCAAAAAGGCCGTCAAGCTGGCCACCGCCGGTGGGGCCTCGGTCACGCTCGAAGGCGGCAAGATTACCGTGGCCTGTCCGGGCACGCTCACCGTGCATGCGGGGAACAAGGTGTTTACGGGGCCGGGCAAGATCAAAACCTCAATGGACAAATTTCCGCCCGGCGGTGGCCTATTCGGTGAAACCTTCGAGTTTGTCGACCCGCTCGGCCGATCATTGGCCGATATCCCATATACCGCCGAGGTCGACAACCAGATCCAGCGCGCGCATACCGTCGAAGACGGGCGGACGCGACGGTTTTATACGAGCGACAAACGCCCGGCCCGCGCCGACTACACCGTGCCGAAGATCCAGATCGGCGACGACCGGTTCGAATAGAGGACCCCATCATGTCCACATTGGTCGACGATCACGAAGGCGTAACCTACGAGCGTGGCCAGGCCAATGCGCGCTCGCGAACCAACACCACGGCGGACTCCGTCAAGACCTGCACGTTGGCCTGTGCCGATCTGTGGTCGATCGAACAGGTGGCCGCGATCGAAGCCCAGTCCGAAAACAACGAACTGCTACCGCAGGCTATCCGCCGTGCCAAACGCACCGCCGGCGGCTACGCCGCCCTTTTTCTATCCGACGAAGGCACCGATAAAGCCGGGCGTTTCTACTGGCCCGGGCTGGCGGCATTCGCCGCCAAGCAAGTCGTCGAAGGTATCGAGTACGCCAACGAGAATATTGATTTCTGGAGCCTGAACTTCCGCTCCAAAGCCGCGTTCGCCCGTGCAGCCGCAGCGAATACGTTCTATTATCTGCTCAAGGGCAACTTCTGGGTGTTCATCGAAGTGGTTCCGTGGATGACCTACTACAAACGCCACGGCCGCGAATCATTCGACTGTTGCGTGGACCAACGCGATGTCGCCACCTATAACCCGGAAGTCAAACGCCAGATGCACGCGTTGCCTTGGGCGCCGGGCAAGAACGTGTCGCTCGAGCGTTCGCTCCAGTCCCGCGTCGCGCCAATTGTCGGGCCATATCGTATCCATGATCACGCTGGCGCACTGGCCGAGGTGGATAACTGCCGGGCGACCGCGCCGTTGAAGGCCGGATTTGCGCAGATGAAGCGTGCCGAGAACATCGACGACCCCCTTGACGACGCGAGACTCAAAGCCCTTTATAGAAGCGCCGAATCGTTTCTGAATCATGAGCAGCGACTACGCCTACAACGCCTAGTCTACGACCATCCGGAGTTCCGGAGCGCAATCAGTACGAATGATTTCTTCCGTCGCTGGGCACCGGCAAGCCTCGGCGCGCGAACGCCGGAACTGATCTTCAACAGCGAGGCGACGCTAACGGATGACATCATCAGAAACGAGCTTGAGCCCGCCAGGCTCAAGCCCGAGGATGTGTCGGAATCCATGTCGCTCGACGATGGCTCGCTTTATAACGAGGACGAGCGGATGGCATACGTGGCTCGGATTCTCGATCGCTACCATCGACTGATGACCAAAAAGACCGATTACATGCTCGATCAGCTTCGCGCAATCGCTCGCTGGCAACATGCATAGGCATATCTCGCTAGTCATCTGTGCGCTGGCGATCGTCATCGGGGCCGGTGCTTGGATCAGATCAACCTCGTTTGCCGCATCAACAAAACAGGCTACAACTGCCATGCAGAATCCCGTATTGCGCATTCCGATTGGCGAAAAAGGCGACGATCTGAAAGCACAGAATGACCTGACGATTGACCAAGGTAGTCTTGCTGGCCTCACGTTTTACGAAGTCGGCCGAATCGCGACCGGCACCGAACCTCGCGTCGAGATCGTTAGCGGCGATCGAACGCTCTCGCTACCGCAGGCCACGAAAGTCTTCATGGATGAAGATACGGATCAAGGCTGGCCGATTGGCGACATCAGCGTGTCGATCAAGATGCCTGACTATCCCGGCAAGGACGCCAGCGACGCAGCCTATGAAGAGTACGACCGGGCGGTGTACACGCTCTATAAAGACATCGTGCAACGCATTCGGGCGGCCGGGTACGAACGGTACTATTCGCCGCGTGAGCCGCGCCTTACCGGAGCAGCCACCTACTTTTTCGAGCGCGCTTACAAGAAAGTGCCGATCTATTGGGAAGACGACGAAACACTGCTGATCCCACAAGATCCGTATTACGAGCTGACATTCGATGATTGGAAGCATTTGCGAGCTGATCCGACTTGGACCTGGTATGCCGCCGATGTTTTTATTCGATTGAACTACTCGCGTCGCTATGAAGGCGTAAACCAGGGGGATACGTTCAGCGTCGACATCAAAAATGATCGCACACTTATGATCGGTTACGATCCGCAGCAAAATAGTGACCTGGAGGCGGCGATTGAAAACTATAAAAACACAGTTCCCAAGAAATATAGACGGCGTGCGGAGTTAGAGGTTCGCGCCAGAAAGAACGGCATCCCGATAGCTTCTGATTATAAGGATCCGAAGATTCTCGGTATCGAGGTGCCGAGCTACGAGGAGTGGTCAAGCCACTGAGGGCTGAGGGGCATCCGTCACGCTTGAGGGCGGAGCACTATCCCGACTTTAGATAGCGACAGACGCTTTTCGCAGCAGCAGTAAGGCGTGGCTGATCTGGGCCAACGAACGCCATCTGTAACGTTGCCGCGCCCTGCCTAGGGCCGATTTTACCGTTACGACCTCAAGCTCGGCGGCTACTACCTTGTTTAGGACAGCCCACGGACGCATCGCCCGCAACGTTTGCTGTGATGGGCGGCACTCCGCCCGGCGCCGAGGGGTGGCGCGGGCTCATATCGCGACCCAAAAAAAAACGCGGCTCGTGCTGATCGAGCCACGCTTTCGTTGAGCGGCATGCGTTTGCCGCATGCCGAACTTAAGGCAGTCGTGCCTTAGGAGTCGATCTCGCCCAGCAGATCGTCGCAGGCTTTTACGCAGCGGTTGCAGGCTTCGGCACACAGCGCGCAGTGCTGGTTCTGGTCGCCGTGGCCTTCACAATGCGCGGCGCACTTCTGGCAGGCGTCGCGGCAGGCCTTCACCTGCGTGGCGGCCGGCGATTCGCCGAAGGCGGTCTGGCGCGACAGCACACGCGCGGTGGCGTTGCAGATGTCGGCACAGTCGAGGTCGGTTCGGATGCAGCCACGCAGGTCGGCCACATTGTCTTCGGCCAGACAGGCATCGGCACAGGCGGTGCAGTGATGCGCGCAGTCGAAGCAGGCTTCGACACAGGCGACCAGCTGTTTCTGAACCGACAGCGGGTTCGGGTGGCTCTTGAGCATGGCTTCTGCTTGCATGATTTCGCTCCTTGCGACGTCAGCGCGCTACCGCGCCCACGTTAGAATTCGTATCCACCGCCCGGCGGGGGCGGCGGCTGTTGAATACGCATGGAAACGAAACCCGTGCTGCGGGTATATCAGCAGTCTTACGGAGGGCACGGCCGCCACTGTCATGAGCGCGATACGTGATCGTGTTCGACGCGCCTGCCGGCGTCTAACGCGCGGACAAGCCGCGTCTGGCGCCCGATCAGTGCGCGATTCGGCGCCAGAGCGCGCTGATCCGCTGCGGTGCCAGCCACCCGGCCGGCACCGCGACAACCGTGCCGGCTTAAGCGAAGCGCTTGCGCGCGGCGGCGTATTCGGTCGCCAGGCGGTCGACGATTTCGCTGGCCGGCAGCACGCTGTCGATACTGCCCACGCCCTGCCCGGCGCCCCAGATGTCCTTCCAGGCTTTCTTCTTCTCGCGGTCGCTGCCGAAGGTCATCGCTTCCTTGCCCGATTCGGGCAACGCGTTCGGGTCCAGACCTGCGTTTTCGATGGAGCCGCGCAGATAGTTGCCATGCACGCCGGTGAACAGGTTGGAGTAGATCACGTCCTTGGCGGTGGATTCGGTGACCATCGCCTTGTATTCGTCCACCGCGTTCGCTTCGGCGCTGGCGATGAATCGCGTACCCATATAGGCAAAGTCCGCGCCCATGGCCTGCGCCGCGAGAATATGTTCGCCGCGGGTGATCGAGCCCGACAGAATCAACGGGCCGTCCCAGAACTGGCGGATTTCGGAGACCAGCGCAAACGGGCTGAGGGTACCGGCATGGCCGCCCGCCCCCGCACAAACCACGATCAACCCATCCACCCCGGCTTCAACCGCCTTCTCGGCATGGCGCACGCTGATCACATCGTGGAACACATGACCGCCGTAGTCGTGGGCCACTTCCACCGCGGCATGCGGGGCGCGCAGGCTGGTAATCATCAACGGCACCTTGAAGTCCGCACAGGCTTTCAGATCGTGTTCGAGACGATCGTTCGACGCATGCACGATCTGGTTCACCGCGAACGGCGCGATCTTGGCCTGCGGGTCGGCCGCACGGGCCTCGTCCAGCGTGGTGGTAATCCGCTCGAGCCAGACCGGCAGCTCCTCGGCCGGGCGCGCGTTCAGCGCCGGAAACGAGCCGACGATACCGCTCATGCACTGGGCGATCACGAGATCCGGATTGGACAGAATGAACATCGGCGAACCGATGACCGGCAGACGCATCTGCGCATTGAGTTGATCGACCAGCGACATGAAGACTCCTTTTTGTTCTCGCAACAGGGGGTGAAGGATACCGAACGATCGTTCACCGCGTGTAAGATACGCCATGGCATGAGGCCGCGATACCGTTACAAAGGGATCGCGCGCCATTCATGTGAGGCCGTCAAACGACGGCGTCGAGCTCGCTTGACGCCCTTTACGCGGCTCAACATACTGCGACACGGCTTTTTTCGAAAGGTCGTTTCGAAAAACTTATAGCGGCCTTAACTACGGCCTTCAGCCCATCGCGGCGCCCGTTTGTCCTTCGGCGACGGGCACGGGCCGATAAACGACACCTACAGGCCCTTACTGCAAGAACAATCGAGGAGTCCCATGCGACAAGCAGTCATCGTTTCAACCGCCCGCACGCCGATCGGCAAGGCCTATCGCGGCGCCTTCAACAACACCCAGGCACAGGCGCTCGGCGGCCATGCCATCGAGCATGCCCTCAAGCGCGCCAAGCTCCAGGGCGAGAACATCGACGACGTGATCATGGGTGCGGCACTCCAGCAGGGCTCCACCGGCCAGAACGTGGCTCGCCAGTGCGCGATTCGTGCCGGCCTGCCGACTTCGGTGCCGGGCATGACCATCGACCGCCAGTGCGCCTCGGGCCTGATGGGTATCGCCACCGCGGCCAAGCAGATCGTCAACGACCGTATGAACATCGTCGTCGGCGGCGGCCTCGAATCCGTGTCGCTGGTCCAGAATGAGCACCAGAACACCTTCCGTGCCCGTGACCCGTGGCTGGTCGAGCATCGTCCGGACATCTATATGTCCATGCTTGAAACCGCCGAAGTCGTAGCGGATCGCTACAACGTCTCGCGCGACGCCCAGGACGAATACGCCTACCAGTCGCAGATGCGCACCGCCGCTGCCCAGGAAGCCGGCAAGTTCGACGACGAAATCGTGCCGCTGACCACCATCAAGAAGCAGCAGGACAAGCAGACCGGCGAAATCAGCGAAGTCGAAGTCACCCTCGACAAGGACGAAGGCAACCGCCCGAGCACCACGCTGGAAGGCCTGCAGGGCCTGAACCCGGTGTTCAAGAACGGCCAGCAGATCAGCGAAGGCCGTTTCATTACCGCCGGCAACGCCTCGCAGCTGTCAGACGGCGCCTCGGCCAGCGTGCTCATGGAAGCCGCCGAAGCCGAACGCCGCGGCCTGGAACCGCTGGGTGCCTATGTCGGCATGGCGGTAGCCGGCTGCGATCCGGACGAAATGGGCATCGGCCCCATCTATGCCGTGCCGAAACTGCTGGAACGCTATGGCCTGAAGGTCGACGATATCGGCCTGTGGGAGCTCAACGAAGCCTTCGCCAGCCAGTGCCTGTATTGCCGTGACTATCTGGGCATCGACCCGGACAAATACAACGTCAACGGCGGCTCCATCGCCATCGGCCATCCCTACGGCATGTCGGGTGCACGCATGACCGGCCATGCCCTCATCGAAGGCAAGCGTCGCGGCGCCAAGTATGTGGTCGTGACCATGTGCGTGGGCGGCGGCATCGGCGCGGCCGGCCTGTTCGAAGTGTTCTAACGAACTTGAATAACGTATTGCATCAATCTAGCGTTTGTTGAATACTCATTCCTAACCTACCCCTTGGCGTGGTCGCGATGACCTACGCCTTGGGGCGAAAAAGCCGCCTTCGGGCGGTTTTTTCATTTGTAGATCTATCAATCCGCTGATCCCGTGCTTAGACCATTACGCACCATCGCTTATATCGATGGTTATAACCTCTACTACTCGGCGCTCACCGGTAGTCGATTTAAATGGTTGGATCTACGTCGTCTCATCGAACAAATCATCATGGAGTCGGCGCCGAATCCGGCATTCGAACTTGTCACCGTGAAGTTTTTCACGGCGCCGGTCCTGGGACGATACGCATCGGATCCCGCTTCGCCGGATCGGCAACGCCGCTACCACAACGCGCTGAAGTTTGCGCCCTCGGGGCCGACAGAAGTCATCAACGGCTATCATGCCTCGACGATCAAAAAGGCGCGTTTACTGGAAACGGGCGAACTCAAGCGGGTCGAGGTGCTTGAGGAAAAACAAACCGACGTCAACATTAGCCTGCACATGTACCGCGACGCGGCGTACAACCGCATCAATCAAATCGTCCTCGTGAGTAACGATTCTGATCTCGCGCCGGCACTGGACATCGTCAAACACGATTTTCCCGACATCGTCCGGGGTGTGGTTTTGCCTTCGCTCAATCGTTCCAGTCGACGTAGCGGGCAATTGGATGCGCTAGCCCACTGGACTCGAAGGCAGCTCAAGGCAGACGACCTATCACAAAGTCAGTTACCAAGGGCCGTGCTCAACCGCAAAGGAAAGCCGATCCTCAAACCTGACGCATGGTAATCACGCGATCTCCCAAAGGTTCGGTCTGCAAAACAAAATTTAATGGGTCTACCGGAAACTACGGTTTCCGCGAACGGCGGCGACCCCGATCATGACGCGATGGTTCCCCTGCCCGGCGACGTCGGGCTTCGATGCGTTCGCCCATGGCCAAACCGATCAGTTTTTTCGTTCATCACCAGGGCCGCGGACATGCCCAACGCACGATGGCGATCGTGCGTGAGCTGCCGGCCTCGCAACCGGTCAGCGTTCTCACGGCTGACCCGTCCTTGTTCGACGGCTTCGAGCGCGATATCGAAATCGTCGCCCTGCCGAACATGATCGGCGCGCCCGTTCCCACGCCCGAACTCTACGACCAGCCCACGCCGTCGGTCATGCACTGCGTACCGCTGGGCCTGCCCGCGATGCGCCAGACCATGCGCCGTATTCTCGACCATCTGGACGACCGCGATACCGGGCTGTTCGTGATCGACGTATCGGCCGAACTGGCCCTGCTCGCACGCATCGCCAGCGTACCGGCGATCAAGATCCGCATGCACGGCAATCGCGGCGATGCCGGCCACCTGGCCGCCTACGATGCCTGTGCCGGCATGCTCGCGCCCTTCGACGAGCGCCTGGAACAGGCGGACTACCCCGACTGGGCCCGCGCGAAGACCTTCTACAGCGGCGGCCTGTGTACCAGCAGCGAACATCGCGACGATAAAGTCTCGGCACGCCGAGCGCTGGGCCTGCCGCTGGATCGCGAGATCGTGGTCGCCCTCACCGGCGGCGGCGGCGCGGGTACGCCCTATGCGCCCTTGACCGTGGCCGCACGGGCCGCCCCTGACACCCTGTTCGTCACCGTCGGCCCGCTGCACCGCGAAGGCCACGAAACCGACTTCGCCAACCTGGTCAATCACGGCTGGGTATCGCATACCAGCGACTACATCGCCGCCGCCGATATCGTGCTCGCCTCCGCGGGCGACAACACCGTGCACGAGGTCATGCGGGCCGGGCGTCCGTTTATCTGCGCACCGGAGTGGCGGTATTTCGATGAGCAGCAGCGCAAGGCCGAGTCGCTGGCCGCCGTGGGTGCGGCGATTCACCTGCCCAACTGGCCGGGCGATCTCGACGGCTGGCGCGCGCTACTCGAGCGGGCCCGAACGCTCGATATCGAACACCAGCGCGGCCTGTATTCGCCCGAAGCGGCGGCCCGGGCGGCCGAGTGGCTGCAATCGCGCGTGGAAACGCTATGGCGGGACGACGCGACGGGCGCGCCCCAGCCGGTGGCGGTGGCCGCCAACGCCAACTAGGGCCTGTTAGCCCCAGTCGTCGCGCAGCGTAGCGTGGCTTGGCCCTGGACCAGCTAACTCCGGCGCCACCCGCCTTGTCTGGCACGCTTTTGTGCAGCGAGGGCGCTACTGGCTTCCGTGTTAAAGGCCACTAGCCGTAGCGCACCTCGCCGTCCAGGCGGGCGGCGCGGATTTCTTCGGGGCTCGGCTGGCGCCGCACGACGATATCGTCGGCCGCGGGCGACCAGTCGATAAGCCCCGCGTCGCGAAACATGCCCAGCCAGTAGTCCATGCACCAGCGCCCCCAGCGTGCATGGAAACGACGGGCGTTGGTGACAATCGCCTCGAAATGCGGATACGGCGGCCGGTAGAGGGGATGGTGCTGGTGCCAGGCACGGGCACCGGCCAGCCAGTAGAAGTCGACGCCCGCGGCCGCCAGACGCCAGGCGTAGTCGGTTTCTTCGCCGCCATAGCCTTCATAGGCCTCGTCGAAACCACCGGCACGGGCGTGATCGGCCCGGCGCAGCGCGAACGACAGCCCCCAGAGCTGGCCCGGGTCGCCTTCAGACACCGGCGCGTCGGTTTTCAGCCGCGGCCGTGCCGGATGAATCTCGCCCAGCCGGTCCATGCGTTCGAAATCCGGCGTACCGTCAGCGTCGACGCGTACGGCATCGGCCGGTAGATAGCGCACCTCGCCCATGAACAGCCCCGCACGTTCGGCCAGCGCGTCGAGATAGCGCTGCACCAGCTCGGGCGCCGGTATGCAGTCCACGTCCAGAAAGATCAGCCCTTCGTGGGCCGCGCGCTCGGCGGCGAGATTGCGAGCCCGTGCCAGCGGCAGATCGGAACCCTCCACCCGGATATGACGCACCGCGAAACCCGTGGCCGGTAGGTCCGGCTCGATTTCGGGCTGCATCCAGGCGATGACCAGCTCATCCGGCGGGCGCGACTGGGCGTTGAGCCCGTGCATGAGGTTGACCAGATGCGCGCGCCGGTCGCGTACCAGGGTGAGTACGCTCGTGTTCACGAGGCGTGGCACTGGGCCTGGAAGTGGGCTACGCCCTCGATCACGCCGCGGGCATGGCTGGCGCCGGCCAGATAGGCATGCCCCAGCCCCGCGGCCTGGGCAAGGCCGTCGCGATAGTTGGCGACCACGATGGCGCAGGGCAGTGTCTGCAGCATTTCCAGATCGTTGGCCGAATCACCGGCCACATAGACACGCTCGTGGTGGGTGTCGGTGGCCTGGGCCAGATAGTCGACCGCCGCGCCTTTCGAGGCACGTATCGGCAGCACGTCAACGCAGCGATCGTTGCTGTGAATCACCCGAGCCTGCAGGCCGTTCTCGGCCAACAGTGCGCGCAGGCGCGGGGCGATGTCCTGCCCCGGCTCGCACAGATAGCTGATCTTGTGCTCGCGCTGCTCCAGCGGCGACTGGGCGACGAGTTCGTCCACGCCGTCCAGCACTCGGGCAACCGCGGCTCGGTTCCAGCCCTGCCCGATTCGCGCGGCCCAGCGGGTATCGCGGACGTAGGTCACGCCGTCGGCCGCCAGCCGATACACCTCGGCGCCCACGCAGGCGATAAGAAAATCCGGCCAGGCAATGCCGGCCTGCTCGAGAATCAGCAGCGCGCTATGGAAACTGCGGCCGGTGGCCACGCCGAAGCGCAGCCGCGGCTGCCCGGCATACCAGGCGTTGAAGTGCGTCACGCCCTGCGAGCAGCCCACCAGCGTACCGTCGATATCGCATACCAGCATGGCGTCCGCCGGCGCGGATACGCGCGCCCTGCGTTGGCGGCGGGTATCGCACAGACGATGCACAAGCCGGTGGTAGTAATCCACATGGCGCGCCCAGTCGAACACGCTGGTGGCCTTGCGCCCGCCGGCCTGGCAGGCTAACCAGCGTTCATGATCGTCGAGCAATTCGACGGCGGCTGAGGCGATGGCGTCGGTCGAGCAGGGATTGACCAGCACACCGTTGTGGCACTGTTCGATGATGTCGTTCGGCCCGCCGGAATCGGTGGCGACGACCGGCAGCCCCGCGGCCGCGGCTTCCAGCAGGGTCAGGCCGAAGGGCTCGTTGAAGGCCACGTTGGCGAACAGCCCGCCGCGCTCGCGTGCCCAGGCATAGACCGCCGGCACGTCGGCGCCGTGATGCTGCTTCGGGTAGGCAATACGGCCATACAGATCGTAGTGATCGATCAGCGCCAGCATTTCGCGCAGGTTGTCGGCGATCTCGGGTTCGAGCGCATCCAGGGATTGCCGCCCGCCGGCGAGAATCACCAGATTGGCGCGTGCCTGCAACGCCGGCGACTCGCCGTAGGCCCGGATAAGGTTCGCCAGGTTCTTACGCGTGACCGGGCGTGCGATCGCCAGCAGCGCGGGTTTGTCCGGCTCGTTGAGAAAGCGCGACATCAACGCATGCACGCGCTCGTTGGGCTGGGACCGCGCAAAGGCCTGCAGGTCGCTGGCCGGGCGGATCACGCGGATACGCCCCGGATCGTAGTCCGGATACTGGGCGTACTGGTGTTCGGCCTCGTCGCGCGAACTCGCGATCACCAGGCTGGCATCGCGCAGCGCCTGGTTTTCCACCGCGATACGGCGATCGAGCGTCGCGTTTGCCGGCGTGCCTGCCGCCCCGGAATTCGCGGCGTAATCCCGTTTGGGCTGGCCCAGGGAGTGGGCGGTGAACACGAACGGTATACCCAGCCGCTGCTTGACCTCGGCGGCGACGTGGGCGGCGTCTGCGTAGTGGGCATGCAGCATATCCGGCGCCTGCGCCAGGCTGTCGATATAGTCGATCAACCCGTTGCTGAACGCCGGCAACTGATCCCAGAGTTCTTCCTTGCTGCGGTAGGCCGGGTCCGGCGTGGCCAGCCGGATGATGCGCACCTTGGGGTTCACGTATTCGCAGCCGCTGCGATAGTCGCCCTCGGTGAAATCCGCATCGAAGGCGCGCGTGATGATATCGATCCGCTCGATATCCGGGTCGCGTGCCGAGGCCTGGGCCAGTTCCAGCAGGTAACGAATATGCCCGCCGGTATCGGCGGTGAGCCCGTATTCCACGTCGTGGGCTCGAAGACACCCTTGCAGGGCGATGTGCATGATAAACATGGGCGCGCTTTATCCTGTGTCGCCGTGAACCATCATCCCCGTGCCATGACCCTGAACCGGCCGCTGCGCATCGCGCAGATCTCACCGCTTATTCTGCCCCTGCCCGCACGCGAGGCCGGCGGTACCGAGCGTATCGTGGTCGACCTGAGCTACGCGCTGAACGCGCTCGGCCACCAGGTCACCGTGTTCGCAAGCGCCGACAGCGATCTCGACCTGCCGTGCGTGAGCGCGCTCGAAAGCCTGGCCTTCTTCGAGGCCCGCGACGGCCACGTGCCGCCCGGTCTGCCCGGCGTGCTCGAAGCCGCGCTCATGGAGCGTCTGCGCGCACGCCTGGCCGATTTCGATATCGTCCACTGCCACGGCGAATTCTTTCATGCCGCGCTGCTGGGCGAGCGACGCAGGCACAGCCTGACCACCATCCACTGGCGTACCGACGAACTCGACCGCCAGCTTTTCTTCTCCGCCTTTCCGGACCTGCCCGTGGCCGCCATCTCGGCCAGTCAGGCCGCTACCATACCGGCCGCCAACTGCCGCGGCGTTGTCGCCCACGGGCTGGACCCGGCACGTGTTGTGCCAACGCAGCCCTCGACGGTCGACGACACGCTGCTGTTCATCGGTCGCATGACCGATCAGAAGCGTCCCGATCGCGCCATCGAGATTGCCAGACGCTGCGAACACCCACTCAAACTAGCCGGAAGTCGCGACCCCGGAAATCCGTACTATTTCGAACACCACGTCAAACCCGCGCTGGGCGGCACGATCGAACACGTCGGCGCGGTGGACGACGCACGCAAACGCGAGCTGCTAAGCGCCGCCCGCGCGCTCGTCTTTCCCATCGACTGGCCGGAGCCCTTCGGCCTGGTCATGATCGAGGCCATGGCCTGCGGCACGCCGGTGATCGCCTGGAACAACGGCGCGGCGCCGGAAGTGGTGGAGCACGGCGTGACCGGCTTCATCGTCGACAACATCGACGACGCCGTGGCAGCCGTCGCCCGCCTGCCCGAACTCGACCGTGCCACCATCCGCGCCCGTTTTCTCGAACGCTTTACCGCCGAACGCATGGCCCGGGATTACGTCGCGCTCTACGAACGCCTGCTGGCCGATGCCTGAACACACGGTTTGTATGCCGCGCCCGCATTACTACGCATTACTGCAGCCTGCCCGAGGCACTACCATCCAGTCCTATGCCCAGCCAAGCGTGCACGCCTTATGCATGAGCGTATCCCGCGCGGGTTCGCCACCGCTGCGCCCATGCGGTCGACCGAGGCCATGAACGGCGCTGCCACGCGCACGCGTATTGCCATTTGTGTGCCCGTGCGCGACGAATTCGATTCGCTGCCCGCCCTGCTCGATGCGTTCTCCAAGCAGACGGCCGCCCGCGATTGCTTCGTCGTCTGTCTGTTGTTCGACGGCTGTCTCGACGGCGGCCAGACCTATGCCGATGCGCGCGCGCCGCTGCTCGACTACACCCTGGTCAGCGAACGCATCGAACGTCAGACCGTGGCCAACGCGGGGCGAGCCCGCCGGGCGGCCATGGCACTGGGCACCCGTACGCTGGCTGAAACACGGCGCGGCGGCGATATCGAGCTGCTGCTGTGCACCGACGCCGATTCCGTGCCCGCCACGGACTGGGTCGAAACCAGCATTCATGCGCTAAAGCATGCCGACGTGGTGGCCGGCTATATCGAACGACCCGACGCACCGCCCAGCGATATGCATCGCCGCGTGGAACGCTACTGGGAACGGCTGCGCTGCCTGCAGCGTACGGTCGACCCGCTCGGCCACGATCCGGCGCCTTCGCACCCGTCGCAGGGCGGCGCGAACCTGGGGTTTCGGGCCGATGTCTATGCCGCGCTCGGCGGCTTCGACGACGTGGCCACGCACGAAGACGTGCGTCTGGTTACCGCCGCCCGGGCGGCCGGCTATCGCGTACGCCACGATCGCAGCGTCCGCGTGGCCACCTCCTCGCGCGTGCACGGGCGCGCCGTCGACGGCCTGGCCGATACCCTGCGCGCCCGCCAATCCACGCGCGCCATGCCGGCCGTACAGAACCCGGACGCCGCACTTGCACGTTACCGGCTGTGCGCCCAGGCACGCGCCGCCTTTGATGGACTCGCTGACGCCGCAACGGCCCGAACGCTTGCCGAACGCAGCGGCCGTTCCGTGGCCGAACTGCGCGCCATCGCCGGCGAATGCGCCAGCGCCGAAAGCTTCGTCATGCAACTCGTGCGCGAACCCGAAAACACCGAAGAACTGGCGCTCGACAGCGCCGAGCAGCGACTCGCCCAACTGGAAACCGCCCACGGATGTCCGACCGCATGACCGAAACGCCCGATCTGGCCAGCCTCGACCGTAACGCCAGCGATAGCGCCTACATGACCGCGGGCATCGCCCGCCTACAAACAGGCCTGGCATTCGACGACCCGGCCGACGCATCGAGCTATCGCGTGCTGCTGCGCCGGCTCTATGCCGCCGGGCGCTTCGACCTGCCGCTGGGGCGCCTGTTCGAAGGCCATATCGATGCCCTGCAGATCATCAACCGCTATGGCGATTCGGCCGCGGCGGCCGCCCTGCACGCAGCCGCACACCACGGCGCCTGCTTTGGCGTATGGAACGCGCCGCTGGCCGGCGAAGCACTCACGCTCGCCCACGACCGGCTCGACGGCGGCAAGGCCTTCGCCTCCGGCGCGGGCCTGCTCAGCCATGCGCTGGTCAGCGCCGAGGTGCCGGACAGCGACGCCAAGCAGCTGCTCGTCGTCGACCTCGCACGCACCCCGCCCATCCTCGATACCGACTGGTGGCAGGTGCTGGGTATGCAGCGCTCGCATACCCATCTCGTGCGCTGGAACGATGCGCCACTAAGCGACCACGACATACGCATCGGCCAACCCGGCGACTACGAACGCGAACCCTGGCTCAGCGCCGGCGCCCTGCGGTTCGTCGCCGTTCACGCGGGCGGTATCGCCGGACTGTTCGACGGCGTACGCCGGCATCTGGTGACCCGCGGCCGCGACGACGACCCGCACCAGGCGGCCCGGCTGGGGCGCCTGTACGGCCTGGCCGACGGCGCGGCCGCGATGGTCGATCGCACCGCCGCTCGCCTGTATGAAAGCGACGCTGATCACCATCCGGCGCTCGTGGCCAACGCCCGCAGCGCCGTGCTCGACGCCGGCGAACAGGCACTCACCCTGGCCCAGCAGTGCGTCGGCCTGTCCGCGTTTTTCGAAACCGACCCGCTGTGTCGGCATATGGCGGATCTAATGGTCTATCTGCGCCAGCCCGCACCGGATGCCCAGCGGGTTAAAACCGGGGCAGCCGCGGCGGCCGGGCATATCGAGCTGTCGCTGTGAACGCGCCCGATCTCGATCGCATCGTGCGTGCCCACGTCATCGCCCCGCATCCGGACGACGAAGCCATCGGCGCCTTCGGGCTGATCGCTGCCCTGCGCGCACGCGGCACGGTGGTCGACGTGACGCTGGTCACCGACGGCGGCGCCTCGCATCGCGAAAGTGCGGCCTGGCCACGGGCGCGCCTGCGTGACACCCGCTATCGCGAAACACGGCGCGTGCTGCGCCGCGCCGGCATCCGCCGCCAGGACCTGCGCTTTCTCGGCTACCCCGACGGCGACCTGGGCTTTGCCGGGCCGGCAATGATCGCGCCGCTCGCCCGCGATCTCGCCCGTCGGCCACGCCCGGATCTGATCGTCACCCCCTCGGTCAACGACAATCACGCCGATCACCGCGCCGTCGCTGCCGCCGTCAAACGCGCCTGGCCGGCCTCCATCCCGCGGCTGTCCTATCTGGTCTGGCCGCGTCTCGAACCGCACCGGCCCCGACCGCGCGGGCGCAACCAACGTTTGCCGCTGCGCGGGCGCGCGGCGATGAAACAGGCCGCGCTCACACTCTATCGCAGCCAGTTCGGCCAACTCGTCGACGACGCAGACGGCTTTACAATCGGCCGCGATCTGCGCGTGCGCTTCGGCCACCCCGTGGAACGCTTTGGGAGCCAGCCATGAAATCCGCCACCCGCCGTGCGATCGACCTTGCCGGCTTCGAAGCCAAATTCCGCGCCGGCCCCGACCCATGGCACACCTTCACCGACCGCGATGAAGCCATCAAGCGCCAGCGCATCCTGCGCGCGCTCGGCGACGGCCCCATCGCCCGTATTCTCGAACTGGCCAGCGGCAACGGCTCCAACAGCCAGGCCCTGGCCCGGCGCGCCCTCAAGCTCCAGGCCTGCGACGGCAGCCCCAGCGCCACCCAGCTCACCCGCGACGCCCTCGCCGACGCACCCCATGCCCAGGCCTGGCAGATCGCCCTGCCCGCCCGCCTGCCGGGCACGCAGTACGAAGCCGTAGTCATCGCCGAACTGCTCTACTACCTAGACGCCCGCGCCATGCAACGCCTGGCCCGCGACGTCGCCACCGCCCTTGCCCCCGGCGCCCGCCTGGTACTCGCCCACCACCAGGTGGAATTCCCCGACAACAGCCAACGCACCGCCGGCATCCACACGCGCTTCATCAAAGCCCTCGGCCGACCGGTTATCAGGGTCCGCCAGTTCCGAAGCCAGCGCTGGCGGGTGGATGGGTATCGCGTGGACTAACGTGCCGTAAGCGATGAGCCGGTCATCTCGAGGCATGCATAAAACACCTTCGGCTCAGGGTCGTCGCAGCAGTTGAAGTGACTGAGCTATGGCGCTCAAGAAACGCCAGCAACGAACGCTGCAGCGGCAGCTGGCTGAATGACCGGCCAGTACGTTTTACACATACACGCGCGCCCAGTCGGGAATTCCATGCGTCGTCCAACGCCTTAAACTGACTCGTGGCCCGCCTCACCGTCGTGGGCGGCAATCGCACAGCGCAGGCGGAGCATATTCTCGATAGCTGTCAAACGTGTCTCGATACGGTCCAGGCGTATGTTCGTATCATCGACCGTCGCGCGTATCGAACGCAGGTATTCGAGGATCAGATTGTTAGCGCTCATGGCTACAGCCTCTGCGATGCACAAGTCGTAAATTAATATAGCGCGTGTCCGGTCGCCAGTTCGTCCCCGCGGGTGCGGGGAACACGTCGTTGTCCGCGCGCTCGACCAGGCCGAGGATCGGTTCATCCCCGCGGGTGCGGGGAACACGCTCCATGCTTCGGCGCGCTGCCTCTCTGGCGCGGTTCATCCCCGCGGGTGCGGGGAACACGCATTCAAGGGCGCTACCTGGGTGGCGCAGTCCGGTTCATCCCCGCGGGTGCGGGGAACACCGTAGCGCCCAGCTCGCGCATTTGCGTTTGTGCGGTTCATCCCCGCGGGTGCGGGGAACACAGATTGATGCCGCTCCCGATGGCCATGTTTGACGGTTCATCCCCGCGGGTGCGGGGAACACCTCTTCGGCCTTTGCCTGCACCGTCGATACGTCGGTTCATCCCCGCGGGTGCGGGGAACACGACTCGCGCAGCCCATCGCTGCGTTTCTTCTTCGGTTCATCCCCGCGGGTGCGGGGAACACGACCCGACCGTCGAAACGGCCGATTTGTCGGACGGTTCATCCCCGCGGGTGCGGGGAACACGCTTCCGCAAACGTGATGCCCGTACGTCGGCCCGGTTCATCCCCGCGGGTGCGGGGAACACGCCGACGCGTTTGCCTGCGACTGGTTCGTGACCGGTTCATCCCCGCGGGTGCGGGGAACACTCTTCGCCGGCCAGATCGGTGGCGCTGCCCAGCGGTTCATCCCCGCGGGTGCGGGGAACACGCCGTCGACTTTTCCTGTGTCGTGGTCAGCTGCGGTTCATCCCCGCGGGTGCGGGGAACACGCGTGGAACTTCGCGTTCTGCTGCGACTTCCGGCGGTTCATCCCCGCGGGTGCGGGGAACACGCGTCCGCGCCGCTTAACAGGAGCCCCGCATGCGGTTCATCCCCGCGGGTGCGGGGAACACTTAGATGAGCTCGACCGTGGTGTGCGTGCGGCCGGTTCATCCCCGCGGGTGCGGGGAACACTTGGGCACGATTTCGGTGCGCTTGAGATCGACCGGTTCATCCCCGCGGGTGCGGGGAACACGTTATGCAGGCGTCCGCATACAGGAAAAGTTACGGTTCATCCCCGCGGGTGCGGGGAACACTTCGGCAGGCCGTTGAACACCATGTTCTCGGACGGTTCATCCCCGCGGGTGCGGGGAACACGTCGTCTGCGACGGCTTCGGGTTCGGCGCCGGCGGTTCATCCCCGCGGGTGCGGGGAACACTAGCCGCGCACGGTTTCGGCGGTGATTTGGGCCGGTTCATCCCCGCGGGTGCGGGGAACACGGAATATGGAGCGGGGGAAGTATTTTCGTATCCGGTTCATCCCCGCGGGTGCGGGGAACACGTTGTTGGTCGCCTCGATCTGCGCGATGAGCTCGGTTCATCCCCGCGGGTGCGGGGAACACTGTTGCGCGGTGCGCTGCACAAGCAAGCCGGCCGGTTCATCCCCGCGGGTGCGGGGAACACGCGCAATTAGCGTCAATCGGGTTCGCGCCATCCGGTTCATCCCCGCGGGTGCGGGGAACACCCTTCGCGTTCACACCGCAGACGGCTCTCGACCGGTTCATCCCCGCGGGTGCGGGGAACACGGCCAGGTTTCGAAACCGCCGCGATGCCTCGCCGGTTCATCCCCGCGGGTGCGGGGAACACGCCAATCGCGCGCAAATACGCTCGGCAAGTGCCGGTTCATCCCCGCGGGTGCGGGGAACACGATGATCGCGCGATCGACTTCGACCCAGTCATCGGTTCATCCCCGCGGGTGCGGGGAACACCTTTGCCTGATCGCTCTGAATCGCCTTCCACGCGGTTCATCCCCGCGGGTGCGGGGAACACACTGGCCTTCGTCCATCGAGCCGAATGACAGGCGGTTCATCCCCGCGGGTGCGGGGAACACCGTTCCAGCAACTCGCGCTTCGCGTCGCTGTCCGGTTCATCCCCGCGGGTGCGGGGAACACGCCAGAATGCGGCTGATCTGTGTGTCCATGGCCGGTTCATCCCCGCGGGTGCGGGGAACACTGGCAGCGAGAACGCGATTCTCGCCAAGCGGCCGGTTCATCCCCGCGGGTGCGGGGAACACTCTAATTATAAACGACTGATTGCAAAGGACAATTCAGACGCGTCAAAAACCACCAGCCGATTTGCTGGATTTTTAACCAATTTGAGTTGTTAAAGATCGAGCGTTTTCAGCTACTTATCTTCGGGCGGCAGGAAGCGCACCAGACGTAGTCCGTCGTGGTCGATCGGTATGCGTCGGTTGACGCCGACGGTCTGGAATTCGAAACCCGATTCGTGGCGGCTGGCCCAGGCCATGGCGACATTGCCGTCTTCAACCAGCACTTCGATCTGTTCCCAGATCATTTCGCGCACGCGCTTACTGACATCGCCGACATAAACGCCCGCCCGGATTTCGAGCAGCCATACGGCGAGCCGGCCACGCAGGCGCGGCGGCACGGCCTCGGTGACGACCACGAGCATGGCCATATCAGCTGCTGCGGTGACCGGCGTCGCCCAGCGATTCGGCCGTGGGAATGGCGGGTGGTACCTGATCGGGCGAAGGCGGCGGTGGCTCGATCTCGCCGGCGGCAAGAATTTCTTCGATCATCGGGATGATTCGATTGAGCAGTTTCGTCTTGGTAAACGCATCCCGACAGGCAATGCGTACTTCGCGATCGGGCTTGGCCACGCCCTTGGCTGCGACGCGAAACGCGGCCGGCACCACGGTTTCGAATTTCACGATATCGGCGATGTCGTACACGAAGCTCTGCGGTTTACCGGTATGCAGAAAACCGATGGCAGGCGCATAGCCGGCCGCCAGAATGGCGGCTTCGGTAATACCGTACAGGCAGGCCGTTGCTGCCGATAACGCCTTGTTAATGGGGTCGGAGGCGTCCCAGTCGTTCGGGTCGTAGCGACGACCGTGCCATTTCAGTCCGTATTGCTTCGCGAGCTGCTGATAAAGCTTGCGAACCCGCGCGCCTTCGATACCACGCAATTGATCCACGCTGCGACGCGACGGCGGCGCTTCGCCAAAGCGCATTTCGAACATCTTGCGTACGACTTTCAAACGAAGGTCGTCTTCCAGCGCGAGCCGCGCCTGGTAGAGCAACTTGTCGGAGCGCGCCCCGCCCGGCTGACCCGCGCTGTACAGGCGCACACCGGCTTCGCCCACCCAGATGAGCAACGTGCCCACCGTCGAGGCAAGCTTGATCGCGGCATGCGAAACCCGCGTGCCCGGTTCGAGCAACAGGCAGGCGGTGGTACCCACCGGAATATGCATACGCTCGCCGTTGACCTCGTCAACCACCACGAACGCGCCGTCGCGTACATCGATCTGGCCGCGGCCGACAAACACCATCGACCGGCGATCCTTGAGTGGGATGGGTTTGAGGGGAATGAAGGCCATCGAATATCAGCGCGGCGCGAGACTTAACAATCCCAGCCCGAATGCTTTACCGGGACCAATGCCCTGTTCGACCGCAGCCTGCAGGGCAGGCGCATCCGTGGCCTTTAGAACGCCTTCGAAACAGGCTTGTTGCAGACAGATCGTGTCGTTTTTCAGATGTACGACATCGCTCGCCGTCACCAACACGTTCTGTATCTCGAAGCCGCATTTAGTACCCTTGCGTTCGAGCCATGCCTGTTGCTGGGGTTCGGTTTGCAACCCGTAGCGCTTGCCTTGTTGCGTAATCGTCGGGTTCGCGAACAGCCGGAAACGGTAATACCGCTCGATCTGAATGAGCCGAGCCGGGTCGATTTCTTTGGTTTCCGGCGCTTTTTTGAGATAGCCCTTTTCCTTGAAACCCCGCCAATCCGGTTCGACGATCGATTGAACCATCAGGACAGGCGCCCGCCATACCGCTTCGGGCTCGACGCGCCAGAGAAAACGCGGCGGCGCCTCGTCGCCTTCGGTTACGAACGCACGCACCAGAGAGCGGTGCATGTCATAGGCGTCGGCAAGATCGCGCCGAACCGCGCTTTGGCGCAGGTCAAGCGTCAGTCGTGTCAGAAACATTGCCGACCTCCAGTTTCAGATCGAATGTCTTGACGAAACGCGGACCAAACCGGCGCTCGGAAAATGGCGCAATCGGTTGATCGACCCGAACGGTGCCTTCCTCGGCATCTTCGATCACGACGCGTCGCTGCGGGGTGTTCTCAATACCGTCTTGTTCGGTCAGCAGCGCCGCCGACCCGAGTACGTCCAACAGGCCCCCATCGCGCAACCCCTCCGGCATGAAGACCGGGCAAGACGGAGCGAAACTCTTACGCCCGAGGCACAAAGGCCAGTGGGGCGTGCGCAGGGCATTGTGGACTTGCGACAGCAATTCGCGGTCGCCTTCCAGTGCAACGAGGAAAACCGCGTCCGACAGGTAATAGCGCTGGCTGACCACCGTACGATTCGCATCGGCCTTGCCGGATGAGGCAACCACGCCGGTCGCGGTGTGATAGTCACGCATCGGAATACCTTCGCGATCGACCCGCACGGCCATCCGCAATGCTGCGAGATCGGCGACCGGCTCGGCTCGATCGCGTCCGAGTGCGGCACAGACGAGGCCCAGCACGCCCGATTTGGAGGGCTCGAGCTGTGTATCGCGCTCGTCGAACCGGCTGGTCGTCCCCCAGGATTGCATGGGCCCGGCCAGGCGCATCAGCAGTGTGGCCACGACTATGCCTCCAGTGCTGTATCTGCGATATCCCGTACGCGCTGAGCAAGCTGAACGAGGTTCGGCACCGCTTCACTTTGATCGTTGTCTTGCCACTGGCCGGTCAGATCCAGATAGAGCCACTGGTCCTGGCCGTCGCTGTACACGGCCGATAGCTTCTGGTCGGTCTTCTGCAATCGTTGAACCGATTGTTCCGTGAGCGACTCACGCAGATCCGCGGTCACAGGCTTTTCAAACGCATTGGCCAGACTCATCGGCGCAACATGGCGCAGGCTCACCCCGATGAAATCTGGCGCGTTGTGCGCCGCGAAGGTGTTCTGTTTGCCCGTGGGCACAGCACGCACGAAGGCCGTGGCGAATGCCTCGATCGCCGACAAGGCCAGCTCACGATCCCCCTGCAGGTTGTCGAGCAGCTTGTTGATGTCGAGTACCGCGTAGCGATAGAAAGTCGCGGAGTTGAATTCGATCTGGCCGATCATGTCCGCGCCCGGCTCATCCTCCGGCCCCAGGTCGTCGTCGACCGCCGTGTAGTAGTCGAATTCGCGTTCCACGCGGTGCGTACTGATCGCATGGGCGACCTGGCAGGCTGCGTCCTGGTTGACTGCGGGCAGATCAGCGAGCATGCGGCCAAACAGCGCGATGTCCACTGCCTTGCCGCCATCGAGAAGCGCCTTGGCTTTCTTGGTAACTTCCGGCGGCGCAGCCGCCTTGCGCTGTTTCTTGTTGGCGGCCGAATCGACATCCGCCAGTTCGTCCCAATGCTCGTCCACCAATTCCGCGAAGCCTGTAATTTCCTTCTCGCCGAGAAAGAGCAGGTATTCGGTCTTTTCGCTGTCCTTCTTGGACAGGCTAAGCCCGGCTGCCGCCAGCGCGCTTTCGATCTTGCCTGCGGCTTCTTCGGGATCGCGATCGATGAGTCGCTCGATCAGCAACCGCTTGAGGCGTTTTGTACGAATGCCGCGGTGCGACGGGTCGATAAGGTCGTATTCGGCCGCCGCCAATCGCGTGGCCCGCTTGAAGCACTGGCTGCTTACCCGCGCACGACGATGGCCGCCAAAGATCGCGTCCTTGGGCGCGCCGGTATCGTCGCGATTGAGATTCGACGGTGCGAAGTTCTGGATGATGTGGAATTCGAGGAATGCACGCATGTTCAGGCCCCCTGCTCTTGTGGTGTTTCGGGTTGGGTATCGTGTTCGTTTGTACGCGGGATCCAGTAGAAATCCCGTGCCCAGCGCTGGCGCCGCCGATCCAGGCGCGCGATGTTCGGGGCGCGCGCCAACCAGACCGCCAGATCTTTGATGAGCCGGGTCGGGTCGTAACCGATGCCGGTATCGCGCAGCAGGACCATCGCCTGGCGTAGATGGTCGGCCATGGTGTCCGGCGAGGCGCCGAGTACCGCAATGAAACGGCGCTCGATGCTTTCGCCGTCGTCATTCTGTTGCGCGACGAGCTTATTGAGCGCTGTGGCCAGGCTTCGGTTCGGCTCGTACACCGGATGGATCGCGAACAGACCGGCTGCCAGATAACGCGCGCGCCGTCTCGGATCGCTGCTTTCCCAAGCCGGATCCACGAAGGGTTCTACCAACGGGAACACCGCGGGATCCTCGCCCGGCGGCAACGTCAGGCTTCGACGCAGACGCGCCAGCCCACTGGATTTGTCTTTCGTAAGCGTTACCAGATGTTTTGTGAACGCCTGCGGATCGCTATCCTCAGCCTGACGCGCGAACGCCACCCCATAGAAGTCGCGCCCCCAGCGTTGTCGCATCTCACGCCACCGATGTTCGTCTTTGCAAGGGTCGAGCCACAGCGCGATATCGGATATCAACTGGGCGTAATCGAAGCCATAGCCGTCTGCTACGAGTAGCGTTGTGGCCTGGCGTAGACGCGCAACCACCTGCTGTTCATCGGCTTCAAGCAACGCGATGAAACGCTGTTCGACGCTTGGATTGTCTCGTGTACGCCAAAGCGCGCCGAACGCTTCGGCGAACGAGGCACGCGCGCGTTCCGGATGGCTGGCGAACAGGCCAGCCACGAGATACAGCGCGCGCCGATGCGGATCGTCGGCTTGTCGATCGCCACCCACGAAACCCTCCACGAGCGTTATTGCTTTTGGATCTTCACCAAGTTCTCGCGTCAGGCTGTGGCGCAGATGGGCGATCGCGCCGCGGTCGTTCTGATGGAGCGTTTCGAGATAGTCGACGAATGTCTGCGCATGCGATGTCATGACTTGTCTCCGGGAGCCGCCCCTTCATTGATGGGCGCATGTTTGACGAGCAGTCCGACCAAACGCGGATAATGGCGGGCCTCTGAACGCAATCCACGGGGCGTACTCCCCAGCCCGACCACGACATCGTCCCAGGCGCGATGGGCCGCTCGATTCAGCGCCTTGTTCCAGTGTTGGGTCGCCGCCATGAAATCGCCGGCCCCAAGTCGTTGCATAAGCTCGGGCAAAGCACGTTCGGCCGCAGAAAAATAGGTCGCCGTGAGCGGCCCGGCCGCCAGCAGGCTTTGGGCCCGCGCCTTGGTTTCCTTGTTATCCGGATCGGGCATGCTGTGTACGAGCATCGCGCGGGCAAGTGCTCGCAACGCGTAGTACAGCGCTTCGGCGTCCGCTAACTTCTTCTGGAGCGTTTCGGAGCGATCCGGATCGATCAGAAGGTTCGCAGGCAGCACGATCTGTTCCATGCGCCATCGCAGCAACTTGGCTTGATCGCTCGCTAAGCCGGCCACCATCAACGGCTGGTGACGATGCGCGCCGGGCCCGAGTGTTCGGTGCAGACTGGCCGCATAGGCCATGACCGCCGCCGGGCGTCTATTTTCATTTTCTGTCGCAGGCCCGGGCACGAGCGCGGGCAGATCGCGCCAGGTCGCGCGGCCCTCGGTAAAGCTGATGCGCACCGGGCCGTTCTGGCCAGCACGATAGCTGGCCATCGGATCAGGCTGGGTATCACTATCGCCGAGTGCCAAACCCGCGCCAAAGCGTAGCCAGCGAATATTGCCGTTGTCTTCTCGCTGAAACAGCACGGCACGGCTTTGGCGCGTGTAGCGGTCGTTGGGCCCGGTGGCCAGAACCGGCGCACCGCTAAGTTGGCTTTCGGTCAACGGCTCGCGCTCCCAGCTCGGTTTATCCGGTTCGGCATCGGATCGTCGTTGATCGGGATGCAGAGCCAGGGCGATCGTCTCCGCAAGATTCTGGCCGAGTGGGATGACGGCGGCGGTATTGGCCAGCGCGCCGGCTTTATCCGCGCTGCGAAACACCTTGACCAGACCGCCTGGGGTGAATTGCAGAAATCCGAGCAGCGTATTCAGCGCCTGCGCCGGTGTGAGTTCCGCCGGCTCGCTGTCGAAGGCGTGATCGAACACCACCGGCGTGTTTCCGGTCGCGCTCGCCAGCGAGATCTGGGCCACACTTTTGTGTTTATCGCGGGTCGGCTTGGCCGTATCCAGCAAGGCCACCTGCATGAACGGATGCGTGTCATGAAATAGCCAGAAGCGGTCCTGCCAGTGCTCCAGATACGTGCGTATCGCCTCGATGGGCAGGCCATCGCGATACCAGCCGGCTCGCTCGGATTCGCGCCACCGCCCCCGCGCCATCGTGATCGCGCGATGGGTGATGGCCAGCAGCAACCGGTATTGCGCAACGAGCGTCGGCGGCGCGGTGTCAGCCAGTGCCACGATGTCCCGGCTGCGTTTAAACGTCTCGATCAATCCCATCGAGGTGACCGTGCCGTCTATCAGGCAGACCGACAGCCAGGGCTCTCGAAGCAGATCGTACGCCGGAACGGAAAGCTGGGCTCCTATCCGGTTTCTCTCATTCGTGTCTGTCATGTAACCCCCGTACCAATACGCGCCCAAGCCACGACTTTTACGTCTTTCAGAAATAGTAGTCCTTTAGGCTTTAGGTTCGTCACCTAGACGTTTGGCTTATAGTCGAGCTCTCTGCGCCAGCAGAGATGAACCGAGTAGCCCTTTGGAATAGGCACTCAATACTCGACTTCCCCACGCAAGCGGGGCCGCGAGGGGAAGAGCTTCTTCCCCTCACTTCTCACCTGCTTCGTAAACAAGCCCCAGCGCCGGGTCCAGATAGAGCGACTGACCGCCCAGCTCACAACGCCCGGCGACCAGCGGCATTGGATAGAGATGGCGCAGAAGCGGATGCTCATCGAATGCCAGTGGCCGCTCCGCCTGTTGGCAATGGAGCACGACCGCCTTGCGCGACACGCGCAACTGGCGCGCGTAGAGTTGGCGTGCAATATCGTCGGACGGCACTTTCTGTGGATCGATGACGGTTCCATCGACAGTCCAGGCGCCGTCGATGACATCGATGGGTACGAGATTCACCGAGTCCGGACCGAGCCGGGTCACATTACGCATGCCCTGCTCGTCATCACCGCCGAACGGCTTGTTCTGGTAGGCCCGAGCCGGCTCATCCTCCGGGTCCAATGAAATATCGATCGCCTGCTGGTGCTTGCCCTTCTCGGTACCCAGATGGGCACCATAGGATTCGATTTCGATGAAATCGCGGATCTTCGCGTCTATCGAAGCCGACAATTCCGAAAAACTGTAGACATGCTGAACCAGCGCATCGATATCGCCCGGCAGGTTGAGCAGTTCGCGCTCGCGAAGACAGGCCCAGGTATGTCCGAGCACGAGCGGGTCGTAGACGTATTCCCAGGCGGTCTCCTTGAGCGACGGCAAGCGATCGTGATGCAACCCCGCGACCCACAGGCGCGCTTGCTCATGCGAGGCCGGGCGCTGTCGGTCGTGGCGGTGCATGCGCCCCGCTCGCTGCAGAAGCAGATCGATAGGCGCGAGATCGCTCAGCATGAAATCGAAGTCCAGATCGAGCGATTGCTCGGCCACCTGGGTCGCAATCAGCAAGCCTTTGGCGGGCCGCCCCTCGGCGTTGGCACCGCTCGATTCGCCGAAGATTGCGAGCACGCGCTTTTCGATGTCGGCGCGCTGATCTGCCGGAAATCGCGCATGAAACAGCACTGTTTCGATACCGTTTGCCTGCGTGTGCGGCTCGAGCAACCGAAACAGTTGTTGCGCGCGATCAACCGTATTGACGATCACGGCCCCGCAACCACCCTCCTCAAGCAAGGCGATCGCCTGTTCCTTGATCGCCTCCAAGGACTCGTCGAGCCCATGTACCGTAATCGGCGCCTGCGGCCGGTAGCCAACCGTCATGCCGCGGACCGAGCGCGCATCGATTTGTGTCAACCGCGGGTAGTCGCTTTGGGGCAGCTCCTGCGGATCGGCACCCCAGGCCCGAACCAGCCGATCCCGTTTGGCTTGCGGCAGCGTTGCACTCATGAGCACGACCGAACTGCCCATGGCTTTCAACCAACGTACGAGCGCCTCAATCAACACGCTGGTGTAGGTGTCGTACGCATGCACCTCATCCAGCACGACCACTCGGTTTGCCAAGCCCCACAACCGTACGAAATGGTGTTTGGCATTGAGTACACCGAGCAGTGCCTGATCTACCGTGCCCACCCCGTACGGCGACAGCAATGGCCGACGCCGCTGGGAAAACCAGACCGACGCCGACACGCTTTCCTCTTTATCGTGCGCGATACCGCGCAGATGACGCAGCTGGTCCGCCATTGCTGCACCGCCATGCACGAGTTTCACGGTCGTCGTTTCGTCGAAGGCGCGCAGAAACGCTCGAGTACGGTCGAAAAGCGCGTTGCCGGTCGCCTGGGTCGGCAAAGCGACATACAGTCCGCGATGCGCGTTCATGGCCTGCAGGCGAAGATAGGCCAGATAGGCCAACTCGGTCTTGCCCTCGCCCATCGGCGCTTCGACCAAGAGCAACGTCGGCCCTTGCGCGTCTTGCAGTAACGCCTCGCCGGCCTGCTGCAACGGGCGCGGCGTCGTGGGTTTGCCGCGGATGCGGCCAAGGAGAGCGTCCACCTGTAAAGGCTCGGACAGAAGTCGTCGAAACCGCGGCCAACCGGCATCCGACAACGCGGCGCTCGCCAGCTCGCGCGCCGACTGGTAGTACGCCTGCAAATCGTCATGTCGCTCGCCGAGAGCGAACCACGCCACGTTGGAGGCGATCCAATCCGCGGTACTGGTCAAGCCGGCCAGCCAGTTCACCGCGACCAGATCCAGATCTTCGTGGCTTGGACCGCCTTGCGGATCGAGCGTGCGCCAATACACATCGAGTATTTCGCGGCGTGCGCGCGCCCACTCGGCAGACTCACCGATCGGCCGACCATGGCGGGTTTCGTCCGCGCGGAAGTGACGGCCGTGATGCGCGGCGATCGCCTGCACGACGGCCAGCACCCAACTCCACGGGGCGCGAGTCAGCTCGCCGAGCGGCTCTGCAAGGAGTGCCGCGGTGGCCAACGAATGGTTGCCCCGCTCCTCGGCCTGATCTGGAAAATCAAGACCGGCGGCCTCGGCACGCGCATGACCCGTTGGCCACTTGATGACGAAACCCGGAATGGCTTTACCGAAATCGTGCAACCCAGCAATCGCGGCAATCCACCGCGTACAGCTTTCCCCCGGCAATCCGAGCGCGCGGCTGGCCCAATCCAGGCTTGTGCGTGGCTCATGTTGAAGCAGTGTTTCCACCACCGCCGACACGTCCAGCATATGCGCCAGCAAATTGTGGCCGGCGCTTTCTTCATCCGCTGCGCTTTTCGACCAGATCGACCGCGCCTGCGGACTTAACGCAGAAAATGTGGCTATGGATTGGTGTGGGCCTTCTCGTTCTGACATGCCCTTGCTCTCTTTCTAGCCCGCATCGTCAGCATGCAACACGCGGTGGGTCAATTCGTGACCCTGCGAGAACAAACGCTAGAAAAAAAGTACAAAGAACGACGGACCCGAGCGCGGCTTCGCCACTTGATATGCAGCCACAACAAAGACCGACGTTCCGGAAAACGCAGGGCGACTAATCCCATGATCGAAACTGCGAATTACCCAGTCACGAGTGCGCGAGCCTCGGTTGGCAGACGGTTCATGCGCGCGGGCGGAGACCGGGCTTCTGCCAGCCTTCCGGGTCATCCGAAAAGTGGTTCATCCCCGGGTGTGCGGGGAAAGGTCGGCGCGTTCCTTACGCGGATAGACGTTTTCCGGTTCATCCCCGCGCATGCGGGGAACGGGGTTTAGCTCGTCGATGCGCCCGCTCTCGTTCGGGTTCATCCCCGCGCATGCGGGGAACGGCCGACAGCCCCCGGGCAGCCGTGGCTGCAATGCGGTTCATCCCCGCGCATGCGGGGAACGGGTACGAAGAAAAGTACCAGCAGCGCCTCGAATCCGGTTCATCCCCGCGCATGCGGGGAACGGGCGCGACACGCTGCGATACGGCCGTGATCTGGCGGTTCATCCCCGCGCATGCGGGGAACGGGTCGATATGCAAGCCGGTGAGTTCGGCAAGGACGGTTCATCCCCGCGCAGGCGGGGAACGGGCTGCGATGAAGGCGGCGGTATTGATTACCACCGGTTCATCCCCGCGCAGGCGGGGAACGGCAGCGCGTGGCCGGCAAGGTCGCCGGTAAGCGCGGTTCATCCCCGCGCAGGCGGGGAACGGGGCGATTTCTGGGCCTATATCCAGGACATTGTCGGTTCATCCCCGCGCAGGCGGGGAACGGCCATGCGTAGAGGGTCAGGAGTTCGAGGTGCGGCGGTTCATCCCCGCGCAGGCGGGGAACGGGGGTTCGGCACCGTCACATACGTGGGGATGAGCGGTTCATCCCCGCGCAGGCGGGGAACGGCTCGCTAGCAGGAGTGGCTAGCCTAAGAGGTTCGGTTCATCCCCGCGCAGGCGGGGAACGGTCTAATCATAACTGCTTATTTTTAAAGAACGAATCAAGGGCTGAAAGATCCACCAAGCTGAACGATCTGTTCAGCTTGGAAAATGGGAGCCGCCATGCGCCGGACAATGGCGCTATTCGAAGCGTGAAACGGCTTATTCATCCGGCATCAAATCAGCTGACACGGTCAACTGTTTGCAAGGCCATTGCAAAACAAAACGCCGGCGTCTGTCGGTATTTCATTTGCCAGTGGCTTCACCCCTTCAACCGCAACACCCAAGCGCGCCTACGCGCATTATTAACCCGAAAACCCCGGTTTTATGCGGCTTCATAAAGCGACGCACAAAGCCACCGGAGCATTGGCCACATGCATGCGATTAACTGTTTATACAGACTTTACAAAGTTGACAGAATTCATGGGTGGACGGACTATACGACTGTCAGACGTCACAAGGAGTTTGCGTCATGGCATCCGAAAACGTGAGCGATCGAGGCCATGGATTGACTTCGTGGCTCGAAAGCGAGTTCGACAAACTCGATAGCGACCGGCAAAAACTGATCGGCCGGTTGGTCATGCGTCTTGCGGCTGACAATCTCAGTCACAAGCATGGTGCGTTCGTTAGCAGCACCAGCCATGCGAAACGGGCTCTTCGTCGCGGCCGGAACGACTTCATTACGGAGGTCATGCGGCTTGAAACGCTCATGAATCCGCCGGAGGACGAGGAAGTCGTTTACTTGGCGTCCACGAACGCGCCGGTTGACGCGTTCTTCGAGTCCGAGTTCGAGCGTGTACCTTTCGCCCACAGCGTCCGGCTACCCGACACTGGGTTTCAAGCACCCTCGCGTTCACAAACCGGTGAGCTGATTGAAGCGCTGAATGCTAGCGGCCCTGCGGCGCCGCCGGACAATGTGAAACCGGGCATTCTTACGTGCGAGCAGGCTCAGGCGAGGATGGCCGAGCGGACATTTGCGCCTGACCCGGCCCGCAGCCAAGGCGACGAGATGCTCTCCGCCCGGGCAATGGCCGACTACCTGAATGCATCGCACACCACGATCTACAACCGCTATAGAGACGGTCGAATTATCGGCTTGTCGCAAGAGGTCGGCGGCGTGGTGTTCCCCAAGACCCAGTTCGCCGAAGACGGTAGTCCGCGTGGCCCTGTCTGGTTGCCCGGCCTGGACAAGATCGTAGCCATCCACGGCAATGGCTGGCCCGCGTGGCTTTGGCTGAACGAACCTCGCGATGAGTTCGGCGGCGAGACTGCGCTGGATCGCTTGCATGCCGGGGATCATTCCTCCGTGATCGTGGCTCTCAACCGCGAGGAAGAAGGGAGCTTCGGGTAATGGCGTACAACGCGCGCGATCTCAGGGAGATTGTGTGCGACTATTTATTCGACGGACGCTTCGTACGTATCTCGCCAGCCAAATACAGCCAGTCGCCATTGACCTATGGCCGTACGCCGAGCCGTTTCAGCGGACCGCCGACACCCACAGACCCGACACTCGCGACGTTCGGCGCCCTTTATCTCGCTGCCACAGTCAAAACGGCCACCTGCGAAACACTCATTCATACGAAATCTCGCCAGCGAGTTGCGCAAATATCCACGGCCCTGCTGACGTCGCGTGTTCTGTTCGTCTACAAACGAACCACCCAATCACTCAAACTTCTCGATCTGCGTCAGGACTACCCGGTCATCGCTGGAGTCACCCCGGACGTCATCCACCAGAAAGAACACGACCTTGCCCAGGCTCTCTCAGCGTTCGTGCGGAACCACCTCCCGGAGCTGGATGGCATCATTTATCCGTCGTGGTATACCGGTGAAGATTGCCTGGCGCTCTACGAATCGGGCGTGGACAAGATCGATCACGATTACACGATCGCGTTGACCCAACACGAGGGGCTCTATCAGGCGCTGGACCGCTATCGCGTTCGGTTGATAGAGCCGGCTGGGTGAGCTACTTCGTCTCGTATTGATCGCACGAGACGATTGTTACAACACACACCGGGACGATACGCCATGCCGAAAAGCATGCTTGATCGGCACCTTGCATCCGCGCGGGTGCGGGGAACGGAAGGCGAGGCCGCCTGGAAGGACCGCGAGAACGGTTCATCCCCGCGTGTGCGGGGAACGGTCCGGCCCCGCGTACAGCTCGAGGTCGTCCGCACGGTTCATCCCCGCGTGTGCGGGGAACGAAACACCAGGTCATACGTCGCCGGGTCCATCGTCGGTTCATCCCCGCGTGTGCGGGGAACGGGCGCACGTCGCTGGGGCTGGCCGTCAGCGCATCGGTTCATCCCCGCGTGTGCGGGGAACGGTGAGTCGAGCTTGGCGTTGCACTGCTTCAACGCGGTTCATCCCCGCGTGTGCGGGGAACGGCCCGTCACGGTGCCGCCATAGATCGGCAGGTACGGTTCATCCCCGCGTGTGCGGGGAACGGGTCAGACCAGCCCGAATCGAACTCAAGCCGCCCCGGTTCATCCCCGCGTGTGCGGGGAACGGCGGCACCATCTTAGTTAGTGCAATTTCATGCACGGTTCATCCCCGCGTGTGCGGGGAACGGTTCCATCCCGACAGGATGATCTCGATTCGACCCGGTTCATCCCGCGTGTGCGGGGAACGGGTATCTACCGCACGAATGCGAAACGGATAGGACGGTTCATCCCCGCGTGTGCGGGGAACGGCTGGCGTAGGCGCACCCGCAGGCGTTCGTCGTCGGTTCATCCCCGCGTGTGCGGGGAACGGGCGACTGCGCGTGTGACGATTACAACCCAGCGCGGTTCATCCCCGCGTGTGCGGGGAACGGCCGGGCCCGGTGTTCGCGCCGTTGTCCGCGAGCGGTTCATCCCCGCGTGTGCGGGGAACGGCCAGAACGAATAAGGGCGGCTAAGAAGCCGCCCGGTTCATCCCCGCGTGTGCGGGGAACGGGGTTCGTTGCTTGGCCTTGCGCCGTACCTCGACGGTTCATCCCCGCGTGTGCGGGGAACGGGGAATCGATCATGTCCGATAGCGTGCTCGAGCCGGTTCATCCCCGCGTGTGCGGGGAACGGCAAGGGCTAGTCCTCCCGGTCGTTTGCTGGCCCGGTTCATCCCCGCGTGTGCGGGGAACGGGTGGGCATGTCCAGCGCGTGGCCGTCGATGCTCGGTTCATCCCCGCGTGTGCGGGGAACGGGCCCCGGATTTCCTCGATATCGAACACGCGGCCGGTTCATCCCCGCGTGTGCGGGGAACGGTCGTGATGATCAAGGAAGGCGTTCTCAACGGCGCGGTTCATCCCCGCGTGTGCGGGGAACGGCGCTTTCCGGCCGGTCGAGCTGACGTGACAGCCGGTTCATCCCCGCGTGTGCGGGGAACGGCTGGCCAGAACTCGCGCCCGAGTCCGCCCGATCGGTTCATCCCCGCGTGTGCGGGGAACGGTCTAATCATAACTGCTTATTTTTAAAGAACGAATAGCGGGCGCGGATTTCCACCAACCTGAACAGGCCGTTCAGGCTCTTGAAACAGGCCGAAGCATCCTTCCGGACAAACTGGAACACCACGCGCTCTTGAAGGCAAGAACGGGGCAGCATGCACGCGGACAATCGCCGTCGACTTGCGACTGAATTCGAGTGCTGCTATAAATTGAACACCGTTTAATTACTTCGGATCGCGACATGGCTTCCGGACAGTTCAGGCTTCTTGGCGAGCGACGGTTTTCGCCGTTCTTCTTTACCCAGTTTCTGGGTGCGTTCAACGACAATCTGTTCAAGAACGCGCTGGTGATCCTGATCGCCTTTCAGGGGTCGAGCTGGGCGATGACCGAGGGCGGCATGAGCACGAACGTGCTGGTGAACGTAGCGGCGGCGCTGTTCATTCTGCCCTTCTTTCTGTTCTCGGCCACCGCCGGCCAGATTGCCGACAAGTACGACAAGGCCACGCTCATGCGCTGGATCAAGGCGCTGGAGATCGTGATCATGGCCGGGGCGGCGGTGGCGTTTGCGCTGCACAGCCTGGTGCTGCTCATGCTGCTGTTGTTCCTGATGGGCGCGCAGAGCACCTTGTTCGGGCCGGTGAAGTACGGTTATCTGCCGGCGCATCTGGATAATCGCGAGCTGACCGGCGGCAACGGCATGGTGGAGCTGGGCACCTTTCTGGCCATTCTGCTGGGCACGATCGCGGGCGGCCAGCTGGTGCATACGGTAGGCGAGAACACGCTGGTGATCGGCATCAGCGTGCTGGTATTCGCGGTGCTGGGCTGGCTGGTGAGCCTGTTCATTCCGCGTACGGCGCCCAGCGCGCCGGACCTGAAGTTCAACTGGAACCCGGTGACAGAGACGGTTCGCATCGTTGGCTATGCGCGCGAGAACCGCACGATCTTTCTGTCGATCATGGGCATCAGCTGGTTCTGGGCGGTAGGCGCAATCTATCTGGCCCAGCTGCCCAACTATGTGCGCGTGGACCTGGGCGGTGACGAAACGGTGGTCACCCTGCTGCTGGCGTTGTTTTCATTTGGTATCGGCATCGGGTCGATGCTGTGCGACCGGCTTTCCGGCGGGCGTATCGAGCTGGGGCTGGTGCCGTTCGGCGCGGCGGGCCTGGTGTTGTTCGGGGTGGATCTGGGCTTTGCCGGCGTGGCCACGCCCGCCAATGAAGTGGGCCTGGGCGCGTTTCTGGCGTTGGACGGCAGCTGGCGGGTGCTCGCGGACCTGGGGCTGATCGGCCTGTTCGGCGGTTTCTATATCGTGCCGCTGTACGCGCTCATTCAGGAGCGTGCGCCGCGCGAGCGGTTGTCGCGCATCATCGCGGCCAACAGCATCATCAACGCGCTGTTCATGGTGCTGGCGTCGTTGTATGCGGTGGGCGCGCTTGCCCTGGGGCTGAGCATTCCGGGGCTGTTTCTGGCCACGGCCATCATGACGGCCGCGGTGGTGGTGTTCATCTTCACGCTGGTGCCGGAATTCACCATGCGTTTCATCATCTGGCTGTTGGTGAGCACGATCTATCGCGTTCGCAAGCGCGGCCTGGAGAACATTCCCGAAGAAGGCGGCGTGCTGCTGGTATGCAACCACGTGAGCTTCATGGACGGGCTGATTCTGGGCGGCTCGGTGCGCCGGCCGGCACGCTTCGTGATGTATCACACCATCTTCGATATTCCGGTGCTGTCGTTCATCTTCCGTACCGGCAAGGCCATTCCCATCGCGCCTGCCAAGGAAGACCCGAAGCGTCTGGAAGCGGCCTACGACGCCATTGCCCGCGAGCTGGAAGACGGCCAGGTGGTGTGTATTTTCCCGGAAGGTGCGATCACCCACGACGGCGAACTTCAGACGTTTCGTGAAGGCGTTGAGCGGGTGGTGCGACGCACGCCGGTGCCCGTGGTGCCCATGGCCCTGCGGGGCATGTGGGGCAGCTTCTTTTCGCGCAAGGGCGGCCCGGCGATGAAGCGGCTGCCGCAGCGGTTTCGTTCGCGTATCGAGCTGATCGCTGGCGAGCCGATCGCGCCGGATGCGGTGGACGCCACCGACCTGCAACAGCGCGTACAGGGCATGCTCGACAACGGCGAACCGGCGGTGGCGGCTAGCCGCGCGAAGTCGTCGGCGCTGCCCGGCTGACCAGCCCGGCCAGATAGTGGGTGATCAGGTCGTCGGTCAGGTGTTCGGTCGCCTGGCCGCCGACCGTATGCAGCTTGCCGGTGAGGGTGAGGATGCACACGCCGTGCACCCCGCTCCACAACGACTGGGCCGCGGCGTTGAGGGCTGCGCCTTGCGCGCCCGACACCCGGGCCAGCGGCGCCATAATGAGTTCCACTAGCTGGGCGATGCGGGCGTCGATGAAGTCCGGGCCGGCCACATCTTCCGGCAGGCGATGCTCGAAACAGGCCCGCCACAGATTGGGGTGGCTGCGTGCGAAATCGGCATATGCGCGTGCAGCGCCCAGCAGCTGCTGCTCGGGGTCGTCAGTCGCGGCCACCGCGGCCTGCATGGGTACGCGCAGCCGGTCGAGCGTGCGAGCGTTTACGTGCAGGATGAGTTCGTCGAGATTGGCGAACACCAGGTAGATGGTGCCCGGCGTATAGCCGATCTGGCGGGCGATGGCACGGGCGCTCAGCCCGGCCAGGCCCTTGTCGACGATCAGCTGCTCGGCGGCCTCGAGCATGAGATCGCGCAGCTGTTCGCGGGTGTGTTCACTGCGGCGTGCCATGGATAATCGTCCGGCCAAATAAAGCCAGCATAGCGCGATGGTGAACGGCGTTCATTATCTGCCCCGCATGAACACCAGGGCTCGGCCTCCTGGCTAGAGCGTGGACTGCAGGTGGCCGCCGTCGACCGTGATGGTGCTGCCGGTCATGTAGCGCCCGGCGTCCGAGGCCAGCAGCAGCAGCGGGCCGATCAGGTCGTCGACGTGGCCCAGATGACGCTGCGGAATACGCTTGAGCATCTTCTGCCCTGCCTCGGTCTCGAAAAAGCCGCGGTTGATATCGGTGGAGATATAGCCCGGCGCGATCGCGTTCACGCGGATGCCGTGGCGGGCCCATTCCAGCGCAAGGCTGCGGGTGAGCTGTTCCAGCGCGCTTTTCGAGGCGGCATAGGGCGCCAGGGCGGCCGCCACGCGATGGCCGAGAATCGACGTGATGTTGATCACGCTGCCCGGTTTGTCGGCCTTGCGCAGGCGACGGCCGGCTTCGGTGGCCACCCGCCAGCAGCCGTTGAGATTCACGTCGATGGTCTTCAGCCAGTCGGCCTCCTCCATGTCCATGGCCGGGGCGGCCACGGCCACGCCGGCATTGCAGACCACGATGTCCACCGTGCCGAAGGCTTGTTCCGCGGCATCGAAACCGGCCGCGACCGACTCCACATCGCTGACGTCCATGGGCACCACTGTGGCTTCGCCGCCGGCTTCGCGTACCGTATCCGCGGTGGTCACGAGCGGGCCTTCGCGACGCCCACAGAGCACGACCTTGGCCCCGGCCTCGGCCAGCGCGGTGGCAAAGCCGCTGCCCAGGCCGCCGCCCGCGCCCGTGACCAGCGCGATGCGGCCGGTCAGATCGAATCGATCGGTCATGAAACTCTCCTGTTGTTCTTTGAAATCGCGGCCGAGGCCTGCCCGGCCGTCAGCTTAAATGTTCGCGGGCGATGGCGATAATGCGTTCGCGCAGCCAGCGGTGGGCGACATCGTGATGATCGAGCGCGCCCCAGGTCATGCCGATATGAAACTCCGGCAATTCCATTGGCGGGTCGAGCACCGCCAGGCCCAGATGCCGGGCCTGATAGCGGGCGATACGTGCCGGCAAGGCAACGATCATGTTGCTGTTGGCCACGAGCTCGCGGGGCAGCTGGTAGTGGCGCGTAAGCACGCTGATCTGGCGCGAGCGGCCGGTATCGGCCAGCACTTCGTCGATGCGGCCCAGGCCCACGCCGGTCTGGGTGATCAGAATATGTTTTTCCGACAGGAACGTTTCCAGGGTGAGCTCGCCGTTGGCCTCGACCAGTGCCGGATGGTCCTTGCGGATCAGACAGGCCATGCGGTCGCTCCACAGCTGTTGCTGGTGGAAGTTGGCCGGTAGTTTGCCGAAGCGGTTGACCAGCACATCCGCCTCGCCGCGCTCGATCTGGTCGATGGCATCGCTGCCCGCGCTGAGAATATTGAGCGCGATATTCGGTGCCTCGCGTTCGAGCACGCCGACGACATGCGGCATGAGTACGGAGGCCGCATAGTCGGTGATGAGAATGGTGAACAGCCGCTCGGCGGTGGCCGGCTCGAAGGCGCGGTTGGGGGCGATCGCGCTTTCCAGCTGGGCCAGCGCGTTGCGTACCGGACGCTGAAGCTTGAGCGCGCGGTCGGTGGGCTGCATGCCGCTGGCGGTACGTACCAGCACCGGGTCGCCCAGGAGCTTGCGCAGGCGGCGCAGCGCGTTGCTCATCGCCGGCTGGCTCAGATCCATGGCCAGGGCGGCCTTGGTTACGCTGCGCTCTCGCAGCAGCGCATCGAGAAAGACGAGCAGGTTCAGGTCGATGTCCCGAACATTCATTGCATGAATACGTGCGCCGGAGAATCAGGCGCAAGGATAGCATTGCCTGCCGGCGCGCCCCCTATCGTCGCCGCGCCAGAAACCGATGGCCGCAATCGATGCAACGATAGTAGTTGCGCAGATTCATTACCTTTCTGAACCCGTGCCGGCGCAAGGGAAGCACGCCGTAGCTCTCACAACGGGGACAGCGTTCACGATTGTTCTCGACAACTTGGGCCGTCATGGCGGGTATTGAATGGTTGTGGCAAGAGCAAGCCTCCGGCGGAGGCGTGAGTAGACGAGCGTACAACGTTTCCGCCGCAGGCATGACAACGCTTAACCCACAATTTAACTTGGCGACAATTCAAATACGGGCCGCTTCATTGTAGGTCAGACACTTAAGCAAAGAACGCTGTATTTGCAAATTAAATAAATTTCGTCTTGTCTCTGTTTTGATATGGCAGAACGATTACAAAACGATAACGACGCGCATTTTCTCGAGTGACTGCTGCACATACCACCCGTCAATAGATCCGCCCCTTGGCGTATGGAACCTCATTTCGAAACAGCTTTATTTTCTATTGGAGAGCCCAGACATGAGCGATCCCTGTTATCACGTCGTTGTCATCGCGCACGCGCCCTCGCCCAACACCCGCCGGCTGCGCGACGCGGTGCTGCGCGGCCTGAACAATCCGGATATAGACCAGGTCAGCGCACGCTGGGTCGCGCCACTGGAAGCCGGGCCCGAGGATGTACTGTCTGCCGATGCGGTCATCCTGGGCACGCCGGAAAACCTTGGCACCATGAGCGGCGCGCTCAAGGACTTCTTCGACCGCAGCTACTACCACTGCCTCGACCACACGGACGCCCTGCCCTTCGCGGTGTATATCCGGGCCGGCCATGACGGCACCGGCACACGTCGCGCTATCGAGAGCATTACCGGCGGCCTGCGCTGGAAAGCCATCCAGGCGCCGCTCGTCTGCCAGGGCGAATTCGACCCGGCCTTCGAAAGCCAGTGTGAAGAATTAGGGCTCATGATGGCGGCTGGTCTGGAATCCGGTCTTTTTTAAACGTGCGGCGTTCAAGCCCGCACAGATTACGGGCATTTCGAACCCGACTGCACCAGATTGGACCACCTCAGCACCGCCCGGCCTTTCACGAAGCACCCGCAAGCAAGGCCCTGAAAAGACGCGCAGAACCCGCAATAACAGCGCTTCGATAACCGCGATTCAGGTGGTCGCTTCACTGGCATAGCCGTTGCATAGCGGTTGTATACATCCCTGTATGCAGCTTCTATGACGATCTCGACCCTGGCCGACTGGCAGACCACTTACGCCGACCACGCCGATACGCCGCGTAGCGCGCTTCATGCCCTGCGCGAGACGCTGAGCAGCGACGACCCGGCATGGATTCATATCGTGAGCGCCTCCGAACTGGATGCCCAGCTCGATGCGCTCGATGCCCGTATCCAGAGCCTGGGCGGTGAGCGCGCGCCCTTGCCGCTCTACGGGGTACCGTTCGCGGTCAAGGACAATATCGACGTCGCCGGCCTGCCCACCACGGCCGCCTGCCCGGCCTTTGCCTATACCCCCGAACGCTCGGCCGCCGCGGTGGAAAAACTCCTGGCCGCCGGTGCAATCGTTCTCGGCAAAACCAATCTCGACCAGTTCGCGACCGGGCTGGTGGGCACGCGCTCGCCGTATGGGGCCGTACCCAACACCTTCGATCCTTCTTATATAAGCGGCGGCTCCAGCTCGGGCTCGGCGTCGGTGGTCGCCCGCGGGCTGGTGGCCTTCTCGCTGGGCACGGACACGGCCGGTTCCGGGCGCGTACCCGCGGGGTTCAACAACCTGGTGGGCGTTAAAGCCAGCTGCGGTGCCATCAGTACCCGCGGCGTGGTGCCGGCCTGTCGGTCGCTGGACTGCGTGTCGATCTTCGCACTGGATATCACCGACGCCGACGTCGTCCGTGGCGTGCTGACCGGCTTCGATACAGAAGACGCCTATTCGCGCGCCGTGCCCTATAGCGCCCCGGCTGCGGCGAGTTCGGCGGCCACGCCGCGGCTGGGCGTGCCGAGCCAGCCCGAGTTCTTCGACGACGACAACGCGCGGGCCGCCTTCGAGGCCGCCGTAGCCCACTGGCAAGCCGCCGGCGCGGAAATCGTCGAACTCGATTTCACTCCGTTTCACGAGGCCGCCGCACTGCTCTATCAAGGGCCGTGGGTGGCCGAACGCTATGCCGCCGTGGGCGAATTCATTGAATCGCATGCCGATGCGGCCGACCCGGTGGTCGCCGACATCATCACCGGCGGCAAGAACGCCAGCGCGGTCGAGGCCTTCCGGGCCCAGTACGCCCTGGCTGCGCTCAAGCACCAGGCGGATGCCCTTATCGAAACCGTGGATGCGCTGCTCGTGCCCACCGCGCCCAGCATCTACCGCCAGGACGAGATCGCGGCCGAACCCGTCGCGCTCAACAGCCGGCTGGGCACCTACACCAACTTCGTCAACCTGCTGGATTACTGCGCGCTCGCCCTGCCGGGCGGCTTTCGCGACGACGGCCTGCCCGCCGGCATCACCCTCATTGCCCCGGCCTGGCACGACGACCGCCTCGCCGCGCTCGGCGCCCGCTGGCAAAACCATCAGCCCTGGCCCCTGGGCACGGGCAAACGCCTGGCCGCACAGGTCGCGATCAAGCCCGACGCCTCCCCGGCCGACGACATGATCCGGGTCGCGGTGGTCGGCGCGCACCTGCGCGGCATGCCGCTGAACTGGCAGCTGACCGAACGCGATGCACGCTTCGTGGAACAGACCGAAACCACCCCCGAATACCGCCTGCTGGCCCTGGCCGGCACCACCCCGCCCAAGCCGGGGCTGATCCGCGGCGCGGACGGCGCGGCTATTCAGGTGGAGCTGTGGGACGTGCCCGCAAGCGCATTTGGCTCGTTCGTTGCACTGATTCCGGCACCGCTGGGCATCGGCACCTTGATGCTGGCCGACGGCCGCGAGGTGAAAGGCTTCATCTGTGAAGGCTGGGCCGCCGACACCGCCCGCGATGTCACCGCCTTCGGCGGTTGGCGGGCCTACATCGCAGATCAACAAGCAAAGGCGAACGACTGATGGCAGCACTGGATACCGTACTCATCGCCAACCGCGGCGAGATTGCCGTACGCATCGCGCGTACGCTCAAGGCCATGGGCGTGAAAAGCGTGGCGGTCTATGCCGACTCGGATCGCGACAGCGGCCATGTGGGCGCCGCCGATCAGGCCATTGCCCTGGGCGGCGACAGCGCCGCCGAGAGCTATCTCAACGTCGAGGCCGTGCTGGCCGCTGCCCGCGAAAGCGGTGCCCAGGCCATCGTGCCGGGCTACGGTTTTCTATCCGAAAACGCCGACTTCGCCCGAGCCTGCGAAGACGCCGGCATCGCCTTTGCCGGGCCCACGCCCGAACAGATCGAACAGTTCGGCCTCAAGCACACCGCCCGCGAGCTGGCCGAGAACGCGGGCGTACCGCTGGCCCCGGGTACCGGCCTGCTCGACAGCCTGGGGGCCGCGAAATCCGCGGCCACGGATCTGGGCTACCCGGTCATGCTCAAGTCCACCGCTGGCGGCGGGGGTATCGGCCTGTCGCGCTGCAACGACGAAGCCGAGCTGGAAGCCGCCTTCGAAAAGGTGGCCCGCCTGGGCCAGAACTATTTTTCCGATAGCGGCGTGTTTCTGGAACGCTTCATCGAGTCGGCCCGCCATGTCGAGATCCAGATCTTTGGCGACGGCGCCGGCACCGTGGCCGCCCTGGGCGAGCGCGACTGCTCGCTGCAACGGCGCAACCAGAAAGTCGTGGAAGAAACACCGGCCCCGCATCTGCCGCCAGCCACGCGCGAAGCGATGATGGCGGCCGCCGTCAGCCTGGGCGAGTCGGTGAACTACCGCTCGGCCGGCACCGTGGAATTCATCTACGACGGCGCCCGCGACGAATTCTATTTTCTGGAGGTGAACACCCGCCTGCAGGTCGAGCATCCGATTACCGAAGCCGTGACCGGTATCGACCTGGTCGAATGGATGGTGCAGACCGCGGCCGGCACGCCGCCCGACCTGGCTGCGTTCGAAGCCAACCCCAAGGGCGCGGCCTTCGAGGTACGCATTTATGCCGAGCAGCCGGCACGCGACTTCGCGCCCTCGCCCGGCACATTGACCGAAGTCATGTTCGCCGAGCAGGCCCGGGTGGATACCTGGGTGGCCGCCGGCACCGAGGTGTCCGCCCATTTCGACCCGATGATCGCCAAGCTCATCGTGCACGGCGATACCCGCGACGACGCGCTGGCCCGCCTGGCCAACGCCCTGGATGCCACGCGCCTGTCCGGCATTGCGACCAACCTCGACTACCTGCGCCAGATTGTGGCCAACGAACGCTTCGCCGCCGGTGAAGTCTCGACCGCGTTCCTGGCGGATTTCGACTATGCCCCGCCGTTTCTGGAAATCGTCAAACCCGGCACCTATACCAGCATTCAGGACTACCCCGGGCGCACCGGCTACTGGCATATCGGCGTGCCGCCCTCCGGGCCGATGGACGACTACGCCTTCCGGCTGGGCAACGCCATCGTCGGCAACCATGCCTCGGCCGCAGGCATGGAATGCACCATCCTCGGGCCGACCATTCGTTTTCATAGCGATGCCACCATCGCGCTCACCGGCGCGAAAACCGCGGCCACGCTCGACGATGCCCCGGTCGATTTCTGGGCGCCGATTTCGGTCAAGCGCGGCCAGACGCTCGTGGTCGGCAAGGCCGAGTCCGGCTGTCGCACCTATCTGGCCGTACGCGGCGGCTTCGACGTGCCCGATTATCTGGGCAGCAAATCCACCTTCGCGCTCGGCCAGTTCGGCGGCCATGCCGGCCGGCCGCTGCGGGCCACCGATATGCTGGCCATCTGCGATGCCGCGAAACCCAATGCGCCCACGCCGGCACCCATTCGCGAACCGCAGGCTGCCCCCCGGGATCTGGTGCCGAACTACGCCAACCACTGGGAAATCGGCGTGCTCTACGGCCCGCACGGCGCGCCCGATTTCTTTACCGACGAGTCGATCACCCAGTTCTTTGCCACCGACTGGGAGGTGCACTACAACTCGAACCGTCTGGGCGTTCGCCTGAACGGCCCCAAGCCCAGCTTTGCCCGCGAGGACGGCGGCGAAGCCGGGCTGCACCCCTCCAATATCCATGACACCGAATACGCGGTGGGCAGCATCAACTTCACCGGCGATATGCCCGTGATCCTCACCCGCGACGGCCCGAGCCTGGGCGGCTTCGTCTGCCCGGTGACCATCGCCGCGGCCGAACTGTGGAAGGTCGGCCAGGTCGCCCCCGGTGACACCATTCGTTTCGTGCAGCTGGGCTTCGACGAGGCCGCAGCCCTGCAACGCGAACAGGACGCCGCCTGCGACGAGCTGGCCGTACCCGCAGCGCGCGACGCCCTACCCCTGCCCGCGCCGGCCGATACCGTCTCGCCCTGCGTGCTCGCCGAGCGCGCCGCCGAGGGCAGCCGGCCGGCGGTGGCCTACCGCCAGGCCGGCGATCGCTACATCCTCATCGAATACGGCCCCAACGTTCTGGACCTGCGTTTTCGGCTACGCGTTTACCTGCTCATGCAGGCACTGGAGGCAAACCCGATCGACGGCATTCTGGAACTCTCGCCCGGGGTGCGTTCGCTGCAGGTCAACTACGACGGCCAGCGTATTCACCAGCGCGAGCTCATCGATGCGCTGCTGGCCATCGAGGCCGATCTGCCCGAGGTGGACGAACTCAAGCTAAACACCCGCGTACTGCATCTGCCGCTGGCGTTCGAAGACAGCGCCACGCTGGACGCGGTTTCGCGTTATCGCCAGTCGGTGCGCGATACCGCGCCCTGGCTGCCCAACAATGTCGACTTCATCCAGCGCATCAATGGCCTCGAGACGCGCGAACAGGTACAGGAAACCATCCTCGCGGCCAGCTATATGGTGCTCGGTCTGGGTGATGTCTATCTCGGCGCGCCCTGTGCCGTGCCGGTGGACCCGCGCCATCGGCTGGTCACATCCAAATACAACCCGGCACGCACCTATACCGCCGAGGGCACGGTGGGCATCGGCGGCGTGTATATGTGCATCTACGGCATGGACTCGCCGGGCGGCTATCAGCTGGTCGGGCGCACCCTGCCCATCTGGAACAAGTTCGGTCACAACGCCCAGTTCGAACCCGGCGAACCCTGGCTGCTGCGCTTTTTCGATCAGGTGCGCTACTACCCTGTAGACGAAGACACCCTCACCGATATGCGGGCGGAATTCCGGGCCGGCCGGCTGCATGCCGAAATCACTGAAGAAGTCTTCGATTTCGCCGAATACCAGCGCTTTCTCGACGCCAACGCCGAAGATATCGCCGCCTTTCGCGAGTGTCAGAGCGAGGCCTTCGCCAAAGAGGTCGAACACTGGCAGGCCGAGGCCGACGCCGAGCCCGAAGCCAAGGCGGGCCCGGCCGCGGCACCCGCGGGTGAAGACATCGATGGCGAGGCCGTGACCGCCGATGTGTCCGGCAACGTCTGGAAGCTGCACGTCGACGAAGGCGCAAGCGTTGAAGCCGGCGATCCGCTGGTGATTGTCGAGGCGATGAAAATGGAGTTCGCGGTGGATGCCCCCTGTGCGGGCAACGTGAAGGCCCTGCGTTGCAAGGAGGGCACGCTGATTTCGGCCGGCGACGTACTGCTCGTGATCGAGCCGGCCGGCGATTGAGCATGGCCGCCCCGCATGTGGGCCGGCCTGGCGGGCCGGCCCGGCGTTCAAACCTGGCCGACCGGATCTATGCCCGGATCAAGGCCGAGCTGTTCGATTTCGAACTCATGCCCGGCGATGCGCTATCGGAAAACGAGATCGCCGCACGCACCGGGGCAAGCCGTACGCCCGTTCGTGAAGCCCTGTTTCGCCTGCAGCGCGACGGTTATGTCGACGTAAGAGAACACAGCGGCTGGTACGTCCGGCCGCTGGACTTCGACGTCTTCGACGAACTCTACGACGTGCGGATTACGCTCGAATGCGCGGCCGTCGCGCGCCTGTGTGCGCTCGACCACCGCCCACCCGAGCTGGCCGAGCTGATTGCCATCTGGCAGATCGAGCGCAGCGAACGGGAAACCGACAGCACCACCCTCTGGCAGCTCGACGAACAGTTTCATGCCGGCCTGCTTGCTGCCGCGGGTAATCGCGAAATGGCGCGTATCCATCGCGACGTCACCGAACGCATTCGTATCGTGCGCAGGCTGGATTTCGTTCAGCCCGCCCGCGTGGAGGCCACCTACGAAGAACATGCCGAGATCCTGAACCGGCTGGCCGAGGGCCACGCCGCAGCCGCCCAGAAGGCGCTCGAACGCCATATCCGCGCCAGCCGGGATGCGGTCCGCCAGATCACGCTGCACGGGCTTTTCGAAGCCCGCGATGCACTTCGTACGCGCGAACGCTGAGGCGCAGGCCGCCCGTACCCGCTAGCGCACGGCCCCGCCTTCACTGTCCTGGCTGCATTCGGCCACGCCGGGGTCGGTGGAACAGCGCACCTTCTTGAGCAGCTTCTGCATGCGATGGTCGTACCAGCCTTCATCCCATAGCCGCTGGCGGATTTCGCCGAGCATGCTGCGGTACTTGGTTTCGCGCTCGCCATCGATACGCACCCAATAGCGATCGGGAATCTCTTCGTCGGACTGACGGATCCGCGCGATCACGCGATCCCAGGCGTTATCCACCGCCCAGCGACGCGAGGCGGGGGCAAAATCGGCCGGAAACCGATCCCGATGCACCACCATCTGCAGCGACAGCATGCCGAGTACGAAATCGGCCACGCCGCCGTTCTCGCCCAGGCCCTTGTAGAGCTCCAGCGGCTTGTAGGCGATGGCCGGGGCATAGGCCATATCCACGCTGTGGTTGTTGAACAGCGGCCCGAAGCTGGCGATGGTTGCCGACACCGGCGAGGCCCCGGCCACGTTGGCGACCACCCGTGCCTGTTTGTCGTAGCCAATCACCGCAACTTTCTTGCCGGCGGCGGCCTGCAGGCTGTCGAGAAAGCGCTTCTCGCGGGAGAACAGATACACCTTGCCGCCCGGCACCACACCGGCGATTTCGTAGTTGTCCGTGCGCATGAGTGGCGCGGCCTTGGCGCTGGCCATCACGCGGATCGCGGTATGCAGTTGGTCGTAGGTCTGCAGGCCGCCGACCATATCCAGGCTGCCCGCGAAGGGCACGAACTGCTGCATGCGGATGCCGGTCAGCCCGGCGGCGTCGCAGCGCCCGGTCTTGAAGTCGGCGGCGACGACGTCCTCGCTGGTGTAGGCGCGTAGATCCAGCGCCACGCCGTGTTCGCGGGCGAAGATGACGTAGTCCTTGAATTGCTCCATCACCGGCCCGCTGGCGCCGACCGGGTCGTAGACACAGATCGAGCGTGTGACCACATCGTCCGCGGCCGCGGCGGTCAGTGCGGTCCAGGCCAGCACCGCGGCCGCTGCCCATTTGCCCAGAACCTGCGTGATTGCTGACATGCTCTTATCCTATCCAGCCCTAGTTCACCGGCCCGCCTTCGGTATCCAGGCTGCATTCGGCCAGGCCGCCGTCGCTGTTGCAGCGTACCTTCTTGAGCAGCGTCTGCATGCGATGGCTGTACCAATTCTGCTCCCACAGTTTCTGGCGCACTTCGCGGAACATGTTGCGGTAGTTGGTGGTGCGCTCGCCGTTGATGCGCACCCAGAACCGCTCCGGAATCTCGGCTTCGGCGCCGGTGACCTGGCGCAGGGTGGAATCGAACATGTTCTCGAACACCCAGCTGCGTGATTTCTGTGCGAACTCGTCGCTGAAGCGATCATCGCGGGCCACCAGCTGGCCCGAGAGCATGCCGAGCACGAAGTCGGCAATGCCGCCGTTCTCGCCCAGGCCCTTGTAGAGTTCCAGCGCGTTGTAGGCAAAGGCCGGGGCATAGGCCAGGTCCACGCTGCCGTTGTTGAACATCGGCCCGAAGGAGGCGATGGACGCGCCCACCGGCGAAGCGCCGGCCACGTTGGCCAGCGTCGATGCCTGCTTGTCGTAGGACAGCACCGCGACCTTCTTGCCGGCGATGTTGTCGATGCTGTCCAGCCAGCCCGCATTACGGGAAAACAGGAAGGCCTTGCCCAACGGCACCACGCCCAGCACTTCGTAACCACCTTCTTTCATGTAACTGGCGGCCTTGGGGCTGGACATCACCCGGATGGCGGTGCGTTCCTGATCGTAGGTTTGCAGCCCACCGGCCATGTCGAGGCTGCCGGCGAACTTCACGAACCGAATGGTGCGCACGCCGGTAAGCGCTGCGATATCGCACTGGCCTGCCTTCAGATCGTTGGCGGCAACGGCTTCGTCGGTGTAGGCCCGGGTATCGAGCTTGTAGCCCCAGGCATTGGCCTGCAGCACGTAATCCTGCAGCGCCTGAAAGATAAACCCGTTGGCCCCGATGGGGTCGTAGATACAGAATGTCCGGCGCTCGGTCTGGGCCGATGCCGTGGTGGCGGCAAACAAGGCCACGATCAACAACGCGGCGAGCAAGCCGCGGCGCGCGAGAAACAACTTCAGCTGGGTCATGACAGGACTCCGGTTCGTTCTAATCGAGGGTTTTCGGCCGGGATTGCGTGAACGTCGACGTGGCTTGGCGTTCGGCGACGATCGTCTGGCAGCCACAGCTCGAACATACCCACGCCGTCGTGCGGTCTTCATCAAGCGGCACCGCCTTGATGTCTGGCGCACCACAACGCCGGCACGCCGCGCGACGGGCGGCTCGCTGCCCGCCGGGTGCCCGACAGCCCGGCGTTTTCACGCCGAAGCTGTCGTTTACCGGCTTCGTGCCCATAGCCGTGCCCGAACTCAGCCCGCGCTATTCCAGAAAGCTGCCGGCATCAAAGTCGTCGTCGCTGGCCCCGCTCGAGTCACCCGGGAAGCTGCCCAGGGCGATCAACGGCGTGCGATGGCCTTCGGCCTCCATCCAGATACGATCGCTGAGATACTGCGCCTGGCTGTAGGCGACCTCGTTGAGAATCTGGAAACGCCCGGCGGTGTCGTTCTGGTTGTAGATTTCGGCCACGGCCTTGATGGCCTGTTTTTCGCGGGCGGTATCGGATTGGCCGTAGGCCGCGATGGCGTACAGCATGGCGGGCAGCGCCATGCCCTGTTCGCGGCCGATGGCCACCGAGCGTTCGAGCTGGCCCCAGGGGTCGGCGCCGTCGGGCTGGTTGCCCGGGACCGACAGCCAGACCACAGCCTCAAGCGCATCGGGCAGGCCCCACCACTTGCGGTTGTCCAGGCAGGAGACTGCACGTCCCGCCTCGGCCGCGACGTTCTGTGGAATCCCCACCGACGAATTGGCCCGGATATCGCTCAACAACCCCTGCACCGAGGTGAGCACGCCCGTCATGAACTGCAGTTCGTCGAGGTCGGTACCCATTTCGTTGCTCAGATCGGGGCAGCTCTGGCCGCCGAAATCGCCGTAGGCATCCACGGTATCGCGATAGACCTGGTAACGGCGCAGCGCGGTGATGCGCTCCCAGCGTTGGGCGATGATCCGGTCATCGCGGGCGGTGTCGGTCTCGCCGTTGTGCAGGGCGCGCAGCACCAGCAGGTGGGCATCCTGAGCCTGGGCTTCCGAACACATCGCGGCCAGCAGATTGGTGGACAGCAGCGTACGCGACGGCCGCGAAATCACCCGCGAAAACGAGCCCATCAGCTGGGAGAGCGCCAGCCCGGTACCGCAGGTGGTCTTGTCGAGGTCGCCGCTGGACAGTGCATAGGGCACGGCCTCGTCCAGCGAATAATGATTGAGCGTATGCCCCACCGGCTTGTAGATCAGCCCACAGCCGGATAGCAGCACGGCCGCCAGCGCTGCTGCGGCTGTGCCCGTGGCGATTTGACGTGCGGTCTTGATGTTCATGTCGTGCCCTTTTTCATGGGGGTTCGTCCTGCGAACCCATCCGAATAAAAGATGGGCCAACGCCTGTGCAATGAAGTGGCAGAGGAGACTGAATTCACTTCACGGGGAGATCGGCGCCGGCCCAAACCGAATCGCGGTCCCGAACGTCCGGCTAGAACTGAATGCCGAAAGACGCCTGGTACAGAATCGCTTCGAAATCGTTTGTGCTCGAAATCGTGCCGATATCGATGGGCCCGAACTGGTCGGAAAGGTTCGGCGCGCGCACGTTGATGTTGTTCAGCTCGGCCTTGACCTCGGCACAGCCGATGTACTCGGCCGACAGGCTGAAGAACAGCTGATCGGTGATATCGACATCCACCCCCGCCTTGGCGGTACAGGCCAGCGGCTTGCTCAGGTAGAGCTGGGGCTCGTTCTGCGAGTTGAGAAACTGGTTGGAAATATCGGTATCGAAGGTGTAGAGATACATCGCGCCCACGCCCACGAACGGGCGCACCGCGGTATCCACCCACGGCCGATAGACGAACGAGATATTCGGCGGGAAGGTCTTGAGCGTGCCGATGTTTTCGCCCAGCGGCGGTACGCCGGTGGCAATGGCATTGCCGGTGCCGTCGTCCAGCACGGTGGGCACCAGCGACTCGGACGCCGCACGACCCGTGACCTGAAAGTCCAGCTTGATCGGCGCCGAAATGGTCACTTCGGCGGCCAGATGCCGGCCCGTCCAGGGCATGTACAGGCCGATGGTGCCGGCCGGGAAGGTCTTGTCGCCCAGGCTTGAGCCCGTATTCTCGAGCGTCGACGTACCGGGGCCAAACGCCTGTGCGGCCAGGCCGCGGGCGTCTTCCACCTTCAGATTGCTGGAATCGCCCTTGTAGGCCAGATGGCCGACGCCCAGGCGGATGTAACTGTTGTTCTTGATGAAGTCGAGCGCGTCGCCAAACAGCGTGTTGGTATCTTCCTGCAGCTGCATGTCGCGCATGGCGCCACCGCCGCCCTGGGCATACACCGGCGCCGAGAGCGCCAGCCCCACGCAGGCGGCCATCGCGCCGGCCGCAGCCCGGTAGGTGAATGAAGTCGTCGTGGTCATAGGTCTCCCCCTTTTTATCGTCCGCTTGTAATGCGTTGTGCCGGTCGAAGGCAGGCTGCGCCGTTCACATGCCTTGGCATGTGCGTCGGTACGGATGTGATCGGAATGCCGCCGATGGGCGGGCCGGCCCGTCGCAAGCACGCGCCGTCGCATGCAGGACATGGCTGGGTCGGTAGCCCCCTCGTCGATTCGCCGATCGCGTCGCTGGCCCTGTGGCCTCCCCTCGTGATTGCAGAACGCGTTAGACAGGATTCATAAAAACGGCGGCGACACGCCCTTACAAGGACGCGACTGACACAGGCGGATGTCAGTAGCGTCCCCTAATCGCAAACCATTGTTTTGTATTTTTATTTACCAGATATTCCGCCGGCTTTTTACGCCAACAAAACCACACCGGCGCAACAAAACCACGTTGTGCAATGCGGCACCGCGCACGCATAAACACCGAACGACCGATAAAAATTCAAAGTCGCGCGCCAGGCATGTTGCAGCGCGCAAGCAGCGGCAGGTTCGCCGATGGCCCGCAAGCCAACATCAGACCGGTGCAGAACACGCTGGGCCTGCGCGCTTGATCGCGGCACGAATGCCGCCTTTCGAATAGCCCAATTCTTGATTGTGTAGGAAACTTCGCCGGCCGCATTAGGGCAAGAAACTGGTCCGCGAATGGACGCGAATAAGCGCAAATGAACCAGATGGTCGGCAGCGGACATCAGGGGTGATCCGCGTCTCAAACCGGATGCTTAGCATCTCGCCTAATCGAAACGTGACGTAAGCATTTGATCGGCATTCACGCCGGGCGCGTCTGCGATCGATGACTGCACCTGCGTTAGGCGCGCGAGAGTCTTTCGCCTCGTTCAGGCCCAACCGAGGCGGCCGCATCGATCTCGCGCAGACAGCGGGTATACCAACACAAAAAAACCCGACACGCGCATCGCACGTGCCGGGCTTGGGCCGGCCCTGGCCTGTGGCGCAACGTTCATGCACCGCGAGGCTGGACCTTATTCACGACGCCAAGTCTGGGACTTACTGCGTGACGTTGACGTCGGTCTGGGCGCTAACCGAACCCACCACACCGCAACTACCGATATTGGCGTTGAACGTGAACGAGGAGGGATCGCTGATCGGATCACCATTCGAGTACATGGCGGGGATACTGACCGGCTGACCGTTGGTACAGCTCATGCCCACCACGCTTACCTCTACGTTATCGAACATGATGGCCACTGGCTGTGTTGGATCGGCCGGGATCTGAGCAGCCGACACGTTAGCCGTCCACGGGAACTCGAAGCCAATGATATTGCAGAAGCTGAAAAAGCTGCCGCTTGCGGAGCCGTCGGTTACGGTGACAACAACACCGCCGTTACCATCCTTCTGAACGTCGCCGACGAGGGTAAGCGTACAGCTAAAGTTATTACCGAGCCCACTCAGCGTCGACGGCCCCGAGAACGTGTACGTACCCACGCCCGGCGTCACCGTTGCTGCCGACGCCGCACCCAAACTACCGGCGGCAATACCTGCGCACGCTAAAATGGTCTTGAATCCGTTTTTCATTATTCCCCCTTTTCGAATAAAACGAAGTGATTAACGTATTGCGGCTAAACCGGCTTCGATCGACATGATTCAGCCTGTATAAGCCGGAAGGATTTGGAGTCCACATCACCCCCTTCCCAGCGCTATAACTGGAAACCGTTGACGGGATTTAATCAAACAACAAAAGCGATGGAATCAAGCGCGGTCGCACGATCAATTCCGCGCTGGCAGAAGACCCGACCCGCGCGTCGCGCGGGCCGGGCTTTATCGTCGCCTGTAATTCGGTCAGGCCGCGGTACGCCCATATCGAACGACGCAAGGCCGACCCCTTTTTCTAAGCTAACTCGCGGAGGCTAGGTTACTGCGTGACGTTGACGTCGGTCTGGGCGCTGACCGAACCCACAACGCCGCAACTACCGATATTGGCGTTGAAAGTGAATGAGGAAGGATCGCTGATCGGATCACCGTTCGAGTACATGGCCGGTACGGTGGCGGGCGATGACGTACAGTCGGTTCCCCCGGCCGTTACAACCACGTTTTCGAACATGACCGGCACGGGCTCGGTTGGATCCGCGGGAATCTGGGCCGCAGATACGTTCGCGGTCCACGGGAATTCCAAGCCGACCAGACCGCAGCCACTAAACAACGAACCGGTCGCGTCGCCGTCCGTGACTGTAACGACAACGCCGCCGTTACCATCCTTCTGAACATCTCCAACGAGTGTCAGAGTGCAGCTCAGATTCAGGCCGAGCCCGCTTAGCGTAGTCGAGCCGGAGAAGGTATAGGTCCCAACGCCCGGCGTGACCGTGGCCGCTTGAGCCACACCGATGCTGCTGAGTACGACCGCACTACCGATAACCGATTTCTTGATGACATTTTTCATGATGACTCCTCCCTTGGAGTTTTCGCGTTTGTTGCGTTATGCAACGTTTTATTAATCCCGGCATTTGCGGCGCCTTCTGTGATAAACGCTGCATGCGTCGATCACTTCGACAAACCGCTTTTGCCGAGACCACGCCGACTTCGGGCATCGGCATGTTCAGTTAGAGTGAATAAATACCTGCTGTTTCGATGGCCGGCCTTCGCGGCGCAGCCACGGCGCTTTAAGCGCCGGCTGCGACGAGATTGGAGGCGTCAGATCATTCGGACGGGTCGAACGACAACCCGCCATGCAGTGCCGGCCCCACAAGCTGTAACGTTTGATAGCCGGGGGGCGTGGGCGCAGACAGCGGAATATCTCCGCCGAAAGCTCCTAGGAGACTTACGGCGATCGAGAACTCTTGCGTGTTACGCGTAGAGATCACGAGACGGCCGTTCTGCTCGAAGGCCACCGGGCCGAAGACCGGTACATCAAGGTCCTGCTGCACAAGCTCCAGCCCCTGTCCGGCAACCACACCGGTGTCCGGCCCATTGACGGTGAGCTGCAGCGCCGCGACGAAACAGGGCGCATAGTTATAGTCGATAGCGGGCAGTTCGCCCGACGCAGGGAAGGTGCCGCTGCATTCCGGCACGATGTACCCGCGCTGGGGCTGGTCGGTCGCTTCGCCATTGACCACACGATTCGGGAAACGCAGAAGTAGACGGCCAGTGGGCGCGCTGTAAGTCGCAGGTAGCGAAGTGACGGTAGTCAACCCGCCAGACGGCAGATCGACCGGTATACAACGGGTCGGTGCATTCGTGCCTACAACGGGTGTTCCGTTACTTAACCGAACCGCGGACACCTCGCATTCCGAGCCAGTAACGGCCGGCCGCAATGCGATCGGCCGATCTCCGCCGAGGAAGCCAGCCTCGGCGGGTGCTAGTGGTCCCCCAAAATATATCGGGGCAGCAGAGTTAAGAGTCCGTGAGTAGACCACGTTGGCCTGCTGGACGCGCTCGCGGCCGAGCGCGTCGTTAAAGTCTGTCAGAAAAGGACCAGGCTGCGACGTGCGGTCATTACCGGTATTGAACCCGCCGATTAGTCGACTGCTGGGATCGCCGCCGAGTTGGGCCTCTGAATAAGGGGTATTGTCGAAAAAGCCGTTACCGTTGGTATCGGTCTTGGGCAATGCACGGAGAATCGTGGCGTAATCCGTACTTGGCTTACTGCCGGTGAACGGCATCAGGATATCTGGGCCGCCTTGTTCCTCATTGGTTAGATAACAGGAGATCACACCTGCAACGTTTGCGGTACAGTCGGGCGTACGGCCACCTGTGGCGCTGCTTGAGCCGTCCGGAGCTGTGCCCGTACCCCTTAATGGATCGGTGTTGAGCGCTAAGCCGCTTTGACCGATGATCGTCTGGCCCGTGCTGCAACTGTTGCCTGCGGCGACGCTATTGTCGTCACCGTTGGCACGACCACAAATCACGATCCAGTAGCGCTGGCCAAGTTTGAACGGTTCTGCCGGCTCGAAGGTAAAGCCTTCGGTTAGTGCCGCACCTGCCCCGCCCAAGGTGGACAGCGTGCCGTCGACAACGCCTAAGCACTGACCGCTGTCGTCCATGCGCTGGATTGCGACGGTGGCGTTGTCGGTCGTATTCCCCGACCCGCGTACGAGACAACCATCGGCCAACGCGATAGAGGCCGTGCGTACCGGCTTGGAGAAATAGGCCTGGACGGGCGCATTCGCCGGTTGCGACGCCACCGAGTAGACACGGGCGGGGCTCGCCTTGCGGGTCACGTCCTCAGTGACAAAGCCGAGGGCAGGTATCGTCGTATCCTCCGCGGATGGGTTATCGCCAACACAGCGGCCGGCGGTATCACCGCCATCCAGATAGTCGCCGCTTTCAGCCAGCAGCGGACAGGCCTGGCCGGGGGTGAGCGCGGTAATGAAGGGCGCGGTCTGGAATACCGCTTCGCTGGTGTTGTCGTCCACGTCGGTCGGTTGGCCGGACGCGTCGGTTGGAACCACCATGGGCTCGGTCGTGAAGGTGACCCGGCTGACGATCGTGCTATCGGGGAAATTGCCCGCCAACGGGTTGCCGGCCAGGTCGGTTATGCCGCCGTCAACCGTGAGCGTGTAATTGGTATCGGCCTGGAGCGGCTGTTTCGGCGCGACCACCACACTGGCCCCTTCGGCGCGCAGATTCACGGGCACCGTCATACCCGTGCCGTCGTCGGCCGCCAGCGAGATATTGCCGGCCAGGCTGACCGGATCGACCGGTTCCGAAAAAAGGATGGACGCTTCGCCGTTAAGCGGGAAACTGTCGGCCCAGGGGTTGGTGAAGTTGTATGTGGAATCAGGGTCGCCGCCAGCCCCTTCGCCGGTGGCGAGCACGCGACGCTCGTTCAGGGCGGCAATACAATCGGCTTCGGTAGCCGAGAGCGTGGTCGTTCCGTTGACGCCGCCCACGATCGCGCCGCTTTCGAAGGGCAGATTGCCGGCATCGTCGACGATGTTGAACGTATAGCTACACGCACTCGGGTACTGCGCCGTAATACGCGGCGGCGTGGCGTCGTTGGCGACGGTCACCCGCGTGCCTGCGCCGGGGTTGGGCAGGGTCAGTTCCAGCTCGAAATCGGCGGTGGCACTACCATCGCGGTTGACGGCGACCGGGAAGCTGCCCAGCGCGGTGAGCTTGATATCGCCGTTGTCTTGCGGGATGGCCTGGCCGGCGGCGACGACGTTCATCACCGTCTGGTTGAAGACGCCGTTGGAGAGCGAGTCGATGGCATCGCCCGAATCAACTTCGGTGCTGATGCCCAGATCCAGGCGCAGCAGCACGAGCGTGGGCCCGTCGATACCGGCCAGCGGCGCGTTGCCGGCGAGATAAATATCGCCGTCGTTGATCAGGCGAGCCTGAATGGGGCCGCTGGTGACGGGTGTGTCGATCGCGCCGCCCAGGCGCAGGTCGATGCCGTCGAGCTCGAACTGCTGGCCGGCCGGCAGTAGCGCCGGAAAGAGGTTGTTGTAGCGCCCGCCGGAGGTGGTGCCGGCCAGGCGCGTGAGCAGGCCGCCGCGGTTGGCGTTATTGCGGGCGTTAAGCACGTTTTCGCCAATGAGCTGCGAGGCGATGCGGGCCACGTTGCGCGCTTCACCGTTGAGGGCGTTGTCGCCATCGCCGCCGGTGATGGTGAGCGTTTGTACGGTATCGACGCTGCTGCCGGCACTGATAGCCACCGGGGTGACCCGGAAGCTGTCGTTAAGCTCGGCGCCGGTGACCGAGCGCAGGCCGTCGAAGGCGACGGTATAGCGCTGCCCGGCGACAAGGTCGCTGCTGTCGTAGTCGCTGGCATTTCGGGTGTTGGGGGTGCCGTCGCCCATGTCGCTGCTGGGATCGAACGTCATGCTCGTGCCTTGCACGGTCAAGCGGCCGGCGACCGGGCCATTGGGGCCGGTGACCGAGACGGTGCAGTCCGTGCCCAGGGTTTCGCCGGCCAGACACAGGTCGGCACTGCCGGCGTCCACGGCCTGGCTGAAGCCGGCACGAATGGGGTTGAACTCGGTGAGCGGGATACGCCGATCGCCGATGGTGCTGCGACGGGTCACGGTGAAACTGTCGCTGCTGGCCGTACCCGCGGTGCTGAACGAAAACAGCGTGTTGCCGGCGGCGTTGACAACGCTGTAGTCCGCGTTGGGCGCGAGAGCCGCGCGTTCGACGCCGGTGTTTTCGGCCGCCACTCGCAGGCGAAAGATGTTGGGCTGATTGCTGTCGCGCTCGACCGTGGTGGGTACGGTTTCGCCGTCGCGCACGAGCGTAAGGCCCGGGTCGCTGCCGACATCGCCGCGAAAGGCCACCGCGATCTGCGATTTGACGTAGACATCGTCCTGGCCGTTGAGCGGGTAGCTGAACGCCAGGCTGGAATCGGCACCGCCGCCGACGATATCGCCGGGGTTGGGGCCGTCGCCGCCCTGGCCGCTATCGCCGCCGTCGCCGGACGAACAGGCCGTGAGCGCGCCGGCCACGCACAGGCCGATAAACATCGCGCGAGCCACACACACCGCACCCGAGCGGTTGCCGGGCACCGTGAAATCCCCTCGTTTTTTGGTCATAAGCGTTATTGGCCCTGCGGCCATCTCCCCGTTTTCGTTGTCCTGTCCCGGAGGCGTTCCGGGCTGGCCTTTACAGGAACCGACAGGCCACGCGGCGTACAAGGACGCGACTGACAGACCCAACTGTCAGTAGAGTCCCCCTGTCGACATAACGCTGTTTCGTATGTGGTTTTTGCCGCACCGGAGGCAAGATTTTTTTCCCGGAATTCGCGTTTGCTGCGGTGCGAGATCGACGTATTCGCAGGCGAAACGCGCGCTATTTGATGACTGGCGAGGGCGCCGCCGAGGGCATCAAAACGTTGTTTCGCTGGCGTTGCTCCGAACGCACATCGACCCTTGGCAACGCACACGCATACCGCTGCCGATCGCGCTGACAGACGCAGCGCTGGCAGCGGCTCATATCGAATTACGCGCCACCCACGCAACGATTGCGGCCGCGGGTATGCGCTGGGGTGAGGTCTGGCAGACGGACAATCAGCCCGGCGATCGTGCTCGCCGGCAGCCGCGACCGATACCGCCGCGACGCGCCGGACGGCCGCTCAGCTGTCGATGGACATCATGCGTGAGAGCACCTGCCAGGGGTCGCCCTTGCGCTGACACTGATCGCATTGGGCCTTGCGATATGCACCCGGTGTGACCCCGCTCAGAGACTTGAAGGCGCGACGAAACGAGCGCTCCCCGGAGAAGCCGAGCATGTCGGCAATGGTCTCGGTACCGGCATTGGAACGGGTAAGCAGCCGGCAGGCCATGTTGAAACGCACATGCTGCACGAGCGTACGAAACGAGGTGCCCACGGCGGCGAGTTCGCTGCGCACATGCCGGCCGTGATCGCCGATATCCCGGGCGATATCATCCAGCTCGATATCCACCCCTTCCGAACCGGGTAGCCGCCGCATGATCGCGGCGCGTAGCTGGTCGATCATGTCCTGACGCTTGAGGCTGGTGAACTCGCGGTCGGCATGCTCGCAATGGATCTTGAGCATGTCGGGGTTCTGGTACTCGCTTTCCAGATCGAACAGGGCGGCATCGAAGCGGATCTCGCTCTTGCCGGCGCCGAACGACACGGGACAGGCAAAAATGCGCGCATAGTCGTCGCGCGCGGGGCCAGGGTCGCAGCACAGGTGCACGCTCTGGGCCACGAACGCGCCCTGGGTCATATGGGCGAAGAAGTCGATCACGCCGTAGACGAAGCAGACTTCGGAATGGCGCAGCACCGAGTCGCTGCCGTTGGTGCCGGTGATACGGACCACGCCCTGGCCGCCTTCGATATCGATAGCGCCGCGGAACGCGTCGCTGACCAGTCGATCGTAGCGCAGCGCGAGCCGGCAGGCCTGGCCGAAGGTACGGCAGCTCAAGAACAGATACTCGATGGCGCTGTTGCGAAACAGCGGCAGGTGCGGGCACAGGTGAATGCCGATATCCGCATCGCCCGAAACCTGCTCGACGGCATGCCAGAAATTGACCTGCCATTCATGGCGCGAGCGCCGCGACGGGTCGCTCATCTGCTCGCAGGAGAACTCCAGAATTTGATCGATGGCATCCAGATCGATATCGGCAGCCACCAGCGCGCCGTAAATCAGACGTAGAAGCTCCTCTGAATCGCGCATCCCCCACCTCTTTTGTTTTTCGTTATGCAGCTCTTCGGCCGCGTATAGCGACACTATTGCGTTATACAACTTCTTGCAAGACCCCTGCCGCCGTTCCTACGACAGACAAGCGAACCGGCATCAAAGCCGCTTGCAGATACGCGGCACAACGCGCCAGCTGGCGTTTTAGCAACGGATCTGACCGGGTAAAAGCCGCATCGCTATTGAGTTGTGCACGGGATATCGCCTCACCGCGCGGTCGACGCGCTCGTACGCCGATTACCCGCGCCCGGAGCAATACAGCCAAGCCGGTAGAGCGGTCTCGGGGAGCGGATAAAGCCGGGCCTGCGCCTTCGCACCAGCCTATTATCGAAATTTCATTTCGTTTTTAAGAGCGCTTTTCCCTGACTCGGGAATATTACCCGATTAATGCCAATTTGTCGGGATTCCCCTGCTGTTCGCGATTGCCTCGATACGCGCCACGAAGCCGCGGGCGCCGCAGCAGCGCTCACGCTCAAGCGCTGCAAGTGGCCGAGCAAAATCGTGTTGCGCGATATAGCATGCGCCTCCCCGGTGCGATGCCGACTTTGGGCATGTTTTAGGACAGACTCGATTGATGAACAGTTTCCGCTCGTTTGGACGATGCACGCGGCGGCTGGCCGCGCTCGCCGTGACCGTTTTCAGCGTCGGCTGTGCCTGGCACCCGCCCGCACAGGATTTCGCCGTGCCGCCGGCATCAATCGCCGACACGGCCGCGCGTTTTTCCAAGCCCGTGGCGCCGTTCACTGAGCCGGACGACGACGCCTTTCATGCCCAGCCCGTGGAAGCCGAACTGGCCGCGGCCGCGCCGGGCACGATATTGCGTTACCGCCCCGTATCGCCCGAGGCGTATTACTTTTTCGGGGTCAATGCGAGGGCCTGGCAGGTGGCTTATGCGACCGCCGATGGTGACGGAAAACCCCAGGTCGATATCGCCACCATTCTGGTGCCGGACGACCCGCAGCCCAGGCTGTTGTCGTATCAGGTCGCCTACGACGCGCTCACGCGTCGCTGTGCGCCCTCCTACACGATGCTCAGCGGCTCGATGGTGGAGCACATGCTCATGGACAAGGCGCTCCGTCGCGGCTGGGTGGTGGTGATCCCCGACTACGAAGGCCCGGAATCGCAGTTTCTGGCCGGCCGTAATTCCGGCCAGGGCGTGCTCGACGCCATTCGTGCCACCCAGAACTTTCTGCCCGATAACTGGGTGAATACCGATACGCCGGTCGCGCTGTGGGGCTATTCCGGCGGCGCGTTCGCCAGCCTCTGGGCGGCCGAAATCGCGGCCGACTATGCGCCGACGATTCCGCTCGTGGGCGTGGCCGCCGGCGGGCCGCCGGCCGATCTGGCCAGTTCGGCCGAAGCCGTCAACGGCGGCGTTTTTGCCGGCATGTATTTCGCGGCCGTGGTGGGTCTGTCGCGCGCCTACGATTCCATCGACACCGAAAAACTCATGAACGAGGACGGCCGCGAGATGCTGGCGGACGTCGGCGAGAGCTGCATCGGCCAGGAACTTGCCTGGGTGAAGGATCCGGTGCTCTCCTACGCTTTCGACGACATGCAGGACTACACCACGGTGGACAATTTTCTCGCCGTCCCGGCGGTGCAGAAGGTGACCGCCGAGAACCGCCTGGGCCAGCAGGGCTTTGCCGCGCCGCTGTTCTACTACCAGGCGTTTTTCGACCAGGTCACGCCGCGCCGGGATGCCAAGACGCTGGCGGCCACCTACTGCGCGGCCGGCGTGCCCGCCGTGCGTTTCAGCTATGCGCTGGGCGAGCACATCAGCGCAACGCTCACCCATGCTTCCGCCGCCGTGGATTATCTGGCCGGTCGCTTTGCCGGCGAGCCGCCGCCCAACGAATGCGCCGAACTCATGCAGATGCTTGCCGCGCCCGACTGAGTCGAAGCCGGACCTGCCCCTCGCCGGCGCGCCTTCTCGCGGCACGCGTTGCGCGCTTAGCCGCCGCCGTCGCCCCGGGCGACGATGGCGGCAATCATCGCCTGCCAGGTGTCGCCAACCGGCAGGCCGAAGGTTGCGGCAAGCGTATCGGCCAGCGCCGTCTCGTCGAGGACCCGTTCCTGCGTCATGCCATGGGCAAAACGGGTGGTGAAGCGATTATTGGATAGGCTGTAGCGCACCTTGTCTTCGGTGCGGGCGATCATGAGTTCGCGCTTGAACAGCGATTGGGGGTGGGTGGCGACGTAGTGGTTGGCCATCTCGAAATCGATTGGCTGCCAGTCGAAGTCCAGTATTTCGTAAAGCGGCGACCAGCCGTCCTGATAGCGATTTTCGAGCATGTAGCCGTCGCGGGTTTCGACCAGCCGGAACGTCCCGAACGCGGTTGGCTGTGCTTCGTTGGGCCGCCAGGCCAACGGCTGATTCGACAGGAAGCCGCCAAAGCCGACGTCGACCAGCCACAGCCGACCGTCTGCCTCGACCTTGAGCGAGGCGTGGGTGGCGGCCGGGGCGTCGCTACCGCCATGAATCCACACCCGCGCCAGATGCGGCTCCAAGGCAAAACCGAGCGCCTGCAAGACGCGCCGGAACAGGCTCGTATGCTCGAAACAATAGCCGCCGCGGCGGCCGTGAATCATCTTGCGGTCGACCGCGCCCGGGTCGAGGTCGACGCCCTGACCCCGCATCACGTCGACGGCCTCGAACGGGATCGAGGCCATGTGGTGGCGCATCAACGCCTGCAATACCTCGAATGTGGGTGCGCAGAAGCCGTGGTAGCCGATGCGCTGGAAATAGGCGCCCAGGTCGATTGCCTGGCTGGCCGGCCCGTGCTGTGGCGTATCGGCAGATGAACTTGGTTTCATGGGCCCTATTCCGTGTTTGGGTTCGACACCGGCATCGACGATGCATGCCGCGATGCATGCATGGCCAGTGCCAACGATCGCTCGTCCACTCGAAGCAATGGCAAGAGCATGCAACCTAAAGTAAAATTGAGGTCAACGGATCGGGCAAATTTTCTCGACGCGCGGCCCTGCGCGCGGTGAGGCACCGCATTACGCATGAACCTCGACACCTCCATACCGCCTCGCAAGACTTTATCGGTCGGCGAAGTCGCGCGCCGCAGCGGCGTCGCGGTTTCCGCCCTGCACTTCTACGAAACCAAGGGCCTGATCCGAAGCCGCCGAAATGCCGGCAACCAGCGCCGTTATAGCCGCGACGTGCTGCGCGTGGTGGCACTTATCAAGGCCGCCCAGCGTGTGGGCATTCCGCTGGCGGACATCGGCCAGGCGCTGGCCACCCTGCCGGACGGCCGCGCGCCGTCGGCCGAGGACTGGCGGCGGCTGTCGGACGGCTGGAAGAACCAGCTCGAAGAACGCATCGCGCAGCTCACGAAGCTGCGCGATCAGCTCGACGGCTGTATCGGCTGCGGCTGCCTGTCGCTGCAGGCCTGCCCGTTGCGCAACCCCGACGATATCGCCGCTCAGGCCGGCCCCGGCGCCCGCCTGTTCGACGCCAGCGCGCCGGGTGACGATCCATCAGTCGATTGACGCCGGCTTCAGACCCAACGCCAGCCGCGATAAAGCGTGTCGAGGTCGCTCGACAGCGACCACACCTCGCCGGCCACGCCCAGCTCGGCGATCGACAGCCGCCCGCCCATGAAGGCGCCGGTATCCAGCCAGCGCGTGTTGGCACAGGCCATGGCGTCGCGCATGGGTGTATGCCCGAAATAGATCACGTCGACGCCGTCCACGGCGACCTGCCCGGAGCCCCTGCCGTTGAGCGCATCGGCCCGATCGCGATTCCATAACAACAGGGACAGCGCCTCGGCCTCGGCCGAGGCAGCACCCAGCAACGCCCCGGTACGGGCGAAGCTATGGTCGATTACATTGGCATGTACGAGCGCGGCCGTCCCGCCTTCGACCAGCTCGATCGCCGCCGCGAGCGGCAGCTGGCGTACTCGCTCGGTCAGCGCGTCGGCCGCAAGAGGCTCGACGGCCTCGAACCAGTCGCCGCCGTTCATATGCCAGAGGGCGCGGTCCTGCCCGCCATGGTCGACCGCATCGAGCAGCATCTGCTCGTGATTGCCGCGAATGGCATGAAACCAGGGCGCATCGATAAATTCGGCCGCCCGCTCACTGTCCGGGCCCCGATCGATCAGATCACCGACCGAAAACAGACGATCCTTCGCCACGTCGAACTCCAAGCGCTCGAGCAGTGCATCGAGCATGTAGAAGCAGCCGTGGATATCGCCCACCGCGTAATCGCGGCCCGCGATATTGGCATCGAAGTCGTGGATCAGCTCGGGCATGGCCGTCGCGCCGGTGCGCTCACCTGAGTCGTTCGAAGTGTGGAGACAGACTGCGACCGTGCCAGAATCGAGGCCATCATTCATACCAGGACAGGGTCATGGCCCAGAGCGAAGACGAAAAGCGCAGCAGCATCAAGGATCCGGAACAGTACGAAGCGCTGCGCGACGAGGGTATGAGCAAAGAAAAAGCCGCGCGCATCGCGAATACCTCACGCAAAAAGGCCGGTAAGAAAGGCGGCAAGCATCCGGAATACGAAGAGTGGACGCGCGAGCAGCTCTATGAAAAGGCGCAGCAGATCGGCATCGAGGGGCGTTCCGACATGTCCAAGAATGAGCTGATCACGGCGCTACGATCGCACTGAGCCCCGCCCGGCCTCGACTGCGCCCCGCGCGTCGCTTTACGGCGCCGGGGCGGGTTGCTGCTGGCCTACAGCCGACGAACCAGGGCAACCCACGCGGCTGAGTATCGCGCGGCGTGCGGCTTAATGCCCGGTTAATAGAAATCGCCGTAGCCGCTGCGCGCGCGGCGCATGGCGTAAGCGATCCATATCAGGATGACGAGCTGCAGGGGCAGCCGCGCGTACAGCAGCCAGGGCGCGAACTGACTGAACTGTTCCGGGTTCTGGGCCATGTAGATATTGGCCGGGAAAACCGCCAGCGTGAGCAGCAGCAGCCCGAAACCGGCGAGCCGGCGCGTACGCCGCATGAGAATGCCGATCGCGCCCAACAGCTCGCCGAGGCCGCTGATGGCCACCATCAGCGCCGGCATGGGAATGTAGTCCGGCACGATGGCCAGAAAGAAGTCCGGGAACATGAAATGCCCGATGCCGCTGGCCATGAAGAACACGGCGATGCCGAGCAGTGCCAGCAGATGGGATCTGGAATGGGTCGACAGGGCATGGCTCATGAACGGGTCTCGTCGAATCGCGAAAAAGCGGGCTGGCTGCATAGCCTACGCGCTGTCGCCGGCTTTGCCATGCCCACAGGCAGCTAGCGCAGGGTGGTATTGGTGACACTGCCCGGCCGGTAACGCGACACTTCGCTTGCCGGCGCGGGTTCTTCGATGACGTTGCGATGCTTCCAGCTGCCGCGCGCAAACCAGATCACCACGATCAGCGCGGTAAGCACGTTCTGGATCGGGTAGGCAATCCAGATACCGGTCGCACCCAGGCCGCTGCGCTCGGCCAGCAGCCAGGCCAGCGGAAACTGCAGCATCCATTGCGAAACCAGCGCGATGGCCATGGCCACCAGCGTATTGCCCGAGCCGCGAAACGCGCCGGTGAGCACGATCTGGGCCCCCACCACCCCATAGGCCAGCGCGGTGATCCGCACGAAGAGGCTGCCCGTTTCGATGACCGCGGGCGCGTCGGGCACGAACAGGGTCACGATGGGCCGCGCGAAAACGAAGGTAACAACGCCCACCAGCGACAGCAGCACGAAGCCGATCGCGGCACTCAGCCAGGCAGTGTGTTCGGCCCGGTCGATACGCTGGGCGCCGATATTCTGGCCGATCAGCGCGGAGCTGGCCTGCGACAGCCCCAGGGCCGGAATGATCACGAAGCTGAGCATGCGCGTGCCGATCCCGTAGGCCGCCAGCGTGATGGTGCCGAAGCCGGCCACCAGTATCGTCATGAGCATGAGCCCGAGCGCGCGGGTGGACTGCTCCACCGCCGCGGGCAGCCCGAGCTTGAGCAAACGCCAGATCAGGGCGAAATCCGGCACCAGATGGCTACGCTGCAGTCGAATGCCATAGCGCCCGGAAAACAGCATGGCCAGGCCCACGACCGCGGCCAGCCCCTGGGTGATGACCGTGGCCAGCGCCGCCCCGCTTACGCCCATGCCGGGCACCGGCCCCCAGCCCAGAATGAACAACGGGTCGAGCACGAAGTTCAGCGCCACCGTGCCGGTGACGATCAGCAACGGCGTACGCGCATCGCCCACCCCGCGCATGAGCGACTGGAAGATCACATAGGCAAACAGAAACGGCAGGCCAACGAACGACACGCGCAGATATTCCGTGGCCAGCGGCAGTACATCCTCCGCCGCTCCCAGGAAGGCGACCACCGCATGCGCGCCGAGCACGCCGAGCACGGCCAGCACCAGCGATATGGCCCCCACGCCGATCAAAGCCTGGGCCGAGACGCGGTTGACCATCGCCGTATCGCCGCGGCCCTGGTACTGGGCCACGAGGATGGTGCCGGCCACCGCCAGGCCGAGCCCCAACGAGATCAGAAAGAAAATCACCGGAAAGCTCAGCGACACCGCAGCGACCGCGCTCGCGCCCAGCCGGCCCACCCAGAAGGTATCGATAAGCTGGTAGGCGGTCTGCAGCAGGTTGGCAAATACGATCGGTACCGCCAGCGAGAACAGCGCTCTTACGATCGAACCTTCGGTGAGCGCGGGGGCTACGCGTGGCATGCCTGCCCCTGTATGCCGCCGGGGGACGCGGCTTGCTGGCACCAGACGCCGTATTGGCTAGAGCCCATGCTTCAAGCGCGTGTCGTGAGGGTGAGGCGCTCGTAGTCCTTGCAGACGCGATCGGCCGCGATGGCGCGCCCGTGCATCACGGCATAGACCCCGGGCGCAAGCAACCGCGCTGCCATGAGCGCCTGGGCAACGTTCTGCAGGCCGTCGCTTGCGGCGACCCGGTAGGGGCGCATGGCACCGGTGAGCACGACCGGCGCGGCCGGTGCGAGCGCCGCATGCAGCGCCATCGCCGTATCGGCCAGCGTATCCGTGCCGTGGGTGACGAGTACCGCATCGACCGTTTCCTCATCGAGTATGCGCTGTACCTCGGCCACGATCGCCTGCCGGTCGGCATCGGTCATGTCGAGCGAATCCTTGGCCATGAGCCGTTCCACCCGGACCGCCACATCGGGCATGTCGAGCTGTTCAAGCAGGCCGTCGATCACCGGCGCGGCCAGCGACAGCTGGCCCGAGCGTGCATCGTAGCTCTTCTCCAGCGTGCCGCCGGTAGCAAGCACGGTCACACGAAACGGTGAACGGTCAACGAAGTCGGTGGGGCTCATGCGCGCGGCTCGCTACTCGACAAGGGTTCAGATCGTAATACCGATCTTGCCGAAATGCTGGCCGCTTTCCTGATAGCGGAAGGCATCGGCGAGTTCTTCCAGTGCAAAGCAGCGGTCGATGACCGGCTCGATACCGCTGGCCTCGATCGCGCGCACCATATCCTGTTGCTGGGCGCGGCTGCCGACCGTGATGCCGGTCATGTTGAGGTTGGAATAGAAAAACGCGGCCGTGGGCACTTCGCCGGCCAGCCCGGTGAGCACGCCGATGAGGCTGATATGCCCACCCATGCGACAGGCGGCAATCGACTGCGCGAGCGTGCCGGGGCCGCCGATTTCCACCACCGCATCCACGCCGCGCCCGTCGGTGAGGCGTTTCACGGTCTTGCCCCAGTCGGGGTCGTCGACGTAGTTGACCGTGGCATCGGCGCCCAGCTCGCGCAGGCGTTCGAGTTTGGCGTTCGAGCTGGAAGTGGCGATCACCCGGGCCCCGGCCGCGCGGGCGAACTGCAGGGCAAAGATCGAAACACCGCCGGTGCCCATCGTCAGCACGGTATCGCCGGGTTTGATGCGTGCCTCGACCATCAGTGCACGCCAGGCGGTAAGCGCGGCACAGGGCAGCGTGGCCGCCTGCTGCGCGCTGTAACCGGCCGGTGCCCGGGTGAACGCGGTTACCGGGGCAGTGACGTATTCGGCGGCCATGCCCTCGCCGCTGTCGCCCGGCGTGCCCTGGCGTTTGGCCGGGGTGATGGCGCCGTCCTGCCAGTTGGGAAAGAAGGTCGAAACCACCGGATCGCCCACGGCGAACTCGCTTACCTCGCTGCCGGCTTCTACCACTTCGCCGGCGCCGTCGGACATCAGCACGCGGCCGTCGGGCACCGCAATGCTGCCGTTGGCCACAGCATAGTCGTGGAAATTCAGCGAGCTGGCGGCAATGCGTACGCAGATCTCGCCGGCCTGCGGCGAGCGCGGCTCATGCCGAGCCGTCTCGATACGATCCAACCCGCCCGGTTTGCGCAGTACGACTGCTTTCATGGCGTTTCGTCCTTAACAAAAATTTTACGCCGCCAGCCCGGGGCTTTTAGCATAGGCGCTGACCTTAGCAGTTCGCCGACGCCAACAGCGCGCAACAATCCAGCAATCTGCTAGATTGTTGCAGCGATTTGGCACGAGGGGCGGATCGCGCTTCCACTGTGTTCCCGTCCCGAGGTTCGGTATGTCGCCGCCTGTGCTGTCTGCGCCTAATGCTTACCGTGCAACCACCGCCGAGCGGTGTGCATGGTGGCTGGCCAGCCTTTTTCTGGCCCTGTTTCTGAGCTGTCTGCGCCTGACCACGACCCGCCCGTTCGAACTCACCACGTTCGATCAGCTGGTGCATTTCCAGGCCGTAGAGCCCTTCCAGCATCGGGTACTGCTGCCGGCGATCGCGGCCGCGATACAACAGGTTGCCCCCGTGGGCGAGACCCTGCTGTTCGCACTCATGGAAGTCGCGGGCTGGATGCTGCTCATCGCCCTGGCCTATCGCGCGCTGGTGGTATTCAACGTAGGCCGCAGCGAACCGGTACGCCGCCTGCTCGCCTTTACCGTGCTGGTACCGATGTTGCTGCACCTGATCGCGCCCGATCTGCAGATGGCCGCGGCCCTGTCGTCGGACAGCCCGCCGCTGGATATCGGCGGCTGGGAGCCGCGGGCGATCTTCTATTACGTCTACGACCTGCCGGCTGCGATGTTCACGCTGGCGCTGATTCTGTTGATGGTGCGCCTGACGCGTACGCCCGATCTGCGAAGTTTCGTGCTGTACCTGGCCGTGTTTGCCCTGGCTACCGTCAACCGCGAAACCACGCTGTTTCTGGTACCGGCTTTCGCGCTGGTGCTGTGGCCGGTGGTGGGCTGGCAACGCACTGCGCTGATGGTCGCAGCCCAGGTGGCGGTATTTCTTGCCATCCAGCTCCCGCTGACCGCGCTGTTCGCCGGCAACACCAACCCGAACGCGCATATGGGCAACACGGCCTACGAGTTTCATCTGCTCTACAACCTCGAGGCGTTGTCGAACCCGCTGTATCTGGTTACCTACATGGCGCGATTCACCGCCGCGCTCTATCTGCCGGTGTTGCTCTGGCACCGCTATCTCGACCGGCGGCTGGCGATGAGCCTGCTGTTCTTTGCCCTGCCGCTGGCGCTGGTGGCGATCGTGGTGGGCCGGATGGTCGAGCAACGCATCTTCATCGAAATCGTGCCGCTGGTGTGGCTGGCCGCCCTGCAGGTGATTGCCACCCGTACCGCGGGGCTGGAAAGCCCGTCCGAGCCGGCGCACGCAGCCCCCAGGGCTAGCCCGCGCCGGCGCCCCGGGCTTTGAAGCGAATCCGGGCGGCGCCTGTAGCCGCTCAGGCAGTCGAGCGCTGGCCGCGCCGGCTCAGCCACAGGGCCAGCACGATGATCGCCGCGCCTGCGATTAGGCGCAGCACGTCGGCGTCTCGGTTCCACAGCAACAGGTTCACGGCGAGCCCGGCCGGTATCAGCGCATTGTTCATCACCGCGAGCGTCGCCGCATTCACCCGGGTGGCGCCGATATTCCAGGCATAAAAACCAAACCCCGAGGCGCCCAGACCAAGCCATAGCAGCACGCCCCACTGCAGCGACGTGCTGGGCAGAGCGTCGGCGTCGCCCAGCAGCCAGAACAGCAGCAGCGACAACGGCCAGGCGCCGGCAAAGAACCAGCCGAACAGCGCCCGCCGCGGCATATCGCCCGGCAGAACCGCGTTCAGGCGTCGATAGCCCACCTGGCCGGCGGCGAAGCACAGATTCGCGCCCTGGACGATCAGAAAACCGTGCCAATAGTCGGCACTGAGCGGCTGGTAGCGAATCACGGCAGCACCAGCCACCGCACCGAGCGCCGCGAGCATACAGCGCGGGTCGAAGCGGCGTTCGAGTGCATCCTCCAGCAGCGAGATATACAGCGGCGTGAAGATGGTGAACAGCAGTACCTCGGGCACGGAGAGCCAGAGAAAAGACTGGTAGAAAAAGAAGTACATCAGCCCGAGTTCGACCGCGCCTACCGCCATCAACCCCGTGGCCAGTCGCCAGCCCAGCCCGCGCAGGCGCATCATGGGCGCAAACACCAGCAGCGCGAGCGTAATACGCGTCAGCACGGCAAAGGTGGCATCCACCTGGCCGGAGAGATAGACACCGATCAGACTGAACGAAAACGCCCACAGCCCGGTTACGCCGACCAGTATCCCCATGCCTCGATCTGCCTCGTCCATTGCCGCAAAAACCGCGATTATAGAACTGCATTCGCGCCTGTCCGATATCCGTAGGCTGCGCTTTCAAGCCACGCCCGGCGACGGGTCGCAAACCGGCTGGGCCGGCCACGGCGAGGCGGAGGTCGCCGTAAGCCTCGATGCCGACGGCCTGCGCTTTCACGAAAGCGGCGAATTCACGCCCGCCGCCACAGGCGCGGCGGTGGCCTTTCGTAACGTCTATCGCTGGGTGACACAGGGCGATCGCATCGCGCTGTGGCACGAGCGCTTCGGGGCAAAGGACGCTGTCTGGTTATTCGATCTGGTGGCGGCCGGCCCCGGCGAACTGGTGGCGGCCGAACGCCACGTCTGCGGCGACGATCGCTACGACGCCCGGCTGCGGCTCGTCGAGCACGGCTTCGATCTGAGCTGGTCGATCACCGGGCCGCGCAAGGACGAACGGCTGGCGTCTCAGTATCGGTTCTATTAATCCGGCAACAAAAACAGCTGACTACGTCAGCTGTTTTCAACGCCATCGAACGAAACACCGGCACATATCCGTCGTTTCCTCCAATGGCTTCACGGCCGTTGGCCGTGGCGTGCGTGCTTTCGCACACACGCGTTATCAACCCGAACCCTCATCTATTTTTATGCCGGGTTAATAAGCGCCCGGCAACGGCCACAGACAGTAACCTCACGTACCGATAGGCGGCATGCCCGAAATTCGGCATGCTGGATTCGGCGTATGCCGACAACGGCCGCCAGTTATCGATCCGGGGGCCGATACGAGGCCGTGGACACCCAACAAACACAACGAGATATCGACCATGGCCGAGCCAGACGCCGACAAGACCCTGGAATTCTTCTTCGATTTCGGCAGCCCGAACGCCTATTTCGCCTACGTCAGGCTGCCCGAGCTACTCGAACGCACTGGCGCGCGGCTGGTCTGGCGCCCGATACTGCTGGGCGGGGTGTTCAAGGCAACGAACAACGTCTCGCCCGCGCTGATCGAATGCGCGCCCAAACGCGAATACCTGTGGCGCGACATGCAGCGCTTTGTCGACCGCTACGATATCGATTTCCAGCCCAACGACGCCTTCCCGATCAACACCCTGCCGCTGATGCGCGGCGCGATGGCCTACCTGGGCACGCCCAACTTCGAGCCCTATGTGAGCGCCGTCTTTCGTGCCCTGTGGGCCGACAACCGCAACCTCGGCGACAGCCACGAACTGAAGTTGACGCTCACCGAAGCCGGCCTGGACGTCGCGAACTTTCAAGCGCAGGTCGAGGACGACACCATCAAGCAGGCGCTCAACGACGCCACCGCAGCCGCCGTGAGCCTGGGCATATTCGGTGCACCCAGCTTCATCGTGAACGGCGAACTGTTCTTCGGCCAGGATCGACTGGATTTCGTCGAGCGGGCGCTTGCCGACTCCTGAACACAGCCACGCGGCGGTTGCAGCCAACGCGCAGGGCCGCAATAGTGGGCCGCTGAATATGGACCCACCGACGGGGTGGCGAGATGACGCAGCCGCACAGTGAAACCGTCCGCCGGGTCATCGACTCGGGCCAGGCCGTTGCCCGCGAAAGCGGTGAGCGACTCATCCGCAAATCGTGGTTACGATGCGCGCGCGAATATGGCCTGCAGCCCGAGCACAACCCCGGCATTCGTCAGGTGAGCGCGGCTGATTTGCAGCAGCGCCGCCAGCGGGTAGGCGAATACCTGGATGTCGCCCGTACCGGCATGGACCAGCTTTATGGCCATATCGCGGGTCAGGGCTATATCACCATGCTGGCCGACAGCGACGGCATCGCCCTGGAATGCCGCGGCGGCGAACGCGCCGATCCGGCACTCGAGGCCGCGGGTCTTCGGGCCGGCACGGTCTGGGACGAATGCACGGTCGGCACCAACGGCATCGGCACCTGTATTGCCGAACAAAAAACGCTGACCTGCCACCGCACCGATCATTTCTATGCCGGCCATCTCGATCTGAGCTGTACCGCTGCCCCGCTCCACGACCCGCACGGCCGCGTGGCCGCGGTACTGGACATATCCGCGTTGTCGGTGCCCGGCGCACGCGAAGGCCAACAGCTCGCCCGGCATCTGACCTCGCTATATGCCCGTCTTATCGAAGACAGTTTTTTCAGCCATCATTTTCGCGATCACTGGCTGCTACGGCTGGGCCGCAGTGCGGCATTCGTGGATAACCACGCCGATCTGATTCTGGCCCTCGATGAAGACGGCATGATCGTGGGCGCAAACACCGGCGCACGTCGCCAGCTCCAGCCACCCACCGGGCAGACGCCGGTCGGGCATGGCATCGGTGCGTTCTTTCGCGACGGCAACGCGCAAGTACACTCGCTAAAACACGACCGCGACGGGGTACGCCTGCACAGCTGGGCACACGACAGCTTCCATGCGGCGCTATCCAAGCCACGTCGCCCCCGCCGTGTCCACGCCCGCTGCGCCCCGGCAGCAACCGGCGCCCTGCAGGCGATGGCGGACGACGATAGCCGCATGCAGCGTCTGATTGCCCGCGCAGAACGACTGGCGAGCAAGCCGATCGACCTGCTCATAGAAGGCGAGACCGGCACCGGCAAGGAGGTGCTTGCGCGCGCCCTGCATGCCAGCAGCCATCGTTCGAGCGCGCCATTCGTGGCGATCAACTGCGCAGCCCTGCCGGAGTCGCTGATCGAAAGCGAACTGTTCGGCTATGCGCCCGGCACGTTTACCGGCGCGCGTCAGCAGGGCATGAAAGGCCTGTTGCAACAGGCCCACGGCGGCACGCTTTTTCTGGATGAAATCGGCGACATGCCGATCGCACTGCAAACGCGTCTGCTGCGGGTTTTGGCCGAACGCGAGGTCTTGCCGCTGGGCAGCGATACGCCGATCGCGCTCGACGTGCGCGTGATTACCGCAACCCATCGCGATCTTGCCGCGGCGGTGGCCGCAGGGGCATTCCGCCAGGATCTCTACTACCGCTTGGCCGGCGGTACGCTCTCCCTGCCCGCGCTGCGTGACCGCAGTGACGTGGACTGGCTGATCGGCCGCCTGCTCGAACGCGAAGCCGAGACGCTGGGGTGTCGTGCCCGCATCCAGAGGGGCGCACGCGAGCGCCTGCTTGCCCACGACTGGCCGGGCAACATCCGCGAGCTGCGTAACGTGCTGCGCTTCGCACTCGCGCTGGCCGATGACGACGGCATCGACATCTCGGACCTACCCGCAGCGCTGGCGAGCGCCATGCCGGCACGCCTGCCGAGCGTCGCCGACAAACACGGTGATCCCGAACCGGGCGAAACGCCTCGTAAACGCCTGCTTGCTCATCTGCAACAGCGGCGCTGGAATATCGCGGCCGTGGCACGCGATCTAGACGTTGCCCGCTCCACCGTATATCGGCGCATGGCACGGCTGCATATCGTCGATCCGAAAAACCAGTCCTAGGGCGGCCGCAAAAAAAGGGCCGCGTCGAACGACGCGGCCCTCGGTCAGCGTAGCTAAGCCGACAATCTATTGATCGTCGCTATACTCCTCGTCGAGCAGATCATTGGCCCGCTTGATGAGATAGGCATGGATCTTGTCGATCTCGGCCGGCTCGAGCACGCCGGCATAGGACGGCATGCCCTTGCTCAAACGCGCGCCCATCACGATCGCCTTGAACCGGTCGTGTGTGTCCGCCGACAGACGCCGTAGATCGGGCGTCACGCCGCCGCTGGCGGCATTCATGCCGTGACACTGGCTGCAGTGGCCGTTCATCAACTCCTTGCCTTCGGCAATGTCCGCCGCGCTAGCCGTCTGCTTCGGCGGCTCAGGCTTGGCCAGCGGCGGGAAGTTCGGCTCCGCCAGTTTTTCGTCGCCGCCGATCTTGAACGTCAGCACCTCGGCATAGGGACGCACGCCCGCATTCTTGGACTGACCGCCCGCGAAGGTGGAGAACGCACCACCCCAGCCGACCATGAAGGTGACGTACTGTTCGCCGCCGGCCTTGTAGGTGACCGGCGCAGCCATCACGCCGCTGTTGGCCGGCGATTCCCACAGCTTCTTGCCGTCGGTGGCGCGATAGGCAACCACACGCCCGTCGGCGGTGCCCTCGAACACGAGGTTGCCCGCCGTCGACAGCGTGCCGCCGTTGAAAATGGTCTTGTGCGGTACTTCCCAGACCTTTTCCTGCTTGACCGGGTCCCAGGCCAGCAGGCCGCCGGTCCAGCGATCGGCCCAGGACTGCATTTCCTCGGCGTCGTCGGACATGGCCGCGGCCTTGGTGCCGAGCTGGTAGAACCCCTTCTGCGGCGTCCATTCCGGATCACGCACGTCTTCGTAGGTCACCTCGAAGTAGTGCTTGGGAATATAGACCAAACCCGTGTTGGGGTTGTAGGACATCGGCTGCCAGTCGTGGCCGCCCCAGAAGCCCGGCTGCACCACCACCGGGCCATCCTGCTTCCAGTACTTGGCATGCTCGGTGAACACCGGGCGCCCGGTTTCCAGATCCACCTTCTCGGCCCAGTTCACGGGCGCATATTTCTCGGCCGAAATCACCTTGCCGGTCTTGCGGTCGAGCACATAGAAAAAGCCGTTCTTGGGCGCCTGCATGATCACTTCACGCTGCTCGCCGTCGATTTCGAGATCGGCCAGGATCATGTGCTGGGTCGCGGTGTAGTCCCAGGCATCGCCGGGCGTGGTCTGGTAATGCCAGACATACTCGCCGTTGTCCGGGTTGATGGCCAGAATCGACGACAGGAACAGGTTGTCGCCCTTGGCATCGGAGCGTGCCTTGTAGTTCCACATCGAGCCGTTGCCTACACCGACATAGAGCAGGTTCAGGTCGGGGTCGTAGGCCATGGAATCCCAGGCCGTGCCGCCGCCGCCCTGCTCGATCCAGGCATCGCCGTGCCAGGTCTTGGCCGCCATTTCGAGGGCTTCGTTTTCCTGCGGTTTGGCCGGGTCGCCGGGCACCGTGAAAAAGCGCCAGGCCTTGTCGCCCGTTTCCGTATCGTAGGCGGTGATATAGCCGCGCACGCCGAACTCGGCGCCGCTGTTGCCGATGATGACCTTATCCTTGACGATACGCGGCGCGCCGGTAATCCCGTAGCTGCGATCGTGGTCGATGATGGTATCCACCGACCAGACTTCCTTGCCGCTGGCAGCGTCGATGGCCACCATGCGCCCGTCCAGCGTGCCCAGAAAGACCTTGCCTTTCCATACCGCCACGCCGCGGTTGACCACACCACAGCAAAAGCTTGCCGCCTTGGTGCGATCGACCTTCGGGTCGTGTTTCCACAGGAGCTCGCCCGAAGCGGCATCGAAGGCGTACACGATGCTGTAGGCACCGGTGGTATACATCACGCCGTCGACCACGATCGGCGTCGCTTCGACGCCGCGATCGACGTCCAGCTTGTACTGCCAGGCCAGGCCGAGCTCGTCCACGTTGTCTTCGTTGATTTCGTCAAGCGGGCTGTAGCGCTGCTCGTCGTAGGTCCGGCCCGTGCTCATCCAGTTGCCGGGTTCCTTGTCCGCCTTTATGATGCGCTCGCCGTCGACATCGGCCGGCCCGCGTGTACCGCTGCCGGTTTCGGCGAAAGCCATGGGCTGGCAGAACGCGAACAGCGCCAATGCCAGGCCGGCACGCCGTTGCCAGGCGAGCGTGGAATTGAATCGTGTCGTTTTCATTGTGCTTGTTCTCCTCGGTGCGGTTAGCCGTGCTGCATGTAGACGACGTGCGTCTCCATGAACTCGTAGAGGCCGTGCTTGCCGTCGGCACCGCCGATGCCGGACTTGCGACGGCCGGCATGAAAGCCCTGCATGGCCTCGAAATTCTCGCGGTTGATATAGGTTTCGCCGTACTGCAACCCGCGCACTGCCTGCATCGCCGCATTGATGTTCGTGGTGTAGATCGACGAGGTCAGGCCGTACTCGGAATCGTTGGCGAGCGCGATGGCTTCATCCAGCGAGTCGACGGTCTGCATGGGCAGTACCGGGCCGAAGATTTCGTCGCGCATGATCGCCATGTCGGCCCGGCAATCGGTCAGCAGCGTGGGCAGGTAGTGATAGCCCTGGCCGAGATCGGCGGTGCTGCCGCCGGTCACCACCGTGGCGCCGTCGGCCTGGGCCTGCTCGACCATGGCAGCGACCTTGTCCAGCCCGGCTCGGTTGATGAGCGGGCCCATGTCCAACTCGTTTTCGACCGACGGATCGCCGTAGCGCGTAGCCTTGAGATGAGCCGCGATCTTTTCTGCCAGCGGTTCGGCCACGCTCTTCTCGACATAGACGCGCTCGGCGCAGTTGCAGACCTGGCCGGTATTGATGGTGCGCGAATCGCAGATCGCCTTCGCGGCCAGATCCAGGTCGGCATCGGCGAGTACGATCGCGGGCGCCTTGCCGCCGAGTTCGAGGTTCACGCGGGTGAGGTTCTTCGCCGCGGTGGCCATGATCCGCGAGCCGGTGGCCACGCTGCCGGTAAAGGTGATCAGGCGCACATCCGGGTGGGCACACAGCGCATCGCCGGTGCTCGCCCCGCGGCCGCCCACCAGGTTGAAGACGCCGGCGGGCAGATCGATTTCGGCAACCAGCTTCGCAAACGCATAGGCATTGAGCGGGGTTTCCTCGCTGGGCTTGATGACCACGGTGTTGCCGGTCACCAATGCCGGCGCCATCTTGCGGGCGATCAGAAAGAAGGGGAAATTCCAGGGCAGGATGCCGGCGACTACACCCACGGGCTTGCGCAGCAGGAAGATGCTCTCCCCTGCGCGGTCGCTCTCGATGACCTCGCCCTCGATACGGCGCGCCCACTCGGCCATATAGTCGATATAGTCGGCGGTGAAGTTGACTTCCACCTCGGCGAGCGCGCGCACCTTGCCCTGTTCGCGCACGATGATGTCCGCGAACTCGGCTACGCGCTCTCGCAGCTTGGCGCTGATCTGGCGTAGAAAGCCCGCCCGTTCGATGGCCGGGCGCTTTTCCCAGGAAGGCTGGGCACGCCGCGCCGCAGCCACCGCCGTATTGACGGCCTCGGCATCGCTGTCGGGAATGTGGCCAATCGTGGTGTGGGTGGCCGGGTTCTCCACTGCAATGGTTTCCCCGCGGGCGGCCACGAAACGGCCGTCGATGAAGTTCTGCTCGGATTCTGCCGGCTGGCTCATGAATAGCGCTCCTTTTGCTAAGAAAACGCTCGAGGCCGGACATCGACGCGGTACAGGCACGCGGGCCCAACCGCTACAGCGGCCGAACCGACATCGCGCAGGCACGCCGTTTCAGGGATCTCCTCGAACGCTACTTTTATGCGGCTGTCACGCAGGCCGCGTTTTATTGAGCTTCAAGGGAGCAAGCGCCATGCCAGTGCCGTTGCGAGCGGTCCGGCCGCCCAAAAACCGCAGCAAGCATTTTCCAGAACGCTATTTTTGAAAGGTTTTTTATTAAACTGGCCGTATCGACCAACGCATGGCGCGAATGCGGCCGTTGGCAACAGCTGTTGCATTGCGACAGCCTGCACGCTCCATGTGTTGCAGCTCATGCAACACATGGAGCATGTATGCGCTGGGGCCTTTTAACGCCAATGTGTATTCGCGTTATTAACCCGATAATTCGTCTATATCCGTGTCGGGTTGAACAGGCTCTATCACGTCGCCAGTTGTTCGAACAGCCGGGCAATTGCTTCAGCGCCCGGATCGGTGAGCCCGCGCAGTGCGTTTTCGGGCACATAGGCCGACCGGCCGGCGCGGGCATGGGTGATGGATTGTGTGGCGTCGGCCCCTTCACGGGCGGCCCGGGCCGCCGCAGTCAGATCACCGCCTTCGACCAGGGCTTCGACGGCAGGAATCAGGGCATCGAGGAGCGTGCGATCGCCCCGGGCGGCGCCGCCGTAGTGCTGCATGCGCTCGATACCGCGGCCGAGCGCTTCGGGCCAGCTGCGCCCGTCCGCCAGCGCCGCGCCGGCGGCGGTGCAAAGGATCGACAGCAGCACGCCGCTGGAGCCGCCCATGTCGCGGGCCAGGATATCGCCAATCTCGTAGGCCAGGCGGGCATCGTCGCCGCTGGAAAGCGACTGTGCCTGTACGGCATCGCCGATCGCCCGGGCACCGGCTGCGAAGGTGGTGCCGGTATCGCCGTCGCCGGTCTTGGCATCGAGCGCGTCGAGCGCGTCCTTCGACTCGACCAGCCGTGAGACCACGTCTTCGATACGCCGCTCGCGTTCGGCGTCGCGGGCACCGACGGCGTTTTCCGCGCGCTCGCTCAATTCGACGGTGAAGGTTTCGACGGCTTGCGCCCGGTAGAGCCCGGGCCAGGCGAGCGCGGCCACCGGCGATTCCAGCGCCTCGACGAAGTCGTCTTGCGCGGCCAGCAGGGTGACCGAGAAGCCGTGCATGTCCATCGAGGTCATCAGCGGCGCCGGGGCCACGACCCGGGACACGCGCTCGGCCGGCAGGCGGGTCAGCAATTCGTTGAGCAGCACGCCCATTTCCTGGGTGGCACAGCTGCCGAGGTTGTTGAGCATGATGATCAACGGCGTATCGCCGCCGCTGCGGTCATCGATGGCTTCGAGCAACGGCTCGAGCACGAGTTGCATGGCCTCGCCGGCATTCGCGGGCGCCACCTCGCGTACGCCCGGTTCGTTATGGATGCCCAGACCCAGTTCGGCGCTGCGCCGATCGATGGCATGGCCGGGCAGCGTACAGCTCGACAGCGACAGCCCGATCGAGCACAGGCCATCGCAGACGCGCTGGGCGATATCGGCCACCGTATCGAGATCCGCGCCGGCTACGGCATGGTGGCCGGCGATCTTGTGTACCAATACGGTACCGGCCAGTCCGCGTTTCTGGGTGGCGTCGGCGAGCGCGATATCGTCGGCGACGATGACGCTGCGTACCCGATACCCTTCACGGGTGGCCCGCTCGGCGGCCAGACCGAAATTGAGCCGGTCGCCGGTGTAGTTCTTGATGACGAGCAGACAGCCGGCCTCACCACAGGTGGCACGAATGGCGGCCAGCACGGCTTCCACGCTGGGCGAGGTGAAGATATCGCCGGCAATCGCCGCGGCCAGCATGCCTTCGCCCACGAACCCCGCATGTGCCGGCTCGTGCCCGGCGCCGCCGCCGGAGAGCACCGCCACGCCCTGCTTGTTCCAGTCGCGATCGACGATCACCCGCACGCCGTGGGTTTCGGCGCTGCGCTTGACGGGGGCCACGCGTGCGAGACCGTCGATGGTCTCGTCGACGACGCGCTCGGGAGCGTTATAGAAAAAGTCCATCGCGTATTCCTTGCTTGGCTGACACGCTCGCCGCTCGATGGCGCCTTGCCTCGATACGGGCCGAGTCCACCGTGGCGGACGATGACGGCGGGCGTGTGCTGCGGTTATCTAAGAATCGGGGGAATTGTCGCATCGTGGCTTGATTTACGCGGCTACAACATCAGACTATGGCCGCCGACGCCACCCGCTATCGCAGCGTATCGACTAAGACCCGACGTTCCAGGAGCCGCCATGCCGGCATATTTCGACGGCCGTATCGAATTGCAGGCACACCCAACGCCTGTGTATGCATATGCCGGCAACCAGGCAATCGGGCATTCCGATAAGGCGCTTCGCCTGAGAGAACGCGGCTATGCGGATCGTTTCTATCTGCCCTGGCACGCAATCGCCTCGGACTGCCTCCAACGCTCGGACAGGCAAACGCATTGCCCGTACAAGGGCGAGACGCGTTACTACCATGTGGTGGTCGACGGCGTGCGTTACGACAACGCTGGGTGGGTCTATCCCGAGCCACGGGCGGAGATGGCCGCGATCGCCGGGCATATCGCCTTTGATCATCCGCAGATCACGCTCGCCGACGCACCGCGCGTCTAGGCATCGCCGCGAACGCGGCCGTCGTTCGATTTTTTGTTTTCATTTGCACGCTTTGGTTTTGGTTGTTCGATGACACGTTTGGCCACCTCTCTGCTCGCGCTCATTGCCAGTATCATTCTGTTGATCAGCGGCAACGCATTTCTGATGACCCTGCTCGGTCTGCGTCTGAGCGTGGAAGGTTTTTCCACCAGCCTGATCGGCTGGATTCTGGTGTGCTATTCGATCGGTTTCACCCTGGGCACCGTGTTCGCCGAACGGGTGGTCGAGCGTGTTGGCCATATCCGTGCCTTTGCCGTGTTCGCGGCGGCGCTGGCGGTGACCATCCAGATCTACCCGCTGGCGGTAAACGCGCCGCTCTGGGCCGGGCTGCGTGCCTTTGCGGGCTTTGCCATGGCCGGGCTGATGATCGTCATGGAGAGCTGGTTTTCCAGCCGCGCGACCAACGACAACCGGGCCCGGCTGTTTGCCGTCTACCAGATCGTGTTCTTTCTCTCGACGGCCTCGGGTCAGCTGCTCATCAACGTGAGCGCGCCGGAGAACGTGTTTCCGTTCACGCTGGCGGCAATGCTCGTGACCGTGGCGGTGATTCCGCTCTCATTGACGCGCATGGATGCACCGGCTGTCGAGGGCACCGAGCGTTTGTCGCTGGTGTCGCTCTATCGCACGTCGCCGGTGGGCGTGAGCGGCGCCCTGATCGCGGGGCTGCTGGTGAACGCCTTCTATGCGATGGCCCCGGTATATGCCGATCGCATCGGACTGCCGACGGATCGTCTATCGCTGTTCATGGCGAGCGCCATCGTGGGGGCGATGCTCCTGGCCTGGCCGATCGGGCGTCTGTGCGATCGGTTCAACCGTCGCCGGGTGCTCATGGGCGTGCTCGTAGTGGCCGCGATGACCAGCGCTGCCATTCCCTTCGTGGGCAATACCCATGCGGTGGCGCTGATCTGCGTGGTCGGGCTGTATATGGGCTTGTCGGCGGCGCTCTACCCGGTCTCGGTCGCGATCACCAATGATCAGATGCCCAGTCATCGGATTACCGCGGCCAGCACCACGCTGCTGCTGGCCTATGGCATCGGCAGCTGTATCGGGCCCGTGGTGTCGGCCACGGCCATGGACGAATTCGGCCCCAACGGCCTGTTCTATACCAACACCGTCTTTCTGGTCGTGCTCGGCGTTTATCTGCTCTATCGTCTGCAACACCGGGCCGACGTGCCGGTCGAAGAGCGTGTGGACTACTACACGACATCCCCGCAGGGCGGGTATCATCTTTACGAGATCGACCCGCGCAATACCGATTTCAATCCGGCCAACCAAGGCGCACGGGCGGTCGGAATACGCATCGGCCGTACCGTTTTCGGCGCGGCCGGGCGCGCGCATGCCGCAACCCGCGGTCGCTGACTTACCCGGCCCATGGCGACACCGATGACACGATTCAGCCCAGCCCCTATTCAATCCTGCGCCCAGGCGGCCGATAGGGGCGCTACCATCAACCCGATCGGTACCCGCCTACGCGGTTGCGAACGCAAGTGGTAGACGCTCCCCGAATCGAAATCAACGACGGCGACCGCGTCGCGAGCGCGTTCGAGGCCATGCAGGAGCGCCCCTACTGCGACCTGCGCCTGGAGTGCGTGGCCACCGGCGAACGCTTTGATATCCAGGAATTCCGCATCGAGGCTGCCGGCCAGCGTATTCGGCTGATGATCGACGTGCTCGGTCTGGCCCGCGATCGCTTTGCTGCGGGCGTGCGCCTGCATGCCAGCCTGGGTACGGAAGCCCTGTTGTTCAGCGGGATCGCGGTCGAACAGTTCAGTATCGAGGCCGACCCGCCCGAGCTGATCATCGCCAAGCCGGAACGTGTATATGTCTCCAACAAGCGCGAATCCACGCGGGTTCGACTCGTACGGGGCATGCGCGCGCTGGTACAGCTGCAGGTGCACGAAAACCAGGAACCGATCGACGCGCGGCTGATGGATCTTTCCCTGGGCGGCTGCGGTATCGAGATCGAGCTGCGCTCGGGCATGCTGCTGACCTCCGGCCAGCAGGTCGCCGCCCTGCTCATCGAGTTCCCAAACGGCACCCGCGCTTCGATGGCGGCCGTGGTCCGCCATGTCCAGATGGCCGAACGTAACGCCTATGCCTACGTCGGCTTCGCGTTTGCGACGTCTGGTGGCATCCGACAGACCGAAGTACCGGCCTTGCTGCGCGAAATGGAGCGCGAGATCGCCTTTCGTGCCGGGCAGGGTCGAAACCACATGATTCAGCCGTCGCGGCTGTTCATCGGCGGTGCCGAGTCACCGGTGGCGGTTCGCCTGGATCAACAGGAGAAAGCCCTCTACGCCAGCACCACCTCGATGGTGGGCCCATTGCGCCAGATCGCCCATACCCTGGGCGCCGCCGCGATCGCGTTGCGCCACGGCCGTGAGCTGCCCATCGACGAACTCGAAAAATGCGCGGATACGCTCTGCGCGCTGCTCGCCGAGGACCGGCCGGCGTTTCTCTATGCGCTGTGCTGCCTCACCGAGCAGCCGGCCCTGCTGCACCACTGTATCGTCGTGGCCGGTCGCCTGGCCGATCTTGTCCAGACCGAGGAAACTCTCGTTCGCAATCTGCGCGATATCGTTCTCGCCGCACTCGTGCACGACCTCGGCAACATCCGCCAGGCCGGGCCGCAAACCGCGGCGAGCGATTCGCTGATCACCGACCCGAGCGCACCCACCAACAGTCATGTAGAGCTCAACAAGGCCCTGGGATCGGCTGGCTCCTGGGCGGCGAGCGGCGCACGCCGGGCGGTGATCGAAGGCCTGAACTCGACCGACGCGGCCGATGCCGCCAATCTGCCGGTCGCGCTGGCCGCGCTCGCACGTGCCGCGCGCATCGTCGATCTGATCGAAGTCAAGACCCGGGGCGGGATCGGCGCCCACGAAGCCGGCACGCCACTCGAGGTGTTCCGCAGCCTTTATCACAGCTGTGACGAGGCAGATCGCGAGTGGCTACAGCGCTACATGAAGCGCCAGGGCATCTACCCCATCGGCAGCCTCGTGCACTGTTCGAGCGGCTTTCTCGCCTGGGTACTGCGCCTGGGCGACGACGGCCAGCCTGCGCGCATCCGCGTGGTGCGCAGTACGGACAGCTCCCGCCGGCTCAACCAGATTCTCGGCCGCGCGGACTTTGCCCAGATCGGCAAGATCGACGAACCCGCGCTGCCACAGAGATTCGGACTCAAACCTTTTTGACGCCCCGCACGCTGCGCGGTCCGGGCAAACGGCATCGCCTCGATCGCTCGCCTACCGCGGGCCGGGCGGCAAACGCCGGATGCGCTGCGGTATCACCGAGCACTACGACAGCGGGTACCATGGATTGGCGCGCGCCTGACTCGGGCGCTTGAACCTTTTGTTTCGGGAAAGGCCTCGATGATCGTCACGATTCTATTGATAGCGGTGACCTGCGCTGTCTCATTCACCGCATTCCAGAACCGCGACATGATGGAGCGGTTGATCTTCTGGCCGCCGGCGGTCAATCGCGGCGAATACCAGCGCCTGCTGACCCACGGCTTCATTCATGCCGATGGCCAGCATCTGCTGTTCAACATGATCACGCTGTTCTTCTTCGGCCGCGCGATCGAGGGGTTTTTCGAGCGCTACATCGGCGCTGCTGGGTTCGCGATCTTCTATCTGGTCGGCGTGGTGGTGGCCATCATCCCCAGCTATCTGCGGCATCGAAACGATAGCCGCTATCGCAGCCTGGGGGCCTCGGGCGCGGTGTCGGCGGTGTTGTTCGCCTATGTGCTGATCGCGCCCTGGTCGACCATCTATGTCTTCTTCTTCCCCATTCCCGCAGTCGTCTATGCCGGTCTGTTCACTGCCTACGGCCTCTATGCCGGGCGTATCGGCCACGATCACATCAACCACAGCGCGCACCTGTGGGGCGCAGGCTACGGCGTGCTGTTCTCGCTATGCATGGAACCGCGCCTGGCGGGCGTGTTCCTCGGCAACCTGATGAAACCATTCGCCGGCTGAGACGCGGGGTGGTTGTCGCCGATGCCGGTTTCATCAAAAAGCCATGCGGGTATGCCGAAATCGGACCCGACGCGACGCGCGTCCTTACGCGCCCCGGCCGTATGCGCATGGCCATGACACATCTCAAGATACGGCGATGAAACTGCTGTTCGGATTGCTGCTGTTTTCGTTTCTCGGCTGGCTCGCGGTGCGACTGCTCATCCTGCGCCTGCGGCGACTGCGCGGCGAACCGATCCCCGAAAGCAAGGGCCCGCGGGCGGTCACGATCGTATGCTGCGCGCTGATCGCGATCTATGCGGTCCTGCTGCTCTGGCGGCTCTATGCCGACGGGCTATCCGTCGCCAACTGATCGTCGCGACAAAAAATCACTTGAGCCGCGCGCGCTTGTCGCTATACTGTGCGGCCGATCGCTGCTCCCTTCGTCTAGCGGTCTAGGACGTCGCCCTCTCACGGCGAAAACACGAGTTCGAGTCTCGTAGGGAGCGCCATCCCCCGTTTTCCCATGCGCTGACAGCGCATCGCGCGGCCCCCATGCTGCGCCAGCATTGCGCGGCTGAGGGCTTTCGGCCCGGTCTCGCTAGCCCGCTTCGACCCGATCCCGACCCTTCGAACGCGCCAGATGGCGTGCGATATCGGCACGGTGCACGATCACCTGGGCATTGGACTCCCCCTTGGCTTCGATCACGCCGGCACTGGCGGTCACGTCCATGGGTCCTGCTGCGCCCGGGGCGTGGTTGTTGCGCACTAGCTGGAGCAGACGCTCGATCGTAACGAGCGCCTGTTCGCTGGTGGTGTCGGGCAACAGCAGCAGTAATTCGTCGCCACTCCAGCGCCCGACCCGATCGCCTGCACGCAGCGTATCCCGACAGATTGCGGCGACATGGCGCAGTACGGCATTGCCCGCGCCGTCGCCATAGCGCGCGTCGAGCGTGTCGAAATGATCCACGGCCAGCAGCACGACGCTCAACGTACGTGACGGCTGCCCGCGCAGCCGGTCGAGTTCGTTGTCCAGCTCACTGGCGATCCCTTGCCGATCGTCCAGCCCGGTCAGTTCGTCTCGACCGCCAGTGTGGCCCAGCCGATCCTGCGCCTGCCGGAGCGAGCCGATACAGCGCTCCATCTCGATCTCCTCGCCCACGCAGCGTGCCAGCACGGCGATG
>NZ_PBYA01000055.1 GCF_002729955.1 Salinisphaera sp. | reverse complement strand
GGCACCGGCCAGCGCCGCGGCCACGCCGAGCAGGGCATAGGTCACGGCCATGGGCAGGACATAGGCCAGAGACAGCATCAGTCCGTGCCGGCCGCGCGCTCCGCTGCCCACGATCAGGCTGGTGAGGATCGGCACCATGGGTAACACGCAGGGCGTGAACACCAGCAGCAGCCCGAGTCCGAAGAACACCAGCAACACCCAGGCCGTGTTGCTGTCGGATAGCTGCGCGGCCAGCGACTGATCCTCGCCGAGTGCACCGGATTTCCCAGCTTTGGCTTGTGCCGTCGTAGTGCCTGCGCCGTCGTTGTTCGAACCCACGGCGGCGGCCGCGCCGCCGCCCAGGTTGTAATCGGCCAGATCCAGCGTCGCGTGCTGCGGTGGGTAGCATAGACCGGCCTTCGCGCAGCCCTGCCACGTCAGTTCGACGGTTTGGGCGTCACCGGGATCGATGCGAACTGTGACCGCGTCGTGATACACCTCGGATTCGCCGAAGAACTCGTCCTCGATGGGCTGGCCATGCGGTATATCGACGTTGGCTACAGGTACCGGTTCGCCGGCAAAATCGAATTGATGCCGATACAGATAATAACCGTCAGCGATTTTCCAACTTACGGTCAGCGTATCGTTGGCATCGACTGAGGCGTCGTAAGTAAAGGCCTCGCCCACGGGTAGGAAATCGTTTGACGAAGCCGTACCGGCGGCCAGCGCACTGGGACCGCACAACAAAATAAAGACCACAATGGCCAGCCGACGATACGGAAAAAGAGGCATCGAACCCGCTCCTGTCTTCGATGGCGTAGAAGATAAGGACCGCGGTTAAGTCAGAATTAAATAGCGCTCCGAATGAGAAAGGCGCTACGTAATGGTCCACGAGCAGTACCGTGAACAGCGCCATCAGGTAGAGAATCGAGTAGCCGAAGGTGCGCATCGCCAGGCCCGGCTTCGGCGCATACTTCAGACGAATCGCGTAGATCAGAAACCAGCCCGACAACCCGATCGCGCTGATCAGGTACAGCGGGCCGCTCATGCCGGTCGCGAACGGCAACAACGACACGATGAACAGCAGCACGGTGTAGAGCAGCACCTGGGTGCGGGTGTATTCCAGGCCGTGCGTGACCGGCAGCATCGGAATATCGACTTCGGCGTATTCGCGATGACGCTCGATGGCCAGCGCCCAGAAATGCGGCGGCGTCCAGATGAAGATGATCAGGAACAGGATCAGCGCGTGGGCGTCGACCGTGCCGGTCACCGCAGCCCAGCCGAGCACCGGCGGCGCGGCACCCGCGGCGCCGCCGATGACGATGTTCTGGGGCGTGGCCCGCTTGAGATAAACGGTGTACACGCCGGCATAGCCGACAAGCGTAACCAGCGTAAGCCAGGCGGTGAGCGGATTGACCAGCCAGAGCAGGATCGCCATGCCGATCAGGCCGATGGCCGCCGCAAAGCGCGCCGACTGCATCATGTCCAGATGACCGGTCACCAGCGGCCGCTTGCGGGTGCGCGCCATGCGCTGATCGGCCTTGCGATCGAGCATCTGGTTAACCGCAGCGGCAGACGCCGCCATCAGGCCGATGCCGAGCGTGCCGAACAGCAGCGCATCGATCGGCACCATGCCGGGCGTGGCCAGAAACATGCCCACCATGGCCGTGAACACGATCAGCAGCACCACGCGCGGCTTGCAGAGCTCGTAGTAGTCCCTCAGACCCGCCGGTATGCGCATTGTTGAATCGATGCGCACGGAAAAATTGCGGTATTACGCCAGTTCACGCGGATCGATCTTCGGCGGCGTTTCGAAGGTGTGATACGGCGCCGGCGAGGCCACCGTCCACTCCAGACCGCGTGCGCCTTCCCATACCCGGCCTGTCGCCTTCTTACCCGAGCGGCGCATGCACATGATCATGTTGTAGATGAACACGAACTGCCCAAGGAAGAACATCAGCGCGCCGACCGAGGAAATCATGTTGAAGTCGGTGAACTGGACGGCGTAGTCCGGGATACGACGCGGCATGCCGGCCAGACCGAGGAAGTGCTGCGGGAAGAACAGCACGTTGATCCAGACCGCGCTCCACCAGAAATGAAACTGGCCGAGCTTCTCGTTGTACATCACGCCGGTCCACTTGGGGATCCAGTAGTAGATCGCGGCGATGATCGAGAAGATCGCGCCCGGAACCAGCACGTAGTGGAAGTGCGCGACCACAAAATAGGAGTCGTGATACTGGAAGTCGACCGGGGTCAGCGCCAACATCAGACCGGAGAACCCGCCGATGGTGAACAGCACCACGAAGCCGAGCGCGAACAGCATCGGCGTCTCGAAGGTCATGGAGCCGCGCCACATGGTCGCGACCCAGTTGAACACCTTCACGCCCGTCGGCACGGCGATGAGCATGGTGGCGAACATGAAGAACAGTTCCGCCGAGACCGGCATGCCCACGGTGAACATGTGATGGGCCCACACGATGAAGCTCAAAAAGGCGATGGACGCCACGGCGTAGACCATCGAGTCATGCCCGAACAGCGCCTTGCGCGCAAAGGTCGGGATGATGGTCGACACGATGCCGAACGCCGGCAGGATCATGATGTAGACCTCGGGGTGCCCGAAGAACCAGAAGATATGCTGGAACAGCACCGGGTCACCGCCGCCGGCGGCGTCGAAGAAGGTCGTGCCGAAGAAATGGTCGGTGAGCAGCATGGTCACCGCACCCGCGAGTACCGGCATGACCGCGATCAGCAAATAGGCGGTGATCAACCACGTCCAGACGAACAGCGGCATCTTGAGCAGCGGCATGTCCGGCGCGCGCATGTTCAGAATGGTGACCACGATATTGATCGCGCCAGTGATCGACGAGATACCGGCCAGATGGAGCGCAAACACCATCAGCGGCAGCGCGTTACCCGTCTGCATGACCAGTGGCGGATACATCGTCCAGCCCGAAGCCGGCCCGCCGCCCGACAGGAGCAGCGTGCCCAGCAGCATAGTGAAGGCGAACGGCAGGATCCAGAAACCCCAGTTGTTGACACGGGGTAGCGCCAGATCGGAGCAGCCGATCATCATCGGCACCATCCAGTTGGCCAGACCCACGAACGCGGGCATGACGCCGCCAAAGATCATCACCAGTGCATGCAGGGTGATCATCTCGTTGTAAAAGCCCGGGTCGACGAACTGAATACCCGGCGCGAACAGCTCGGCGCGGATCACCAGCGACATCAAACCGCCGATAAACAGCATGACGAACGAAAAGATCAGGTAGAGCGTACCCAGATCCTTGTGGTTCGTGGTGCCGATCCAGCGTTTCATCCACGGCCACACGCCGTCGGCCAGCGTCACCGGACCGTGGTGGTGATCGTCGTGACCGTGATGGTCGTGGGAATGGGTCGGATTGACAGTGCTCATCGCAAACTCTCCAATTCGTAGCGCCCGACTTAGCTCGTTACTCCGTGACTAAGATTCGACCGATCGAGCGGTAACCCACCCCCTTAGCCGTTCGGCTACTTCAGCTCGTTCCTCTTCAGTCAAGAGAGCCCCGATCTCGCACCCGTGCCCGTGGCGCGTTACGAGAAGGCGCGACCTCCCATTTCGATGAACACTTCTGGAAAGACGAACTTGTGTGAGTAAACGCGGAAATTCCCATTGGCGCTCGGGCTTAGCATTACCCGCGACGATCTCAATACGTTCGTCGGTGATCGACACGATTTCCCGGTAGCTGTTCGCTTTAACGCTCGCATAGAGAGCGGCGCCAAGGGCCGCCATCTCGAGGCCGGCGAAAGGTAGCACTGGCCAGAGCCCTAACGTCATAAAAAACAGAGCGATAGAGAAAGAAATGCCGCACATGGCTAAGAAGAACCACTGTGCCTGAGCTCGCGTCAGCGATGCATTCGGGGCTATGACGAGACGACGAGTGGGCGTGTTGGATATCGCGTCGACCATAGCGATTTGGATTCTATGGCAGTATTGCTCTTGTTGATAACATATACCCGTATGGGTATATGTGCAACGATCATGTGGGCAAACCTTTGCGGGCGGTTAATCCTCACTTCATCGGCCACGGGATGATGCCACTTGCGTAAGGAAGAACTACCCAATGCATATACTTCTAGTCGAAGACGATGCCCTGGTCGGGGCCGGTATTCGTTCCGCGCTCGAAACTGTCGGCTACACGGTCGACTGGTCGACAAGCGGGGAAGAGGCACGGTTAGCGCTGAATGCGGTCACGAGCGATATCGCCATACTCGATCTCGGTTTACCGGATATGGACGGCGTCGCGTTATTAAGGGATTGGCGCAAGCGCGGTGTCGCTCTCCCGGTGCTAGTCCTGACGGCGCGCGATGGTCTGGCGGATCGTGTAAGCGGGCTGCAAGCGGGGGCAGATGATTACCTGCTGAAGCCCTTCGATCTCGATGAACTTATCGCGAGAGTACAGGCACTGCTAAGGCGCGCCGGCGGGTACGCCGGACCCATCGTCGAGCATGGTCCGATCACCCTCGATCCCGCAACGCAAACAGTGTACTGCGAGGGTCGGGAGGTTGAACTCACTCGCCGCGAATACGCGCTCCTGTCCAAGCTTCTGCATGCCCGGCAATCAATTCTTACCGCCGAGCAACTCAAGGACGCTCTCTACGGTATCGAGGCCGAGGTCGAAAGTAATGCAATCAACGTCCATATATACCATCTGCGGCGAAAGCTAGGCGCTGGCCTCGTGCGCACGGTGCGGGGCCTGGGTTATCGGCTCGGTAACGCCTCAGACATCGTTAAGCAGAGCGCGCCTTGAGTCTACGCTGGCGTCTGTTATTAACGCTGGGCCTGTCCTTTGCGGCGCTGTGGGTACTCGTTGCCGTCTGGCTCTACAGTGACTTGCGTGATCAGGTGCGCGATACGTTGGACCAGCGGCTGGCCGCTTCCGCCCGGATGGTGGCGGGCCTGGTCGCCCAGTTGCCGGAATCGGCGTGGCAGAATACGGGGGAGCCTGTTCTTTCGGTACCGAGCAGCGCTGGGGTGGCGTGCCAGATCAATGCGCCGAGCGGGCGCGTTCTCATGCGCACCCACGGCGAATTCGACGATGGCCTTGACTCGCCGCGCCCGGGTTTTACCGACCGCGATATCGACGGCGAGCGCTGGCGCTTGTTTACCTACGTTCAGAACGGCGTGCATATCACGACTGCTGACCGACTCGTCGAGCGTAGTGCCCTGCAACGCAACGTGATCGCGGTTGCGGCGGTGCCCTTTGTCGTTGCACTGCTCGGCAGCCTGGTCGTGCTCTGGTTCGGTATAAGACGCGGACTTCGCCCGCTCGAGCGTTTGCGAGACGAGCTGTCTCGACGGGCGCCAGATGCGCTCATACCGATCGAGATCGACAATGCACCCACCGAGCTCCGACCTGCGGTCGATACGCTCAACCAGTTGCTCGTCCGAACCGGCGAGACGCTCACCCGCGAACAGCGTTTCACCAGCGATGCCGCGCACGAGTTGCGGACGCCGCTGACGGCAATCAAGACGCATGTTCAGCTTGCCAAACGGCTTGACGGAGATAAGGCTCGCGCCGCGCTCGAGCAGGCCGAGGCCGGTATCGCGCGGCTGCAGCGCACGCTTGAGCAATTGTTATTGCTCGCACGGGTCGAGGCCGGCGAGTCACATTTCGATGCGGAAAACACGACCAGTTCGGCAATCGCAACTGCGGCGTTGGCTGATCTGCCAGACGGCGCGCGTGTCGTGATTGATGAGAATGTTGTCGCGATACCCGTTGCGGTGCCCAAGGCATTGGCCACCGCCGCTCTGCGTAATCTGCTGGATAACGCGCTGCGGCATACGCCAGCCGATCGTGAGGTCTCGTTGGCCACTGAGGTCAAAGCGGCGCGCGTGACGTTTGTCGTTTGCGATAGGGGTGACTGGCCGGCGGATCGTGACACGCAACCTTTAACCCAGCGCTTCTGGCGCGGGGAGGCGTCGCGCGCGGGCGTCGGCAGCGGTTTAGGTCTAACCATTACTGCCGCGATTGCCCAACGCTTCGCTGGCGAGCTCGTCTTCGAGCCACGTCCCGGCGGCGGCCTGACGGTGCGGCTGACATGGCCTCGAGCGGCACTGTCTCAGAATTGAGCAGCTGATGACGCAATAACCTGATGACTTTGAGGTTCGCACTCCAGCTGATTACTGCGCTGCTGGCGGGGGCGACTCTGGTCGCGGCGTTTGCCCCATTTTCCTTCGAATGGTTAGCGCCGTTGCCGCTCGCGCTCGTCTTCGGAGTCGGCATGGCTGTGCGGCCGCTGACCGCGGCTGCCACGGGCTATGCGTTCGGGTTCGGCCTATTCGGTGTCGGGGTGAACTGGATCCATGTTGCGGTCGAGATATTCGGGGGCAGCCCGCTCATCGCTTGGACCGCCGCGCTTGGGCTGGCCGGGCTACTCGCCGTCTTTCCGGCGACGGCGTTCGGGTTGGCGGCGTGGGCTAGTGCGCGCACAGCACCTTTAACGAAGCTGGCCCTGTGGCCCGCGCTGTGGATATTTTCCGAGTGGTTGAGAGGGTGGCTGTTCACCGGATTCGGTTGGCTCCAACTCGGGTATACCTCGACAGATTCCGATTGGGTCCAATGGGTGGCGCCTTTTATCGGCGCCTTGGGTGCGGGCTCTTTGGTCGCCGTGGTCGCGGCCGGCTTGGCAGTGGCCATCGTCACGCGCAGGACGTGGCCGGCGCTGACGACAGGCGTCTTATGGGCTGGGCTATTAGCACTGCCGGGGCCGGTCGAGCCGGTCGGGACGTACGCTACGGGTGGTGCGATCACGATCGTTCTGGTACAGGGCGATATTGCCCAGACACGAAAGTGGAGGACTGGCGAGCGTGAGGCGATAGTCGAGCAATATCGTGCGCTCAGCGCGCCATATCGGGATCGCGCGGATCTTATCGTCTGGCCGGAAACCGCGATTCCCGCCGTGTATGTAAACGGTGGATCGTCGCCCTATGTCGAGCTGGCTCGCTTTGTGAATCATCACCGGACTCGACTTATCGCCGGCACGCTGCGTCGGGGTGACGGCGATGTCTACAACAGCATGATTGATGTCGGATCGGGTCAAGCGAGCGACAAGCGTCATCTGGTGCCATTCGGCGAGTACGTCCCTTTCGGTGAATGGCTTCGCCCGCTTTTTGGCGACGCGATGGTGCCGGCTGTGGATTTCGCAGCGGGCGAAGCGATAAGCACGCTGCCGGTCGCGGGCGCGCGAGTGGGTGCGCCGATCTGCTACGAGATCGCTTTCGCGCGCGACGTTCGTCCCGTGGCGGCCAAGAGCGGGCTGCTGGTTAATGCCAGCGATGATGCGTGGTTCGGGCGGAGCATAGGCCTTTGGCAGAATCGCGAGATCGCACGCATGCGCGCTATCGAAACCGGCCGACCCGTGGCCCGCGTGACCAATACCGGGCTAACCGCCGTCATCGGCGCCGACGGGTCGCTAAAAGCCACGCTCGCACCGTTTCGCCCGGGCGTGCTGCAAGCAACGATCGAGCCGCGCGTCGGTTTAACGCCGTTCGTGCGTTGGGGAAACGGCCCGCTGATCGGGTTTTGGGTCGGCATTATCTTAGTTATCGGAGTTGCCCGGATAAGACACCCGTCATCCTGACTTAATCGCGCGCCGGGAAGATAGCTGCAAATGCTGTCGCAAGAGAACCCATGACATACGCCATCCGATTCTTGATGTGCCTGCTGCCTGTTTGGGCTATCTCCGCCGTCGCGGTGGCTGCCGAGCGCGTGACGCTGCTGCATACCAACGACCTGCACGGGCGTATGTTGCCGTTTGAAGCCGCGCCGGGCAGCGCGACTTCGCAAACGGGCGACCCCGGAAGGGCAGCGGCGCAATTCGAGGGCACTGGCGCGATAGGTGGGGTGGCCTGGCTGGCGCAGGCCATAGAAAGCGAGCGCGAGACACGGCCGGACAACACCGTTGTGCTGCTCGACGCAGGGGACACATTCAGCGATAGCTATATCGGCAACGCAACGCGTGGCAAAGCGATGGTCGATGCGATGAACGCGATCGGTTACGACATGATGGCGCTCGGCAATCACGACTTCGACTACGGATTAGAACGCACGCAAATGCTCGCCAGAATGGCCGAGTTTCCGATGCGGGCGGCAAATGTTCGCGCGGTCGATGGCACGCCTGTGCTTGGCCGACCGTGGCAAGTGTTCGAACGTGGCGGGATACGGGTGGCCGTACTTGCGCTCGGCTACCAAAACACGAGCGAGACAGGAAATCCGGACAATTTCTCAACGCTGAAATTCGGCGACGGGATCGCTGCCGCGCGCGAGTATCTGCCCCAACTACGTGCGGCTGCCGACGTAGTCGTCGTGCTTTCGCATCAGGGAACAGCGGTAGATCGTGCGCTGGCGCGTTCGGTCGACGGTATCGACTTGATCGTTGGCGGGCATTCGCACGATCGCATTACGCCGGCCGAGCGTATTGGCGATACATTCATCGTCCAGGCCATGGCCGACGGGGCCATGCTTGGTGTGACCGAACTGGTCTTCGACGAAGGTGGCCACCTCAACGACGTTGAGTCGCGAGCACTGCCGGTATGGCATGCGGACTTCGACTCCGATCCGGCGATCGCTGAACTCGTGGCCGGATATGTCGAACCTCATCGTGGACGTATGGAAACGGTGCTTACTCGTGCCGTAGACCGGATCGGCCGGCAGTATAAGTCGCCGAGCGCGTTCGATAGGATCGTGGGTGAAGCGATGCGCGAGCAAGCTGGGACAGACGTCGCGCTCATGCCGGGGGTGGGCTATGGCGTATCGATCTCGCCGGGTTTGGTGACGCGAAACGAACTCTACACGCTGCTTCCGCATCCCGCGAAGCTCGTGACTCTCGAGTTGACCGGTGCCCAGATCGGGTCGGTGCTTGAGCAGAGCGCCACCAATTTGGCGCCCGCCGAGCCGTTAGACGAGGTGGGCGGTTTGGTGCAGACCGCGGGAATCGGGTACACGCTCGATTTCCGCAAGCCGATCGGAGAACGCGTTTACGATATCGTTATCGAAGGACGGTCGCTCCAGCCTAACGAATCCTACACGGTCGCCACGAACACAGGCATGGCGCGCGGTTTGCACCGCTACGCCGCCTTCACGAAAGCCGAAAATAAGACGATCCACGATATGACTGTGACCGACGTAGTGGCCCAAGCGCTGAAAACACGCAACATCCTGACGGCACCTCCAATGAACGAGGTACGTCTCATTCGGGCCGTGACTGAGTGAGTAGACAAAGGCTGGCCGGCTCGGCTCCGCTGAGTGGCAGCCAAAACCACAGGCTATGTGCGGTTCCGACAGACACGGGGCGACAGTGTTTGCACGCGGCAAGTGCAAGGACGGTAACGCACGTTGACTAAACACATTGTCATCGTTGGTGAGCAAGCAGATGGCGAGAGCAAATGTGCCGCTGTCCTGTGTGAACCCTCTGCGGCTTAGTATTTAAGCCGCTTTGGTGAGCCCAAAACCCGGCTTGGCCGAGGGTCGTCATAAGCGAATCAAACTCGACACAGCCGTACGTCGGCGGGATCGGCAGGATCTGCTTCCTCTAGCGAAATCGCAGCAGGGCGTGGATGTACTGAAAGGGCAGTTTTCGCGAGGTACCCAGGCGATTCCGGGGGGTCGAAGATAAGTCGTCAAACGTGCAATTGCAGTGAATGCATGCAGATCGCGGGCCTGGGGCTGAGCCTTAGGCCCGCGATCATTTTCGAGTGCTCCTCGAAGCCATACAATTAGGCATATGGCCGATTGAAATCCGCTGGGAACGTTGCCGCAATCTGATTCAGACGCTTGCTATCTCGTCTACTTGTAGCTGCTGGTCTACAACGATCAGGACTTTCGGGCCAAGACCTGAACAACGTCACCGAGGCCAGTATGGAAACGCCCTTCCTGCACGTCGCGTGTTAGTTCCTGTTCGATTATGAATTCGTAGGAGGGAAAGTTCGCGCGTAATTCCTTCAACGTAAACATGTAATCGGGCTGCGAGGGGCCGCCGGTATGGCGCGTGGCTTGAGAAGGCACATAGCCCTCCAGGATTAAATGACCACCGGCTTTGAGCGCCTGGTCCACGATCCGGTAGCTATTTTTGCGAACGGAGGCGGATGCATGCGCCCAGATCATCGTCACCAAGTGGTATCCGTTGGATTCGGGCTGATAGTTGCCTAGATCTCCGCACTCGATGGCTAGATCCACACCGCGCTTGGTGGCCAATTGTTCGGCTTTCTCTAGCCCTACTCGAGATTGATCCATCGCCGTCACATCGTAGCCCAAGGTGGCAAGATACACGGCGTTTCGCCCTTCACCTTCTGCGAGGCATAGGACCCTCTGGCCGTTTGCTCGCATATCGAGTTTCGCAATAGACGCGCTCAAAAACGCGTTGGGGTACACGCCATAGGCGTATTCGTTCGTGCTATAGCGTTTGTCCCATGCGGCACGAGTACGATTTCCGGATCCGGTCATAGTGCTAACTCCGATCGCGGGTTCTCGATAGAGCCGTTACCGCCGACTTGATTGGGCATGCGCGTCGGCGGAAATTTTATTGTCGTGCAACACACGACCTCGTATCGCCAAGGCGCAACATTTGCATCCAGATAGCGCTTATTTGGCGGGGTTTTTACTGGCGAGCCCACGGAAGTGCCAAGCGAGGGGTTTCGGTCCCTGGATATAGCCGGTATCGAGCGTGTCTATGGAAAAGCCCGCGTCGGTCAATAACGCGGGAACGTCGCGATCCAGATGACAGCCGCCGGCTATATGCCGCCATGCCGGCGTGAGGCGCTGCTGCCAACGCGCCACTGGTGGCTCCGGCGAGCGGCCGTGTTCGCAGAACAGCATCGTGCCGTTCGGTTTGAGCACGCGGCGCATTTCGCGCAGGGCTAAGCACGGATCGGGAATACTGCACAGACTATAAGTCACCAGTACGGTGTCGAAATGGTCGTCTTCGGCCGGAATCTGTTCGGCACTAACGGCCATTAGCGATACGGATAGCCGCGTTTCGGACAGCCGTCGCCGCGCGCGCGGATGCATTTCAGCCGCCGGGTCGAGCCCGACGATCGTATCCACGTTCGACGGGTTGTAGTGGGGCAGGTTACGGCCGGTCCCAATGCCGATTTCGAGCACGCGCCCGCGCGCGCGGGGAACCAGACGTGCGCGTTCACGCTTTACGGCAGGATATAGCGGCTGTACAGACCCATGCGGCAAACTCAGCCGAGTTTCTTTTGCATCGCGGCGAACAGCGGCGACTCAGGGTTTAGGCCCGCATCCAAGCCGACCTGAAGCGCTTCGTCTGCGTTTTTACCTTGCAGGTAGCGGGCGCGGTAGGCCATGAGTGCCCCTACACGGTTCGAGCTCGCGCAATGCACGATTGCCGGACGCCGATCGTCTGCGAGTGCTGCGTCGAGCGTGTGCGCGTTCGCGTCGTTGATGTCGTCGGGGCCGGCGACCGGGATGTGGACGTAATGCATCCCCGCATCGGCGACCAGCCCGGCCTCGTCGAACTCATCGAATTCGCCGGCGGGCCGCAGGTTGACGACGGTTCGCACACTGCCAGCCAACGCTTCTCGCAACTGTGCCGCTGACGGCTGGCCGGTCGCGACCACGTTGTTCTCAAGCGGGTGGGCGTTGGCTATGTTCGAAGCGTAATCGGTCATGGTGTCTCCTTCGGTTCGAATGCGCGTTCAGTCACTTCTGGTTCACGTTCGCGGTCGTTCCCGAGGGTGGGGCATCTTGACCAAGCACGACGCCGTTCACGGTCTTGCCGTACATCGAGTGCTCGCCGTGATATTGCTTGGCGGTCTCGCTGACCGAGCCGGTGAAACGCGGATCCTGCGGGCGCTCTTGGCTGTCGATGAACTGCGCAACGTCCCAGGCTTGTTGGTCGCTCAGGGTCGCGGCGCCCAGGGGCATGTTGGCCTTGATGAAGCCCGCCGCCGTGTTGACGCGATGCATGCCAGCACCCCAGTTATAGGAGCGCGGACCCCATAGAGGCGGGAATGCCAGACTGCCGTCCGCCGCTCGCTGACCTTGCCCGTCACTGCCGTGACACAGCGCGCAGTGGTCGGCGAACACCTGTTTGCCGCGTGAGAAGCTTGGCGGCTGTTCGGGCGCATCGAGTTCGGGATAGCCGCGCCCGGCCAGATCCTTGGCGACCGGCGCGCCGCTGGCCAGCCAGTAGGCATAGGACTCAAGCGCAACGAGCACCTCGTCGCCGCGTGGCGGCGGTGTGCCGTTCATGCTGTAGCGAAAACAGCCTTGTATACGCTCGGCGAAATCGTTGACGTGCTTGTTCTTGCCGCGATAAGCGGGATACATCGCCCACGCGGCCCAGAGCGGTGCGGAATCCGGCCGTCGGCCTTCGTCAAGATGGCAGTTGGCGCATTGCAAGTCGTTGCCGACGAAGCGACCGGCGTGTGTCTGCGTATCGGTGAAGATGTCGCGGCCTTTGCGAACCATGGCGCCAAACTCGTCGTCCGGGATCTCGTTGCGTGCGGGGGGCGCGAAATCCGCGGCAGCACTCGCAGTGGCAGGTGGTGCCGCGTCGCCAAGCCGTTCGCTTTTTTCGGACGCCGCGTTACCCGATACGGCCACGTCTTCGGATTTCGTGGCGCTCTCTGTCGTGTCGTCTCTATCTGCGGGCGCGGCGTTCGCCGTTTTTGCCGGTGCTTGCGTAGGCGTGCTCTGATCCCGCGTGCCCACCCAGAAAATGACTGCGGCGAGCATTGCAAACGACACCGCGACCGTTAGAAGCGGAATGCGACTACTCATGATCCACCCCCCTTGGCGGATGTCGGTGATTGCGCAGCGAAGTACTGGGCGACCGGCTTGATATCCGATTCGTCCAGCTTGGCGGCGATCGACGCCATCAAGCCCATCGGGCCGCCGGGTCGCTTGCCATTGCGCCACGCTCGCAACTGACCTTCGAGATAGGCAGCGGGTTGGCCGGCGAGGGCGGGGAAGTGTTCGCCCACGCCCACGCCCGCGGGACCGTGGCATTGGACACATGCCGGGATATCGTCGGCCCAACGGCCATGTTCCGCGAGCCTGGCGCCGGTCTCGGGTGGGTTTTCCGATTGTCCTGTGCTTGCTTGAGACGGTTCTGAACGAAGCTGGCTGTAATAACGAGCCATCGCGCGTCGCTGATCCGCCGATAACGCGTTCGCAATCGGTTTCATGACCGCGTTTTCGCGCGCGCCGCTGGCGAAGTCGTTGAGCTGGGCCTCGAGGTAGGGCGCACCCAGGCCAGCGAGACGAGGGAAACCGGCTGCCTTATTGCCTTGCCCATGAGCGCCGTGACAACTGCTGCAGGGTGCGACGTCATCGCCGAGACCCTGCTTTGCGATATCGCCCGGACTTGCCTGCGCCCAAAGCGAGACCGACAGAAGACACACAAGCGTCGAAATCGTGTTTAAACGGAAACGGATTGTCATCTTCTGCGCCTCTTGCTCGGACTAACTCAATAATACCCCTACATGTATCTGTATACTACCGAGGCATAACGATAGAGCAATAGGTTCTATCAACGTTTGTTTCCAGAATCCGGACGGATGCCATGAGTGTGATCTTCGGAATTATTGTCGGGCTTGCTCTTGGCCTCACCGGTGGCGGTGGTTCGATATTCGCCGTTCCACTGCTGATTTACGGGTTGGGTGAGCCAGCCCAAGCTGCGATCGCGGTTTCGCTAGGCGCAGTGGCCTTCACGGCAGCGTTCGGTGCGGCAGAATCTTATTGGCGCGGTTTAATTGAAGTCCGAGCGGGCTTCATTTTTGCGGTCGCAGGCGTAGCCACTGCACCGATAGGCGTCTACTTGGGCGACCTTGTCAGTGAAGCAATGATTACTGGGCTATTCGCTGCCGTGATGGTCCTCGTCGCTGCACGAATGTTTCGAAGCGCACGCCGTGCCGGTGCTGACTCGAAAGTGGTACGGGCGAGGCCGGCTGCCGACGCCCATGACGATCCCGGTACCGTTTGTCATTACAGTCGCGATGGTCGTCTTCGATTGAATGCGCCCTGCAGCGCGGCGCTTGTGGGGGTTGGGGTTCTCGTGGGTGTGCTGTCGGGGTTTTTCGGCGTGGGTGGCGGCTTTCTGATCGTACCGGCGCTGATCATGATTACCGAAATGGGAATTCACAGAGCGGTTGCAACTTCTCTGCTCGTCATAACCCTTATCGGCTTGTCCGGACTCGGATCCGCTGTTTTTTCCGGTCGCGACATCGACTGGGCACTGACCGGCTTGTTCATACTCGGCGGCATCATGGGAATGATCGGAGGCCGCGCGTTGTCACGCTATATAGCGGGTCCATCGCTACAGTTTGTTTTTTCGATCGCCATGCTGCTCACAGCGGGTTACATGATCCTCAAAACGTTTTCGTAATTTCGGGAATTACGCTAGACGAATGGCCGGAGTCGGCCAAAAGCAGACGCTCACGGAGCTTCCGAACTCACTAATGCGCTGTTATCGCAAACACATCGACATGACACGCCTTCGGGATTCGAACCGTTTTC
>NZ_PBYA01000054.1 GCF_002729955.1 Salinisphaera sp. | reverse complement strand
GCGGCATGCCAGTCCAGATGCAGCAGCACATTCGGGTCGAGATCGGCCGTGAGCACGATGAACACGGTCGAGACCAGCAGAATGGTGATGTATTCCTTGAATCGTCGCAGTTCGGCCATGCCCGCAATGGACAGATTGCCCATGACCATGCCCATGACGGTCACGGCCAGCAGCCCGGCTTCGGCAAAGAACTCGCTGGCCACACCGTAGATCACCAGCACGAAGGCGAAGGTCAACGGCGCCTTGAGATACTCAGGCACCCATGTGTGGTTGAAGGCCCAGCCCAGCGCCAGCGCGACGCCGCCGCCGAGCACGAAGGAGATCAGGATCGCCCAGCCCAGGTCCACGAACACCTGCGCCCCGTCCCCAGCATCGGCGCCGGCAAACACGAAATACTGGAACACCAGCACCGCCAGCAGCGCGCCGATCGGGTCGTTGATGATGCCTTCCCACTTCAGATAGGAGGCCGTGCGACGGTTCAGCCCGGCCTGGCGCAGCATGGGAATGATGACGGTGGGCCCGGTCACGATCAGAATCGCGCCGAACAGAAGCGATACCGCCATCGACAGCTGGCCGATGTAGTAGGCCGCCGCGGTATACAAGGCCCAGGACAGCACGGCGCCGACCGACACCAGCCGTTTCACGCCCGATGCGGCTTCCTTGAATTCATGCAGGCGCAGGCTCAGCCCGCCCTCGAACAGGATGACCGCAACCGCCAGCCCGACCATGGGCGAGAGCACCTCGCCGATATCCTCGGTGGGGTTGACCACGCCGAACACCGGCCCGGCCAGTACGCCGCTGACCAGAAACAGCACGATCGCCGGCATGCGCAGCCACCAGGCAATCCACTGCGAGAATACGCCCAGCGCGACGATCGAAATCAGAATCAGAGAAAGATGATGTTCCATTAGCCTTCGCTAGGCGACACGGGCTCGCTCACAAATCGAGTGGAATAACCATAGCCGGCAACCCGGGCTGATGGTTAGTGGATACGATTGCAGGTCGCGATCGCGATGCTCAGAGCGAATCCCAGCTGCTGCCTTTTTTCCGACGCCGGAACAGCGGCAGCACCAGGCCGATGATCACGCCGCCAATGAGAATGAGCGCGCCGATCTTCATGCCGTCCCGGCGACTCTGCAGCGCGGCGTTCTCATGCCGCAGGCGCTCGTTGTCGCTGCGCATGGACAGCAGCTCTTCGCGATACTTCTCGTTTTCGTTGCTGATACGCACGGCGTCGGCCGAGGTTTCACGCAGCTGTTGAAGGCGTTGCGAGAGCTCCTGGTTTTCGTTTTCCAGCGTGCTCTTGGTTTCGGTCAACTCCTCGGAACCGCTGCGCACTTCCGCGAGCTGCTCCTTGAGCTGTTCATTCTCCTGCTTGAACTTCTCGGTCTGTGCCTGCATCGCAGCGATACGCGTGCGTGCGGCCGGCTCGTCGGAAAGGAAGCGGGTCAGTACATAGCCGGTGGTCCCGTCGCTGGTGCGTACCTGGGTCCAGCCATTGGCCTCAGACAGGGTGGTCAAGCGATCACCGGCCTTGACCAGTTCGCTGATGCGATAGCCCGTGCCCGGGCCACGACGCATGTTGATCGACAATTCATCGCTGACATAGCGCGTCGCGGCCGTTGCAACACTGCTGAACAGCATGATGCCGACGAGGCCGGCGAGCAGCCCGGATTGATAACGCATGAGAGGCCTTTCTTCGATTCTGGTGACAGTCGTTCAAGCTCCGGCACGCAATTACCGCGCACCGCTTGTCTTGCCGTGGCGGGCGGCCAGCGCCCGAGTGTAGCAAACCCGCCGCCGGCTTCTACGCTCTTTTTAAAATGGGCGTTTTCGCTTTCTCTCGCCGTGTCCGACGAACTGCATTGTGCGCGAGCGATCGCTAGGAAGCTGTGCATAAGCTCTCGCGGTTCGCGTTCGCCCTGAAAAGACTTTCAAGGTCACAGACGGTGCGACAAGGCGTCCGAGCGCAGCGCTTGCCTTATTGGCAGGTCAAGCTCGGCAACGCCGTCGCGGCGTCTGTGAGGCCGAACCCCGCAGGGGCCGCCGGCGCGACCGTGACAGGTTATGCAGCGCTTCCCTAGACTACGCGCCATTGATTTCACGCCTCAACCCCATGGAACTGACCGATATCGGCGCGAATCTCGCGCATGAAAGCTTCGCCGAAGATCTCGATGCGGTCCTCACACGCGCATACGATGCAGGCGTGACCCGACTGGTGGTCACCGGCAGCGATCTGTTCAGCAATCGGCATGCCATGTCCCTGGCCGAACGCTATTCCGGCCAGTGCTTCGCCACCGCCGGCCTGCACCCCCACCACGCCGAAGACTGGAACGACGAACTCGACGAGCTCATACGCGCAGGCGCCGCAGCGGGCCGTCTGGCCGCGGTCGGCGAAACCGGGCTCGACTTCTTTCGCGATATCGCGCCCCGCGCCGCCCAGGAAAAAACCTTTGCCGCCCAGCTCGCCATCGCCTGCGAGCACGATATGCCGGTCTTCCTGCATCAGCGCGAGGCGCATGCGCGCTTCCTGCCGATACTGCGTGAATACCTGCCCAACCTGCCGCGGGCCGTGGTGCACTGCTTCACCGACAGCCGCGAGGCGCTCGACGCCTATCTCGATGCCGGCTGTCATATCGGCATTACCGGCTGGGTTTGCGATGAACGCCGCGGGCGCGATCTGTATGAAAACGTCGCCCGTATCCCCGACGACCGCCTGATGATCGAAACCGACTGTCCTTATCTGATGCCGCGCACGATCCGGCCCAGGCCCAAGACCCGTCGCAACGAGCCGGCGAACCTGCCCTGGGTGGCAGAAACGATCGCGGCCGCACGTGGGCAGTCGGTGGCCGAGGTGGCAGCATTGACGCACGCCAATGCAGGCCGGTTTTTCGGCCTGGACGCCGTGCGATGATCAAGCAGTAGTACGGATGGTCGCAGCCCCATGAAAGCCGTTATGCTGTCGAATCCATTCCGAATCCAGAGATTCTCATGAGCCAGACCGCCGAAACCGAAACCCTCAAGAAAGACATCGAACAGCTGCGTAACGATCTGGCCGCCCTGGCCAAAAGCTACAAGGCCACCGGCGAGAACCAGGCCCAGGCCGGGCTCGACGCCGCCCGTGGCAAATACGACGAGCTTCGCCGCGAAGCCGGCCGCCATGCTCAGGACGTCGGCAGCGAGATCGAGGCCCGCCCCTTTACCAGCGTACTCGCGGCCTTCGGTATCGGCCTCGTTCTGGGCAAGCTGATCGGCCGCTAGGCCATGGGAAGCATCAAGGAAAAGATCATTCGGGTGCTGAGCCTGAATGTCGTGCTCTGGCTGCTCATGCTGCTGGTATTCAGTGGTCTGCTGATGTGTACCGCGGGTACCTATCTGTGGCTCGCCCAGCATTACACCCAGGTCGAGGCGTTGCTGCTCTCCGGCGGGGGCTTGATCGGCGTGGTCGCGGTGCTGTTGATCTGCGTGCTGCTGTCATCGCGGCGCAAGCCGGCACCCGCGCCGGCCCGAGCGAGCGAGAACAAACCCGTGAACTCGGCGCCGGACAACGCGATCGAGCATCAGCTGCGTCCGATTCTGGGCAACCAGGCGACCGACTGGGCCAAGCGCAACAGCGGCCTCGCCATCGCCGGTGCGCTCACTGCAGGCGTCGTCATCGCGGCCAGCCCGCGTACGCGGGCGTTGATCGCCGGTGCCGCCGGCCCGATCTTCACCCGCAAGGCCATGCAGATGTTCGAGCGCATGACCGACAACTAGACCGTGCAAACGGGCATGCCGCGGCGCGGCGTGCCCGTTCTCGATACCGCCAGAATTACTGGCAGGCCCCGGCCCGTCGGGGTACCCCGCGAATTCCGCGTCTTGGCGAACTGCGCGCTTGGAATAGGAATGATTATCAGTTAGTTTCTATGCCAGCATTCAAACCCGCCAACACCCGTCATGAAGTCGTCCCTGTCCTTCACCAAGTCACTGCTCTTGGGAGCGGTATTGCTCTGCGGGCAAGCCGCCTCGGCCCACAGCGGCGACGCGCCCAGCGTTGCGGAAGTCAAGGAACATCTTGGCGACTATGAAAGCGAAATCGCGGATATGCGCGACACCGCGGCCAAGATCGTTGCCGACTACGACAAGGGCGAGAAGGTAGGCAAGCGAGTCGACGCCCTGGTCGAAACCTGGGAAGAAGTCGAGTTCCACGAAGCGGTGGAAACCCATGCCATGGTTCTCTACCCGCCGATCTGGACCGCGCTTGGTGGCCTGCGCGAGGCGGTGGACGAAGACAACGCCGGTGAGGCCGTCGCCGAATGGCAGATGCGCCTCAATAACGCCCTGCACGAAGGCGTGGGCGCACTCAAGCTGGTCGCCTCCCAACCCGCGCCCGCGACGCATGGCAAAGACGAGGCCACGACCTCGGCCGCCGGCGACGAGCCGACCATCCAGATCATCAAGGACAATCTCGCCCAGGTGGTGGAACGCTACCGCTCGGGCGACAGCGAAGGCGCCAGCGCGCTGATTCATCAGACCTACATGCAGCGTTTCGAAGGCATCGAAGGCACGCTGATCGAAAGCGACGCCGATCTGGTCACCGACCTGGAAAAAGACTTCAACGCAACGCTGCCCCTGCTGATCGAGCGCTCTGCATCCGCCGACAAGCTCGCCGCCGCGGTGAAATCGATGAACGCCAAACTCGACCGTGCCCAGAAGATTCTGGATGAAGCGGCCGCGAACAAGCCGTCGGTATTCTGATGCTCGATCGTCGCAGCCTGCTCAAGAGCGCGCTGGCGCTCGGACTCATCGGCCCGGGCGCGTTGTGGGCCGCTGACGATACCCCGACGGCCGCCGCCGAGTCTGCAGACGATCTGCCGCCGCTCGCCGGCACGCTGACGGTCTATCTCGGTCGTGGCGAAGGCGGGCTCTACGACGATATCGTTGCTGCCATACGTAAACGCAATCCCGATCTGGACCTCCAGATTCGGCGCGGACCATCGGCGGCGCTTGCAAACACGCTCATCGCCGAATCCCGGGCCGGCGTGAAGCGCGCCGATCTGTTCTGGTCGATCGACGCGAGCTCGCTGGGCGTCGTCGCCGACCAGGGCAAGAGCCAGCCGATCCCGGCCTCGATACAGCGCCATATCAAACCGGCCTTTCGCTATAGCCAATGGGCGGCCATCTCCGGGCGCCTGCGGACCGTGCCCTACAACCCCACCCGCATCGAACCGGCTCAACTACCCTCGCGGATCATAGACTTCGCCGATACCGACCTCAGAATCGGCTGGGCACCGGCGTACGGCGCATTTCAGTCGTTCGTGACTGCCATGCGCGTGCTCGAAGGCGAAGACCGCACGCGCCAGTGGCTGCAAGGCGTCAAGCGCCAGGCCAAGAGCTATGCCGGCGAGCTGGGCGTGGTCATGGCGGTCGCCCGCGGTGAAGTGGACGTCGGCTTTGCCAACCACTACTACACCCTGCGCCTCAAGAAAGGCCAGCCGGATGCCAACGTCGCACTCGCATTGACCGAAAACGACGCGGGTAGCCTGGTGAATTCCTCCGGCGTGCTGCTGCTCGACGATAATCCCCTGGCCCGCAACTTCGTGCGTTATCTGCTCAGTCAGGAAGTGCAGTCTTTCCTCGCCAGCCAGGCCTACGAAATACCCATGGCCGCAGGCGTTGCCTTGCCCGACGGGCTGCCCGGCAAGATTCACCCGCCGAAGATCGATCTGACCCAGCTCAGCGATCTGCAACCCACCCTTGAGTTGCTGCGCGAAACGCGCGTGCTATGAAGCGCCTGCCGTTGCTGTGGCTGCCGGCCGCTGCGATTGCGGTGGCCGCGCTGGCCCCGGTCGGGGTGCTGATCGTCATGAGCCTGGGCGCGGAGGCGGCTTTCGACGCCCGCAGCGCCGAAATACTGTTCAACACCGTGCTGCTGACGCTGCTCACGGTTGCCGGTGCGATCATCGTCGGCGTGCCGCTGGCCGTCGTCACCACCTATACCGCGTTGCCCTTTCGTCGGCTCTGGATCGCTCTGCTCGCCGCCCCGCTGGCCATCCCGAGCTATCTGGGCGCGTTCGCCTTCTTCGCAGCCTTTGGGCCGGGCGGCGAAATCGAGGCGCTGACCGGCATTGTGACCCCACGCGCCGAAGGCCTTCTCGGCGCCTGTGCGGTGATGACGCTCTATACCTATCCTTTCGTATTTATCGCCACCCGCGCGGCATTGCAGACGCTGGATGCGAACGTGGTGGATGCCGCGCGCACCCTCGGACTGCCCCTCTCGGCGGCGCTGCTGCGCATCGTGCTGCCCCGCGCGGCCAATGGCATCGCCGCCGGCGCTCTGCTCGTGGCGCTGTACACGCTCTCGGACTTCGCCACGCCGGAGATCATGCATCTGGATACCTTCACCCGCATGATCTATGTGGAATACAACGCCTTCGGCCTGGATCGCGCAGCGCTGATGTCGCTGCAGTTGCTCGCGCTCGTGATTGTGGTACTCGTGCTCGAAGCCCGTATTCGCGTACGGCGGGAGCGCCCCGGGCGGATACTCAGCCTGTCGCTGGGCTGGCCGCTGCGCCTGCTTGCCATCGCCCTGGCCGTGCTCGTGCTCGCCGCCGCACTCGTGCTGCCCATCGGGGTGTTCACGGCCTGGCTGCTGCGCGAAGGCGGGGCCGGCTTCGAACTGCGCTATGCGCTCAATTCGGCCTATGCCGCGGCGCTGGTTGCAGCGGCCGCGGTCGCGGTCGCGCTACCACTGGCCTATGCCGCGAGCACCGGCTGGTTCGGCAAGATATGCGAACGGGCGAGTTATCTGGGTTTCGGTATCCCGGGCATCGTCATGGGCACGGCCCTGGTTTACCTCGGCCTGCGGTTGCCGTTGCTCTATCAAACGCTCGCGCTGATGGTCGCCGGCCTGACGCTGCGCTTTCTGCCGTTGGCGGTGGGCAGCGTGCGCTCGAGTACCGAGCGGGTGGAGTCCAGCCTGATCGGGGCCGCGCGCAGCCTCGGGGCGAGCCCGGCCGAGGCGTTTCGGCGCGTGAGCCTGCCGCTTATCCTGCCGGGCATCATCGCCGCCGCCGCACTGGTGTTTCTGGAAGCCATGCGGGAACTGCCGGCCACCCTGCTGCTGCGGCCGAACGAATTCGATACCCTTGCGACCTACTTATGGCGGGTATACGAAGCCGGTTACCTCGGTCGCGGCGCCCTGCCCGCACTGGCGCTGATCGGCGTATCCGCGATCGCGCTGGTGCTCATGCTATCGGGCGAAGCACGCCGTCGGCGTACGCTCGGGGTATAGACAGGAACAGGCCATGCTAGAAATCGACAAGCTGTCGATCCGTTATGAAAACACCGCCGCAGTCGAAGACTTCAGCCTGACGCTGGGCGCCGACGAGATCGTGACCCTGGTCGGGCCCACCGGCTGCGGCAAGACCAGCGTGCTGCGCGCGGTGGCCGGTCTGGTCGCGCCCTCGGCCGGCGAAATTCGTATCGGCGAGCATCGCATCAATGCCAGGCGCCAGGTCGCGCCGGAAAAACGCGGGGTCGGGCTCGTGTTTCAGGACTTTGCGCTGTTTCCGCACCTCAACGTGGAAGACAACGTCGCCTTTCGCTTAAAGGATCGCGCGCCGGCCGAGCGCTGGCTGCATACGCTGGGTATGGAAAAGCATCGTCATGCCATGCCCGACACCCTCTCCGGCGGGCAGAAGCAGCGGGTCGCACTCGCCCGTGCCCTGGCCCATGCGCCCTCGGTGCTGCTGCTCGACGAACCGCTGGCCAGCCTCGATGCCGCTCTCAAGGCCGAGCTGCGCTGGCAGATCCGCCAGGCGCTCAAAGCCGCGCGCGTACCCGCGATCTGGGTCACCCACGACCAGACGGAGGCGCTGTCCGTGGGCGATCGCATGGGGGTGATGCGCGCCGGCAGGCTCGAACAGCTCGGCAGCGCCGATATCTGTTTTCGCAAACCCCGCACCCGCTTCGTTGCCGGCTTTCTGGGCGACGCAGCCTTCCTGCCTGGGCGCGTCGGCGTGCGGGAAGTGCATACCGAACTGGGCGATGCACCGCTCGAAGACGCCGCACAGCGCGAGGGCGATCAGGTGGATGTACTGGTACGCCCCGACGATCTGTCGCTACGACGGGCCGCCGATGGCAACAGCCGTATCGAATGGAGTCGCTACGAGGGCGAAACGCGCCTGCACGGCGTACGCCTGAACCAGGGCGCCCAGCTTTTGGTACGCACCAATCACGAAGACCGCTTCGAAGAAGGCGAAACCGTCGATACCCGCATCTGTGCCGGCCACGCCCTGGCCGTGTTCGAAAGCGCGCACGCTCGATAACCGCCAAGTGGAACAGGCGCACCCGGGATGAGCTCAACCCGTTTTCGAGATGCGCGTGAGCTGCATACTCAGCAGCACGCCGATCAGTAGCAGGGCGGTACTCACCCCGAAGGTCAGGCGAAACGCCTCGGTATCACCGATCAGCCAACCGGCCACGGCCGGCCCCACGAGCTGGCCCGTGGCGAAGAACAGAGTCACATAACTGACCGCCAGCGGGGCCTGGTCGATGTTCACCCACTCGGTGGAGGCCGCCAGCGACGAAGTGAACATGCCGGTCACCGCCACGCCCAGAATCACGTAGTGGGCGGCGAAGCCGAACAGCGTGGGCGAGAGTACCGGCAACAGGGTGCTGACGAACGCCATGGCCATCGACAGCGTCAAACTCTGGCCACGCCCGAGCCGATCCGACAGGCCGCCCCACAGCGGACCGAACACGATGCCGAGCATGCCCATGAACGCTGCCAGGGCGCCAGCGACCTGGGCGTCGATATCCGCGGCGAGCGCATAGCTGTACATGAAGATCGCCTGCACGATATAGGTCAGACCGACGATGCCGTAGACCAGTCCCACGAGCACCACACGGGGGTTGCAGAATACGGCCCAGCGCGCCGCACGGCGTTCGGCCGCGCCGGGCGCCCGGCCGCCCTCTGCGGGCCGCGGCGGGTTGTGCACGAACGCCAGCGTAGCCATAAGCGCAACGACGGCCACCGCCGCGAACAACGCCCACACCCAGCGCCAGCCGATATCCGTATCGAGCTGCGTGATGTAGGGCACGATCCAGCCGGCCGACATCATGCCGGTGCCCACCCCGCTGTTGAGCAGGCCGATTACCAGCCCGCGCCGGGCCGGAAACCAGGTGCCGATCAGCGATATCAGCGGCGTATAGGCAAAGGCGGTGCCGATACCCAGCAGGGTCATGAGCCCGAGCAGCGGTACATAGTCGCTGGCCATGCTCAGACCGGCGAAGCCCAGGATCACGCATACCAGCCCCAGCAGGATCGACACCCGCGCGCCGCGACGCGCCGCGAGTGCACCGGCCACCATCACCAGCGCCAGATAACCCAGCGCCGTAGCCGTGCCCAGATGCCCGGCCTCTGCATAGCTCAAGGCCAGCGAGTCGCGCATGGCGGGCAGGATCAGCCCGAACGACAGTCGTGCCAGCGCAACGGTCACCAGCGTGATCAGTGCGCCGCTGGCGATCATGCGTAGCGAGCGCGCGGTCATCGGGGCGTAAGCGCGGCGGCGGGCACGCTCGCCGCCGTCGAATCGAGTAATGAATGCATGTGCTGTCCGTCTGTAAACTCGGCCAAGAATACGCAGCCTCGGCTGCGCCGCCCACTTTGATACCGTGCCACCATCGTCGGCGATGACATTCGAATGGCAAGCGTCGATACTCAAGCTCAGCCTTTTCCAAACCATCACGGGATATATTCGATGAAGAAAACGACCCTGGCGCTGGCCCTGCTGGCTTCGACCGTCACCCTGGCTGCCTGCGGCGGTTCCGATCATCCTCATCACGGCGGCAAGGCCGATGTGATCATGCCGCCGGCTTCGCCCTCCATTCACTTCAAGGTCAACGACGCCAACGGCAATACGCTCGATCTGATGATTGAATGCGGCGAGAAGGCCTCGCTCAAGCAGTGCGCCGACGTGAACAAGGACGTACTGGACAAGGTCGCCAAGATGCGTGAAAACGCCGGCCGCTGATTCATGCGCGCACCGGCCACCTGCCTGGGTGGCCGGCTGCCGGCGCTGCCTGCTTGCGCCGCGTCGCCCCCCCCCGACCCGGCGTCGCGCGACAGACGCTCCTGCATGCCTGCCTGCTTGAACAGCCAGCACCGCGCGGTCTGTGCCGCGACGCCCCACCCGGCATACCGCAAGTTCGCCAGCAGCTCGGAAACTTTTGATCGACCAAGTGCTCGGCCGGGTCTGTTCCGTACTGTTATCGACAGCCTTACTTAAGCCGGGCATCGCCCAGGTGCCGACAGGCAGCCTGTTCTTTCTGCCTCGCGCCCGGCGAGGTACCGTGCCCGTCGACCACCGCAATAGGCCCGCACGGCTTTTGGCACTCTGACCGAAGCATGGCCCGATAGCTATCGCGATGGCCCCTCATGCGGGCTGCCGCTTCCAGGAGCCCAAAAAAGCATTACCCCGCGTCATCCACCTGGTCAACTTCAGATCGCCTACGCACGCCGGCTTTCAGGGTTGGCAAAAGTGTGTCGTCTGGCAGTCGCCGCCTCACTGACGCACGACGGCAGCCTGTACAACACACTAAACCACCCGTAGTTTCGGCCGATAACGGAAGCGACACCGATCGATCGACGGCAAACGCTATCGCCTTGCTCTAGCGGGGACGGCCCTTGAGCCCGATTACTTACAACTCGCCTCTAATCGCGCTCGCCGTTCTGATCTGCAGCGTTACCTGCTACGCCGCGATGGACATGCTCGGCCGTGTGCGGCGTAGCCGTACGCGGGCGAAATCCTCCTGGCTGCTCGCCGGTGCATGCGTATTGGCAACGGGCATCTGGGCGACCCATTTCGTGAGCATGATGGCGCTCGAACTGCCGTTCGTGCTGGGCCACGAGATCGATCTCACCCTTGCGTCCTGGCTGGCAGGCCTGGTTGCAACCCTTATCGTCTTCTACGTCTCCAGCCGGTCTGCGCTATCCGCATGGGCCATTCTTGCGGCCGCCATACCCGTAGCGACCAGCACCTGCGCGTTGTTCTACCTGGGGAACCTGTCGCTGCAACTCACCCCGGCGATCGTGTATTTGCCGCTGCCGACAGCGACAACCGCGCTGGCGTTCTACCTGGTGGTAGCAGCCAGCATGTGGATTGCCCACCGCTTGACCACGGTTGATCGTCCGATGTCGCCAGCGGCCACCGCGTTGGTTTCTGTGTGCATCGGGGCCGGTCTCGCCCTATGCCACCACTTCGCGGTGTTGTCGCTGGTTATTTCGGATCGTGCGACAAGCACAGCCAGCGTATCGGTCGACCCGTTCTGGCTTTCGTTGCTGGTGTCTTCCTGCACGCTTTTTATTATCAGCCTCGGGGTATTCGCGGCGCTACTCGACCGCCAACTCGACAAGCAGACGGCCGATCTGGTCGAGTCCCTGCGTAGCGCCAACGCCCAGCTGCGTTACCGCAGCCGCTACGATGCGCTCACGGAATTACCCAACCGTACGACCGTCTACGAGCGTATCCGTGCTGCGACCGCCGAAGTGAAACCGGGCGAAGGCTGTGCCCTGCTCTATATCGACCTCGACGGTTTCAAACTCATCAACGACAGCCTCGGCCACGGCCTGGGCGATCGCCTGCTGCAACGCACGAGCGCAGTACTGCGCGAACTCGCCGACGAGCAGCACACGCTCGGCCGTATCGGCGGCGACGAGTTTCTGTTGCTCATGGAGCATGCCACCGACGCCGACCTTGTCGAAGCATTCGCCGAACACGCGATCGCGGAACTGGCACGTATTCGCGAACATGGTGCCACGCTGTCGGCGAGCATCGGTATCGCGCTGTACCCGAACGACGCGAGTGACGCCGCCACGCTGGTCACGGCGGCGGACCTGGCGATGTATACGGCCAAACGCGCGGGCAAGAATCGCGTGCAGCGCTACCTGCCCAGCATGGGCATCAAGCAGGCCGACGCCTTCCAAATTCAGGACGAACTGCGCGCCGGTATCGATAACGACGAACTGGTCGTCTATTACCAGCCCAAATATCGCGCTCGCGACGGCGGGCTGGCCGGGGCCGAAGCGCTGGTTCGCTGGCAACACCCACGGCGCGGACTGGTCAGCCCCGGCCTGTTCATCGAGGTCGCTGAACGCAGCGGGCTGATAAACGATCTCGAACTGAACGTCATTGACCAGGTTTGCCGCCATATCCGCGACTGGCGGGCAGCCGGCTTACGCGTGCCCGCCGTTTCCATCAACCTATCGGTCGCCCGCCTGCTCGATGACCGCCTGATCGCGCAAATCGCGGGCGCGCTGGCACGGCACTCGCTCACGGCCGACAGCCTGATCCTCGAGATCACCGAAACCCTGGCCATGGAAGAGTTCGAAACCGCCACCCGTGTGCTCGGTCAGCTCAGCGAGCTCGGTATCCGTATTGCTCTGGACGATTTCGGGACGGGCTATTCGAGTCTGTCCTATCTCCAGAAGCTGCCGATCCATCAGCTAAAGGTCGACCGTTCGTTTACCGCCAACCTCGATGAAGGCGCCGCCAGCGCGCACAGTGAGATCGTGAAGCTGATCATCGATCTCTCCCACGTGCTGGGTATCACCGTGGTGGCAGAAGGCGTCGAAACCGCCGCACAACAACGCTATCTCACCCAGGCCGGCTGCGACGAGCTGCAGGGCTATCTGCTCGATAAACCGATGCCGGCCAGCGATTACGAACTGCGTCTGGTTCGCGAAACCGAGTCCATCGAACACGCCTTTTCCGCCTAGAACGAGGACGTATCGACCACGCCGACCGTGTATACGTCTGCCCCCTGCAGATATCAGAACGGCTTCGGGCGGTGCATCTGTCCGGCCCAGTACTTCACGCACCGAAACCGATTTGCACACATAAAAAAACGGCTGATCGCCCCCGCGATCAACCGTTCTTTCGTTCGCTGCATTTCTGCCCGGCTACATCACGCCGAGGAAAGACAGAATAGCCACGACGATGACCACGAGGCCAACGAGATAAATAATATTGCGCATGGGTTCTCCGAAAAATGCGTTCAACGATCACGGTGTCTGCGATCGCCTTGGATGGTATCAGTTCGGAGCACTGAACCGCAGATATTCGGCCATGGCGACTAATTGCGCGTTACAGGTGTCGCGCCGCAACACGGCGCCCGCCAGGCCCGGCTCATTCGGACGACGTTACTCCCAGGGGTAAGCCGCGACAGGCAGGTCGCGCGCTTTCAACTCGTGGACCACACGCCGGCGCGCCTTGACGACATCCGGAACCGATCGCTTTCTCAATTGCGCCACCTCCGCCGCAGTGAACAACGGAACCGGATCACTCGCCGGCGCGTCGGCCCAGCGCTCGAATATATAGTTCATGACCGCAGCAATATCGGCGTTATCAAGCCCCGAGCCGACCACGCCCGGCACATGCATCAGATACGTTCGGCCATTGTCCACGCGCCCGAAGGAGCCCACATAGCCGCGCAGGTCGGGTATGCCGCCACGCAGGCTGCCCGAGCCGTCCGCGCGGTGGCAGCCGCTGCAGTGGATCAGGTACTGCGTTGCCGGTGGCACACCCGCCTGGATGGCCGTAGAAAACGTTACGGCCATCCCGACAATGCAGGCTGCCACGCAACGTAACGCTATCGTCGCGTTGCCGGATAGTACCGGTATCGCCGCACCGGCCTCAGCCGGCCGGCGCATCGTCCACCTGGCCCACCAGTACGGCCACCGTGCAGTGGTAGCCCATCGACTTGTTGGCCATGCACCAGTTGATGTCGTTGTGCAGGCTCATCTGGTATCCGGGGCGTTCACGCGCGCTGTTCACACATTCCGTGCCGGTACAGGCGGCCTTGCCACAGCAGTCGTTATACGACACCACGTAGTCGCGGCCGTCGGTCGGGTTGCGACAGGTCCCCACCCACGACACCTTCGACGCCTCGGCGCCCGGCGGGCAGCTGGTGAGCGTGCCGCCGCAATCGTTGCAGAGGTTGCCGTCGATCGCGCAATAGCGCCAGTAATCGCAGGCCAGTGGATCGTCGTCCTGCAGCTTGCCGCCGTTCGGGGTCGCCGCGATCGCGCGCCCGCCCTGGTCGAACGGCAACACCGGCAGCAAGGCCGTGCCGGCCATGAACAGCGCCGCACGGCCAATAAAGCTGCGCCGACTGTAGCGCTGGGCGGTGCGCCGCATCATGCGTTCGGCGCCGGCATCCGTGCGGGCCGTCAATGCATCGAGTAGTCGTTTCATGATCTGTCCTTGTGGAGGGTCATTACCCGGTTAGGAACGGGCCGGCTCGCCGTCTTGTGCCTCGCCGATATAGTTCTGGATGGAGGCCACGCCCATGTCGTGGGCGTTGAACAGGCTTTCGAGCTGCTCGCGCGTATTCACCAGCCCTTTCGCGCGTACCGCCCCGCTGCGGTCGAGCACCACGGCATAGGGCAGGCGTGCTACCCGAAAGCCAAGACCCAGCTCGGTGGAGAGCACATAGTCGAAGTCGTCGAGCCGCGCGTTGTCGATGAAGCGACGCTGCTTGTCTTCATCACCGTCGCTGGCCAGCACCACCGTCAGCCAGTCACCTTCGCTCGAGCGGATCGAGCGCAGAATGGGTATGAGCTTCTTGCAGATCGGACAGGTCGGCGACACGAAGAAAACCAGCGTGGCTGTTTCCTTGACCGTGCCGATCGAAACCACGCCGCCGTTGAGGCTTTCCAGCGTGAACTTCGGCGACTGCTCACCGACTTGCGGGCCGGAGTCGTTCATGAGCGCGCCCATCGGCGCGATGCGTTCGTAGAGCACGCCGATCTGGCGCGCGAGCACCAGAAAACCGAAGCACAGAGCCAGAAAGGCCAGGCCGAGGAACACCACGGCAAAAGTCAGAGCGGTCATAGCGATCCTCGTTTTTTCAGGTACATGCGGTTGGCGTTGAGCTGTTCGAACAGTAGATAGAGCGCGAGCGCGAACACGCCGGCGCCGATCACGGCGAGGCTCTCGGGCAAGGCCAGCGCGCCGGGCACGGTCCAGGCAGCAAAAACCGCCAGAAGCGCGAGCACGCCGTTACGCACCAGCAGGGATGTACTCAGCATCTGCGGCGCCCCACCACATCCGCATTCGATACGGGTATGCCCTCGCGACAGGTTGATGGCGATGGCGATGGCATAGCCTGCGAACAGTACGGCACAGCCCACCAGGCCAGCGCCGCGGGTGACGGGCAGCGCGACCAGCGCGGCGAGCACGAATTCGAGACCCATCAATACGCCGGCGGCGGGGGCGACCCAGGCCTGTGGTAACAGACGGTAGTCGGCGACAAAGCCCTGAAGCTCAACGAAGTCCATGGCCTTGTGCAGCGCGGCGCGCAGCACCACGAGCAGAATGAATACGCCGGCTGCAGCGCTTGCGAGTGCGAGCATGGCGATCATTGCGCGCCTGCACTCACGCGATCCGGGGCCGTCATCAGCGATGTGCTCCAGCCGACCCGGTCGTCCGTGGCACTTTTTTTGAACTCGAAGCCACCCTGCGCAGTCGGCGTATAGACGTCAACGCTCGACTCTTCCTCGTTGGCGCCGTAGAGCGTCGGGCGCTCACCCTGACTGGTGGCCAGCGACACCAGATGCGGCGCCTTGGACCGGGCCACGAGCTTCTCGTCGGCCAGGCTGTAGGCCCAGATCTGCTCGGACATATCCTTGTGGCTGCCTTCATAGGCATTCGAGTGCACGATCATGAACAGCATGTCGTTGGCCTCGTTGTAAGCGGTAATGCCGTAACCACCGGGCGCCCAGTCGCCGTCGACGCCTTCTGCGACCGCCAGTTTCTTGACCAATCGGGCCTTGGCGGCGCTGTCGTCCACGACATAGAGATTGCCGTTGAAGGAGGTGAACACGAGCTGGCCCGCCTGCGTACGGACCGAATGCAGATATAGGGCGTCCGCTTCGACGTCGAAGATCACCTCCGAGGGGGTGGCACCGGGGTCGTCCTCGTCCACGTCGTAGCTGTTGAGCGTGCCCGGGCCGCACAGCGTCGAAAAGCGATGGCCTTCGACGCTCGGGTAGATGCCATAACAACCCGGCGTAGGCACTTCCTTGACCACACGCATGTCGTCGAGGGCGACCACCGTAACCGAGGTGCCGGGGGTGGCGTTCTGTACGTACAGATATTTGTCGTCGGCACTGAGTTCGATCAGGTGCTCCATACCGATGGCCTTTGCCGCCTTGTTGGGAACCTCGACCTCGGCGACCGGCTTCAGACTGTTCAGGTCGAAAGCCTGCACCACGCTATGAATCGGCCCGTAGGTATAGCGCTCCATGTAATCCGAGAGCGTATAGACCTTGCTGTGGTCGTGGCTGACGATGAACTGCGACGTCAGGCCCATCGACAACAGGCCCTGATAGGCGAGCCCGTCCTGTGAATAGACGTGAATCCGGCTGGCACCGTCCCAGCTGGCCTGATTCACCAGTACCAACGGGCCATCGGCGATGGCCTCCTTCACCGTGAACGCTTCCGGGTGAAAGCCGGGATCGTCCTGCTTGGCCGCCTCCTCGGCGCCGATCGCCGCGCCGGCAAACGCCAACACGCAGAGCGCCGCGCTGATCGCCGTATGGCGTGCAAGTCTTTGAAATTTCGTCGCTGTCATCGCGGGGCCCTTTTAGAACGGCAGTCATGCAGTCGTTGCAAGAGCCGGGCCAGGTTTCGCGGGCGCCAAAAGGCCCGCGGATACGCCTGATCCAGAGGGAAGCTCTGCACAACCTCTAGCGGATCGCGTTCGAGTCCTCGCAGACGGTGCGACAAGGGGTCCGAGCGCAGCGCCTGCCTCATTGGCAGGTCAAGCTCGGCAACGCCGTCGCGGCGTCTGTGAGGCCGAACCGCTGAGCGGCCGGGGCTTTGCGCGCGCTTGATCGGCGTCAGTGTTCGCTTCCGTGCGGCAGGCACGCTACGCTCTCACTTCCTTGTCAATCGCGCGCAAAGCACGCCGGCGCGACCGCGACAGGTTGTGCAGAGCTTCCCTAGACAACGCACAGATGTCGCACAGCATTGCCTCGCTCTGGAGCAGACGCCCGCACAGTAGCTGTGCAGTGCACATGCCCACGACCGCGTACGAGCCTGCCCGTGGAGAGTCGCACGCGCAGGCGCCGACGAGGCGGGTCGTGTTGTCACCGCGTGCCCGGTCGAACACCGCACCGCCACGCGCTCCCAGGTTCGGGCTACAGGTCGGCTGTCGCGTACTTGCGAGCAGCCTGTACCATGCAATCAATAACGCCCTGCCCGGGGCGCCGTTCATCCCAAGGAGCCCTCATGGCCAGCAACGTCGCCGAAATCATCGTCGAGACACTCACCCAGGCCGGCGCAAAGCGCTGCTACGGCGTGGTGGGCGATACCATCAACCACTTCACCGACGCCATTCGGCGTTCGGAAATGGACTGGGTGCATGTGCGCCACGAAGAGGTCGGCGGCTTCGCGGCCGGCGGCGAAGCATTCATTACCGACGAACTGGCCTGCTGTGCGGGCACCTGCGGGCCCGGCAGCACCCATTTCGTGAACGGCTTGATCGAGTCCCATCGCAACGGCGCGCCGGTGGTGTTCATTGCCTCGCAGGTCGCCACCGCGGAAATGGGCGTGGGCTTTCCGCAGGACGTCGACCAGCGTCCGATCTACGCCCAGTACAGCGTGTTCTGCGAATACGTATCCAGCCCGGAGAACGCGCGTCGGTTGACGGCGATCGCAGCCCAGAAGGCGCTCAACGAAGGCGGCGTGGCCGTGCTCATCGTGCCCGGCGATCTGTTCACCCAGAAGCCGAACGACAGCCTGCCCTACCGCACCCAGCGCTTCGACCCCGTGCTGCGTCCGAACGACGCCGACCTCGACGCCATCGCGACCAAGCTCAACGCCGGCAAGAAGGTTTCCATCTATGCCGGCTACGGCTGTCGCCACGCCCACGACGAGCTGATCGCGCTGGCCGACAAGCTCGGCGCGCCCATCGCCTGGACCTCCCGTGCCAAGGACTTCGTCGAATACGGCAACGAACTGGAAGTGGGCATGACCGGCGTTTTCGGTCTGGAAGGCGGCTATCGGGCGGTGTCCGAATGCGACACGCTGCTGCTGCTCGGCTGCAACTTTGCCTGGGCCCAGTTCTATCCGGACAGCGCCACGATCATTCAGGTGGATACCAACCCCGGCCAGATCGGCCTGCGCCACCCGGTGGATATCGGCGTGGTCGGCAGCACGCGTGATACCTGCGCGGCGCTGCTCGACCGGGTCGAAAAGAACACCGATCGCGAGTGGGTCAACGATTGTCGGAAAACCTATCTCGAATCGCTCGACAACGCCGCTGCCCAGTCCGACTACGACGACCTGATCCACCCGCAGGAACTCACCCTGCTACTCGATGCCCACGCCGACGAGGATGCCGTGTTCACCGCGGACGGCGGCAGCCCCATGGTGTGGTGCCTGCGTCATATCAAGGCCAACGGCAAGCGCCGCACCCTGCCCAGTCTCGTGCACGGCACCATGGCCAACGCCTACCCGCAGGCGCTGGGGATCGCCAAGGCGTTTCCCGAGCGCCAGGTCATCGCCATGTGTGGCGACGGCGGCCTGAGCATGCTCATGGGTGACCTGCTCACGCTCGTGCAGGAACAGATTCCGGTCAAGCTGGTGGTGTTCAACAACAGCTCGCTCGGCTTCGTGGAGATCGAACAGAAAGTGGAAGGCCTGCTCGATTCGTTCACCGAACTCAAGAACCCGGATTTCGGCCGTCTGGCCGAGGCGATCGGCCTGTGGGGCCGCAAGATCGAGAAGAAGCACGACCTCGAGGATGGTGTACGCGATCTGCTGGCCCACAATGGCCCCGGCATTCTCGACGTGAAGGTCAATCGTATGGAACTGGTGATGCCGCCGACCGTCGAACCCGGCCAGGTGGCCTCGACCGCTCTCTACTCGACCAAGGCCATCTTCTCCGGCCGCATGGATGAAGTGGTCGATCTGGTACGCAACAACTTCGGTCGCCGTTAGCAAACCCGTAAGCCGCGGTGGATTGATCGGCGGGCGCCACGCCCGTGGCGCTTTTCCGGCGCCCGTCGAAACAGGCAAGCGCAAAAAACGTAACGCGCCGGTCGGCGCGTTACGTCGTGTCATCGAAGCGCTGGCCTAGAAGGTCGCCCAGTCGCCGTCATCTTCCTCGGCAATCACCGGTGCAGCCGTGGGCCGCTTGTCCGCTTTCGGCGCGCTCGGCTGGGGCTTTGCGGGCGCCGTTTTCCGCGCACTTTCGGGTTCGGCCCGGGCAACCGGCCGGGCGGGCGCTGCCGCCTCGGTCGTATCGTGCGCTGACAGACCGGCGACCTTGAAGTACGCCATCTGCTGTCTGAGCTGACTGGCCTGCTCCTCGAGCGACATACTCGCGGCCGAGGACTGCTCCACCAGCGCGGCGTTCTGTTGTGTGACGCTGTCGATTTCATTGATGGCGGTATTGACCTGGTCGATACCCGTGGCCTGTTCCTTGCTCGCCGACGCCACTTCGGACACCAGATCGCTGACCTTGGTCACGGAATTGACGATTTCCTTGAGCACTTCACCGGCCGCGGTGACTTCGCTCGAACCGTAAGCGACCTTCTTTTCGCTGTCCTCGACCAGTTCCTTGATGTCCTTGGCCGCCGCTGCACTGCGGCTGGCGAGGTTACGCACTTCGGTGGCGACCACGGCAAAGCCCCGGCCCTGCTCACCCGCACGCGCGGCTTCTACCGAGGCGTTCAAGGCCAGCAGATTGGTCTGGAAAGCAATCTCGTCGATCATGCCGATGATGTTGCTGATCTTGTCGCTGGCCGCAGTAATTTCGCCCATGGCCGCCGTGGCACGATCGACCACTTGGCCGCCTTCGTCGGCCCGGTTGCGCACCTGATGGACCAGCTGGTCCGCCTGGGCGGCGTTATCCGCGTTCTGGCGCACCGTCGACGTCATTTCCTCCATGGAGGCCGCGGTTTCCTCCAGGCTCGACGCCTGCTGCTCGGTCCGGCCACTGAGTTCCTGATTGCCGCTGGCGATCTCGCGCGCACCGACGCTCACCGCCTCCGAGCTGCTGCGCACACTCACCACCAGTTCCGCGAGACGGGCCTGCATTTTCTCCAGCCCGCCGAGCATGGTTCCGAATTCGTCGCGGTACGGATTGTCGATGCGATTGTCCAACCGGCCCTGGCCGATCGCCTCGACCAGGGAACCGGCCTGGCTGAGCGGCCGGGTGATCATGCGAACCAGCCAATAGGTGATCGCGCACACCAGGGCCAGAGCGATCGCGATCAGCGCGAAGATGCCGACTTTCGCCTGCAGATTCGCTGCCTGCGACGCTTCAAATGCGGTGCGCCCCTGCGCCATCTGAAGATCCACGAGATCGCGCAGCTGCGAACGCAGCGCTTCGAACGGCGCCGAAATTTCGGTTTCATACAGACGCTCGGCAGCGGCGATATCGCCCGCCTGGGCGAGCTGCAGATAATTCGCGAGTTTTGTCGAAATCAGCTCGTAGTTCGACAACATCGCCTGTGCGGCCGTCTTTTCGGCAGCATCGGTCACCTTGCCCGGATAGTAGCGAGCCAGACGATCGTCGACTTCGGGTTTTGCCCGGGCAAAGAAAGACGCAAATTCCTCGACGGCCGTGGGCGAGCGTTGTGCATGAATCTGCAGCAAACGGGCATAGCCACGCCCCAGCGTGATGTTGACCTGCGACAGGTGACGCAGACCACGCATGTTCTTGTTGTAAATATCTTCCTTGCTCTCGTCTGCCTGGTTCAACGCCAGCACGGCCGTCGTACCCAGAACACAGATCAGTACGAAGACCAATCCGAACGCAAGCCCGAGCTTGCTTTTTACGCTTTGAAGACCGCGCAGCATTCCTACTCTCCTGTAATCGCCTAATACCGACTGGTTTGACGCGTTATGTGCTCGTACCAACGTGATTTTTTATCGGGCTGCCTTGTTCAATGTTTAAGGCAACCTATCGGCGCGCTCGCTTAGATCGCTCGCCCGGTGTCATATCGGCGGTATATACACACGCTTTAGCGCACCCAGGCCGAAAAATGCGGTTATCAGGAAGAGTATTCACGAGGCGGGAAACGGCGCCTGCACCCTGGTGGCAGGCGCCACATTTAACGAGACGAAGCGCCATCGAGAACGAGCGTCACGCGCATTCGTCCAAACCAGCGATTGGCCGCCGCGATACTTCAACCACGCAGAGCGCCGGATCGTTGCCGCTCCGGCGCTGCCCCTGCCAAACGCATCGGCTGTGCGAAGTCGTTACGCGCGTACGACCTCGAATCGCGACGCCGCCGCCTGGAGTCGTCCCGCGTCGGACTCCAGCACACGCGAGGAGGCCGCGGCCTCTTCGACCAGGGCAGCATTCTGCTGGGTGACCTGGTCGATCTGGCTCACCGCCTCGCTGATCTGGCTGATGCCGTCGCTCTGCTCGCTCGACGCCGAGGCAATTTCGGCGATCAGCGTATTCACGCGACGTGCGTCTTCCTCGATGGACTGCATGGTTTCGTTGGCCTTGCCGACGAGCGTGGTGCCCTCGCCCACCTGCGAAACCGAGTTTTCCACCAGCTTGGCGATATCCTGCGAGGCATCCGCCGAGCGCTTGGCCAGCTGGCGCACCTCGCTGGCCACCACGGCGAAGCCGCGGCCGTGCTCACCCGCCCGTGCGGCCTCCACCGCGGCGTTCAATGCCAGCAGATTGGTCTGGAATGCGATGCCGTCGATCATTTCGATGATTTCGGCCATGCGGTCCGAACTCTCGCGTACGCCGTTCATGGCGGTCACGACCTCGCCCATCACCCGACGCCCTTCGGTGAGCGAGCTATCGGTACGTTCGGACAGGGTCTTCACTTCGCGGGCGTTGTCGGCGTTCTGTTTGATGGTGGCCGAGAGCTGCTCCATGCTGGCCGCGGTCTGCTCGAGCGAGGCCGCCTGCTGCTCGGTGCGCGACGACAGCTGGGCATTGCCCGCCGCGATCTCGCGCGAACCGCTGTCCACCGAGGCCGCCGCTTCGCGGATGGTGGTGATCGTGGCCGCGATATCGACACGCATGCGCTCGATCGCCTGCAACAGACTGTTCTCCGCTGCCGATTCGCAGCCATCGACCGGGGTAAAGTCGCCCGACGCCATGGCCCGTACCTGACGTTTCGCCTGTTCAGGATCGCCGCCGATATCGCGGTAGATGCCGCGACCCACGCGCCAGAACACGACGGTCACGATGGCCCCGATCACGGTCAGCAGGAGAAAATTGATCAGCAGTGATCGACGCAGCACGGCCGCCAGATCCTCGACGTAGACACCGGCACCAACGACCACATCCCACGGCGCGAACGCCGAGACGTAGCTCATTTTCGTGAGCGTCGGGGCCTCGTCGCTGGCCTGCCAGTCATAGTTCACGAAGCCGCCGCCGTCACGGCCGATCTCGATGAGCTTCTGGAAAATCTTTTCACCGTCGGCGGCCTGGGTGTCGATAACCGACACGGTCGGCGGCACCGTCGGATGGCTGGCGAGAAAACCATCCGGCGTCAGCACGAAGGCGTAGTTGTCGCCATCGAAACGCAGATTGCTCAGTTGCGCGAAAGCGGCTTTACGGGCCTCCTCACGGGACATTTCGCCGCGCGAAACCCGTGCCTCATAGCCGGCCAGCAGGCTGGTGGCGTAGTCGACCAGCTGTTTGAGCCCAGCCTGGCGTTCGTGGGTGAGCGTGGAACGCTCGAACGCGGTAATGACCACCACACTGGTCATCATGCCAACCCACATGATCACCAGGATCATGCCCAGCTTCTGGCGCAGCGACCATCGCGGCCCGGATCGCTTCGGTTTCGAGGCCGTCCGGCCTGCGGTTTCTGAATGGGCCGAAGCCGCCGGTAGATCGAGCTGTTCTGCAGTGACGGCCATGGGCGATACCGTTGTGGGAATGGATTGCCCTGATATTTTCGGCCGAGCTCGGCAAATCTTGATTGCTTAACGCGGGCCTGTCCTTCAGACCGATCGCGCGACTGCGGCGAACGGATGTATTCGCCATGACAAAGACCGTGAAAGACAGCCCGAACCGCCCCGCGCCACATAAAAAAGGCCGGCAAATGCCGGCCTTCTGTGCTTGCCAAGAGCAAGGCGACCGGCTTTCGCCGGCCGCCTGCGGTGCGCGGCCTAGAGGGCCGCGCTGTTTCGGTCGGCCACGTCGAAACGGTCGTGCATCATCACCTTGTTCCAGGCAGCAACGAAGTCGCGAACCAGTTTCTCGTGCCCCCCGGTCTGGGCATAGAACTCGGCCAGCTGACGCAGCTGCGAGTTGGAACCGAAGATCAGGTCACAGCGGGTGGCCTTGAACTTCGTCTGGCCACTGCTGCGATCGTCCAGCGTGAATTCCATGCCCGCCTCGTCGACCTTCTTCCACTCGAACTCGGGTGAGGTGAGATTCACGAAGAAGTCGTTGCTGAGCACGCCCGGCTTGTCGGTGAACACGCCGTGCTGCTTGTAGACACCGTCGGTGTTGATATCCAGCACACGCAGACCACCGGTCAACGCCGTCCACTCGGGCGCGGTCAGCCCCAATAGCGCGGCCCGGTCCAGAAAGATCTGCTCGGGCGAGACGTTGTAGTTGATATCGTCGCGGTGGAAGTTGCGGAAACCGTCGGACACCGGCTCGAGCCAGCGAAAGCTCTGCTCGTCGGTCTGTTCTTCGGTGGCGTCGTTACGGCCCGGCGTGAACGGCACCTTGATATCGATGCCGGCATCCTTGGCCGATTTTTCAACGGCCGCACAGCCGCCGAGCACGATCAGATCGGCCAGCGAGATCTTCTTGTTGCCCGACTGGGCCGAATCGAAGTCGCGCTTGATGCCTTCGAGGGTGGATACGACCTTGCCGACCTCGGCCGGGTTGTTCACCGGCCAGTCCTTCTGCGGTGCCAGACGAATACGCGCGCCGTCCGCGCCGCCGCGCTTGTCCGAGGTACGGAACGTCGACGCCGCACCCCAGGCCACGCCGGCGAGCTCGGCCACCGTCAGGCCCGAATCCAGAATGCGGCTCTTGAGATCGGCCACATCGGCCGCGTCCACGAGCTCGAAGTCCACCGCCGGGATCGGGTCCTGCCAGATCAGATCCTCAGCCGGCACTTCCGGGCCGAGATAGCGGGCCTTGGGGCCCATATCGCGATGGGTGAGCTTGTACCAGGCCTTCGAGAAGGCTTCGGTGAAGTAGTCGAAGTCCTCGAGGAACTTCTCGCAGATCTTGCGATAGGACGGATCCACCTTCAGCGCGATATCCGAGGTCATCATCATGAGCGGATGATCGACGCCTTCAAGATGGGCATCCGGCGTGCGCGGGGCGTCCTTGTCTACCGGCGTCCACTGCAGGGCACCCGCCGGGCTGCGGGTCTGCTCCCATTCGAACTTGAACAGGTTTTCCAGATAGCTGTTGTCCCAGGCGATCGGGTTCTGGGTCCAGGAGCCTTCGATACCGTTGGTCATCGTATCTTCGGCGTTGCCCTTGCCGCGCGGATTGTTCCAACCCAGGCCGGCGGCTTCCATGGGCGCGCCTTCCGGCGCATAGCCAATCTGATCCGGCGGGGTCATGCCATGCGACTTGCCGAAGGCGTGGCCGCCAGCGATCAGGGCCACGGTTTCCTCGTCGTTCATGGCCATACGGCCGAAGGTGATACGGATATCGACTGCCGAATCCTCGGGGATACCCTTTTTGGCCGAGCCTTCCGGATCCACGTAAATGAGGTTCGAGTTGGACGCCGCCAGCGGCGCTTCCAGATCGTAGTCGGGGTCGCCGGCTTCGCCGGTCCAGCGCAGGCCGCGGTTGACCATCTGGTCGGGCTGACCTTCCATCGGCCCGTGCGGCGCGTCCTCCGGCTTCTTGCCGGTCCAGCCTTCCGGGCCCCAATAGGTGAGGTTGTCCGGCTCCCAGGCATCGATACGACCGCCGGCGAAACCGTAGGTCGGAAAGCCCATGATCTCCAGCGAGCAGTTGCCGGTGAGCACGATCAGATCGGCCCAGGAAATCGACGCGCCATACTTCTGCTTGATGGGCCAGAGCAGACGCCGCGACTTGTCGATGTTGCCGTTGTCCCACCAGCTGTTGATCGGCGCGAAGCGCTGCATGGCCTCTCCGGCCCCGCCGCGGCCGTCGGCAATACGATAGGTGCCGGCCGAATGCCAGGCCATGCGGATCATCTGCGGGCCGTAGTTGCCATAGTCGGACGGCCACCAGTCCACCGAAGATTTCAGCAACGCCTTGATATCGTTCTTGAGCGCTTCGAGATCCAGCTGCTTGAACGCTTCGGCATAGTTGAATTCCGGATCTTCCGGATTGGCCTCACGCGGGTTCTGATGCAGCAGCTCGACCTGGAGCCGATTAGGCCACCAGTGCTGCAACGTAGGCTCGGAGCCGGCCGCACCGCCCACCGTATTGCCGGCGAACGGGCATTTGCCGCCAATCTTGACTTCTTCACTCATAATCACGGTTCCTGTTGACGATTGCTTTGAACCTTTCGGTGGTTGAATCCGGCGCCGCGGACGCCGGGAAAGCCGCTATCGCTATCCCTTGTCATGGTGACTTTCGGTTTGCGAACGACAGTGGCTACACACACCCCAGAACATGATCTCGGCTTCATGGATCACGAAGCCCTGCGGATCGGCCGGGGCGAGGCACGGCGCATGGCCGTGCTTGCAGTCCGTGTCGGCGACACGGCCGCAATGCGTGCAAACGAGGTGATGATGGTTGTCGCCGATGCGCCTCTCGAAGCGGGCGGGATGGCCGATCGGCTTGATCTGGCGCACGAGTTCAGCCTCGACGCTTGCCGAGAGCACGTCGTACACCGCCTGTCTCGAAAGCGTACCCAGCTGTTCGAGCACCCCCTGATGCACTTCGTCGGCGCTGGCATGGGGGTGGCTGGATAACCACTTCAGAATGGCGTGCCTTGCCGCGGTGACCCGCAGACCCCGGCTTCGCAGCGCCTCGCTGATCGACGTATCGCTATCCAACGCAGTGTCGTAATCCGTAACCATTCAGTACCTACCTTCGCGGCGCACCTGTGGTTGAGCGCGCCGCACTTGTCGCGCGGATCACGGTTACCTGTCGTTCCGCCGATGCCGACTTGCTCCGGCAAGCCAGGTATCGAAAAAAAGACAACGCCCGCAACACGGCGCTCGAAAAGTTTTCTTTCCGGTTTTGTACGCAGTATTACTGATTACGGTTTCAGTGTTTTTACGGATGCGTTCGAACGATCAATTCAATTGAGGCGGCCGGCTCGTCCACCGCATTACACCGTGGCTCACGGCCCCTCGTTTGGCCCGTCGTCACGAATTTGAGGAGGGGGCTCTACCGGCGTTCACGCGAAAGACGTCATGTGCCGGCAAGTCCCGGGGCGATCATGTCCAGCGCGCAGCGCGATGGCCGGCCGGCCTCGCCATGCATCACTTCACGCGGTTTATAAAAACGAACGTTCGATCTCCGTCTATAATTCAACGACATACGGTATACTTCCTAGATTCGAAGTTAACTAAGCCTGTGTTCCGGCACGTTGTATACGTGCTCGGGCCGGTGGCCAATATCGCGTGGAGAGATCAAATTGGGGGATGGAATGAGTAACAACTGGCGCCTGACCACGGTCGTCGTTCTGGGTAGCACGGCTTCCCTGGCCAGCGCGGGCGGGCTTGAGCGCGGCTCGCAGTCGGTCGACGTGATATTCGAACAGGGCAACTACGTCGAAGTATCCGCCGGCTTCATCGCGCCGGATATCGACGGCCGCAATAGTGCGACCGGTGCCGCGGTCAACGATGTCGTGGACGACCAGTGGGTTCTCGCCGGCGCGTTCAAGTTCGATATCTCGCCCAACATGGCGGCCGCGCTCATCGTCAACGAACCCTATGGGGCGGATCTGGCCTATCCGGCCAGCGATCCCGCGCTGGGCGGCACCGAAGTCGAGGCCGATTCGCTTGGCCTGACCGGCGTACTGAAATACCAGCTACCCCGCGGCGTAAGCGTCTACGGCGGTTTACGGCGTACGCGGATCGGCGGCGATGTCGCGCTGGCCGGCGCGGGTTATGGCCCGGCCAACGGCTATGAACTGCATCTGTCCGACGAATGGGGCACGGGCTATCTGGCGGGCGTAGCCTACGAAAAACCCGAGATCGCCCTGCGCGTGGCGCTGACCTACCACTCGTCAATCGATTTCACCGCGAACGCTCAGGAAAGCGGCCCGCTCGTCCCGGTCGCACCCGGTGTGGCGCTGCCGGTATTCGACGGCAGCTCGCGTGAGAGTTTCGAGGTGCCCGAACGCATCGAGCTTCAGGCACAGACCGGGATCGCAAAAGACACCCTGTTGTCTGCCGAAGTACGCTACGTTCCGCATTCCGATCTGGATATCAGCCCCGAGCGGTTTTCGGCCGCGACCGGCCGTTCGCTGACCGACTTTGGCGACGCCATCTACTACGAACTTGGTATCGGCCGGCAGTTGACCGACCGCTTTGCCGCGTCGTTCGACGTGTTTCACGAAAACACCGACGACAGCAGCTTCACCCCGCTTCAGCCGACCGGCGACTACACCGGCATCGGCATCGGCGGCGCCTACGACGTGACCGACAACGTGACCGTGAGCGCCGGCCTGCGTCATATCTGGTTCGACGACGTCGACGTATCCCTTCAGGGCAATGATCTGGTGGGCTTCGACAATGCGACCGCCCTGGCCGGCGGCGTGAAACTCGGGGTCCACTTCTAGAAGTCCCACTCGAGTCCGCCCGCGACATGGCGCGTGGGGTGGCCGAACCCGGCCACCGCACCGCGCCCGGCCTATCCTGCGTCCGGGGGCGGCTGCCCGCCCTCGGGCGCCTGTGCCGAGGAAGCGCAGCGGGCTTTTTGATCCTACATGGCCACTACTTGGCCCTGCATGCCGGCGATAGGCAGCATGACCGCCGGCATGCAAATCGATCGCCAGGCTAGAACGTTGCGCGCAAACCGACCGTCGCAGTTCGCGGCGTGCCCGGCTGCACCCAGAGCTGCGAATAGCTGCTGGCATACCAGTGCGTGTTGAACACGTTGTCGATGTTCGCGAACACGGCCAGATTGTCGGTGAGCTGTACGTCGCCGAACAAACGGAACAACGTGTAGTCGGGCAGCGTGAAGTCCGTCCCGGTGGCGCCCAGTCTTTCGCTGACGTAGCGCAGGCCGGCGCCGGCCATGGTTTGCTTGTCGGCGACGGTGAACCGCTTCTGGGCCTGGGCGTTGAACTGGTGATCCGGGATATTGGCCAACGGATCGCCCGGCTTGATTTCGAAAGAGAAGTTCGGGTCGAGCACGCTCGATCGCGCTTCGGCATCGGTGTACGCATAGCTCAGTCGGAATTCCACCTCCGCGGGCAGTTCGCCGCTCACGTCGAGCTCCACCCCGCGGCTGCGCGCCTTGCCGATCGCGGCCGAAAAGCCGGGGTTATTGATATCGCTGGCGAGTACGTTTTTCTTTTCCTGGCTGAATACGGCCACCGTCGCATCGATCGCGCCATCGAACAGCGCCAGTTTCGCCCCGGCTTCGACGGCACGCGTTTCCTCGGGATCGAAGATGTTGCCGTTCACATCGGTGCCGATATTGGCGCGAAAGCCTTCGCCGTAGTTGGCGTAGAGCACCACCGGCTCGCTGAGTTCGTAAACCACGCCGAGCTGCGGGCTCAGGCGCCCTTCCTGTCGTTCGCTGTCGATATCGGTGATGTAGTTTTCCGTACGCAGCTCGTAGTCGTCATAACGAGCGCCCAGGCGCAGCTGCAGGCGCTCGGTGAGTTCCACCTGATCCTGTAGGAACACGCCGATCGACTCTTGTATGTCCAACCGGTCGTTGTTCGGCAGTGGCGTGGGTAGCGGGAAACGACCGTAGACCGGATTATCGATATCGACGGCGTACGACTGTTCGTCGCTGGGGTTGCTGGCCAGCCCGGCCGGGCGCACACGCCGAAAGTCCTGATAATTCTTGAAGCGATCGTAATCCGCGCCGATCAACAGCCGATGCCAGAACGAGCCGAGCTGGAACTCGCCGTCGAGCTCGCCGCGAAATGCCAGCTGTTCGGAGTCGTACACGCGGGAACGACGCTGGCGGGCCAGCGTCTGGCCGTCCTCGAACACCGGCTGGCGCGATACCGCCAGTTCCGGGTCGGAAGACGTGCCGGTCAGAAGCGTATCCCGCTTGATCGCCCCGAGCAGCATGCGCCAGGCGGGGCTGAAATCATGTGACAGGCGCAGCTGATGTCCTTCGGCTTCGGCGACATGATCGCCATCGCCGGGCTCGCCCAGAAAGCGGTCGCGGGGCACCGTCTTGAAGTTATCGTCGAGTACGACGATGCCGCGATCGAACGGTACCGACACGCGGGTCTTCTCCAGGTCGTAGGTCAGGCGCGTGGCGTCGTTGATCGCCCAGCCCAGCGACGGCAGAAAGCCCCAGCGATCCTCGGCCACGAAGTCACGAAACCCATCCGACTGTTCGCCGTAGCCGATCAGCCGCACAGCAAGCGCTTCCCCCAGCGGGAGGTTGATGTCGGCCTCGGCGCGCTGGGTATCGAAACTGCCGGTCTGTGCCTGCACGGTGCCGAATGTTTCACCCAGGCGGGCCTGCTTCGTCACCAGATTGACCGTGCCGCCCGGTTCGCCCCGGCCGTAGAGCGCCGCCGCCGGGCCCTTCAGGATCTCGACGCGTTCGATGCCGGCCAGATCACGCTGACCGCCGAAGCCGCGGCCGGCGTTGAAGCCGTTCACGAGATAACCGCTGGGCAGGTTCTCGTCGCCGGCAAAACCGCGTATCGCGAACGAATCCCACAGCCCGCCGAGCGTGTTCTGTCGCGCGACCGACGCATCCAGATCGAGCGCTTCGGTCAGCCCGGTAATGGCATTTTCTTCAAGCGTTTCGGCATCGACGGTATTGATGGAACGCGGTATTTCGCGCAGCTCGAAATTGCCGCGATAGGCCTGGCGTACGCCGCCGACCACGATATCGTCGAGGGCGATACTCTCCGCCTGGACGAGTTCCACGCTCGCGCCCTGCGTGGCATTCGCCCTGTGCTCCGGTTCGTTCGCTCGGCTTGCCGCCTCAACGATCGGCGCGAACAAGGCCACGACAAGCGACACCACACCGGCGCGCACACAGAATTTCATCATTGTTTGTCTTTGCCGTCGTCGAAGCAGGAAGGATGGGGTGTACGAAGCGGACGACGTGCCTTGCAGTAGCAAGGCCTGTGTAAGCGCATCGAACCCGCGCTTTCCAGGCGCTGGCGGCTCACGCGCCGCCGCTGGCCGGCGTGGTCGAAACCGTTTCTGCGACGTATTTTATGTTGTTCCGTAACGCATTCCGCCGCTTTTCGCTGCGGCAAATTGCCGCAGGCCGCACGGCACGAGCCCTTTTCGAATCAGCCGCGAGCGGCTTATGCCTATTTCACTGCGCCCGACGGCCCGGTTGGCGTTCGGGTTGCCGCCAACCCGCGGGCCCACCGGCCGGTGGGCCGGTATCGAAACGCACATCCATGCGCGCTGGCGGAACACCGCTTAAGGGACAATCCCGCGTCGGCGACCACGCGACGCCGTCGCCAAAAGCCATCGCCAAGAACCGAATCAGCCCGTTCTCCCGCGCGGCAACCGGGAGGCTGCCGGTCCCGCCAGACCGACTTCGCTATGCGCGGTCGAGCACCGAACGCACCTTCGTGGCCAGTTCCTGTCGGGTATAGGGTTTGCCCAGCAGCTCTACACCCGGGTCCAGCCGTCCCTGGTGCACGATCGCGTTCTCGGTATAGCCGGAGGTGAACAGGATCTTCAGCGCCGGGTAGCGCGCGGCCGCCTGGTCGGCCAGCTGGCGGCCATTCATGCCGCCCGGCATGATGATATCGGTGAGCAGCAGGTCGATATCCGGGTGTTTTTCCAAAGCGCTCAGCGCCGCCGGGCCCGAGATGGTGGACGTGACCCGGTAGCCCAGTGAGCGTAGCTGTCCTTCCAGATGCGCCAGCACCAGATCGTCGTCTTCGGCAATCAGGATATGCTCGCTTCCGCCCTGTGCCGGCGGCTTGGCCGCTGGCTGTCGATCCAGGCGCTGCGTATCCAGCGAACGGGGGAAATAGAGTTTTACGCAGGTGCCTTCGCCCGGCTCGGAGTAGATCTTTATATGCCCGCCGGATTGCTTGGTGAAGCCGAACACCATACTCAGCCCCAGGCCGCTGCCCTTGCCCACCGCCTTGGTTGTAAAAAAGGGCTCGAAGACACGGCGCAGGGTCTCGGTGTCCATGCCGCTGCCCGTGTCGGTGACGCCAATCATCACGTAGTCGCCGGCTTCGACCTCCGGATGCCGCTCCGCGTAGTGATCGTCGAGCATGCTGTTGGCGGTCTCGATGGTGAGCTTGCCCCCTTCCGGTATGGCGTCGCGGGCATTGACCGCGAGGTTCAGTAGCGCGGTGTCCAGTTCGCTGGCATCGATTTCGGTCAAACCCAGCTGCGGATCGAGCACGGTTTCGAGCTCGATATCCGCCGGCAGCGTACGCTCCACGAGCGGCTGGATCGCCTGTATCAGCCCATTCACATTCGTGAGCTCGGGATTCAGAGGCTGGCGACGGGCAAACGCGAGCAGTCGGCTCGTCAACTCGGCCCCGCGCTGGGCGGCGGCGACCGTCATCTGCGCCATCTGGCTCAACATGGCGTTGTCAGCCTGTTCGGCCATGACTTCCGCATTACCCAGGATCACGGTCAGCAGGTTGTTGAAATCGTGGGCCACGCCGCCGGTGAGATGGCCGACCGCCTCAAGCTTCTGTGCCTCGCGCAGACGGCTTTCCATATCGATACGCTCGCTGACGTCGAGCATGCTGCCGACCATGCGAATCGCCCGGCCAGCCTCGTCCCGGATCACAAAGCCCCGATCCACGACGCTGGCCACCTGGCCGTCCTTTTTAATGAAGCGATACTCACCGCGCCAGAGCACCGACTCGCTGGCAATGACTTCGGCCACGCTTTGGGCCACCTGCGCACGATCCTCGGGGTGAAGACATTGCTGCCAGGACTGACGGCCGCCATCCAGCTCCTGCCTGGCATAGCCGAATACCGCGGTGACCGCGTCGTTCCACCAGACGTTCCCGGTGGCGAGATCCCAGTCCCAGATCACGTCATTGACTGCGCGGGAAATGAGTTCGAAGCGCTCTCGGGCCTGGCGAAGCTCGGCCTCCTGCGCTTTGCGACGCGATATATCGCGTTGGACGGCCACGTAATGCGTGCACTCGCCGTCGGCATCGAACAGCGGCGTAACCTCCAGTTCCAGCCAGTAGGCCGCGCCGGATTGCTTTTGATCGCGCAGCTCGCATCGAATGGGGGCGTGTCGATACAACGCGGCGCGAATACGCGCCAGCTGTTTCGGGTCGGCGCCGGTACGCTGTAAAAACCATGGCCGTTGCCCCAGTGCCTCGTCTTTAGGCCGGCCCGTTAAACGCTCGTAGGCATCGTTTACATAGACCACTCGCGGGTCGGCCGACACGTTGGCGCCCGCTGCTTCGGTGATGATCACCGTATCATTCTGGCGCGCCAGCGCGGCCTCGATCATGCGCAGCTGTTGCTGATATTCGCGCTGTTGCGTCACGTCGCGCAGATAGACGGCCAAGCCTTCGGGTATCGGGTAAGCACTGATTTCCAGCCATTTCCCCCGGGGCGCGTAGTAGCTCTGGAAACGTTTTGTCCGCTGCCCGGCGACCGCGCCGCGGTATTGGCGTTCAATGGCCTTGCCGAGCGTCTCGGGAAACTCCGCCCACAGGTTATGGCCGAGCAGCTCCCCGGCCGAGCGCCCCAGCAGCGCACAGGCCTTGCGGTTGAGGTAGGTGAAGTTCCATTCGTGGTCGAGCGCATAGAAGGCATCGCCAATGCTCTCGAGAATATCGATGCGTGCCCTGTCGGCCTTGGCGGCCCGCTCTCGGGCCTCCTGCAGGCTGGTTATATCCTGGAACGCCCCCTGTACCGCGATCACCCGACCGTAATCGTTGTACTGGGCCACGCCGAGGCTGCGTACCCAGGGCCGTCTTCCGTCGGCGGTATGCAGTCGACAGACCACATCGAAGCTCTTGCCTTCCTCGACACAGCGCTTGAAAACGCCTTGAATCACGTCCTGGTCGGCCGGGGCATAGAAACCGATTGCTTCTTCGACGCTGCCCGGCGAGTACTCCGGCGGCATGCCGTGAATGGCGGCCGTCTCCGAGGTCCAGACCACGATCTGGCTATCCACCGTAACCCGCCAGCCGCCCAGCTTCGCCTTTTCGCCTGCCAGGCGCAGCAGCTGTTCGGCCTGGGTGAGTTTCTCGCGGGTGCGCACCAGCGATGTTACGTCCTGCACATAGCCGACCACGATCTCGTCATCGCCACGACGATGGCGTTCGCCCACCGCCTTGATATAGCGTACTTCGCCTGTGTCCGTGCGAATCCGATGATCGAGTTCGATCTGAGGCGTCTCGCGGTTGAGAAACTGCTGATACGCCGCCCGTGCCTGTGCCTGATCGCCCGGGTGTACCAGAGCAAAATAGCCATTGAGGTCCGGCGCACCCTGGCTGGCCGGCAAGTCGTGGATATCGAACACCTGGCTCGACCAGTTCAAGTCACCGGTTTGTGGGTGGTATTCCCAAGTGCCCAGATTGAGCATGCGCTCGGCGGCGCGCATGCGCGCCTCGTACTCCTGAAGCTTGGACAGCGCCTGGCGAAGTTCCTGCGACCGCAGAACGATATCTTGTACGGCGGCTGCGTCCTGGCCGGCCATTTCATCAGCGCGTTCCACCTTCCCGCGTTCGCGCACGATCCCGGTGATATCTTCCGTGCGGTGAAGGATGAACTCGATTTCGCCGCGATCATCGAGCACGGGCGTATTCATCGAGCTCCAGAAGCGCTCTTCGAAGCGTCCGTCCGGTGACCGCAGCGGGTAGCGCTGGATGCCCATCGTGTCCGGTGCCTTGAGCGACTCGACCCGCGCCAGCGACGTGCGCAGGTTGCGCTCGCCGTCGGCCGCGGGTTCCGCGGGATCATCCGGGAAAACTTCGAATACGCTCTTGCCGACGATATCCTCTTCTCGTTTTGCCGTGGCGGCGAGGTATTCGTCGGTGGCGGTCACGATCTCGAAGCTGCCCGGCAACAGCACCAGAATCTTGCCCGGCGTGGCCTTGAACAGCCGTTTGTAGGTCTCGTCGGCCGGACCGCTCATCCGTCCTGCCACCCACAGGAGGCCTGCCAGAGGGCCGCAGCCCGGTGGCTCATTGGCTTGGCGATGAAGTAGCCCTGGGCCTGGTTGCAGCCCGCTCGGGCCAACAGCTCCAGAGCTGTTCTGTCTTCGACCCCTTCAGCGACCACGTTCAGGCCAAGCGAATGGCCGAGGCCGATGACCGCAGTCACGATCTTCATCGATTCCTCCGAGGTCGCCAGGCCCTTGACGAACATGCGGTCGATCTTGAGCTCGGAAAACGGCAGCCGTGCGAGCTGCACCATCGAGGAATAACCCACGCCGAAATCATCGATCGACAATTCGAACCCGCGAATACGAAACTGCGTCAGGTTTTCCAGCAGCACCAGCGGGTTGTTCAGGCTGGCGGTTTCCGTGATTTCCAGGATCACCTGCGACGGCGCGATGCCTTGAGCCTCGCATTCGTCGACCAGCCAGCGTGGAAAGCTTTCGTCGGCCAGATTGAGCGGCGAAAGATTCAGCGCGTATTTCAAGGGCTTGCCCCTGGCACACGGCGGGCGCCAGGCCAGCGCCGAGCGATAAACCTGACGCGTCAGCTCATGAATCTGGCCGGTCTGCTCGGCGCAGCGGATGAATACATCCGGCGCTACCGCGCCAGGTTCGTCTGCCGGCCAGCGGGCCAGACATTCGAAGCCGACCAACTCGCCCGTGGCAAGCGATATCTTGGGCTGATAGTGGGCAACGAATGCCTCGGCGGCGAGCGCCTCGCCAAGCTCGGCCTCGGACACGCTTCGAACGGAACGATCGGCAGGCAAACCGCTGTTCTCGGGGGCTTGCGACTCCGCCGCGATCAGCAGGGATTTCAGCTCGGCATACGAGAACGGCTTCGCGAGCGTCCCGGTGAGACGCAGCCCATTCTCGACCGCCGCCCGGGCCGCGGATTCCAGAATACGCCCGCCCAGCCGGGACACGATGATCAAACCGGCACGGCAGCCCAACCCGGCCAAGCGGTGGATAACGTCGATGCCGTCGCCGTCTCCCAGCTGCAGGTCGATGGCCACATGGGTCGGTGGGACGGTCTCCAACCGCTCCATGAACACGTCAATGCGATCGGTATAGTCCGTCTCATAGCCTGCGTTACGGGCCATCATGCAGATGGTGGCCCCTACGTCACGCTCGTCGTCCAGTACCAATAGACGTCTCGATGTCCCCCGTTGTTCAACCATGACACTCCGCGTACTCGCACATACCGGCACGTGACTGCTGGGCAGCACACTCGCCAGGGGCCGGCGCCCCTTCGCTTATATTTATAGTTGCTCTTATGAGCTTACTTGTATCCGAAGTTTCACGTAAAGAGCAGTGTTCTTTGGTCTAAATGGGCAATATTGAATATCACGCCGGGTAATATTGATATTTGTTGTAAAACATATAATCGACAATGCCCCCGTTCGACTCCTTATGCAGCTCTCAAGGCCCGGCAACGCGCGTTCGACGAACCCACTGCCAGGAACCTGGCCTATTCGGCAGAGCGTTTCCACGCGTAACCAAAAAGCACATCTCGAACATATCACGCCCGCTTCGTTTGGCCGTCGCGCCAGTCGGGCGAGGCAGTCAGCCACTCGCGCCATACCGGACGCGTAGTCTTCCTGTCACCTGCCGCGGCTAATGTGTAGTGCACCAATCTCGGTTCGCGCTTGGGGGCTGCCATGGATCGTCGTCGTTTTCTTTCGACCCTATCGGCCGCGGGCGCGGTCGGCTGGAGTCTGACCGCGACCCAGGGCTGGGCCCGCGCTCTGGGCGGCGTATTCGAAAGCCCGGTGCCGTTCATCGATTCGGCCGATGTCGGCCCGCAGGCACAGGCCTTCGCCGTCGACGACGCCGCTACCGCACAGCACCAGGCGGCATGGTTCCCCCAGAGCGTCGCCTCAGGCGACCCGAAGGAACAGGGCATCGTGCTGTGGACCCGGCTCGCCCCGGAGAGCGAGCCCGCAGCCGGCGGTGCGGTCGTGAACTGGCAGATCGCAACGGACGACGCATTCAGCAATGTCGTACTCGCCGGCGCCGCCCGGGCGGAGGCGGCGGGCGACTTCACCGTGAAGCTTGCCATCGCCCATTCGGCGCTCACCGGCTTTAGAACCTATTACTACCGTTTCATCGCGCAGGGCGTGGCCAGCCGCACCGGGCGCTTCAAGACGCTGCCGGCCGCCGAAGCCAACCCCGAGCGGCTGCGCCTGGGCTATATCACCTGCCAGGACTACGGCTTCGGCTTCTACAATGCGCTTGCCCGGCTGGCAGAAGAAGACGTGGACTACGTCATTCACCTGGGTGACTACATCTACGAAACCGTGGATGCCAGCTTCCAGGAAGGCAGCGCGCGCCAGCTCGAGCCCCTGCCCTCCGGCCAGACCGTGCCGGCCGGGCTCGACGACTATCGCTATCTGTATCGCAGCTATCGGAGCGATACCGATCTACAGCGCCTGCACGAACGCTTCGCCATGATCGCCATCTGGGACGATCACGAGTTCGGCAACGACTGCCACGGCAATATCCACCCGGACAACAATACCGGCGCCACGACGGCCACTACGCCGCAGCCCGATCTGCGCCAGGCCGCCAATCGGGCCTGGAGCGAATACATCCCGGCGGATACCGCCTTCGACCCGGCCCGCCCCTGGGACGAGTCGATCCAGATCTATCGCAGCTTTCGCTTCGGCCAGCTCGCCGAACTCATCGCCACGGACGAGCGCCTGTACCGCGACGGCCCGCCCTGCGGCACCGATACCGTGGGCGAGCGCTATGCCACCCTCGGCTGTGCCGCTCGCGAAGATGCCGACCGCACCATGCTCGGCCGTGCCCAGCGCGACTGGTTCATCGATGCCGTGACCGGCTCCCCGGCACGCTGGAAGCTCTGGGCCAACGAAGTCATGCTCATGCAGCTCAAGGTAGGCGAGCTGTTCGTCAACCTCGACCAGTGGGACGGCTACCCCGCCGAGCGCCGACATATCCTGTCCACCCTGCGCGATGCCGGCACCACCAACCTCGTCGCCCTCACCGGCGATCTGCACACGTTTACCGCCGGCTATCTCAAGACCGACTTCGACAACTTCTTCGAATACCCGGTGGGCGTAGAGCTGATGGTGGGCTCGGTCACCTCCGCCAATCTGGAAGACCAGATTCGCGCCGGCCTTAACCTGCCCAGCGCACCCATGCCCGCCGACCGCCTCGGCCTGCGCGCCAACAAACTCGAACCCGCCGTGCGCCTGGCCAACCCGCATATCCGCTACTGGAACTCTGCCGCCCACGGCTACGCCGTGCTCGAGCTAACCGAAGCTGCCCTCACCTGTCGCTATATGGCCGTGGATACGATTTCCACCCCCGACCCCGGCGTACGCGAGCTGACGACTTTCCGCGTCTACAACAACCTCCCCTGGCTCAGGGAAATCTGAAGCGAGGCCGCTTTACGCCGGCACCTACGATGATGGCGGAAGAGCAATCGATAACGTGCCCGTCCAAAACATCGCCAGCCGTTGCGGGCCAAAGGCCTTGCCAAGCATCGGCACCATATCGAAACAACAGCGCCCGGCCACGACCGCCCCCGCATTTGCTCGCTACAGGTCGTAGTGCGCAAACGCCCTCGCGACCTTGCCCGATGGCGAGAAATGAAACACCTCGGCAGATAACCCAAGCACGCCCTCATAGATAAGCGTCACGCTGTCGGCGCCCCACAGCACGTGCAGCAGCTCGAAGTGAAGATCCGGAAACTTCTCGAGCGCGCCCGCCCAGTATTCGCCGACCGCGGCCTTGCCCTTCAGCCGGCCCGAGGCTTCGCCGGTCAACCGGCTGATCGCGGGCGACGACATTTCGAAATCGTCTTCGTAATGGGCAAGAATCCCGTCCAGGTCATGGGCATTCCATGCCGCCAACCACGCCTGCGCGAATGCCTGTGCCTTGTCCTTATCCACGTCTCTACTCCAGAACTCTTACGACGAATACGGGCGACATCCTATAGCCAGCGGCAGATTATCGGTTGCGATATATCATCGCCCCGGGCTCGCACCACGCGCGGCAAACGGGCGAGCAAACACACAACAAAGCACGCGGCCGACTCAGCGGCCGTATCGGCAGGCCCGGTGCACGCCGACATACGAGCGTTATCCGGCTCGTTTCGCCCGCTGGCTGCCGACCAGTTCCGAACGCAACGCGGGCTGGAGTACGATCGCCCCATGCAAAACCCTGCCGCTCTTCGCCCGCACCCAAGCGCTGCCCATGTGCATGTCCTGCATCGCTCGACACGCGACAGGCACGAGCCGCCGCACCGCAGGCGCTTCACGGCTGCAATACGCGCCGTTCTTGTGCTCCTTCTGCTATCGCTCACCCTCATGTCGAGCGCTGGCGCCACCGAGCCGAACGGCTGCCATCGCGAATCGTTCGAGCACAACGCGTATATCGTCTGCGATTTCGATCCCGCGACCGGCGATCTACGCCTGTTCTGGCGCGACGCGCACGGCGAACCGTACCGCCAATTCGACCGCCTCGCCGACGAAATACAGGCCCGCGGCGATACGCTGCAATTCGCCCTGAATGCCGGGATGTACACCACCGACTTCGTGCCCGTCGGGCTGTATATCGAGAACGGCGAAACCCTGCGCCGGTTGAACACCCGCACCATCGATGCCGCGCCGGCCCGCGTGCCCAATTTCTACAAGCAACCCAACGGCGTGTTCTATCTCGAACACGACCATGCGGGCATCCTCACGACCGCCGCCTATGCCGAGGCCGGTCGATCGCCGCGTTTCGCCACCCAGTCCGGGCCGATGCTCGTCATCGACAACACGCTACACCCGGCGCTCATCGAGGGCTCGACCTCGGTCACCCGCCGTAGCGGCGTCGGCGTGTGCAGAAACGGCGAAGTCCAATTCGCCATCAGCGAAAGCCTCGTCAACTTCCACGACTTCGCCCGCCTGTTCCGGGATCAGCTCAAATGCCCCAACGCCCTGTTCCTCGACGGCGGCCGCGGTGCCGGCATATACAGCCCCGCCCTCAACCGATACGACGCCTCCTGGCACGGGGGCTACGGGCCGATGTTTGGTGTTGTCGCCTCAGGCAGCGCGGAACCATCTTTGACGGAAAAACCGTAAATGATTTCGATGTCAAAGGAGAGTGGTGATAGACTCGCCTGGCTACTCGTTCACACTCACCTTTCGGGATCAAAGCGCGCTTGACGAATGCCCCGGCCGAGAAGCCCGCTGAGGCACGTGAAACTCGCACGATCGATTGAGGGTTTTGCCGCGAAGCCATAGGCCAAACGCGCGGTCAGATCTCGTAGCGCATGAAAAAGCGATGACGATCTTCAGAGACTACCTCAAACCCTAGCCGCCGGTAAAAGGCGGCGGCCGGGTTGGATTTGATCACACGAAGCTGGATCGACTTCGACTCTGCCCCCGCCTGCGCGATGAGGTCATTGACCAGCCGCCTACCAATGCCTCGATATTGAAACCGCGGCTCCAGAAAAAGCTGCGCGAGCTCAATATACGTTTCATGTATCGAAACGCTAATAGCGCCCGCCCGAGCGTCACGGACGTTGATGATAGAAAAATCGCCCGATGCAGACGCGGAATTTGCGAAACCACGGGCTCCATCGGCATTCCAGTGCCCATAGGTCGCTTCAATGTACGGGCGCATCGTCTCCTCGATGAGCGCATACAGATAGTCCGCGTCCGAGTCTGTCGAGACTCTGAACTTCAGTTCCGGCGAGTTCGCATCCATCTTGCGTTAAAGCCTATGACCAGCTCCAGGCGTGCTATCCGCGTCTAATACCGAATCGCGTTGCTTGGCTCGACCAGCGCTAGAACGCGCTCGGGGTCGCGGTACGTCACCATTTCATCATCGGCACTGGATTGAAGGGGTGTTTAACAAACCACTTCCCGGCAGCCTTGACGAGCATCCGGTGAAATCCTGCGTTCGGGTAAGTCTGCATGACGTCTCGGACCACCTGTCTCGGAAGGCCAAACCGCACCAGCCCTTTCGAGAAATCCACGAGATCGCCTTTCCTGAACACTTCAACCAGCGGCGTTAACCCGTCCGTGATCTCGCGAACGCGATGGTGCTCGAGAATCATTTCGGTGATCTCCGGCCCCCAATCAGATAGCCCTTGCGCATCGAGGTAGCTCAGCGCCGGCGGTACGGACGGCTGCAGGTAGTCGAGCGTGTCGGCGGTCCAAATGCCGATATCGTGAAAACAAGCCGCTATCTCGATCCGCCATTGCTCCTGCGGGCTGCACGGCTTGAGCATGAGGCAGAACGTGGCCATCCGAACCACGTGATTCCGATAGCCGTCGTAGTCTCGCCCGATAGTCGCCTGCCAGGGTTCGAGAATGCTGTCGATGTGCTGCGTATCAGCCTGTGCTTTCATGAGCACGATCCCACGGTGATGACCGACGTCCAAACCGCGTTTGGTGGTCGGGCTACGGACATGCTTCGGGTAGTCTACTACGGTGTTTGGTGAGTCTACCTTTTCATCGGCGTGACGACCGCAGGCGGCGATTAAATCATTTCGCCCTCGGCGCCAGTCTTTTATCAGCCGAGCGCCTTGACCTTCTTCCGCCTTTGCCCCGCGCCGACCTCGGGATCATAGAAAACGACGCGGTTTCGACCGGATCGCTTGGCATCGTAGAGTGCGGCGTCGGCCTCCTTGAGCAGGTCGTTAAGTTCTTCGAGTTGGGCATATCGTTGAGAGGCGACACCGAAGCTTGCGGTATAGCGGATGGGGCGGTCGCCGTAATGGACCTCCGATGCTTCGATCGCATGCCGCAATCGCTCGGCGATGGCGCGCGCCTTTGCCGGGCCGGTGGCCGGCAACATTACCGAAAACTCCTCACCGCCGTAGCGGCCTACCTCGTCGTAGTCGCGAACGTTGTTCTTCAGGATCCGGGATACGTCGACGAGCGTGGCATCGCCGGCCGCATGACCGAGGGTGTCGTTGATCTCTTTGAAATGATCCAGGTCGATCATCACGCAGCTTATCCACGGGCGGGACTCGTCTACAAAACGCTTGCCGCGGGCGAGCTCCTTGCTTGCCTGATCGATGAACGTGCTGCGGTTGGTCAACTGGGTCAGCCCATCCGTCTTGGACATGTTCTTGAATAATTCCTCACGGACCACCCAACGCTTGATCGCCGAAGTGACCAGGTAGACCAGTGCGCCGACGATGGTGGCGAGAAGAGTTTCGGCGAAGAACCAGCCCATGAATGGCACGCCAGCCGGGCTGTATACGGACTGGCTGAAAAGCGGGGCATACGCCGTCCAGCCGAGCAGGTTCACGCCGGTCATGAAAATTAGCACCGCACCGACTTGCCAGTACGCAACGCGGATTTTGTCGACGTCGGAAAGCGCGCTGGTGATATTAACCCCGAGAAGCAGCAGTAGCAGTGCGTGCGATAGATAGGTCCCGGTTAGATAACCGGTGACCAGCACGACCACGATAAAGCCGTAGATGACGACGTATTCAAAGCTGCGCCATTCGTCGACCTGGCGGCGCAGAAAGAACGCGCTGGTGATAAGGCTGCCAAACACCACGCTGAACACGGCATAGAAAGCCAGGAGCGCGATCGCCACATCGATGTGCAGGAATTCCGGCGCTATCGCAAGTGTTCCCAGCAGATAGCCCCCCAAGCATAGCGGGGCGAGCATCACGAGCATCGCCAGCAATATGTGCCGATCGATCGCACGCCAGTCCATCGGGTTGGTCAGCGTCAACCCGTACCGATCGAGATTACGCCAGGGCCACTCCTGATGACGCGCCATACTTGTCCTTTGTCTTGTTTCCCGTTGCAGCGCGAGTTGTTGGCGGGCTCTAAGCGCCGCCTATGTATCGCAGCCGCGCCTTGATACACGCCACATCCCACGGGCCGGGCTGTAACGCACGCCGCCAAAGTCGGCAACCGCAGTGAAGTTATCGGCAGCGCAAACGCATTTATTAGAGGAGATAGCCCGCGCAGACCGCGTGTCTACCCCGCCCGTTCGTCAGTGCAGGCTATGGAACGAAGCGGCGCTCTTGATAGCTAATCAACAATCAGCGCGTGGGCACGCAAACGGGCACAGACCAGGGTTTCGATCAAGGCCCTAGCTTTGATTCCGCCTTCTTGGTAAGGCCTGGCTTTCAAGCCATGACGCCGCAGCTCCGCTGCCGCTCGACCTGCGCCTAGAATCGCTCGGCCCGAGTAAGTAACTGTCGGTCGCCGCGCGATCTAATCTCATCGACCCACCGGGCGCGAGTCCGCCACGGCTCGGTTCTGATTCGGCGATCCCCTTTGCCGGCCTAGCTATTACCGAGTTCCGTATACTGTCCCCGGATACCCAAAGGGTACCGCTCCGCTGGTATGTACGGTTAATGTACTGCACGTAGCGCTGACCCAGACGCTTCATGAGCCGACCCGGCCCGACGACGCTTTCCGAAGTAAGTAACAGATGCACGTGGCTGGGCATCAGAACGAAAGCGTATATCCGGCACGCTTCCTTCGACGCATACTCGTGCAGCCATTCCAGACAAAATCGGTGGTCGTCGTCCGCGAAAAAGCAGGCCTGGCGGTTATTGCCACGCTGAATTACATGAATAGGCGCACCCGGTAACAAAACGCGCGCTCGACGCGGGCCTCGCCTCTCCTAACCAATTGCCTTGCTAGAGGCTAACGAGAAAACGGGGTCTGTCCCCTATTACGCTACTGCCGGCCTAACCATTACTGAGTTCGGTGTACTGCCCCCGGATTCCCGGAGTGCCGCCCGAATCGGGCATTGCGTTGGAAATACCGCTTAAGACCAAGAGGCTGGCAATAACAGCAGGTCGTAGAAAATTCATGCTCTCCCCCGATAGGTGCACATCGAACCCGGCAAAACCAAGTCAGATGTTTATTATGACCATCCGACGTGTCAGACGCATTAATCGGCGTAGTACTCAAGTCGCGGCGATGCGGTCGATTGTGGCGAAATAACCTATACAAGCTCGGAAATCCACACCGCCGGCCTAGTCATTACTGAGTTCGGTATACTCTCCCCAGATACACGAAATAGCCGAAATATCTCAGCCTGCCCCCTTTTATGCAACGGTCTATCATTCATGCGACGTTTTCCAGTTAAACAACCGAACACCTCAGGCTTACCAAGCTCACGCGGGCTTATCTTAGAATATCGAGAAGATGAAGCTGATGATAGCAGCGAGCCGAAAACCCTTCTCCTCTCGGATATTTTTTTTAAACCGCTCTCATACGAGTGTTTGAGAACGCTCCCCAAAAAGCCTCCAGTGGAGATAGACCTAGAGATAACGCAAGCAAAGCGCTTAGATTCGAGTTTCGAAATGCCTGAAGGAAATATTCGGAGTAAATTTACGCTCAAGAATCAGGCAACCACTGGTTATTTCGGACTTGTCCAGGGCGGGTGGCTGCCAATGCTTTACGGTTGCGCAACGCCAAATATGATATGCCTTCTCGACACCAACGTATTCGACGGCCTAACTGGCGCCTTCCGAAATAAGAAAAATGGCAATAAGAAAGCTATTCGCAACGACTTGGTCGAGCACCTGTATGGTTCGCACATAATTATTAACCCAATGCTTTACGCGATGGAATCGCCGTACGATGGCCCTCCACCTCTTGAAGATTTCGCAAGCAGGTTTCGAGAAGGCGTTCAAAAACTGAAAGCGAGCCTCCCAAAAGCGACAGTCCTCGATGACCTGCCTCGGCTTCTTGGGGCATATGGTCTAACCAACGATGCAAGTGAAAATTTTTCCCGTACAACGCGCTTTCTTAAAGCTATTTCTGGCTTTCTAAAATCGCCAGTTCCGCACAGCAACAAAGCAGCCTGTTGGGACGAGATACTTGACGTAGCGAACGAACACAACATAAGCGCAAGCTCGATAACACTCACTGCTTCGCTCATTGCGGTAGCAAGCGCGAATCAAAAAAACGCAGCAAGGAACGTGCTAAAATTTCGCGGAGGATATAACGATAAGAACGCGTATAACGCCGCGTTCGACCTATTCGCACTCGAGATACTACTGCTGATGATCGCAACGGATGAGTCGCGTCCCATTCAGCTTTGCACGCGGGATAGAAACTTGGCGTTGTTATGGGCAGGACTTCAACCGAACAATATCCATTTCAGCGACGATAATAGCTTGCAATACAACTTCACACCGGCAGAAGACTTTCTTCCCAGTGAATTTCGCGCAAAATGGAAATCACTTGTCGAATCCACTTAGGGGCGACGAAACTACACGAATGACGGGGACGCGTCATACGTCCTCCGGATTACCCTACCCTTTTTATGTGTTTACAATAGCTGGCAAAGCACTGTCGCGACTTGTGAGATAAGCAACCAGCTCCTCTACCGAACCTTCCTTTACGACGTCCGTACTCCCCGCCATCTTTTGGCTGGCAACGAGAAATGCAAGCACAAACATCTTTCGCGCGGGCTCGTAGTTTAGCTGACTTTCGGCAAACTGAGCCGTGGGGAGAAGATGTTCAGAAATGTATGGAACGTCTTTTAGCCACGATTGATTGATAAAAATAAACTCGTTTGGCTCCAAACCATAATCGACCTCGTCATTTCCGACGGAGCGTAAGTAGAACTTCGCGATGCCGGAAAAGCTGCCAACGAATGTCTTGGCTGGACTGGTTTTCTTTGAGTGGGTCTGATAAGCTTCCATTACCTCTTGTGGATGAATGCTCTCAATCATTGTCTTCCACTCTGGCCCCGGCATCATGGCCGAAAAAAAGTGCTCGGGCCTGGTTACTTCCCCACCGCTCTCGGACAGACGAGACAACGCATCACGAAGCATAGACCGCACTTGGTCAAGTGCCGAGTAGCGTGACATCCTTTCTAGCTCTTGAACTTGAGACTCCAACGCCCGTCTCTGCAGTTTGAGTTCGTCACGTTGCATCGCTAGTTCGTCCTTCTGCATCACAATTGTGATGATCAGCCCTACAAACGCCAAACCCGAAAACAAAGAGCTCAGAAACCCGAAGCTATCGCCGAATACGGCAAAATTTGCGATCGAAAGTTCTTTTAACGGCCAAGCCAGAACGACGATAGTAGCCGCGTAGAGGAAAACTACCAGTATTACCCCGCCGATAAGCAAGAAGCTCAACTTTTTCACTGACATTCCTATTATCCCCTCCGAGATAACGCCTAGCCTTCGTTGCCGCCCGAAGCGCGGCAGCGGGTAGCGCGCTTTGGGCGGTCAACTGCGAGCGGCGGTCTTGCATTGTGCGCACAACGGAAGACGTGACGCTATGCCGCATCCTGCCAACGGATCATCCACCGCGTATTATTTCTCAGGGCGCCAACCAAGACGATCGACCTCGGTGACAAACTGGTTTTTTGATCTGAACTTTGCAGTGTTGCGTAGTGCACTATGAAGGACGCAATGGGTGTAAGCAGAAAACTCTGCAATCAGCTCCTGGTGTCGGCGTCTTTGAATCAGGGACTCAGGCTGGTCTTTGAGCCAGTAAATCGCACGAACAACTCGAGCTGCATTTCCTTCAACAGAACTATCCCTCACCAGTAAAACGCTAATGCGATTGGAGATATTATGAACCCTAGGCTCCATCTCGTGTTTTAATAATATCGACTCTAGCGCCGAAATATAATTTCGTAACTTATCTATCGGTTTCCCGAGCGTCGATCCTTCGCTGTATATCAAGAGACTCGCGCGAACCGATAAGGCGAACTCACTCAACCCCTCCGGTGATACGAGCGAACCAGCCAAACTAAAGTCATCTGAACGAATATTTGACACTTCATTATTAGAACAACGCCAGAATCCGATATTTTTAGGCAGAAGCCCTTCGATCAAACGAAAAAAGCCCTCTCCCCGGACAATAAGTTTCGATCTTGGAATATTTTCTGTTCCCATAAGCGCTACAGGATTGAATACGAACGGCGTAGAGGCACCTGGAGAGAAAAAACGCAGTAATCCGAGAGCGTCTTGAGCAATTTGCAAGCCCCGCTCCTGCGCATACCCTGGCTCAGCATCTACCGATAGGAACACGGCAGCCAAGCCTTGAATCTCTTGCGTAAGCCGTTCAAACAGTCGCTGGACACCCTGTTTTTGCTCTGGCTCACTTGGCCACGTAGTGCTAAAAAACGCCTCCAGCACTGCCGCGGTGATCGGCTCAATTCTAACTGGCCCAAATTCAAACGCTTTTTCAACTTCCATGTTTGCTATCGGAACCCATATTTCGGCCAGTACGACGCTTTCGCGCGCAGCAACCTTCAAGGCCTCGGCAAATGCCGACCTTCCCGACTCGAATCTTTCACGCGCCCAGCCAAAAAAGGTGTTCTCAATAAACTCCCGACTCAAGCTTGAATTGGCCCAAACGGGCTTTAAAGAAACTTCGACTAGATCGTCCAGCTCCTCGAAATCGCTTTCCATCAGACCGTACGACTTACCGCGAGATTGGATAAATTCAAAAACTTGATTACCTTGTAAGTCTTGGCCCCAGCGAGTCACAGGGCCGCTTATCTCTCCGCGATTGACGGTTACCGATGGCCGCTCACTAGGAAATTGTTCTCTATATTTAGAGAATTGAAGTTCCCTAATTTTCTCAAAAAGAGAATCGGCAGACCGTTCTATTTCTACAGAATTCTCGCCGGAATATTCAAAGCGCCCAGTATTCAAACACCATTGAGACTCTTGCGCTCCAAACTCATCGTCTGAATTTGCGCGGCTACTATCCCGCTCCCTTTGTTGTAATTCGCCGAGTTCTTTTAAATCGGACTCGTGATAGGCATCGAGCGCGGAATCTAGCCAGTCTTGAAATTGGTTAACCAGCGTTACATATTCTTCCGTGAAGGCTTGCGGGTCTACGCTCTTACCAGCTTGCTCTAGGTAAGTTATAGCCTGTGGCCTCCAGTCGCTCCAGTCCAAAAGCGAAGAAGTGTCATACGTCACGCCAGTTTCCATGGTGCCCATACCGTTCTCGCCGGAGGGGTCTGCTATAAAAGTCATGAACATGCGCGAGTTCGGTAAGCCCCTGTGCAACATATAATTGCGAAGCCCCTGAATAAACTGCGCGACAGGAGATTGTGCGAAAGTCTGTACGACTTGCTTTTCGTAATCCGCCAACATATTTGTGTCGGCGTAATTTTTCCTCATGAAATTTCGCGTATGTTCGATAAGAGTCAAAGCCGATGAAACAAAGTTGTGGACGTGACGATTGAGCTCGCGATGGGCCTGTTGTCCCGGATCGCGGTCCTCTTGCATCATTAAATTGGTGCCCTGCTCTGGATCTTTTACTCTTTGCGCAGCCTCAAGCACTTCTAAGGCATTAATTCGAAATATATTGAGAGAGAAGCTGCGCTGGTGGGTGCGATTAATATGCGCAAGACCTGCTGAATCCCTAATCTGCCGATGAAGATCGGCCGTGGTGCCAGGTTTTTCCATTGCAGCATCTTCCGTTCAATAAAAGCTTTGGGCCAGATCTCGCGTCGTCCATTCAAACGCGTATTAACGTTCGCGCGTCATTTTCAATATGCCTTCTTCAAAGCCCGCCCCATCCCTTAACTACACGACCAAAAAAAGCCCGCACAAGGCGGGCTCTCTATAATCACCTCCGAGAAAGCGATCAGTCCGGCATCTGATCCGTAACCGCCCCCTTCGAAGCCGTCCCGACCAACCGAGCATACTTGGCCAACACCCCACGCGTCGCATTCGGCGGCTTGGGCTGCCAGGCGTTGCGGCGGTCGGCGAGTTCTTCGTCGCTGACGTGCAGGTGCAGTTTGCGTTCGTGGGCGTCGATGGTGATGGTGTCGCCTTCCTGGACCAGGGCGATGTTACCGCCGACGGCGGCTTCCGGGGCGACGTGGCCCACGACCATGCCGTAGGTGCCGCCGGAGAAACGCCCGTCGGTGATCAGGCCGACTTCTTCGCCGAGGCCACGGCCGACGATCGCGGAAGTCGGCGAGAGCATTTCGCGCATGCCGGGGCCGCCTTTGGGGCCTTCGTAGCGGATGACGACGACATCGCCGGAGACGATCTTTTCGTCGACGATCGCCTGCATGGCTTCTTCTTCGGAGTCGAACACGCGGGCGGGGCCGGTGATCGCCGGGTTCTTGAGGCCGGTGATCTTGGCGACACCGCCTTCTTCGGCCAGGTTACCTTTCAGAATCGCCAGATGGCCGGACTTATACAGCGCCTCTTCCATCGGCAGGATGACTTTCTGGCTCTTCGGCGGTTCGTCCGGGACGTCGGCCAGGGTTTCAGCTAGCGTTTCGCCGGTGATGGTGAGGCAATCGCCGTGCAGCAGGCCGGCGTTGAGCAGCATCTTGAGCACCTGCGGGATACCACCGGCGGCGTGTAGCTGGGTGACCACGAAACGTCCGGACGGCTTGAGGTCGCAGAACACCGGCACCTTGGCACGGATACGCTCGAAGTCGTCGATGGTGAGGTTCACGTCCGCGGCCTGGGCAATCGCCAGCAGATGCAGCACGGCGTTGGTGGAGCCGCCCACGGCCATGATCAGGCTGATGGCGTTCTCGAAGGCTTCGAACGTGAGCAGGTCACGCGGCTTGATGTCTTTCTCGATGGCCTGGATCAGTACTTCCGCCGAGCGGGCGGCGCTGTCGGCCTTTTCCTCATCCTCCGCGGCCATGGTCGAGGAATACGGCAGGCTCATACCCATGGCTTCGAAAGCGCTGGACATGGTGTTGGCGGTGAACATGCCACCACAGGAACCCGCGCCCGGGCAGGCGTTGCATTCGACGGTCTTGACGCGTTCATCGTCGATCGTGCCGGCGATACGCTGGCCGACGGCTTCGAACACGGAGACCACGGTGAGGTCTTCACCGTAGGCATGGCCGGGCTTGATGGTGCCGCCGTAGACGAAGATGGCCGGCACGTTCATGCGGGCGATGCCTATCATCGCGCCCGGCATGTTCTTGTCGCAGCCGCCGAGGGCCATGACGCCGTCCATGGACTCGCCCTGCACGGCGGTTTCGATGACGTCGGCGATGACTTCGCGGGAGACCAGCGAATACTTCATGCCCGGCGTGCCCATGGAGATGCCGTCGGACACGGTCACGGTGCCGAACATCTGCGACTTGGCGCCGCCGGCTTCCAGCGCGGCTTCGGCCCGCTTGGCGAGATCGTTCAGGCCCATATTGCAGGGCGTGATGGTCGAGTAGCCGTTGGCGATGCCTACGATAGGCTTGTTGAAGTCCTCGTCGGTATAACCCATGGCGCGCAGCATAGCGCGATTGGGCGCACGCGAGGTGCCCTGGGTGACGACGTGACTGCGGCGCTGTTTCGGCGTGTCCTCGGCCATGATGTGTTCTCGTGGTGGGTCTGAAAAGTCGTGTGTTGGTTCATCTCGGGCGTGGCTTGCGCACCGCCCTGGCTTGCGGCCCGGCGGCCCATGCATCGGCCCTGCCCGTGATCGAGCCGGCTAGTATGCCGCGACCCGTGCAGTACACACAAAAAAAGGCGCGGCCTGAAAAGACCGCGCCTTCGTTTGCCTGCCGAAAAAGCAGCTTACTTGTTCGGCTGCTTGGTCATGCGCAGGTAGGGCTTGAGCTCGTTCCAACCGGCGGGGAAGAGCTTCTCGGCTTCCTCGTTGGACAGCGCGGGGGAGACGATCACGTCGTCGCCGTCCTGCCAGTTCGCGGGCGTGGTGACCTTGTAGTTGTCGGTCAGCTGTAGCGAATCGATCACGCGCAGGATTTCGTCGAAGTTACGGCCGGCGCTCTTCGGGTAGGTGAGCGTCATCCGGATCTTCTTGTTCGGGTCGATGATGAACACCGAACGCACCGTCGACGTATCGCCTTCGCCGGGGTGGATCATGTCGTAGAGCTGAGCCACCTTGCGGTCGGTATCGCCGATGATCGGGAAGTTGACCGCATTACCCTGGGTTTCCTGGATGTCGTTGGACCAGGCCTTGTGGTCCTCGACCGAGTCCACGGATACCACGATCGCTTTCACGTTGCGCTTGGCAAAGCGTTCCGTCAGGCCGCCCACGGCGCCCAGCTCGGTGGTGCAGACCGGGGTGAAGTCGGCGGGATGCGACATGAGCATGCCCCAGCCGTCGCCCAGCCATTCGTGGAAGTTGATTTCGCCTTCGGTCGTGTCGGCGTTGAAATCGGGTGCGGTATCGCCCAGTCGCAAACTCATGTCGAATACTCCGTTCGTTGTTGTGGCGCGACTATAACAGTGCCATTCGCGGCCACTAAATAACTTTCACTTAGGTTTTTATTCTGGGGCCGGCTTCGCCGCGGACAAGGCCGCCGTGTTATCGCGCATCGGGCCGCAAGCTTCTAGAATGCGGGCCATGAACGAAACCCGACATTCCGCCGAGGCCCGCATGGTCTACGTGACCTGCCCGGATATCGACACCGCCCGCCGTATCGCCAGCGCCGTGGTCGAACACTTCGAAGCGGCCTGCGTGAATATCCTGCCGGGGCTGGAATCGGTCTATCGCTGGCAGGGCCAGATCGAGATCGATAGCGAACTGCTGTTGCTCATCAAGACCCGCGCCGAACAGTTGCCGGCAATCCAGGCGCGCGTGGCCGCCCTGCACCCGGACGACGTGCCGGAGATGGTTGCCGTACCCCTGGTCGAGGGCTCGGCCGCCTATCTCGACTGGCTCGACGAGCAGACGCGGCCGCAGTGAACGCCGCGTTGGATATAGCCCGGCCAGCACGTGGGCGATGGCTTTGGCAGGCGCTGGCGTTATGCCTGCTCGCCCTGGCCAGCCTCGCCAGCGTGAGCGCCTCGGCCGCGAACGACTTCCTGCCCGTGGACGAGGCCTTTGCGCCCACGGCGACGCGCACCGCCGAGGGCGACGTGGCCGTAACCTGGCAGATCGCCGACGCCTATTACCTGTATCGCCACGCCTTCGATTTCGAGTTGGTCGACGCCGGGCCGTCGACGCTGGGCGAGGCCCGGATTCCGGACGGCGAGAAACATACCGACGAGTTCTTCGGTCCGGTCGAAACCTATCGCGACCGTATACGAGTGGTGTTGCCGGTGACCGGCGATACGGCGCTGGCCGACGACGCCCGTATTCGCGTGACCTATCAGGGCTGTGCGGACGCCGGGCTGTGTTATCCGCCGCAGACGAAAACGCTGACGATTGGCGCGGCGCCGGCCGGCGACAAGGCAGACGCGAACGAAACCGGAACGGCCGAAAGCAATAGCGGCTTTCTCACCCAGCAGGACGATCTGGCCGGCCGGCTCGCCCGTGCCGGCACGCTGCCTACGCTGGGGCTGTTCTTCCTGTTCGGCCTGCTGCTGGCGTTCACGCCCTGCATTCTGCCGATGGTCCCGATCCTGTCGGGGCTGATCGTCGGCGCCCAGGCGACGCCGGCCCGGGCGTTCACGCTGTCGCTGGCCTATGTACTGGCCATGGCCGCGGCCTATACCGTATTCGGCGTAATCGCCGGCTATTTCGGCGCCAACCTGCAGGCCGCGCTGCAGATACCGGCGGTACTCATTCCTTTCGCCGTGGTGTTCGTGCTGCTTGCCCTGGCAGCCTTCGGCCTGTTCCAGCTGCAAATGCCGGCGCCGATCCGCCAGCGTGCCAGCGCCATCGGTGCGCGCCGTGGTGGCATCGCCGGCGCGTCGCTGATGGGCTTTTTCTCGGCCCTGATCGCCGGGCCCTGTCTGGCGCCGCCGCTGGTGGGAGCGCTGCTTTATATCTCCAGCAGTGGCGACATGCTGCTGGGCGGTGCCGCACTGTTCATGCTCGGCCTGGGCATGGGCGTGCCGCTGATCGCGATCGGCGTGTTCGGTGCCCGGCTCATGCCCCATGCCGGCGCCTGGATGAAGGAAGTCCAGATTTTGTCCGGCGTGATCCTGCTGGCCGTCGCCCTCTGGCTGCTCACCCGTATTCTGCCCAACGCGGTCAGCCAGGCCGGCTGGGGTTTGCTGGCCCTGGCCTATGGCAGCTATCTGTCCACGCTGGACCCGGCCGCGCGTGCCGGGCGTGCCGTTCTGCGCGGCGTGGTCTTCCTGCTGTTCATTTATGCCGGGGCGGCCACGGTGGGCGTACTGGCCGGCGCGAAAAACGCGACCGCCGTGCACCCCCTCGCGCCGCTGACTACGGGCCCAGCCGCTGCCGGCAGCCCAACGCAAGACGATACGAGCTCCCCCTTCACCCGCGTGGCCGATCTCGACCAGCTTCAGGCCGCGCTCGCCAACGCCCGTGAAAACGGCCGAGCCGCGGTGGTGGATTTCTATGCCGACTGGTGCGTGGAGTGCGTACAGATGGAACACGGCCTGTTCGCGGAGCCCGAGGTACGCGAAGCGCTATCGAACGTGGTCGCCCTGCAGGTGGACGTGACCGATTACGACGGCGCCGACCGGGCGCTCATGCGCGAGCTGGACGTATTCGGCCCGCCCACCGTGCTGTTCTATCGCCCCGACGGCAGCGAAGCCGACGACCAGCGCCTTATCGGCACCATTGACCCGGCCGGCTTCATCGATCGTCTGAACCGCCTGGAGCGCTCGCTATGACTCGTCCCACCGCCAATATTCTGGGCGTGGTCGTGCTGGTCGCCGTGGCAGCCGCGGCCGTGCTGCTCTACGGGTACAGCGCCGAGGACACGCCGCACCGTGCCGACTTCAGCCTCACCGATCTGCAAGGCCAGCCGCATGCCATGGCCGACTATGACGGCCAGGTGGTGGTGCTCAACTTCTGGGCCAGCTGGTGCAAACCCTGTCGCGAAGAAGTGCCCATGCTTATCGACGCCCAGCGCGAATACGGCGAGCGGGGCCTTCAGATTCTGGGTATTGCCGTCGATACAGCGGACGCCGCGGGCGAATTCGCCGAGCGCTACGACATCAACTATCCGGTGCTGGCGGATGCCACCGAAGGCGCCCGCATCCAGGATCGCTATACCGCCGCCGATGCGCCGGCCGGGGTGCTGCCGTTCACGGCCATCGTCGATCGGGATGGCAAAGTCGTTGCCCGTATTGCCGGTGCGCTGGATCATGCGCGATTGTCCGATATCGTGCAGCCATTGCTCGAAAAAAGGGCATCTGCCACCAAAGACTGAGCCAGTGCCCCGAATGGCGCGAAACAGCCGCAACGATGCGGCCCGGCTGGGGTGAACGTCGCCGAATTACCGACAATACGGCAGCGAACGGTCGCGAAAACACTTTCTTTTCGGTTGTAACGCCAATTTCCTTGGGGCAGACTCCAGCCATCGCCAGACACGGACGGCCTGCGTGGCTCATTTTCTGCTGCTCAATGGACCCAACCTGAACCTGCTCGGCACCCGCGAGCCGGCGGTCTACGGCCACGACACGCTCGCCGATATCGAGCAGCGCCTGGCAGCACGCGCCAGCGAGCACGGCCATAGCCTGGCCAGTTTTCAGTCCAACAGCGAAGGCGACCTGATTGATCGCCTCCATGCCGCCCGCGATGAAAACGTCGCCTGCGTGCTGTTCAACCCCGGTGCGTTCACGCATACGAGCATTGCTCTGCGCGACGCGCTGCTGGGCACCCAGCTGGCCTGTATCGAAATCCATCTATCCAATACCGCGCAACGCGAAGCGTTTCGCCACCATTCCTATATCGCCGATATCGCGATCGGCACCATCACCGGTTTTGGCGCGCAGGGCTACAGTCTGGCCCTGGATGCTGCGATGGCGCGCGCCGCCGAGGCCACCGAGGAGAAATAGCACCCCAATGGATATCCGCAAACTGAAAAAGCTCATCGAGCTGGTCGAGGATTCGGGCATCGCCGAACTCGAGATCACCGAAGGCGAAGAATCCGTTCGTATCGGCCGCTATCCGGCCCCGGGCAGCGTGCCGGCCGCCCCGCCGCAGCCAGCGGCACCGGCTGCCCCTGCGCCGATCGCGGCAAGCGCTGGCAGCGAAGCCGGCAGCGCCGAGGAAGAAGACGATACGCCGGAAGGCCATATCGTGCGCTCGCCCATGGTGGGCACCTTCTATCGCGCACCGGCGCCGGACGCCAAGCCGTTCGTGGACGTGGGCGACAAGATCGGGCCCACCGATACGCTGTGCATCATCGAAGCCATGAAGATGCTCAACCAGATCGAGGCAGAAGTTTCGGGTGAAGTCAGCGCCGTGCTCGTCGAAAACGGCCAGCCGGTCGAGTTCGATCAGCCGCTGTTCGTCGTCAAGTAAGGGGGCGCCCATGTTAGGCAAAGTCCTCATCGCCAATCGCGGCGAGATCGCGCTGCGTATTCTGCGCGCCTGCCGCGAACTCGACGTGCCCGTGGTCGCGGCCTATTCCACCGCCGACCGCGAACAAAAGCATGTGCTGCTCGCCGAAGAGGCCGTGTGTATCGGCCCGGCAGAAAGTGCCAAGAGCTATCTGAACATGGCCGCGCTCATGAGCACGGCCGAAGTGGCCGGCGCGAGTGCGATTCATCCCGGCTACGGCTTTCTCTCGGAAAACGCGGATTTCGCGGAAAGCGTGGAGCAGTCCGGCTTCACCTTCATCGGCCCGCGGGCGGAAACCATCCGCCTGATGGGCGACAAGACCTCGGCCATTCAGGAAATGCAGGCCGCGGGCGTGCCCTGTGTGCCCGGCTCCGGCGCGCCGCTCACCGCCGACGACGCCGCCAACCGCAAGCTGGCCCAGAAGATCGGCTTTCCGGTGATCATCAAGGCGGCCGGCGGCGGCGGCGGGCGGGGCATGCATGTGGTCTACGAGGCCAAGGCCCTGGCCGGCGCCATCGACATGGCCCGCCGCGAAGCCGCGAGCTTTTTCGGCAACCCGGCCGTCTACATGGAGAAATACCTCGAACTGCCCCGGCATATCGAGGTTCAGGTGCTGGCCGACAACCACGGCAACGCCATCCACCTGGGGGAGCGAGACTGCTCACCCCAGCGCCGCCACCAGAAAGTGGTGGAAGAAGCGCCGGCGCCGGGCATCACCCCCGAAGAGCGAGCCCATATCGGCAAGCTGTGCGTGGATGCCTGCAAGCGCATCGGCTATCGCGGCGCCGGCACGTTCGAATTCCTTTACGAGAACGGCGAGTTCCATTTCATCGAAATGAACACCCGTATTCAGGTCGAGCATCCGGTGACCGAGATGATCACCGGCGTCGACCTGGTCGCCGAGCAGCTGCGTATCGCCGCCGGCCACGAACTGCGTTACAAGCAGGAAGATATCCAGCTTCGCGGGCATGCCATCGAATGTCGTATCAACGCCGAGCATGCCGAAACCTTCGTGCCATCGCCGGGCAAGATCCAGGCCTACCACGCGCCGGGCGGCCCGGGCATTCGCATGGATTCACATATCTATGCCGGCTACAGCATTCCGCCCTATTACGATTCGCTCATCGGCAAGCTCATCGCCCATGGCGATACCCGCGAAGCCGCGGCCGCGCGTCTGGATATGGCGCTCTCAGAGATGGTCGTGGAGGGCATCAACACCAACATCGCCCTGCACAAGCGCATCATCCACGATCCGGCCCATATCGCCGGCGGCGTATCGATCCACTGGCTGGAAAAGAAGCTCAAGGAAGAAAGCGGCCGTGGCTGACGCCCCCGTCGCATGGCTGCAGATCACGGTGGAAACGCCGCGGGCGTCGCTGGCCGAGGCGGTGTTCGAAAGCTTCGATGCCGAGGCGGTGACCGTGCTCGATGCCGGCGACGACATCACCGTGGAAAACACGCCCAACGAACAGCCGGCCTTTGTGGATTCGCGCATTACCGGCCTGTTCACCGACGGCACCCGTGCCGAGCCCATCGAAGCCGCTCTGCGCGAAGCGCTGGGCAACGAGGCAACCATTCGCACGGATCGCCTGGAAAACCAGGACTGGGCCAGCGCCTGGCTGGCCCAGCATCCGCCGATCCGCTTTGGCGAACGGCTGTGGATCGCGCCCCACAACGCCCCGGTCGAGGCCGATGATGAAGCCATCGTCGTGCGCCTGGACCCCGGCCTGGCTTTTGGGACCGGCACCCACCCGACCACGGCCCTGTGCCTGGCGTGGCTGGCCGAGGCCGATCTCGCCGGCAAGCATGTGCTCGACTACGGCTGCGGCTCGGGCATTCTTGCGGTGGCCGCAGCGCGCCTCGGTGCGGCGTCGGTCACGGCCGTGGATATCGACGACCAGGCCGTCCGGGCGACCCAGGAAAACGCCGAACGCAACGGCGTGCTCGAGCGTATCCATACCCCGGCGCTCGATGGCATCGGCGAACGCTGCTTCGATATCGTGCTGGCGAACATTCTGGCCAAGCCCCTGATCGCCCTCGCCCCCACGCTGACCGCCCATGCCGCACCCGGTGCGCCGCTGGTGCTGTCGGGACTGCTCACGCGCCAGATCGAGGATGTGAAGAACGCTTACGATCGCGCATTCGAGTTCGCCGAGCCGGCCGTGGAAGAGGACTGGGTGCGCCTGAACGGCTGGCGCCACGGGGCTGGATAACGAATAGCCGAAAGTCGTCTTTCTCTGGGCGGGAAATGCCGTTATAGTTTTGCGCCTTGTCCCGCCAGTGCGCCCGTTTCGAATGCCGAAGACCGACTCCGACGCTGCCAAGCCGCTCAGTCATTATGTCGGCGCCAGTCTCGATCGTTATTTCGAATCGCTCAACGGCTGCGCACCGCCGCGCGACCTGTACCAGATGGTGCTCGAACAGGTCGAAAAGCCGCTGCTCGAGCGCGTGCTCGACTACAGCCAGGGCAACCAGTCGCGGGCCGCGGAAATGCTGGGCATCAACCGCGGCACCCTGCGCAAGAAGCTGCGCAACTACGCCCTCGACCGCTAGACCGTCGCATCACGGCAAGAACGCTACCACCCGCATTGCGGGTGTTTTTATTTGAACCCAATACAAACCGTCTCACGGACAAAGGCTATCGTGACCGCAACCGAACACGCCCCCATCCGCCGCGCCCTGATCAGCGTTTCCGACAAGACCGGCGTGGCCGCCTTTGCCAAGGCGCTGGCCGATGAGCACGGTGTCGAAATCCTTTCGACCGGCGGTACCGCCCGCGTGCTGCGCGAAGCCGGCGTTGAGGTGGTCGATGTAGCCGCCCACACCGGCGCGCCGGAGATCATGGACGGGCGCGTGAAGACGCTGCACCCCAAGATCCATGGCGGCATTCTCGGCCGGCGCGGTCAGGACGACGAGGTGATGGCCGAACAGGGCATCGCGCCCATCGACCTGGTGGTGGTCAATCTCTACCCCTTCGAACAGACCGTGGCCGACCCGAACTGCCCGCGCGATCAGGCCATCGAGACGATCGATATCGGCGGCCCGGCCATGCTGCGTGCCGCGGCCAAGAACCACGCCTTCGTGACCCTGGTCGTGGATGCTGCGGACTACGACGCCGTACTGGATGATCTGAGTGCCCATGGCGGCACCCGGACCGCCACCCGCCGTCGTCTGGCTGCCAAGGGCTTCAACCATACCGCCGGCTACGACCGAGCCATCGCCGACTATCTGCAGGGCGACGAGAGCACGCCCGACAGCGAAGCCGAAGACGTGCTGCCGGCCCGCTTCGCGGCGACCTATACCAAGCGCCAGGATCTGCGCTACGGCGAGAACCCGCACCAGCGGGCGGCCCTCTACGCCGCCTCCAACCCGGTGGCCGCGAGCCTGGTGGATGCCCGCGTGTGCCAGGGCAAGGCGCTGTCCTACAACAACCTGGCTGATTCCGACGCGGCTCTGGCCTGCGTACGCGCCTTCGACCAGGCCCCGGCCTGCGTGATCGTCAAGCACGCCAACCCCTGTGGTGTAGCCGTCGGTCCCGACCTGAAGACCGCCTACGAGCGCGCCTTCGCCACCGACCCCACCTCGGCCTTTGGCGGCATCATCGCCTTCAACGAGGCCCTGGATGTAGACACGGCGAACCAGATTCTGGCCAACCAGTTCGCGGAAGTGATCATCGCCCCGCGTATCGACGACGCCGCGCTGGAGGCCTTCTCCAAGAAGAAGAATCTGCGCGTGATCGCCACCGGCGACTTCAAGGCCGGCGACACGCCGAAGCTGGCCATGCGCCAGATCGCCGGCGGGCTGCTGGTACAGGACGCCGATGCCCTGCTGTTCGACCGCGACAAGCTCGATGTGGTCACAAAGGCCCAGCCCGACGGCACCCAGCTACAGGACTTGCTGTTTGCCTGGCGAGTGGCCAAGTACGTGAAATCCAACGCCATCGTCTACGCCCGCGACGGGCGCACGATCGGCGTGGGCGCGGGGCAGATGAGCCGTGTGGATTCAGCCCGTATCGCCGGCATCAAGGCCCGCGATGCGGGGCTGGAAGTGGCCGGGTCGGTGATGGCATCGGATGCCTTCTTCCCCTTCCGCGACGGCCTGGACGCCGCCGCCGAAGCCGGCGTGAAGGCCGTGATCCAGCCCGGCGGCTCGATTCGCGACGACGAAGTGATCGCCGCCGCCGATGAAGCCGGCATTGCCATGGTCTTTACCGGCATTCGCCACTTTCATCACTAGGGCCGCTGCGGGCCGGGCGCAACCCCCGGCCCGACTGCGCTGGATCGAGCCGATCGGGCGCTAGAAACGTCTCTGGGTAATTTTTCCCAAAAATTTGACGACTGGCTAACCCCCTGTAGTCAAAGCCTTGTGCCGCGACAGACGGCTTTCCGACGCGAATTTCGTGTTTGCGCCAATTAATTGGCGCGTGCTAACGGTTGCTTCCGACCGATCACAAATAAAACGACTCGGGCAAAACGACAAAAATGCCTCGAAGTTGTCGGAGGAGAACCCGATGCGCACGACCCTGTCTGCGGCGACGACGGCCGCCCTGGCTTTCTGTTTGTCATCCAGCCCGGCGCTGGCTGCCCTCGACGACGGCGTATTGGGCAAACTGCTCAATGCCGGTAAGCCGGATACGCCCGCACAGAGCGACTCCACCGATACGGCTTCGGCATCCGCGGACACTGCGTCTACGGCCAGACCCGCCGCCGCGCCACGCGGCGCCGAGGCGAACAACCTGCCGCCGCAGATCGGCGGTCGTTTCAGCGAACCCTTTGCCGAACCCACCCTCGTGGTCGACGGTAAAACGGTGGAAACCGACGAACGCTGCCTGACGCGCGAGGACGGCACGCTGAGCTGCAAGCCGGCGGCCGGCACGGTGGCCAATCTCGGCGACGGCCGCTTCGTCTATCTCAATGCCCTGGAAGGCACCGAGAACGTGGAGCTGTCGATCGTGGCCGAGTTCGGCGAGGTCACCGTCAACGATCAGTCGCGGGTACTCAGCCTGGGCGAAGGCGACACGCCGTCGTGGAAAAAACCCTCCCCGATCGACGGCGGCGCCAACCCGAAGGGCAACGACAGCGAAACCATCGCGCGCGGCCTGCCGGGTGTGCCCGACGGCATTCTGTCCACCGCCGACAACACCGCCAAGAACGACGGCGCCCTGTTCTGCGCGGACGTGGTATTCCTTGCCGATGGCAGCATGATGGCGGTAGGCGGGACCGACTACTACACCGAGCCCGGCGTGGACGGCCTGCCGGTGGGCGTGGTCGAACTCGAAGGGCTCAAGTCCTCGCGTATCTTCGACCCGCAAAGCAATACGTGGACGCAAAGCGGCGACATGACGTTCGGGCGCTGGTACCCCACCCTCGTGACCCTCGCCGACGGTGACGTGTTCGTGGCCAGCGGTGTCACCAAGCTGCTCAAGCCGGTGTACCCGGAACAGCCGTTGAACTCGGGGCGCAACGTCACGCAAACCGAAACCTACGACCTGGATACCGGGCGCTGGAGCGAGAACGGCGACGCCGCACAGCGCTCGCTGCCGCTGTTCCCGCGCCTGCACCTGCTGCCGAACGGCCAGGTCTATTACAACGCCGGCGGCCAGGCATTCAATCCGTTCGGCCAGGCCTACGATCAGGCACTTTGGAATATCGTGGCCGCCTACGATCCGGACACCCAGCAATGGACCGATCTGGGCTATGCCGGGCTGCCGCTCAAGTTCAATGAGATCGGACTCAAGGAACTGACCAGCACCCTCAACCCGACCAATCTGAACGGCAAACAGGTCACCAGCCTGCTTGGCGATCTGGTGGGCACGACCGTCAGCAATCCCGCGGCCGCAATCGAGCAACTGGCCGATACGCCGGTCGACGCCCGCACGCTGGAACGTACGATCGGCTCCGGCATGCGCGGTTCGACCTTCTCGGCCATGCTCCCGCTGCGCCCGGACGAAAACGGCGGCTACCACGAAGCCGAGTTCCTGACCGCCGGCGGTGTACCCACCTATGTCACCGTGGGCAGCCCCGGCGGCTACCTGCCGGTGTCGTCCTCGCGTATCGATACGGTCGAGGTCAACGGCGACGACATGCGCTATTCCTCGCGACTGACCGGACCGCTGAGCCGGCCGCGCTGGTACAGCTATTCCGTGATCATGCCTGACGACAGCGTCATGATCTTCTCCGGCGGCGATCGGGACGGCGTGGTGGTCCCCGGGGCGGAAGGCGCGATCCGCGAAGCCGAACGCTTCGATCCGCAGACCGAAACCTGGCAGGTGATGACGCGAGCGCATCGCAAGCGTACCTACCACAACACGGCGTTGCTGATGCCCGACGGGCGCGTGCTCGTCGGCGGCCATTCGCCGATCAACACGGCCTACGCATCGAACATCAACCTCGACAGTATCGGCCTGGCCAACTACGAAAGCCGCGACCCCTCCTTCGAGATCTATACCCCGCCCTACGCCATGCGCAGCGACCGGCCCGTGATCGAGAACGCGCCCGCCGACCTCGAAACCAACGGCGACACCTTCACCATGACGGTGAGCAACCTGGCCGTGGATCAGGTCATGCTCATTCGCCGTACGGCCACCACGCACCTGGTCGACGGCGATCAACGCGCGGTGGTGCTGCCGATCGTTTCGCGTAGTGGCAACGCGCTCACCGTACAGATGACGGCCAATCCGGCGGTACTGCCCGCGGGCCAGTACATGCTGTTCGCCAGCTTCGAAGCCGCCGACGGCAAACGCGTACCGTCGGTGTCGACGCCGGTGGGCGTGGCCCCGAACCCGGCCGGTCAGGGTGAGATCAATCAGCCCGAACCGGCGACCCCGGTTGCCGACGGCGATGACAGCGAAGGGCTGGTCGGCGGCCTGTTAGCCGGCGACGGCCTGCTGGGCAGCGGCCAGGCCGCAGACGACGTCTCGCCGATCATGCCGATCACCGATCTGCTGTCGGGCGTGACCAGCATCATTCCGGCACCGGGCGAGTTGATCGAGGGCGCGCCCGCGGTGGGAGAGGAACTCACCCAGGCCGGCAAGCGCGCCGCGGGTGTGGGCGTCGATACCGCCACGAGCCTGCCCGAAGCCGGAAAGGGCCTTGCCGAGGATCTCGGCGAAAGCGCCGGCAACAACGAGGCAGACGGCGAATGATGCGCCGTCTATCCATACGCCGGCTCGTTGCCACGAGCCGGCACTTTACCCTCCTGATACTTCTGGGCGCGAGCGCGCTGGCCCACGGCCATGCCGGGCATTCCGGCAACGAAGACGACGCCACCGTGCGTGCCGTGCTCGACCCGCTGCCGGCCGAGCTCGAGGGCGTACGGGTACAGCTGCGTCGTACCCTCGCCCCGCAGCTGCTCGTGGCCAATCCGGGTGAGCGGCCGCTGACGATATTGGATGACAACGGGCGTGCGTTTCTGCGCATCGGCGGCGGCGTTGTCGAAGCCGACCTGGGCGCCGCGGCGTTTCACCGCAGCAATACGCTCATGGCGCCGGGCACCTTCTCTGCCGATGCCTCCCGGGCACCGAACTGGCAGGAGGTCGAACCGGCCGCGAACTGGGGCTGGTTCGATCTGCGTCTGCGCACCGACACCGTCGCCGTAGCGGACACCGTTCGCCGGGAAGGCAAGAGCGCCGACGTCGGCGAATGGCGCATCCCCGTGCAATATGGCGATACACGCAGCGCCATCAGCGGCCGTTTTCAGTTCGTGCCCGAACCCACCGGCATTCCGGAGGCCCGTGTGACGAACGCATTGGCCTCGAACGTTGTGGTGCGCGCCATGAACGGCAGCGCGCGTGCCGGGCTGTTCCTGTCCTATGCCGGCGACGCGGCGCTGGTGGTGCACGGCGCCGACGCCGAGCCCATGCTGCGCTTCGACGAGCGCGGCGTGGCGGTGAACCGGCATAGCACGACCTGGCAGCAGGCCGCGCCTGCCGGCGCGCCCGGCTACGAGGCGGGCAATGGCGTGAGTTGGGCCGAGGTTTCGAGCCAGCCACGCTATGGCTGGGTCGATCCTCGTATCGGCCACCTCGGTGAGGTCGAGTCCGATGACAATGACAACGTGATCAAGCGCTGGTCGATCCCGGTGACGATAGGCGAACGCGAGGATGCGATCGAAGGCGTCACCGAATGGAAGCCGGTGGCGCCGATCGCCCGAGCGCCGTGAACGCCGGGCGCCTCGCCATCGCGGCATCACTGGCACTGACAATGAGCGCGGTCGCAGATGCCGGCGCCAAGACAGTCGAAGTGCATCGCCTCAGCCACGATGGGCCGAGCGCATTCGTCGGCGTCGTAACGTTCTCCGACACTGAACACGGGCTGCTGGTAACGCCCGATCTTCACGATCTCGAAGCGGCCAGCTTGCACGGCGCCCATATTCATACCCATGCCGACTGCGGCCCCGCATCGAAACGCGGGGACATGACGATGGGGGCGGCTGCAGGCGGCCATTACGACCCATACGATACCGGCCGGCATGGCGGCCCCTACGGTCAGGGTCATCTCGGCGATCTGCCCAATCTCGCGGTCGAGCCCGGCGGTTCGGCGACCATTCCGGTTCTGGCGCCACGCCTGCGCGTCGCCGATCTCGCCGGGCGCTCGATCATGATCCACGCCGGCGCCGACCGCTACCAGCACCACGCGGCGTCGAACCACGCCCACGGCAAGGGCGGCGCACGCATGTACTGTGGCGTGATCGAATAGACGCGGGGCCGTTGCGTTACTGCCTGAGCTGGGGAACCGCTCGCGGGCGCAGCGACCTACAAGTCGAAGATAGTCAGGCCGGTAAGTGGTTCTCGCGGCGAGCCGTAGCCGACACGGCCGGCTGCTTGCGCCTGGCGCTCGCGCTCTACCCTGCCGCCGGCAGCAGCGTCACCACCACCTCGCGGTTATGCGGCGCGCTGCGGTGCTCGTAGAGATAAATGCCCTGCCAGGTGCCCAGGTTGAGCGCGCCGTCGGTGATCGGCACGGTCAGATCCATGCCGGTCAGAATGCTGCGAATATGGCCGGGCATGTCGTCGGGGCCTTCCATGTCGTGCACGAACATGGGGTCGCCATCGGTCACGGCCTTGGCCATCCAGCGTTCCACGTCTTCGCGCACATCCGGATCGGCGTTTTCGCAGATCATCAGTGACGCCGACGTGTGCCGAATGAATACATGGCATACGCCGGTCGCCACGCCCGCCTCGCGTACCACCGCGTTGACGTCTTCGGTGATATCCCGTGTCGAACGGCCGGGCGTCTGGAATGAAAGCGTGCGTTGCATGCGTTTAATCGTGGCGCCTTTCACCGGGATTACAAGGGCGTTGCACATGGGGCATCTTTTGTCCGCAGATCGACGAGACAACCACGTTCCGCAGCAATACGAGCAACGCAGGAAATCTACGGCCGCGGAATATTGTCCGCAGATCTACACAGATCTACATAGATAAAGACGGTTTATCGCGCGAAAAGTGATCGCGCCTTCTGTCATACGGAAGAATAGCGCCCGCTTCATGAAACAAACCGCAGACTTCGCGAATTACGCGGATTCCCTCAAGTGCGCCAAGCTAACGGTCCAAACACGCCAAAAGCATGTGATTACTTGTATCTGCGTTGCTCTGCGGACAAACAACCCAGGCGACCGACGAGACAAACACTTCCCGCAGCAATGCAAGCAACGCACGACAACTGCTGCCGCGGAATACTGTCCGCAGATCGACGCAGATCTACACAGATGAAGACGGTTGATCACGCGCGACAGGCTATCGCGCCTTCAGGCACCGGACAGAACGGCGTCGGTGTTCCCCGAAGACAATCCGCAGACTAAGCGAATTACGCAGATTGAAAGACAAGGCCATCGAGTGGTCGGGTGTACCTGGCAATCCGATCCAACCTTTGATTTTTTCTGCGTCGATCTGCGTTGATCTGCGGACAAACAAGCAAACCGACCGTAGTGCGAACCCACAGACGAACATAGCCGGTGGTTCCTCGCGCCCCGCAAGACGACCCTCTTCCCGACAAGCGGGAAAGCCAGCCTGCGAAATCTGCGGCCGACAAACCGGCCGGCCGCGCTATTCGGCGAGCTTCGCCGCCATCATCTGATTGACTTCTTTCGGGTTCGCCTTGCCTTTCGAGGCTTTCATGACCTGGCCGACGAGAAAGCCGATGACCTTGGTCTTGCCTTCGCGGTACTGTTCGACCTGATCCGGGTTGTCGGCGATGACTTGATCCACGAACCCTTCGATTTCGCCGCTGTCGGTGATCTGTTTCAGGCCCTTGGCTTCGATGATCGCGTCGGCGGACTCGCCTTCGCCCTTGAACAGGGCTTCGAACACGTCCTTGCCGATCTTGCCGGAGATGGTGTTATCCGCCACGCGGGCAATCAGGCCGCCAAGCTGCTCGGCGCTGACCGGCGACTGGGCGATCGTCAGCCCTTCGCGATTCAACGCGCCGGAGAGATCACCCATGATCCAGTTCGCGGCCGGCTTGCCATGGGTGGCGGCGTCGCCACCGACCGCGGCCACCGTGGCCTCGAAATAGTTCGCCAGGGCGCGCGAATTGGTCAGTGCCGCGGCGTCTTCGCGACCCAGGGCGTATTCGGCCATGAAACGCTCGCGCTTGGCGTCCGGCAACTCCGGCAGATCGGCGCGCGCGGCTGCGACGAACTCTTCGTCGATGACCACGGGCAGCAGATCCGGGTCCGGGAAGTAGCGATAATCGTGGGCTTCTTCCTTGCTGCGCATGGAGCGGGTTTCGTCGGCGTCCGGATCGTAGAGCCGGGTTTCCTGCACGATGGTGCCGCCCGATTCGAGCACGTCGATCTGGCGCTCGACCTCGAACTCGATCGCCTTTTCCAGAAAACGGAAGGAGTTCACGTTCTTGGTTTCGGTACGGGTACCGAACTCCGTCGAGCCGCCCGGGCGTACCGAGACGTTGGCGTCCACGCGGAAGGAGCCTTCCTGCATGTTGCCGTCGCAGATACCCAGATACTGAACCAGCGCATGCAGTTTGCGGGCATAGGCCACCGCCTCGGCCGCGCTGCGCATATCCGGCTCGGAGACACATTCGACCAGCGGCGTGCCGGCCCGGTTGAGATCGATGCCGGTATCGCGATCAAACGCTTCGTGCAGTGACTTGCCGGCGTCTTCCTCAAGATGCGCCCGGGTGATGCCCACCCGTTTTTCGGTGCCATCCGGCAACACGATATCCAGGTGACCATCGGCCACGATCGGCAGCTCGAACTGGCTGATCTGATAGCCCTTGGGTAGATCCGGATAGAAATAATGCTTGCGCGCGAACACCGATTTCGGCGCGATATCCGCATCGATGGCCAGGCCGAACAGCGTGGCCATACGAATGACCTGGCCGTTGATCACCGGCAGCACCCCGGGCAGCGCGATATCCACCGCACTGGCCTGGGTGTTCGGCTCGGCCCCGTAGGCGGTCGGCGCCGTGGAGAAGATCTTGCTCTGCGTTGCGAGCTGGATATGCACTTCCAGCCCGATGACGGTTTCCCAGGCCATTATTCGAACCCTGCCGGACGCTTGCTGTGCCAATCGGTGGACTGCTGATAGGCATGCGCGGCCCCCAGCAGACGGCTTTCCTCGAACCACGGTGCGAGCAGCTGCAGGCCGACGGGCAGACCGTCGACAAAGCCGGCCGGCACCGACATGCCCGGCAGGCCGGCCAGACTCGCCGGCAGCGTGTAGACGTCGTTGAGATACATCGATACCGGGTCGTCGAGCTTTTCGCCCAGTTTGAAGGCCGGCGCCTGGGTGACCGGCGCAGCAATCAGATCCACCTTGTCGAAGGCATCGCTGAAGTCGCGGGCGATCAGGCGGCGGGTCTTCTGCGCCTTGAGATAGTAGGCATCGTAATAGCCGGCCGACAGCACATAGGCGCCCACCATGATGCGCCGCTGCACTTCGCGGCCGAAGCCCTCGCCGCGCGAGCGGGTATACAGGTCTTCCAGGTCCACCGGGTTGTCGCAGCGATAGCCATAGCGCACGCCGTCGAACCGAGCCAGGTTGGAGGAGGCCTCGGCCGGTGCCAGCACGTAATAGGTCGATACCGCCAGATCGGTATGCGGCAGCGTGATCTCGACGATCTCGGCACCGCGCGCCTCGAATTCGGCGATCGCGGCGTTAATGACCTGGCGGCTGGCGTCGTCCAGCCCTTCGGCGAAGTATTCCTTCGGCAGGCCGACCTTCATGCCCTTCAGGAAATCATCGCCCTGGGCGTCAAGCGCCGCGCTGTAGTCGGGCACCGCGCGTTCGACGCTGGTGGAATCGCGCTCGTCGAAGCCGGCCATGGCCTGTAGAACCGCGGCACAGTCCTCGGCCGAGCGGGCAAAACAGCCGCCCTGGTCCAGGCTCGATGCAAAGGCGATCATGCCGTAGCGCGATACACGCCCGTAGGTCGGTTTGATACCGGTCACGCCGCAGAAGGCGGCCGGCTGGCGGATCGAGCCGCCGGTATCGCTGCCCGTGGCCGCGGGAACCAGGCCGGCGGCCACCGCCGCGGCCGAGCCGCCCGAGGAGCCGCCCGGCACGTAGTCGGTGTGCCAGGGGTTGCGTACCGCGCCGTAGAAGCTCGTTTCGTTGGACGAACCCATGGCGAATTCGTCCATGTTCGTCTTGCCGAGCGACACCGTACCCGCCGCCGCCAGGCGCTCGACCACGGTCGCATCATAAGGTGCAACGAAGTTGTCGAGCATGCGCGAGCCACAGCTGGTGCGTACGCCGCGGGTGCAGAAGATATCCTTGTGCGCGATGGGCACCCCGGCCAGCGGCGTGCCGGCGTCGGTGCCGGCATCGATGGCCGCGGCGCGTTCGCGCGCGGTCGACTCGCTGTGGCTGATCAACGTATTGAGCCGCTCGTCATGGGCGGCAATGCGCTTGAGAAAGTGGTCGGTCAATTCGACGGCGCTGAGCTTTTTCGCCGCCAGATCGCCCGCCAGCTGGCGGATACTGCGCTCGTCGCTCATTCGATCACCTTCGGCACGAGATAGACGCCTTCGGCCACCGCGGGCGCAATGGCCTGAAAATCCTCGCGCGATTGCACCGCCACCGCCTCGTCGGCGCGCAGCCGCGCGGCCAGATCCAGCGGATGGGCCATGGGCTCCACATCGGTGGTATCGGCCTGTTCCAGGCTTGCCACGACGTCGAGGATGTTCGACAACTCGCCGGCATATTCGGCGATCTGGTCGTCATCGAGGCCCAGGCGGGCCAGACGCGCCACATTCCGAACCTGCTCTTCGCTCAGACTCACAGTAATTCTTCCAACCAGTACAGGGGGCGTAAAAACACAGCGCAGCGCCGCCGCGCGCGGCTAAAACTAGCATAAGTGCCATGGCGGCCGTCGTCAGCGTTGCCGTTACGCAAGCCCGTTGCTAGCATTGCGCTCCTGAAGAACCTCTGACCTATTCACGGGTTCGCTTGTGCGCCGCCATGCAACTTCGCGGCGCCCGCCGCGCGTGCCGATCACGCGCTTTTTTGTACTTGCCCTCGGGTGTGCTCTACATGTTCGACAATTTTCGCGGCCTGTTCCTCAACGATCTCTCGATTGATCTGGGTACAGCCAACACGCTGATTTATGCGCGCGATCAGGGCATCGTGCTCAACGAGCCGTCGGTTGTCGCGGTGCGCATGGACGCGCGCGGCGGCAAGCGTATCGAGGCGGTCGGCCACGACGCCAAGCGCATGCTCGGGCGCACACCCAACCACATCACCACCATCCGTCCGCTCAAGGACGGGGTGATCGCCGACTTCACCGTCACGGAGAAGATGCTCCAGCACTTCATCCGCAAGGTGCACAAGAAGCGCATGCTGCGTCCGATGACGCGCGTTCTGGTCTGTGTGCCCTATGGCTCGACCCAGGTGGAACGCCGTGCGATCCGCGAATCGGCCTCCAACGCCGGCGCGCGCCGCGTGTATCTGGTGGAAGAGCCCGTGGCAGCGGCCATCGGCGCCGGTATCCCCATCGGCGAGGCACGCGGCTCGATGGTTCTGGATATCGGCGGCGGTACCTCGGAAGTCGCGGTGATTTCGCTCAACGGCATCGTCTATGCCGAGTCGGTACGCACCGGCGGCGACAAGTTCGACGAAGCGATCGTCAACTACGTGCGGCGCCAGTACAACATGCTCATCGGCGAATCCACCGCCGAATCGATCAAGCAGCAGATCGGCACCGCCTTCCCCGGCCACGAGGTCAAGGAAATCGAGGTCGTGGGCCGGCATCTGTCGGCGGGTGTGCCGCGTGCCTTCACCCTCAATTCCAACGAAGTGCTGGATGCGCTGCAGGAACCGCTGTCCAACATCACCAGCGCCGTGAAGCTGGCGCTGGAGTCCACCCCGCCGGAGCTGGGCTCGGACGTGGCCGAGCGCGGAATCGTGCTTACCGGCGGCGGCGCGCTGCTGGCCGACCTGGACAAACTGATCTCCGAAGAAACCGGCCTGCCGGTGATCGTGGCCGACGATCCGCTGACCTGCGTAGCCCGTGGTGGCGGCATTCTCCTGGAAATGATCGACCGCAAGACCGGCCAGCTGCTCGCGCTGGAGTAAGACCGCGGTCTGTCGCCTTCGCAACTGCATGAAAGTTGCGAAGGTCCGTGCGCCGGCCTAATCTGGCGCGATAATTACGGTTTATTCCACGGTTTCAGGGGCGTTGAGTGCGCGGACTCGCCGAGGACGACAAATCATCGCTGCTGGGACGACGCATCACGCCGGGCCTTCGGATCGTCGCGATCGTGGTTATATCGATTATCCTGATGATGGTCGATCACGCGAGCACTTCGCTCAAGCCGATCCGCAGCACGCTGGCGGTCGCGACCCAGCCCATTCAGATGATCGCCGAACTGCCGGGCGAGATGGCCCACTACATGGGCCGCTATTTCGATCGCGGCCAGCTCATTGCCGACAACGAAGCGCTTGAACAGAAAGTGCTTTTGCTTCAGGCACGCCTGCAGCGCCTGGCATCCCTGCAGGCAGAAAACGAGCGTATTCGTGCCCTGCTCGCCTCGGCCAGTTCGCTCGACCAGAACGTGCTGATCGCGCGCATCCTGTCGGTGAGCCCCGACCCGTATCGCCACTACATCAAGCTCAACAAGGGTTCCACCGACGGCGTGTTCGTTGGCCAGGCACTGGTCGACGCCAACGGCATCATGGGCCAGGTCACCGACGTCACGCCCATGGGTTCGCGCGCGATCCTGATTACCGATGCCAATCACGGCATTCCGGTCGAGATCAACCGTACCGGCCTGCAGACGATTGCCCAGGGCAGCGGAAAGTCGAACGAGCTGCGGCTGCCTTTTCTGGCCAACAATTCCGATATTCAGGTGGGCGATCTGCTGGTGACGTCGGGCCTGGGCGGGCGCTATCCCGCCGGCTACCCGGTGGCCGAGGTCACCAGCGTGGTCCACCAGCCGGGCGACGAGTTTCTGGAAGTGGTGGCCAGCCCCACGGCCCACCTCAATCGCGGCCGGGAAGTGCTGCTGGTGTGGACCGATAACACGAGCGACCCGGTTGCCGAGGCTCAGGCCGAGAGTGCCGGCCCGGCCAATGGCGATGCGAACGGCAATGCGAACGGCGACACCCCGGCTCCATGATTACCGAGCGCCGCGTCAGCGGCCTGCTTATTCTGGCTACGCTGGGCGGCGCGCTGTTTCTGGCGATTCTGCCGCTGCCCGACGCGCTGTCGGCGATCCGCCCGGCCATGTACCCGGCGACCGTGCTGTTCTGGGTCTTGATGCAGCCGGGGCGGTTTGGCCTGCTCGCAGCCTGGGCCTGTGGCGTTCTGATCGACGTGATCTACGGCACGCCGCTGGGCGAACACGGGCTTGCGCTCGCCGTGGCAGGCTATGCCGTCATCCGCATGCGCGAGCTGCTGTGGAGTTTTCCGATCTGGCAGCAGAGCGTGCTGTTGTTGCCGGTGTTCTTACTCTATGAGTTCGTGCTGTTCTGGATCGATGGCGTGACCGGGGCCGAAGTCAATCAGTGGTGGCGCTGGCTGCCGGTGGCAACGACCACGCTCGTCTGGCCGGTGTGGGCATCGCTGCTGGAACGCATCGCCGAATTAGAGGTCGGATAGGCGAGGGAATTCAAAAAGGTTCGTGATCGCTGCCGGGGTCCACGGTCGAATCCGCTGGGCGCGATCCTGCGCTGCGTCGCGGCGCTGCATCCGTTCGCACGCAATGCGACGATTCAGGTCATACTTCAATAGATTAATGCAGGCCCTTGGGGCACGGGAGTTTTCAACGCCGCATGGTCTCCGATAACGCGATCAAAAACCATGCGGCCGAGCGGCGCATGTTTTTGCTGCGCACCGCGGTGGCGGGCGCGGTGATCATGGTGCTCGTGGGCGTGCTGCTCTTTCGCGTGGGTTTTCTGCAGGTGCTGCGCTACGGCTATTACGAAACCCGTTCGCAGGACAACCGCATGCGGGTACAGGTCATGCCGCCGGTACGCGGGCTGATCTACGACCGCAACGGCGTGGTGCTGGCCGACAATCTGCCCGCCTACCGTCTCGAGATCGTGCCCGAGCAGGTCGAGAACGTGGACGCCACCCTGGATCGTCTGTCGCGCATCGTGGAAATACGCGATGCCGACCGACAGCGCTTTCGCGATCGCATGGCCAAGACACCGCGCTTTCGCGGCGTGCCCATACGGCTGAACCTCAGCCAGCGCGAGGTAGCCCGCTTTGAAGTCAACCGCGGCAGCTTCCCCGGTGTGGAGGTGCGCGCCGGCCTGACCCGCCACTATCCGCTGGGCGATGTCTCGGCCCATCTCGTGGGTTATGTCGGCGGCATCACCGTGGAAGACCTGCGGCGCGTGGATGAAAAGCGCTATCGCGGTTCGAACCACATCGGCAAGTCGGGCGTCGAGTACAGCTACGAATCGCGCCTGCACGGCGAGCCGGGCTCGCGGGTGGTCGAAACCAACGCCAGCGGTCGTGCGCTGCGCGAACTGGAAATGAATCGCCCGGTGGCCGGCGAAAGCCTGTTCCTGACCATCGACGCGCGCCTGCAGCGGGCCGCATACGACGCCCTCGGCGATCAGGACGGCGCGGTGGTGGCCATGAACCCGAAAACGGGCGGGCTGCTGGCCCTGGTGTCCAAGCCCAGCTACGACCCGGACCTGTTCGTGGACGGGATCAGCCATGTGAACTACCAGCAGCTGATATCCGACCCGCACAAACCGCTGTTCAACCGCGCGCTGCAGGGCCAGTACCCGCCGGGTTCGACGGTCAAGCCGGTGATGGCGCTGGCCGGGCTCGAAACCGACCAGATCGCCGCCGACAAGCAGGTGTGGTGCCCCGGCTTCATCACCCTGCCGGGCAGCAATCATCGCTATCGCGACTGGAAACGCTCAGGCCACGGCTGGGTGGACATGCCCGAGGCGATCTATCGCTCCTCGGACGTGTATTTCTACAAGCTCGGGCTCAAGCTGGGCATCGACAATATTCATCGCTACGGCGCCATGTTCGGCCTCGGATCGCGCACCGGGATCGACCTGCCCCGGGAGAATTCCGGCATCATGCCGTCTCGCGCCTGGAAGAACGGCACCCGCAATCAGCCGTGGTTCCCCGGCGAAACGCTCAATACGATCATCGGCCAGGGCTTCATGACGACGACGCCGCTGCAGCTCGCACAGATGACCAGCCGTATCGCCGAACGCGGCGAAGGCTACAAACCGCACGTGCTCGGCGGCTGGCGCGATCCGCTCGACGGCACCATGCACCAGACCAAGCCCACGGCCCTGCGGCCGATCCAGCTGGAAGACGCCTCGCACTGGGGCGTGATCATCAGCGGCATGGAACAGGTCATCACCAACCCCCGCGGTACCGCGCACTACTACGTGGGCCAGAACCTGGACTATACGATCGCCGGCAAGTCCGGTTCCGCCCAGGTGACCAAGCTGACCCAGAACCAGGCCGCGCCCGATATCGAGGACGTCGAACACCAGTTTCGTGACCACGCGCTGTTCATTGCCTTTGCCCCCATCGACGATCCCGAAATCGCGGTGGCGGTACTCGTCGAACACGGCGGCGGCGGCTCCAGCGTCGCCGGGCCGGTGGCCCGCAAGGTGATCGACGCATTCCGCAGTCAGCCGCCGGTACTGCAGGCATCGGCCGGAGCGGGCCGATGAGCGCCAACGCCACCAATGCGCCGTCGACGCTGTCGGAATGGCTGGTCTACTGGCGCATCGACCTGCAGCTGCTCGTAGCGCTGGCCTGCTGTGCCGCGCTGGGGCTGTTCGTTCTCTACAGCGCCTCGGGCCAGTCCACCGCCGTGGTCATCAACCAGGCGATCCGTCTGGGCATCGGCCTGCTCGGCATGCTGGTGGTCGCCCAGATACCGCCCGAGTGGTTTCGGGTTGCCGCGCCCTGGGTGTTCGGCTTCGGCGTCTTTCTACTCGTACTCGTGGTGCTGCTGGGCGATACCGCCATGGGCGCACGCCGCTGGCTGGACCTGGGCGTGGTGCGCTTTCAGCCCTCCGAGCTGATGAAGCTGGCCGCGCCCTTGACCGTGGCCGCCTATTTTCGTGACCGCAGCCTGCCCCCCAACCTGAAGGACGTCGGCGTGGCCGCGCTGCTGGTAGCGGTTCCGGTGCTGCTCGTGGCCGACCAGCCGGATCTGGGTACGGCGTTGCTCATCGCCGCGGCGGGCAGCTTTGCGCTGTACTTTGCCGGGCTGCGCTGGCGCATCATCCTGCTGCTGGTGCTGGTGGCCGCCGCGACCGCGCCGCTGCTCTGGTACAACATGCACGACTACCAGCAGGAACGCGTGCTCACGTTTTTAAACCCGGCACGCGACCCCACGGGCGCCGGCTATCATATCTCGCAGTCCAAGATCGCCATCGGCTCGGGCGGGCTGTTCGGCAAGGGTTGGCTCAACGGCAGCCAGGCCCACCTGAACTTCCTGCCGGAGTCGGATACCGACTTCGTGTTCGCGGTATTCGCCGAGGAAACGGGTCTGTTCGGGGTGATGGCGCTGCTGGGGCTGTACTGCTTCATCGTCGCCCGCGGGCTGTATATCGCGCTCAAGAGCCAGGACACCTTCCAGCGTCTGGCGGCGGGCAGCCTGAGCCTGACGTTTTTCATCTACGTCTTCGTCAACATCGGCATGGTCGCCGGGCTGCTGCCCGTCGTCGGCGTGCCGTTACCGCTGATCAGCTATGGCGGCACCTCCATGGTGATCCTGCTGGCCTCGTTCGGCATTCTCATGTCCATTCATACCCATCGGAAACTGCTCGCCACATGACACGATCCCTTCTACTGCTCGTGCTGGCGCTGGCCAGCGCGCCCGTGATCGCCACGGCCGCGACCGGCAACTATGCCGAACGCCCGGAAGGCAAGGCGCTGCTCGAACGCCTGGAAAAAGCCGACGGTGTGGATATCGACGCGGCTCGCGCCCTGCTCGAAGACGCCAAGTACCAGCCCAAGATCGTGGCCACCATGCGCAAACCCGCCGAGCGCACGCTGACCTGGGCGGATTATCGGCCGATCTTTCTGCAGCCCGAACGGGCGCGCAAGGGCGCGGCCTATATCGAAGAGCACCGCGAACTGTTCGGCCGCGCGGTCGCCAAGTACGGCGTGCCAGCCAATATCATCGCCGCGATCATTGGCGTGGAAACAAAGTACGGCGCCTTTCTCGGCCGTGATCGCGTGCTCGACGCCCTGGCCACGCTCGGCTTCGATTACCCGGAACGTGCCGACTATTTCATCAAGGAGCTGGAAAACTTCGTGGTGCTCTGCGTGGAGGAAGACCTCGCCTGTGACCGCGAGATCGGCTCCTATGCCGGCGCCATGGGCCTGCCCCAGTTCATGCCCTCGAGCTATCGCGCCTATGCCGTGGACGGCAACGACAACGGCAAGCGCGATCTGTGGGAAGAGCCGGCCGATATCATCTACTCGGTGGCCAACTACCTCGCCGAACACGGCTGGGCGCGCGACGAATCGGTGGCCTTGCCCGCCTGGATCGGCAGCGACAAGAACCTCGATAAGATCGAACGCAGCAAGCGCAAACCCGCCTATCGCTGGGACGCGCTCGACCAGCTGGGCGTGCGGGTGGATGATCCGCCGGCCGATGATGCCCAGGTCGGCCTGCTGCAGTTCGAAGGCGCACAGGGCACCGAGTACTGGCTGGGGCTGAACAACTTCTTCGTGATCACCACCTACAACCACAGCCCGCTGTATGCCATGGCCGTCTACCAGCTCGGCCAGGAAATCGCCTTCGCCCGTCAGAACGCCGCCCTTGGCGGCGACACGGACCGATGATCAGCACAGGCCGAACGCTGGGACTGGCCTTTCTGGCCCTGGTCGTGGCCGGCTGCGCGAGCCAGCCGCGCGGCGGCTCGAGCGCCGGTTCGCCCTCGCCACAGGCGAGCAAGGGCGGCGGCTACTACCAGAACGATGGCCCGCCGGACGACGAGAATATCGATATCGACGCGATACCGGACGCCGTGCCCCGCGACGAGCCACCTTCACGCTATGGCAACCCGGCCAGCTATGAAGCTCTCGGCAAGACCTATTACGTACTGCCCAGCGCGGCCGGCTTTACCCAGACCGGACGCGCCAGCTGGTATGGCAAGCAGTTTCATGGGCGGCGCACCTCCAGCGGCGAGCCCTACAACATGTTCAAGATGACCGCGGCGCACAAACGCCTGCCGGTACCCAGCTATGTGCGGGTGACCAATCTGGACAACGGCAAGCAGGTGATCGTGCGCGTCAACGATCGTGGCCCGTTCCACGATGGCCGCATCATCGATCTGTCCTATGTGGCCGCTCGCCGGCTCGACGTGGTCGCCCATGGCAGCGTGCCGGTGCGTATCGAAACGGTTACGCCCGCCACCCTGAAGGCAGAGCAGCGCGAGGCCCAGAGCGACCGGCAGGTCGCCGCCGCCACGCCGCCGTATCGCAATCAGCCGCCCGCCTCGTCGAGTGCGCGCGCGCCGGCCTCGGCGCCCGCCCGCGCAACGCCGGCCGCGAATACGCCCGGCCGGGCCGTCCAGGTCGCCAATCGTACGAATGCCTCCGCGGCCGGCGCCTCGACGGCGAATCGCAGCGAGGGCACGCTCTATCTGCAGACCGGCGCCTTCGGCAACCCGACCAATGCACAGCGTCTGAACCGGCGCCTGCAGAATGCAGGTTTTGCGCAGGTGCGCGTGGTTGAGTCCGGCGGCGCCACACCGATCTATCGCGTTCAACTCGGGCCTTATCCGGATGAACGCAGCCGTGCCCTGAACCGCCAGATTCTGCGCGAGCAGGGATTTTCCGCCCAGGAAGTCGATCGTTAGCCCGAATGGCCTCGAAGCGCTAAACTGCCGCGCTTCGGAACCGTCCTTGTTTGTCCGTCAAAGAGCCGAAGTCGATGAGCCACGCGAAACGCCTGCTTTATCTCGTTTTTCTTCTCCTGGTCACGGCCAGCGCGCTGGCCAAGCCGCTGCCGATCCCCGAACCGCCGACGCTCGATGCGCGCAGCTACATCCTGGTCGACTTCAACTCGGGGCAGGTGCTGGCGGCCAAGAACGCCGAAAAGCGCATCGAGCCCGCGAGCATCACCAAGCTGATGACGGCCTATGTCGTCTTCGACGAGATCAAGAAAGGCAACATCTCGCTGGAGGACAAGGTCACGGTCAGCGAAAAAGCCTGGCGCATGGGCGGCTCGAAGATGTTCATCGAGGTGGGCACCCAGGTCTCGGTCGATGACCTGCTCCACGGCATGATCACCGCATCGGGCAACGATGCCACCGTCGCGCTGGCCGAGTATGTCGGCGGTACGGAGGCGACGTTCGCCGATTACATGAACCAGTACGGGCGCGAGATGGGGCTGGAAAACAGCCATTTCGTGGACGCCAGCGGCTGGCCGCACGAAAACCATTACATGTCGGCGCACGATATCGCGCGTCTGCTGAGCGCGGTCATCCGCGACTTCCCGGAACTTTACAAGAAGTATTACAGCGAGAAGAAGTTCACCTATAACGGTATCGAGCAGTACAACCGCAACTCGCTGCTGTGGTCCGACGAAAGCGTGGACGGCGGCAAGACCGGCCATACCGAATCGGCCGGCTATTGCCTGTCGGCCTCGGCCAAGCGGGACGGCATGCGCACGGTCGCGGTGGTAACCGGCACCAATTCGAACAATGCGCGCAAGTCGCAGACCGCGGCCCTGCTCAACTACGGCTTTCGCTTCTATGAAAGCGGCCATCTGTTCGACGCCGGCAAGCAGATCGCCGAAGTACGCGTCTGGAAAGGCGATGACACCATGCTGCCCGTGGTCGCCAAGGGCGCGGTGGACGTGGCCTTCCCGCGTGGCCAGCGCGATGCGCTGACCACCAACGCCGAGCTGCCCTCCACCCTGCTCGCGCCGATCAAGAAAGGTGAGCGTCTGGGCACGCTGGAAATCAAATACGACACGAAGACGCTGGCCCAGGTGCCGCTGTTCGCCGGCAAGGACATCGAAAAAGGCGGGATCTTCCGCCAGCTCACCGACGAAGTGATGATGATGTTCGAATGATCGGCAACGCCGGCTCGCGCTTGTTTCCATGCGCGCGAGCCGGCGTGCGGTCGTATCGAATGGCCTGAGCGGTCGGGAGCGCATTGATGAACACGGCATACGTGAACGGCGAATTCCTGCCCTTGGACGAGGCCCGCGTATCGGTGCTCGACCGCGGCTTTCTGTTTGCCGACAGCGTCTATGAAGTGGTGCCCTTCTATGCCGGGCGCGGCTTTCGCCTGGAGGCCCATCTGGATCGGCTCGCGCGCAGCCTCGAGCTGTTGCGTATCGCCGACCCGTATGATCGCGGCCGTTGGCACGACATCATCACCACCTTGATCGAGGCCAACGGCGGGGGCGATCTTTCTCTTTATATCCAGGTCACCCGCGGCGCGCCGGCACGGCGCGATCATCGTATCCCCGACGATGTCGAACCGACCGTGGTGGCGTTCTGCCAGAGTCGTATGCCGGTGGATGCGTCGGTACTGGAAAACGGCATCGCCGCGGTCACGCATGAAGACACGCGCTGGCGCTACTGCACGATCAAATCGACCTCGTTGCTGGCCAACGTACTGGCCGCCGACGAGGCCCGCGCACAGGGCGCCAGCGAAGCGCTGCTCGTGCGCGACGGCTGCGTACAGGAAGGCACATCCTCCAACATGTTCGCAGTGGTCGACGACCGGCTGGTCACGCCCACCCTGCGCGATACCATTCTGCCCGGCATCACGCGGGCGGTGGTGCTTGAACTTGCCGCCCGCGAACATATCGAGCACGCCGAAGTCGAAACGCTGTCGCCCGCCGAGCTGAAGCGCGCCAGCGAGATATGGATCACCTCCTCGGTGCGCGAAATCTTTCCGGTCACCCGACTCGACGGCCAGCCCGTGGGTACCGGCGAACCGGGCCCGCTCTGGACGCGCATGCGGGCCGCGCTGCAAGCTATGACCCATGACTGAGCAAGAAACCCTACTCGAATTCCCCTGCGAATTTCCGATCAAGGCATTCGGCAAGCATGCCGGCGATTTCGAAGAACATATCTATGCGCTGATCAAACAGCATGCGCCCGAGCTCGAGCGCAGCGCGGTGAGCGCGCGCGATAGCCGTGGCGGCAAGTACCTCGCCGTCACCGCCAATATCACCGCCCGTAGCCAGGCCCAGCTGGACGCAATCTACGGCGACCTGAGCGATGACAGCGCTGTGCTGATGGCGCTCTAGCATGTCCGCCCCGTTGATCGAGATCACCCGTTTCGGCTGGGCACCCCAGCCCTACGAGCCCGTATGGCGGGCGATGCAGGATTTCGCCGAAACACGGGACGACGACACCCATGACGCCCTGTGGCTGCTCAATCATGCCCCGGTATTCACCCAGGGCAAGAACGGTCGCGCCGAGCACGTGCTCGCACCGCGCGACATACCCGTGGTGCCGATCGATCGCGGCGGCCAGGTCACTTATCACGGCCCCGGCCAGATCATGGCCTATGTGATGGTGGATCTGCGCCGGCTGGGCATCGGCATCCGCAGCCTCGTCACCGCGCTTGAACAGGCCATGGTCGCCACCCTGGCCGGCTACGATATCGACGCGTTCGCCAAAGCCGACGCGCCCGGCGTCTATGTGGGCGACGCCAAGATCGGCTCGATCGGCCTGCGCGTACGCCAGGGCACGAGCTATCACGGCCTGGCGTTGAACGTCGACATGGATCTCGAACCCTTCTCGCGGATCGATCCCTGCGGCTATCACGGCCTGGCCATGACCCAGGTGTCCGACCTGGGCGGGCCGACCTCGCTCGACGTCGTGGCGGATGACCTGAGCACACAGCTATGCCGCACGTTAAATGTTCGTGCCGCGGAACATCTCGGGGCCGTGCCGATCTGATAGGCTGCGCGCAAGTTAAGTGTGTAAAGCTCAATGAATCCAGAAACCCATATGGCTGACGATCGGGACGACGTACCCGACAATCTGGTCGAAGTGCGCGGCGTGCACTTCACCATCGGCCGACGCGTGATCTACGAATCCGTGGATCTGGATATTGCGCGCGGCCGCATTACCGCGATCATGGGCCCCAGCGGCACCGGCAAGACGACGCTGCTGCGCTTGATCAGCGGCCAGTGGCGGCCGGCCTCCGGCAAGGTCTATTTCGACGGCCGCCACGTGGCGAATCTGTCGCAGAACGAACTTTTCGATCAGCGCAAGCGCATGGGCATGCTGTTTCAGTCCGGCGCACTGCTCACCGACCTGTCGGTATTCGATAACGTCGCCTTTCCGCTGCGCGAGCACACCAAGCTGCCCGAACGACTGATTCGCGACATCGTGCTCATGAAGCTCGAAGCCGTCGGGCTGCGGGGCGCGCGCGCGCTCTACCCGGCCCAGCTTTCCGGTGGCATGGCACGGCGCGTGGCCCTGGCCCGCGCGATCGCCCTGGATCCGGAAATGATCATGTACGACGAGCCCTTCGCCGGACAGGATCCGATCTCGATGGGTGTACTGCTGCGCCTGATCCGGCGGCTCAACGATGTGCTGGGCCTGACCTCCATCGTGGTCAGCCACGACGTGAAGGAAACGCTCGGCATCGCCGACTATGTGTACGTGATCTCCGATGGCACGGTCATCGACCACGGTACGCCGCAGCAGATTCGTGATTCCCGCTCCAAGTGGGTCCAGCAATTCATTCATGCCGAGGCGGATGGCCCGGTGCCCTTCCATTATCAGGCCAGCGAGCCGTACGCCAACGACCTGCTCGAGGTCAACCGCTGATGACTACGCTGCAACGCGGTTTCAACACGGCCACGTCGTGGCTTGCCGATATGGGGCGCAGCGCGCTGTTTCTGCTGCGTATTCTCATGAGCCTGCCGTCGCTGGTGCTCAAGCCACGCCTGCTCATCGAACAGATCTATTCGGTGGGCGTGCTGTCGCTGGTGATCGTGGTCGTGGCCGGTATTTTCGTGGGCATGGTGCTGGCACTATCCGGTTACCGCCTGCTGGTGGGTTTCGGCGCCACCGAGGCGCTGGGCACGTCGGTTGCGCTGGTGGTCGTACGCGAACTCGGGCCGGTGGTCACCGGGCTGTTGTTCGCCGGGCGTGCCGGCAGTGCGCTCGCCGCCGAAATCGGCCTGATGAAGGCGACCGATCAGCTATCCGGCATGGAGATGATGGCGGTTGACCCGATCAAGCGTATCGTCGCGCCGCGTTTCCTGGCCGGCGTGATCGCCCTGCCGCTGCTGACCTCGATATTCTGCGTGATGGCCATCGGCGCGGGCGGCGGCTATTTCGTCGGCGTGGACATGCTTGGCGTCGATGCCGGTTCCTATTGGTCGGGCATTCAGAGCAACGTCGACTTCGGCCAGGACATCGTCAACATCTTCCTGAAAAGCGGCGTATTCGGTGCCATCATCACCTGGGTCGCCGTTTATCAGGGCTATCATGCGCCGCCGACATCCGAGGGCGTATCGCGCGCGACCACGAACACGGTCGTACTCGCATCCCTGGCGATCCTCGGCGCCAATCTCATGCTGACTGCCGTGCTTTTCGGCAGTAACTAGGGTTCGTCTATGCAGTCTCGTGCAGTAGAGCTTTTGGTCGGTTTCTTCGTCTGCCTCGGTATCGCGGCGATCTTCATTCTCACCATGCGGGTGAGCAACCTCGCCGATACCAGCGACGTGGACGGCGGCTATACCGTGGTTGCCGCCTTCGACAATATTGGCGGCCTCAAGGTCGGCGCGCCGGTCAACCTGGCCGGGGTACGCGTGGGCCGCGTCGCCGATATCAGCCTCAATCAGAATACCTATCGCGCCGAAGCGCGCCTGCGTATCGGCAGCAAGTACAAGCTGCCGAAAGACTCGGACGCATCGGTACTGACCTCCGGCCTGCTCGGCGAACAGTATGTGGGCATCGGCCCCGGTGGTTCGCTGGACAACATGCAGGACGGCGACGAATTCATCATCACCCAGGGCGCGGTGGTGCTGGAGAACCTCATCGGCCAGTTCATGACCAGCATGGGGTCGGGCGACAGCAGTTCCGGCAACGGCGGCGGCTCAAGCGGCGGCGGTGGCGGCGATAACGCACTGCCCGCGCCGTAGCGGGCAGGCGGGCCATATCGCTTGCCCACAATCAATTCAGATTCGATTCATCGCCGTCGGCGATACTCGACGCCATTCGCACACTCTTGTCGAACAACCCTGCGAGGATTCGCGATGTTACGCATGAAGCGCTCTTTGATTACTGCTTTCGCCCTGGCCCTGCTCCTGCCGGCGCTGGCTCTTGCTGCCCCCACGCCGCCCGACCAGCTCGCCCGTGAAACGGTGCAGTCGGTGCTTTCCAAGATGGAAGGCCGGCGCGACGAACTGCGCAAGAACCCGCAGGAACTCTACCAGCTCATCGATCAGGAACTCGTACCCCTGGTCGATCTGCCCTATATGTCGCAGCTGGTGCTCGGCCGCGCCTGGCGCACCGCCACGCCCGAGCAGCGCGATCGCTTCCAGACCGCGTTCAAGAACATGCTGATTCGTACCTACGGCAACGGTCTGCTGAGCTTCGACGACAGCCAGGAAATCGAATACCAGCCGGTGCGTGCCGCCGAAGGCGCGGATGACGTCACCTTCCGTGCGATCGTGACCACCGACGACGGCCAGAAGACGCCGGTGACCTTCCAGCTGCATACGGTCGATGGCGAATGGAAGATCTACGACGGCAGCGTCGGCAATCTGTCGTTCGTGACCAACTACCGTGGCCAGTTCAATTCCCAGATTCGCAACGGCGGTCTCGAACAGCTCATCGAGCGCATGGAATCGCGCTACAACACCGGCAGCTAGTCCCGGACGGCGCGCTCGACATGACCGATCAGGATACTCACACCGACCATGTCCAGCTCACCGGTGAGCTGGACGCGGAAACCGTACCCCGGCGTCTGCGCGAATCGGAAAACTGGTTCGTGCATGGCGAAGAAACGGTGATCGATCTGTCCGGTGTCGAGCGCGTCGACAGCGCCGGCGTGGCCCTGCTGCTGGAATGGGTACGCGACGCCCATGCCAACCACGCCTCGCTGAGCTTCATCAATGCGCCGGCTCAAATGCGGGCAATCATCGATTTCTGTGCCCTCAACGACGTAATTCGCCTGCGCCGACCGGCCAAGGCGTAGCAACGAGCCAGCAAACGCTGTAAGAAAAGGCCGCCCTGCGCGGCCTTTTCTTTTTAACAGGAACGGGCCCGCTCGTGGTCATTGTCAACGCGAACGCGCCGGCGTCATACGCCCGCCACGGGTCGCGCAACCCGGCAGGACCTCAGCCCGCTGAAGCCTCTTTTCGCTGCGCATACGCGAGCCCATGTTCTGCTTCACCACGTTCGACGGATCGCGCGGGCTGGCGCGGCAAAGCCAAAGGTCATGCCTTCGCGCCCCATCCGGGGTCGCCCTATGCCCGGTCCGTGAAAATCGGACGCACCACGCAAAGACGAAACACCGTTTCACCTTCATTGCGGTCGCTTGGCCAGCGTGCAAGACTGGCTCGGGAATCTCTGCCTGACCTCTTACCGGCCGCGTTCGAGTCCTCAAATCCGTTGGGACACGGCCTGCGAACGCAGCGCCTGCTCCACGGGCAGGTCAACTCGGCAACACAGTCGCGAAGTATTTGAGGCCGAACCCCCTAGGCGCCGGCGCGACCACGGCCGGCGGTGCAGCAATTCCCTGACAGAACAAATGAATCCGCCGGCGCTCAGCGACCGGTCTTGCAGGAGGAGCTTCCATGGCCAGCTACGCGCCAGCCGCCACCATCGCCGAATTCGGCACTCTGCCCGGACGCGTGCATGAACACGCCGTAAGCCGGCCCGACGCCACGGCACTCATCGACGCCGATAGCGCCGTGACCTACCAGGCGCTGGATCGCCGTATCGACCGCGCCGTCGCCGCCCTTCAACGCGACGGTTTCAGCCCGGGCGATGTCGTCGCGATCTGTGCTGCCAACTCGATCGACTACGTGGTGGCCATGCTTGCCGCGCTGCGTGCCGGCGGCTCTTTCGCGCCGCTGGCGCCCTCGAGCACCGCCGAGGCCCTGGGGCTGATGCTCGACAACAGCGGCGCGACCTTCGCCTTTGTCGACGCCTACGGCCGCAACGCGCAGGAGGCGCTCGCCGCGCGTTCGGCGATTCGCCCGGTCGGCATCAATGACGATGGGCCCTATACCCCGATCGACGACTGGCTCGCCGATACGAACACGACACCCGAGCCGGTCGAGCCCGACCCGGACACGATCTTCAACATCATCTATTCCTCCGGCACCACCGGCGCGCCCAAGGGCATCGTACATACCAACCGCCTGCGCTGGCCGCAGATCGCGGGCGGCGTGGTCAAGCTCTACGACGAAAGCTCGGTCACGCTGGTCTCCACGCCGCTGTATTCGAATACGACGCTGGTGAGCTTCATGCCCGCACTGGCCGCCGGCGGCACGCTGGTGCTCATGCCCAAGTTCGATGCCGGGCGTTTTCTGGCGCTGGCCGAACAGCACCATGTCACCCATGCCATGCTCGTGCCCGTGCAGTACCGGCGCCTGCTCGATCATCCCGACTTCGACCATACCGATCTGTCGAGCTTTCAGATCAAATGCTGTACCAGCTCGCCGTTCGGCGCCGACGTGAAGGCCGAAGTGCTCGAGCGCTGGCCGGGCGGGCTGCTGGAGTTCTATGGCATGACCGAAGGCGGCGGCAGCTGCATGCTGGTCGCCCACGAGCATCCGGACAAGCTGCATACCGTAGGCCAGCCCATGCCGGGCCACGAGCTGCGCATCATTGACGAAGACGGCATCGAGATCGAGCGCAGCCGCGTGGGCGAAATCGTCGGCCATTCCGGCTTCATCATGCGCGGCTATCACGGCGACGCCGAGCGTACCCGGGCGACCGAATGGTACGAGCCCGATACCGGTGCTCGCTTCATTCGGACCGGCGATATCGGTTATTTCGACGAGGATGGGTTCCTGAATATCGTCGGCCGCGCCAAGGAAACCATCATCTCCGGCGGCTTCAATATCTTTCCCAGCGATATCGAGGCCGTGCTGCGCGAACACGAGGCCCTGGCCGACGTGGCCGTATTCGGCGTGGACAGCGCACAGTGGGGCGAAACGCCCGTGGCCTTTGTGACCCTCGCCCCGGGCGCGGATATCGACGCGGAAACGATCCAGGCCTGGGCCAACGCCCGGCTGGGCAAGTTCCAGCGTCTGAGCGATACCCGGGTGGTGGATGCGGTGCCGCGCAACGCGATCGGCAAGGTGTCGCGCAAGGACTTGCGGCGGATCTACAGCGAAAACGCCTAACCGTCGGCTTCGAGGCGTTTACCGAGCGCAGTCGCGGCATCTTCGACATAACCCAGGCGACGATAGAACGCCATCGCCTGGGTATTGCCGTCGCGGATCATGAGGTTGATTTTCGGGCAGCCGCGCTCGCGCAACGCCTCTTCGGCGTGCGCCATGAGCCGGCGCCCGATGCCCTGGCGCTGGCAGCCCGGCGCGACCGACAGATAGTTGATCCAGCCACGATGGCCTTCATAGCCGATCATGATGCTGGCCACGATTTCGTCGCCGCGCTCGCCGACAACGAGTAGCTCAGGATCGACGGCCAGTTTGCGCTCGATATCGCGATACGGGTCGTTCCAGGGCCGTGTCAGCCCGCACACCTGCCACAGGGCCACCAGCGCATCCGTGTCGCTGCGTCGAAAGGCACGCAACGACAGCTGCGCTTCGGGCGCCATGCCGCCTAGCCGACGAAACGCCGGGCGTTGCCGAACAGCCGTGCCCAGGGGCTGAGCTCGCCCCAGCCCTTCGGCGCCCAGGACAGGTTCACGCTGCGGGTCACGCGTTCGGGATGCGGCATGGTGATGAACACACGCCCGTCGGCATTGCACAGGCCGGTCACGCCGCCGGGCGAGCCGTTGGGGTTGGCCGGGTAGCGCGTTGCTGGCGCGCCGCGCCCGTCGACATAGCGCATGCCTACCTGACCGTTGGCCGCGAGCATGTCCAGATCGTTGGCATCGGCGAATTCGGCCCGGCCTTCGCCGTGGGCCACCGCGATCGGCACGCGCGTGCCGGCCATGCCGTCGAGCAGCACAGCCTTGGATTCGAGGATTTCCACGCTGCTGGTCCGCCCTTCGAACTGGCGCGAGGCGTTGGCCACGAAACGCGGCCAGTGATCGGTGCCGGGGATGATCTCGGCCAGTGCGGCCAGCATCTGGCAGCCGTTGCACACGCCGAGCGTGAAGGTTTCCTCCCGCTCGAAGAAATCGGCAAAGGCCGCACGCGCACCGGCATTGAACAGGATCGATTTCGCCCAGCCCTGACCGGCGCCGAGCACGTCGCCATAGGAGAAACCGCCACAGGCGGCCAGTCCCTGCATATCCGACAGATCGCGACCGGCCGCGATCTCGCTCATATGCACGTCGACGGCCTCGAAGCCGGCCCGCGAGAACGCCCAGGCCATTTCGTTATGGCCGTTCACGCCCTGCTCGCGCAGGATGGCGACCCGCGGACGCGTGGTATTCACGAACGGCGCGGCCACGTCGTCGCTCAAGTCGAACGCGGGCTCGGCGGCCAGGCCCGGATCGGCGTCGTCGAGCAGGGCCTCAAAGGCCTCGTCGGCGCTGGCCGGGTCGTCGCGCAGTCGGGCCATGGCATGACTGGTCGCGGCCCAGCTGCGTTCGAGCGCGGCGCGCGTGTTCTTGTAAATCGTCTGGCCTGCATGACGTACGACCAGGCCCGGCTCGGCGGTGACCGTGCCGATCGCATGCGCGGTCAAACCGGCAGCGCGCAGCTCGCCGACCACGACCGAGGCATCGTCCGCCCCCACCTGGAGCACGGCACCCAGTTCCTCGTTGAACAGAGCTGCCAGCGCATCGTCGCCGAGATCGTCGAGGGCGATATCCGCGCCGACGCGGCCGGCGAACACCATTTCGGCAACACAGGCCAGCAGCCCGCCGTCGCTGCGGTCGTGGTAGGCCTTGATGCGGTTCTCGCTCGCCAGGCGCTGGATGACGCCAAAGAACTGGCGCAGCTGCTTGGGCTGGTCCAGATCGGGGGCGATGTTGCCGAGCGCACCATACGCCTGGGCGAAGGCCGAGCCGCCGAGGCGGTTCTTACCGTTGCCCAGATCGGCGAGCACCAGCGCGGTCCTGGCTTCGCTCGGCGCCACGAGCTGCGGCGTGAGCGTCGCACGGGCCGCGCCCACCGGCGCGAAGGCCGATACGATCAGCGACAGCGGCGCGCTCATGCGGCGTTCGTTGCCGTCGTCGTCGCGCCAGACGCTGCGCATGGACAGCGAATCCTTACCCACCGGAATCGCCAGGCCCAGTTCGCTGCAGAGCTGTTCGCCGACCGCCTGCACGGTGTCGTATAGCCGGGCGTCTTCGCCCGGCTCGCCGCAGGCCGCCATCCAGTTGGCCGAGAGGCGGATATCGGTGAGCTTGTCGATACGCGCCGCGGCGATATTCGTCACCGCTTCGGCCACGGCCATACGACCCGAAGCCGGGGCATCGATCAGGGCCAGCGGCGTGCGCTCACCCATGGCCATGGCTTCGCCGGTGTCGCCGGTAAAGCCCGTGGTGGTCACGGCTACATCAGCGACCGGCACCTGCCAGGGCCCAACCATCTGGTCGCGGGCAGTCATGCCGCCCACGCTGCGATCGCCAATGGTGATCAGAAACGCCTTGCTGGCCACGCTCGGCACGCGCAGCACGCGCTCGACGGCCTCGGCAACATCAATCCCGCTATGATCCCAGGCCGCCAGATCGAGATTCTGGTGCGCAACGTCGCGCTGCATCTGCGGCGTGCGCCCGAGCAGCACGCCCATGGGCATGTCCACCGGATAGCGCGCATCATCGCGGTCGGCTTCTTCGTCTTCGACGGTCAGCTGGGGCTCGGCGGTGGCGGTGCCGACCACGGCATAGGGGCAACGCTCGCGGGCACAGAGCGCTTCGAACGCATCGAGCTGGTCGGCCGCGATCGCCAGCACGTAGCGCTCCTGCGATTCGTTGCACCAGATTTCCATCGGCGAAAGGCTCACGTCGGCCGCGTCCACGTCGCGCAGGCGAATACGCCCGCCGCGATCGTCGGCATCGATGATCTCGGGCAACGCATTGGACAGCCCGCCCGCGCCCACGTCGTGAATGGAGGCGATGGGGTTGGCTGCACCGAGTGCGATACAGCCTTCGACCACTTCCTGACAGCGGCGCTCCATTTCCGGATTGGCGCGCTGCACGGAGGCAAAATCCAGCTCGGCCGACGAGGTGCCGCTGGCCATGGATGAAGCCGCCCCGCCGCCCAGGCCGATAAGCATGGCCGGGCCGCCCAGCACGATCAGTGCGGCATCGACCGGTACGGCATGTTTTTCCACGTCGTCGGGGCGGACGTTGCCCATGCCGCCGGCGATCATGATGGGCTTGTGATAGCCGCGTACGCCCGTGGCGTCGGATTCGTACTGGAAGCTGCGGAAATAGCCGCCCAGCGCCGGCCGGCCGAATTCGTTGTTGTAGCGCGCCGCGCCGATCGGGGCGTCGCGCATGATCTCCAGGGGCGTGGCGATCGTGGCCGGGCGGGCGTCGTCGGTTTCCCAGGGCTGGATATCGCCCGGCAGACGCAGATCGGAGACCGAAAAACCGGTGAGCCCGGCCTTGGGCTTGCCGCCGCGCCCGGTCGCGGCTTCGTCGCGAATCTCGCCGCCCGCGCCCGTGGCTGCACCCGGGTTCGGGGCGATCGCGGTCGGGTGGTTATGCGTTTCCACCTTCATGAGCAGGTGCACGGGTTCTTCGTGCAGGCGATAGACGCGATCCGTGCCCACCAGCTGACGTGTGGCGACATGCCCTTCGACAACCGCCGCGTTGTCGCGATAGGCCGAGAGCACGCCCTGCGGGGCCGCGCGATGCGAATCGCGGATCATGTCGAACAGCGACTTGGCGCGGGTTTCGCCGTCGATGGTGAATTCGGCGTTGAATATCTTGTGTCGGCAGTGCTCGGAGTTGATCTGGCCGAACATCATCAGCTCGACGTCGGTGGGGTCGCGATCGAGCGCGCGATACTGTTGGGCGAGGTATTCGATTTCCTCGTCGGCCAGCGCCAGGCCCCAGTCGCGATTGGCGGTCTGCAGCGCGGTCACGCCCTGATCGGCCAGCGGCACGCGGCGCAGCCCGCGCCGGGCCAGCGTGTCGAACAGCCGCGGCAGACGTTCAGCGTTGGGGAGCAGCGATTGCGTCATCGGGTCGTGCAGCACGCCGCTCTGGGCCAGCGCTTCGAAATCGGGCGTGCTGCCGAAGGAGAACACCACGCCGCGTTCGAGGCGCGACAGCGCGTCGAGGCCGCTGTTGCGGGCGATGTCCTCGGCCTTGGTCGACCAGGGCGAAACCGTGCCCAGGCGCGGAATCGCGATGACACCCTCGGGCACGTCATCGTTGGCCTCGACGCCGAGCAATGCCTGCAGGCGCGCGCGATCGTCGTCGCTCGGCGCGCGGTTGCAGGCGGCAACGAAGACTTCGCGGGCCACGAGGCTGGCCACGTCGATGCCAGCGCCGGCCAGACCGCCGCGCAGGCGTTCGAGTTCGAATTCTGCCAGCGCCGGCGCGCCGACGATGACTTCAACGGCTGCGACTTCGTGTTCGCCTACCGATTGACCAGACTGCGCCACGACAGACCCTCGCTTTGATTGGCCACATGCACCCAGTCGGCCGTGGTCGACAGCGCTTGTGCAAGCGCGGCCTGGGCCAGCTCCGGGCGATTGTTGGATTCACTGATATGCGCCACCACCAGCTGCTGCAGGCTCGTGGCATCGATTTGCGTCAACAGCTCGGCGGCCTGTTGATTGCTCAGGTGGCCGAGCTTGCCGGCCACCCGTCGTTTGAGCGACGCCGGATACGGGCCCGTGGCCAGCATCTCGGGGTCGTGATTGCATTCGAGCACCAGCGCGTCGCAGGCATCGACCATCTCGCGCACGTGCGGGGTCGCATAGCCGCTGTCGGAAAGAATGCCCAGACGCTTGTCGCCGTTGCCCACGATCAGCTGCGCGGGTTCGCGCGCATCGTGGGGCACCGGATAGGGAAACAGCTCGAGATCGCCGATCGCGAACGGCTCGTGCGGGGAATACAGCTCGGTGGCGGCGAGCGCGTCGGTGGCCTTGGCGGCCTGAGTGCCGGGCGTGAGCCACACGGGAATCTCGTGTCGGCGCGAAAAACGCGACACGCCGCGCCAATGGTCGTCGTGCTCGTGGGTGATCACCAGCGCATCGATATCCGCCGGTGTGAGTTCCAGGCGGGCCAGGCGGCGCTCCATTTCGCGGGCGGAAAAGCCGCAGTCGACCAGCAAACGCGTGTCGGCATATTCGACCACCAGCGCATTGCCCTTGCTGCCGCTGCCCAGCAGCGCGAAACGCATGCTTCCCGCGGTCCGACTCATGCGCGCTCGAAGACCGCGCGCACTAGCTGCCGCCCCGGCTTCCACCGGGGCCGGGGTTGTTACCCGAGGGCGTCTGGCGCGTGTAGACCGGGAAGGGGCGCACCTTGGCATCGCTATCGGCCGGCGTGACCCGGGCGGTGCCGCGACGGGTCACTTCGTCGATACGAATCACCGAATGCATGGGAATATACGAGCGCTCGACATCGGCGAACTCGTTGGCGAGCTTTTCCTCGGCCGGGTCGATGACGACGGAGGAGCGCTCGCCGAAGACCAGTTTCTCTATTTCGACGAAACCGAACAGCGCGCCCTGGGATACGGAGCGCGCGAATACTTCGTAGACTTCACCCTGGTTGAAGAAGGCCACGCGGTAGAGACGCTGCTTGGAGTCTGCTGACGACATGGCAGGGCCGGGTCCAGGGGGTCAAAAAGATGGCGGAGAGGGTGGGATTCGAACCCACGTGGGGCGGTTAGCCCCCAACCGATTTCGAGTCGGTGCCGTTATGACCGCTTCGGTACCTCTCCTGTAAAACTCGTTCAGCCTGGCGGCGCTTTTGCGGGCTACGCTCGCTGCCGGCTTATTGCGAAGTCGCGTATGTTAAAGGATAACGACGGCTTTCCCAACACTTGCGTGCAAGATAGCCTGATGCCATGACCATGACACCCGTCCGAAGCGCGTTTCGACGCCGTTTGCCCTGCCCCGCGCAATGACCGGATTGCGCGAATTGCTGCGCATTCTGCAGCTGATTACCATCGCTGCGCTCACGCTGGCGCTGGCGACCTGCATCGAACGCCCGGGGCTACTCGAACAGATCGACACCCTCGGCACGCTGCGCGTGGCCACGGTCAATTCCGCGAGCACCTACTATCTGGATGCCGACGGGCCCACCGGCTTCGAATACGATCTGATCCGCGACTTCGCGCAATCGCTCGGCCTGCGCTTCGACATGGTGGTCATGCCCGATCAGCAGGCCGTTATCGATGCCGTGGCCTCGGGGCATGCGCATCTCGGCGTGGGCGTGGCCGTGAGCGAAGCGCGCCGTAAGCGCGTGCGCTTTACCCCACCTTACGACGAAGCCGCGCTGGAGGTCGTCTACCGCGTCTACAAGCACAAACCGACGAAACTGGCCGATCTGTCCGGCGATCTCGTACTGCCCGCGCATACCGCCTTTGCCGACTGGCTGCGCGCGAACCGCCCGGACATCGAATTCAGTGTCGACGACCAGGCCAATACCGAAGAGCTCATGGACCGCGTGGCCTCCGGCGATCTCACCGCCACGATCGCCAGCGAGGATATCGTCGACATGAACCAGCGCTACTACCCCAACCTGCGCGTCGCCTTCAGCCTCGATGACGTACGCCAGCACACCGCCTGGGCCATGCCCGATCAGGGCGACATGGCCGACGACGACACACTTTACAACGAGGCCATCGCCTTTCTCGAACAGGTCAAGGCCAACGGTCGGCTGCATATCCTGCGCGACCGCTACTTCGGTCACGTGAAGAGACTCGGTTTCGTGGGCGGGCACGAGTTCGCCCGCCAGGTCGATAACCGCCTGCACCTGTGGGAAGACTATTTCAAGCGCGCCGGCGAGGAATACGGCCTGGACTGGCGCCTGCTCGCCGCGATCGGCTATCAGGAATCACACTGGGACAAGAACGCGGTCAGCCCCACCACCGTACGCGGCATCATGATGCTCACCCAGGCCGCTGCCTCGGACATGAACGTGACCAATCGACGCGACCCCGCCCAGAGCATCGACGGCGGCGCGCGTTATTTCATTCGCATGCTCGAACGCATGCCCGATGAAATCCAGCAGCCGGATCGCACCTGGTTCGCCCTGGCTGCCTACAACATCGGCTACGGGCATGTCATGGATGCGCGCCGCCTGCTCGAGGATCGCGGTCGCGACCCGAATCTGTGGGTGAATTTGCGCGATGCACTGCCTTGGCTCACCCAGGAACGCTATATCTCGGATACGCGCTATGGATATGCGCGCGGGCATGAGGCGGCAACCTATGTGGGCAATATTCGCGCCTATTTCGACATCCTGACCTGGATGACCAACAACCGCACCGCCCAGGAGCCGCCGGCACTGGATGAAGGTAAGTCACCCACCGTGCCCAATAGCGAGGCGCAGGCCGAGAATACGCAAACGATCTCGATCGATTCGCCTGCGTTCTGATCGCTTGCAGACGACAGTCCGCAAATGGCCCAGGCTGTGTGAAAACGCTCCCACCGGCTAAACTTCTCTCAGGCTATTGGCGGAGTGCTTGATGAGTCGTTTCGTGACTGGTGATGACCGCGCGCAGAGCGCTCTGCTGCCGGCAAGCCTCGACGACTACGTTACCGAGGACAATCCAGTCCGAGTGATTGATGTCTTCGTTGATAACCTCGACCTCACCGATCTGGGCTTTGAAGGCGTTGTCGCCCAAGTCACCGGGCGGCCCGGCTATCACCCTGCCACGATGCTCAAGATCTATATCTACGGGTACCTAAACCGTGTGCAATCCAGCCGACGACTGGAACGCGAGGCTCAACGCAACATAGAGCTCATGTGGTTGACCGGTCGTCTGGCGCCCGACTTCAAGACAATCGCGGACTTCCGCCGTAACAATGGCCCATCGATCCAACGCGTATGCCGCGAGTTCGTGATGCTGTGCCGTCGTCTCGACCTGTTCTCGCAAGCGCTGGTGGCCATCGACGGCAGCAAGTTCAAAGCTGTTAATAGCCGCGATCGCAATTTCACCCGCGCCAAGGTCAAGCGACGCATCGAGCAGATCGAAGCCAGTGTCGCGCGCTACCTGTCAGAACTCGAAAGCGCCGACCGTCAGCGTCAGAGTGATACCACCGAAGCCCGGGCAACAAAACTTCGAGACAAGATCGACACGCTGCGATCGGAAATGCAGCGCATGCAGGCAATGGCGAAGGCCGTAGCAGCAGCGCCCGACCAACAGATCTCATTGACTGATCCAGACGCACGCTCCATAGCGACGGGCGGCAAGGGCTCGGGGATGGTGGGCTACAACGTCCAATCGACTGTCGATGCCGAACACCATCTGATCGTGGATCACGAGGTCACCAACGTCGGCCACGATCGCTCGCAGCTGCAGCCGATGGCGGATCGAGCCCGCTCAGTCATGCAGACCGATACCCTGGCCGCGGTCGCCGACCGCGGTTACTTCAACGGCGAACAGATCGTGGCCTGCGAGAGGGCCGGCATCCAGGTTCACGTGCCCAAGCCGCAGACCTCTAACAGCCAGGCCCAAGGCCGGTTCGGTAAGCGCGACTTCATCTACGAACCCGATAGCGACACCTATCGTTGCCCGGCCAATCAGACCTTGGTCTGGCGCTTTACCACGGTGGAGAAAGGCCAGACGCTCCATTGCTACTGGAGCTCAGCCTGCGAGACGTGTGCGATCAAGGCGCAGTGCACGTCGGCGGCGCAACGCCGCGTCAAGCGATGGGAGCACGAGTCAGTGCTCGAAACCATGCAGCAACGCCTGGATCAGGATCCGAATCTGATGCGGATACGGCGACAGACGGTCGAGCATCCCTTCGGCACGCTCAAGTACTGGATGGGCTCAACACACTTCCTGATGCGCACGCTCGCGCATGTGCGAACGGAAATGAGTCTGCATGTGCTGGCCTACAATCTGAAACGCGTGATGCGAATCGTCGGGATCGGGCCGTTGATGCGGGCAATGGCTGCCTGAGCGTGCTCGTTCCCTTTAAACGGCGCCTTCGAAGCGGCCTGAGGCGCCTCCGGGCATGATGAAGTCACAGGCCTGCGTTGCGATCACTCTGAACCGTGGCCGCCACGCGGAGCCCTTAGCGCCTGACATAGGCAGCTGATGGGGAAAAGTACGCTAACTCACGCGTTTTCACACAGCCTGGGACGCGACGAAACGCGTAGACGCACGAAAGACGGATTAGCTGACGGAATCGGCGCGTCAACACACGTGCCGGTTCGTATCCCTGATCGAGTGCGCACAAAAAAGGCCGCAGGCGAAACGCCTGCGACCTTTTTCGTTGTACGCCGCTAGTACAGCGGCGCTTTAAAGACCCGACTATGCCGTAAAGCGGTTATGCAGGCCGCATTCGCGGTTACCCAGCACCTTGGTCGGATCGTAGTAGTTGGTTTCGTTGGGCAGGCCGTGCTTCTCGCGATAGGCCGCCATGTCGTCGGCGGTCCATTCAAGCACCGGCGCGACCTTGACCACGCCGCCCGGCTTGTCCTGGGAGACGATATCCATGTTCTTGCGGAATTCCGTCTGGTCGCGACGTACGGCGGTCAGCCACACGTCCGGCGCCATCGCTTCCATGGCCCGACCGAACGGCTCCAGCTTGACCTGACGGGTGAACTCTTCGTGCTGCGGATCGTCCACGTCCGGAATGCCCATGAGCGCATCGCGACGGGCCGCCGAGGACAGCGGGTTGAACACGTGAATGTTCAGCTTGAGGTCTTCGATGAGCTTTTCGGCGAACAGGTAGGTCTTGCGCGTGGCATAGCCGGAATCGATCCAGACTACGTCCATATCCGGCTGGACCTGGGTCGCCAGATGCAGGATCACCGCCTCGTCCGGGCCGAAGTTGGTGGTGACGATGGTCTTGCCACCGAGGCCCACCGCCCATTCGACGATTTCCTTGGGATGCTTGCCGGCGAGTTCGGCATTGGCTTTGGCGACATCGACTTGCATGCTGCTACCTCGTTTGAATTGGTTCGCGCGACGCACGCCACGAGCGGCGCATCGCAGCGCGCGACGACGAATGGCGCTTATGATAAGCGTGATTGCGTTATTTTAAAGACGCTTTCTTAGACTGATCCGGAATAAGGATATTTGCCCGGATACATAATCCCCGCGCGATTGCGCTGATTCGGCATTCAGTCGCACCGCGTGTTGGCTTACACTGACGACCCTTTGACACAGGCCCGCGAAACCATGGCTCAGTACATCTACACGATGAACGGCGTCGGCAAGGTCGTGCCGCCGAAAAAACATATCCTTCGGGATATCTATCTGTCCTTCTACCCGGGCGCCAAGATCGGCGTGCTCGGCTACAACGGCGCCGGCAAGTCCACCCTGCTGCGCATCATGGCCGGTATCGATACCGAGATCGAAGGCGAGGCGCGGCCGATGCCCGGCATCAATATCGGCTATCTGCCGCAGGAGCCGCAGCTGGACGAATCCAAGGACGTACGCGGCAACGTCATGGAAGGCCTGGGCGATATCGCCGACAAGCTGGCCCGCTTCAACGAAATCAGCGAAGCCTTCGCCGATCCGGACGCCGACTTCGATGCCCTGCTCACCGAACAGGCCGAGCTGCAGGAAGCCATCGACGCGGCCGACGGCTGGGAAATCAACAACACGCTGGATCGCGCCGGCGAAGCGCTGAACCTGCCGCCCTGGGACGCCGACGTCTCCAAGCTCTCCGGCGGCGAGCGCCGTCGCGTGGCCCTGTGCCGGCTGTTGCTGTCCAAGCCGGACATGCTGTTGCTCGACGAGCCGACCAACCATCTGGACGCCGAATCCGTCGCCTGGCTGGAACGCTTTCTCAAGGATTTCTCCGGCACGGTCGTCGCGGTCACCCATGATCGCTACTTCCTCGACAACGTCGCCGGCTGGATTCTGGAACTCGACCGCGGCCACGGCATTCCCTACGAGGGCAACTATTCCTCCTGGCTGGAGCAGAAGGAAAAACGCCTCGAACAGGAACAGAAATCCGAGGACGCCCACCAGAAGGCCATCAAGGCCGAGCTGGAATGGGTACGCTCGAACGCCAAGGGCCGCCAGTCCAAGTCCAAGGCGCGCCTGAAGCAGTTCGAGGAATTGCAGTCCAAGGAATACCAGAAGCGCTCCGAGACCAACGAGATCTATATCCCGCCGGGCCCGCGCCTGGGCGATCTCGTGTTCGAAATGAACAACGTCACCAAATCTTATGGTGACCGCACGCTCTACGAAGACGTATCGCTCAAGGTGCCGCAGGGCGCGATCGTGGGCATCATCGGCCCCAACGGCGCCGGCAAGACCACGCTGTTTCGCATGCTCAACGGCGAGGAACAGCCGGACTCCGGCGAAATCCGCGTCGGCGATACCGTTGACCTGGCCTATGTGACCCAGTCGCGCGAAGAGCTGGATTCGTCCAAGACCGTGTGGGAAGAAGTCTCCAACGGTCAGGACATCCTGCAGATCGGCAACTACGAAATCCCGTCGCGTGCCTATATCGGGCGCTTCAACTTCAAGGGTTCCGATCAGCAGAAGCGTGTGTCGGAGCTCTCCGGCGGTGAACGCAATCGCCTGCAGCTGGCCAAGCTGTTGCAAAAAGGCGGCAACACCCTGCTGCTCGACGAACCCACCAACGATCTGGACGTGGAAACCCTGCGTGCGCTCGAAGAAGCGCTATTGCAGTTCCCGGGTGCTGTGCTGGTGATCTCGCATGATCGCTGGTTCCTCGACCGTATCGCCACGCATATTCTGGCGTTCGAGGACGACGACGTGGTGTTCCTGGAAGGCAACTATCAGGACTACGAAGCCGACCGCAAACGCCGTCTCGGCAATGCATCCGAAGGCTCGGCCAAGGCCAAGCACCGCAAGCTGGCCTGATTGCCCACTGCCTCAACGGCACGAAAAAGCCCCGGTCGATTATTCGGCCGGGGCTTTTTCGTTCTCGGCTTCAGCCGGACAGCACGAGCGGATCGCGTCAGTCAGTCGAACAGCGAGCGCAGCGAGGCGCGAACCCGGTCGAAAAGCGAGCGCCGTCTGCGCGGCGCCGGACCATAGTGCAGCAGCGCGCCGAGTACGACCGCCGTACCCACAACAGCCGCGCCGGTAATCACCGGATGCCGACAGACTTCATCCACGACACGCGATGCAGTCAGCGGCCGGCCGTTGCGGCGTTCGAGTCCCGTATCCATAACCTCTCCCAGAGCTCTACAGAGCCATTGCAAAATCGGCGGGCCCACCCGCCAGCCAGCGCCCGGCAAGCCGTGACCGCCCGTATTCGAGTGATTCGACCGACGCGTGAGCCAGTCGAACCCTAGCCGAGTGTAACCCCGGCCACGCCGAAATCATGTCAGGACTTCCACCGACGCGTTCTCACGCGCGGCGCGCTACATTGAGGCTCGCCAATCGCATGGAGCGCGCGCATGACCTCACACCGGCCGATCGACTATCGCGGCAACGACGATTCAGACCTGGACAGCGCTAGAGAGCGCGAAAAACAGCGCGCGCTAGCGCTGGCCGCAAGCGTGGGTTCGCTCATGGTGGGTATGCGTCGCGGCGGCCTCTCCGGCCTGGCGCTGGGCGCGTTCAGCGGCTATCTGGCCTATCGCGCCTCGACCGGGCGCGGGCTCAAGGGCACCGGACGCTCGCTCATGCAAGGCGCCGAACGCACGCTGACCGGCCATCGAGCCGGCCCGCTCGAACTCTCGGCGGCCGTCACCATCGCCCGCCCGAGCGAACAACTATACGACTTCTGGCGCGATTTCACGCGCCTGCCCGCGATCATGACCTCGATTACAGCGGTCGAGATACTTGCTGATGACCGCTCGCGCTGGCACGCCGAAACACCCCTGGGCGGCACCTACGAATGGGAGGCCGAAATCGTCGAGGACGTACCCGGCGAACGGATCGCCTGGCGCAGCATCGAAGGCTCGGACGTACCCCAGACCGGCGAGATCCGGTTCGTCCCGGCGCCCGGCGGGCGCGGCACCCAGGTCGAACTCAAGCTGCGCTACGAGCTGCCGCACGGCCTGCTGGCCGCCGCCCCGCTGGGTTTCGTCAACGCCCTGTCGCGCGAAGCGGTGCGCGAGGATCTGCGACATTTCAAACAGGTGATGGAGGCCGGCGAAGTACCGACCGCGGCCATTCACACCACGCCGCACGAAGGAGTCATCCGATGAAAGCCGTATGCTGGCATGGCGCGCAGGACATGCGCGTCGACAACGTGGCCGACCCGCAGATTCTCAATCCGCGCGACGCCATCATCAAGGTGACCTCGACCGCCATCTGCGGTTCCGATCTGCATCTCTACGGCGGCTTCATGCCCGGCATGCAGTCCGGCGATATCGTCGGCCACGAGTTCATGGGCGAAGTCGTCGAACTCGGCTCGGCGGTCACCAACCTGACCGTCGGCAATCGTGTGGTCGTGCCGTTCACGATCGCCTGCGGCCAGTGTTTCTTCTGCGACAGCGGCTATCACTCGCTGTGCGACAACTCCAACCCGAACGCCGGGGTGGCCGAAAAGATGTGGGGCCAGTCGCCTTCCGGGCTGTTCGGCTATACCCATATCCTCGGCGGCTATGCGGGCGGCCAGGCGGAGTATGTGCGCGTGCCCTATGCCGATGTCGGCCCGATGGTCGTGCCGGAATCGGTGTCCGACGAACAGGCGCTGTTTCTGACCGACATCTTCCCCACCGGCTATCAGGCCATCGCCCAGTGCGATATGCAGCCGGGCGACACGGTGGCCATCTGGGGCTGCGGGCCGGTCGGCCAGTTCGCGATCGCCAGCGCCAAAATGCTCGGTGCGGGCCGTGTGATCGCGATCGATACCGTCAACGAACGCCTCGACATGGCCGCCAGGCAACACGGCGCCGAAACCCTCAATCCGCGCGACGTCGGCAATACGCTGCAAATCGTCGAAGCCCTGCGGGACATGACCGCCGGGCGCGGACCCGACATCTGCGTGGACGCGGTCGGCCTGGAAGCCCATGGCGTGGGCCTCGAATACTGGTACGACAACGTCAAGCAGAGCCTGCAGATGGAGACCGCGCGCCCGATCGTGCTGCGCCAGGCGATCATGGCTTGTCGCAAGGCCGGTACGGTATCCATTCCCGGCGTTTATGGCGGCATTGCCGACAAGATCCCGGTGGGTGCGCTGATGAACAAGGCGCTCACCATCAAGACCGGCCAGACCCATGTGCAGCACTATCTGCAGCCGTTGATGGATCATGTCGAACGCGGCGATATCGACCCGAGCTTCGTGATCACCCACCGCATGCGCCTGGACGAGGCGCCCGAGGCCTACGACATGTTCCAGGCCCGGCGCGACAACTGCATCAAGGTGGTCATGCAGCCTTGAGCCCGATCAGCGGTCGCGGGCTCTGGTCGAGCGGCGACGCGGATTTTAATTTAGACGCTGCTTCGACAAAACCGGCCCGGCCACGTAATTTCACCCCATCAGTACGCGTTATGTTATCCGTTGCTAAGGCCTGTTGAGGTTTCATACGAGTCCGCGCCAAGCGCTGTTTTGCGCCAAGACGAGGCGTAGCGCGCGCCGCGCAGTGATTCTGCGCAAGCGTGCTAGAACGCTGGATTGCCGCAAAACAGCGCTTGTCCCGTAGGGTTGGGCCGCAAATCGCGCCCTGCGGCGTTGCGAGTCTTGATCGTGGCACGCCACGATGCTTCGACTCGCGCCTTGCAGGACACGATTTGTGGACACCAACGCGGCGCTCGTATGAAACCTCAACAGGCCCTAGGAGTTAAACTGCTCGTCGAGATTCAATACCGGAGTGTGCAATGGCCACCGCTAAAGAAGACCTAGAGCAATTCCTTGCAGCGCAACCGGCCGATACCTCTAAGGAAGAGCTGATACGCGAGCTTGCTTTCGAGTTGATGGTGCAGCGGGGAATAGCCGATTCCGATGACGGCAAAACGATATCGAACGATGAAATGCAGCATCGGATCAAGTTTTGGCAACAATAAACTGGACGCGCGAAGCCGGGCTTTGGCTACGTGATATCTACGACTACATATCGCAAGATAACCCATCGGCCGCAGCGTCGGTCGTCAATGGGATATATGAACGAGCGCAAGTGCTGATATCGCACCCAGAAATTGGGCATAGATACGAAAGAGTAGAAAACCGAGATATTCGGATTCTGCTGTACGGTCACTATCGAATCGTTTATTTGATCAAGCACAATGGCGATATCGACATATTAGGCGTCTTTCATGGCGCCATGCAGACCAGCCGGTATTTATTCGATGGGAATAGAGCATAACGAGGCGCTGCAGTTGACCGCCCAAAGCGCTGCCGCGCTTCGGGTTCTCTGCGCGGCCTTCGGCTGCTCCGGTGGCAACTGAGCGTTGGCGATAAGGGGGCTGGCGTGTTCTATGCGCATTCCACGGAGTGCAGCGATGCCCGCGACTGGCAGGGACTGGCGGACCATCTACAGGCCGTAGCCGATCTGGCAGCCAAGCGCGCAGCACGCTTTGGCTGGGAGAATGCCGGGCGCGCGGCAGGGCTTCTGCACGATCTGGGCAAATACAGCCCGGCTTTCCAGCGACGCCTGAGCGGCAGTGGCGAACGCGTCGACCATTCCACGGCCGGCGCACTCGAAGCAAAGACACGTTTCCCCGACGGCCTCGGTCATCTGCTGGCTTATGCGATTGCAGGCCATCATGCGGGCCTGGCCAACGGACGGGATGCGGGCACGCGCACCCCGCTGTCCGATCGCCTGGTCGCCGATCTACCCACCTTGAGTAGGCGTTGGCGCGAAGAACTCGTGCTACCAGACTCTTTACATCCAGACGGCGCATTTCATCAACGGCGTGACCGCGCCTTTTTCCAGATGGCGTTTCTCACGCGCATGCTTTTTTCATGCCTTGTGGACGCCGATTTCATCGAAACCGAGACGTTCTATACCGTCGTGGCGGGCGATGCACCGCCCGAGCGCGGCAACCCGACGTCCCTGTCCACGTTGCGCGACGCTCTGAATACCCATCTGGACGAACTAGCGGCCAAAGCACGTAAAAGCCCGGTCAACGAACGACGCGCCGACATTCTCCACCACGTACGGGCGGCGGCCCCGGAGCCGCCCGGCCACTTCAGCCTTACCGTACCCACGGGCGGTGGCAAAACGCTGGCATCACTGGCCTTCGCTCTCGACCATGCCATCGCCCACGGCATGGATCGCGTGATCTATGTGATTCCGTTCACCAGCATCGTCGAACAGAATGCAGCCGTTTTTCGCGACGCCCTCGGCGCGTTCGGCGAGGACGCCGTGCTCGAACACCATAGCGCCTTCGACGAAGACAGCCGCCGCGGCCGCCAAGATCGTCACAGCCGCGACAAGCTCAAGCGCGCCAGCGAAAACTGGGATATGCCGATCGTGGTCACCACGGCCGTGCAATTCTTCGAAAGCCTGTTCGCCGCGAAAACATCGAAAGCACGCAAATTGCACAACATCGCAAACAGCGTCGTGGTTCTTGACGAAGCACAGACGATGCCGCTTGCCGTGCTGCGGCCCAGCGTGGCCGCGCTCGACGAGCTGGCGCTCAACTACCGCACCAGCATCGTGCTGTGTACGGCCACCCAACCGGCGCTGGAAGAAACCGACAATCCCGCACACAGTTTTGCCGGCGGGCTCCGTGATGTGCGCGAGCTGGCACCCGATCCCAACAGCCTCGCCCAGCAGTTCGAGCGCGTGACGGTTCGCCATATCGGTACGCTCGACGATGATGGCTTGACCGAAGAATTGCTCGATTGCGAACAAGCACTGTGTATCGTCAATAACCGTCGGCACGCGCGTGCGCTGTACGAATCCATCGGCGACTCCCCTGGCGCCTATCACCTGACCACGGCGATGTGTGCCGTACATCGACGCCAGATCCTGGCCGAAATCCGCGAGGTGCTTGCCTCCGGCTCGCCCTGTCGCGTGGTATCGACCTCGCTCATCGAAGCCGGTGTCGACATCGATTTTCCGCGTGTGCTGCGTGCCGAGGCCGGTCTGGACTCGATCGCCCAGGCCGCCGGTCGTTGCAACCGCGAAGGCCGATACAAACGTGACATAAGCGAAGTCCGTATTTTTGCGACGTCCAACGAAGACTGGGCGCCGCCGCCGGAACTCAAACAGTTCGCCCAGGCCACGCGCGAAGTCCTACGCGCCCATGGCGAAGCCCCGCTCGCGCCGGCCGCTATCACTGCCTATTTCCGGCTGCTCTACTGGCAGAAAGGCCCACAAGAACTCGACAAGCACGACCTACTCGGCCAGATCGAAACCGCCCAGCTGGACGGTTTGCCGTTCGACATGCTGGAACAGAAATACCGACTGATCGAAAACACGCAACGGTCGGTGATCATCCCCTACGACGACCGGGCCCGCCGCGCAATCGCTGGTCTGTCGCACGCCGAGCGCGTTGGCGGCATTGCGCGCGCGCTACAGCCCTACACGGTGCAGGTGCCGATCAAGGGCTTTCACGCACTCGAACAGGCCGGCGTTATCGCAGCCATCGAGCCGGACCGGTTCGGCGATCAATTCGTCGTACTGATCGACGAGCACCCAGGCGAACTCAACACAAATAGCTACGACCCGAATATGGGGCTGAACTGGTCCGATCCGACCTATCGCTCGGCGGAGTCCAATCTCTGGTAGGGTCAATAAAAATGCTCGGGGGAGCACGATGAGCTTTGGCATACGGCTACATGTCTGGGGCGAGCGGGCCTGTTTTACCCGTCCGGAACTCAAGACCGAACGTTTTTCCTACGACGTGATCACGCCGTCTGCAGCGCGCGGCATTCTGGAGGCAATCCACTGGAAGCCTGCGATTCGCTGGTGCATCGACCGTATCCATGTGCTCAAGCCGATTCGCTTCGAGTCCATACGCCGCAACGAAGTCGCCGGCAAGACGCCAAAAGGCCATATCAGCAAGGCCATGAAGAATGGCCGCACCGACGAACTGCGCTACTACGTCGATACCAACCGGCAGCAGCGTGCCTCGACCATTCTGCGCGATGTCGGTTACGTCATTGAAGCACACTTCGAGTTCACGTCCAGGGCCGATAACAGCGATAGTGCCGGTAAGCATCTGGATATCTTCAATCGTCGCGCGCGGCAGGGCCAGTGCTTTCATATGCCGTGTCTCGGCACACGGGAATTTCCGGCCGCCTTCGAACTGATCGAATCGGACGACGCCATGCCCGAAGTCGATACCGCGCTGGCCGGCGAACGGCAATTCGGCCTCATGCTCCACGATATCGATTTTGCCAATGGCAAGACGCCGCGCTTCTTTCGCGCGAGCATGGTCGATGGGGTGATCGAGGTGCCGCCGTTCGCCGAGGCGCTCGCATGATCCTGACCGCCCTCAACGACTATTACCAACGGCTGGCTGCACAGCAGCAGGTGCCTCAGCCGGGTTTCTCGGCTGAAAACATCAGCTTCGCACTGGTCTTTTCGGCCGCAGGTGAACCACTGCAAATCGACGACCTGCGCATCCAGGACGACAAAGGCAAGTTCCGCCCACGCCCGCTATACGTGCCAGTCGATAAACGGCGCACCTCCGGCATACATGCCTATGTCGGATGGGACAAGACAGCCTATGCCCTCGGCGTCACCGCCGGCGACGGCAAACGTCTTGCGGACGAACACGAAGCCTTTAAACAACGTCAGCGCAATCTGTTTGCTGACAGCGACGATCCGGAGCTCCGCGCATTTCTTGCATTGCTCGAGGCCTGGCAACCGCCCCGGTTTCATACGTTACCCGGCTATCACGAGGAGCTGTTGGACAAGAACCTCGTTTTCAGACTCGACGGCCAACAGCACTTCGTACACGAGCATCCGCCCATGCGCACGTTATGGAATGAAACATTTACCGTGCAGGACAGCGACAGCGGGCCCTGCCTGGTCACCGGCGAACACGCACCGCTCGGCCTAGACCATCCGGCGATTCGCAACGTCAACGGCGCCCAGAGTTCGGGGGCTTCCCTTATCTCCTTCAACGCCGGCGCGTATGAGTCCTACGGCCACAAGGGTCAGGCAAACGCCTCCATCTCGAAGCAAGCCATATTCGGCTATAGCACCGCGCTCAACCATCTCCTACGCCGCGACAACGACAATCATCAGCGCCTGACCATCGGCGATGCGACGGTCGTATTCTGGGCCCAGGCCGCCGACACCACCCAGGCCGAGGCAGCCGAAATGTTTTTCAAGGCGCTCAACGAGCCGCCGACCGACGCACAGGAAGCCGCACGACTGGGTTCCGCGCTCGCGCAGGTTGCCAATGGGACGGCGCTGGCCGAAACCGATCTCGGCTTGGCCGGCGACACCCAGTTCTTTGTGCTCGGCCTGGCGCCCAATGCCGCGCGGTTGTCGGTGCGCTTCTGGTGCGTGAACACGCTGGAACAACTAACCCGTCACTTCGCTCGTCATCGCCAAGACCTCGCGTTGGATCCGCTGCCCTGGAAAGGCGCCCTACCGCCGATCTGGCGTCTGCTGTATGCGGTTGCCCCCAGCCGCGACGGGCGCGCCAAGGCCGAGGATATTCCATCGCATCTGGCTGGCGAGATCGCCCGGGCCATATTCACCGGGCAACGCTACCCGCAGTCGCTACTGTCTAATCTCGTCATGCGTTTTCGAAACGACGGCGATATCAGCGGCATTCGGATCGCACTATGCAAGGCCGTGCTCACACGAAACGCGCGCCTGGCGGCCGGACAACAATCACCAATCGAGGAGATGCCCGTGAGTCTCGACCCGCATTCCACTCACCCCGGCTATCTGCTGGGCCGGCTGTTCGCCGAACTGGAAAACGCCCAGGCCCGGGCGATCCCGAACACCAACGCCACGATTGCCGATCGTTACTACGGCGCGGCGTCGGCCACACCGGCCAGCGTATTCCCGCTGCTGTTGCGCAACGTCAAGAATCATCTGGCCAAGCTGCGCAAGGGCAATGAAAAAGACCAGGCAATCGCCGGCGCCATTTCGCGCAGTATCCGAGAGATCGTCGATGGCCTGGACGAGCGACTACCGAAGAGCCTGAAGATCGAGGATCAGGGCCGATTCGCGATCGGCTACTACCACCAGACCCAGGCGCGCTTTAACAAGAAAAAGCCCAGCGAAAATACCGAGACGCCAGAGGACCAGGGAGACGCGCAATGACCGCCATCGCCAACCGCTATGAATTCGTGCTGCTGTTCGACGTAACCAACGGCAACCCCAACGGCGACCCCGACGCCGGCAACATGCCGCGGCTGGATCCGGAAACCAATCAGGGGCTGGTCACCGACGTCTGCCTCAAGCGCAAGATCCGTAACTACGTGGAACTCGAACAGGAGGACACGCCCGGTTACGCGATCTACATGCAGGAAAAATCAGTCCTCAACGACCAGCACAAGAAGGCTTACAACGCACTCGATATCAAGCCAGAACCCAAGAAGCTCCCAAAGGACGTTGCCAAGGCACGCGAACTGACCGCCTGGATGTGTGGCAATTTCTTCGACGTGCGGACGTTCGGTGCCGTCATGACCACCGAGGTCAACTCGGGCCAGGTACGCGGGCCAGTTCAGATGGCCTTTGCCAATTCCATCGACCCGGTCGTGCCCATGGAGGTGTCGATCACCCGGATGGCCGTCACGAATGAAAAGGATCTAGAGAAAGAACGCACCATGGGCCGTAAACATATCGTGCCCTATGGCCTCTATCGCGCGCATGGCTATGTATCGGCCAAGCTGGCCGAGCGTACCGGGTTTTCCGACGACGACCTAAGCCTGCTCTGGCGTGCGCTAATCAACATGTTCGAGCATGATCGTTCGGCCGCGCGCGGCGAAATGTCGGCACGCAAACTCATTGTGTTCAAGCACGACAATGCCCTGGGCAACGCTCCGGCGCATACGCTATTCGACCGAGTTCACGTCGGTCGTGTCGAAGGCGAAGCCAATACGCCGGCTCGTCACTATGCCGATTACACCGTGACCATCGACCGCGATAATTTGCCCGACGGCGTTGCAGTCGAGGAAATGCTCTAGTTGAGCCATGAGCGAAACGGGCATCACGGTGCCGATCTCGGCGCTGCAGCACTATCTGTACTGTGACCGTCAGTGCGCGCTCATCCATATCGAGCGCATCTGGCAGGAAAACCGTCATACTGCCGAAGGTCGGCTATTACATGAGCGCGCGGATCGCTACGGCCACGAACAACGCCGCGGCGTGCATACCGCCATGGCGTTGCCGCTGGCGCACGAAACATTGGGCCTGATCGGCTATGCCGATGTCGTCGAGTTCGATGACACGAGCGAACAGCCTATCGTCCGACCGATCGAGTACAAACGCGGTCGGCCCAAGGCCCACCGCGCCGACGAAGTACAGTTGTGCGCCCAGGCACTCTGTCTGGAAGAAATGCTCGGTGTCACGATCGAAAACGGCGCGCTTTTCTATGGCCAGACCAAGCGCCGCAAGGACATCGTCTTCGACTCCACGCTACGCACGCTCACCGAAAACACCGCCCACGAAACGGCCCAATTGCTTGCCCAAGGCAAAACACCCCGCGCGATCTACGACGCAAAAAAATGCGATCGCTGCTCGCTGATCGACGATTGCCGGCCACGGGCCATGTCCGCGCATAAAAGCGTTGCACATTGGCTATCTGAGCAGCTAACGCCGCGCCCATGAGAAAGCTACTCAACACGCTTTACGTAACGAGCGAAGGTGCCTGGCTCAAGAAGGACGGCGCCAATATCGTCATGATGATCGAAGGCAAAGAGCGCGGCCGCCTGCCCGCCCATATGCTCGAATCCCTGGTCTGTTTTGGGCGCACGCTGGTCTCCCCGCCGCTCATGGCGTATTGCTGCGAACAAGGCATCGCGATCAGCTACTTCACGCCGAACGGCCGATTCCAGGCACGTGTCGAAGGTCCGGTCTCCGGTAACGTTCTGTTGCGCCGCGCCCAGTACCGCGCAACCGATGACCCGAGCACATGCGTGCCCGTCATCCGCAATCTGTTGATCGGCAAGATTCATAACCAGCGCGCGGTCGCGCACCGACAAAGACGCGATCGAGCCAAACAGCTAAGCGACAATCAGCGCAAGGCACTCGACACAACGATCCGCACGCTTGAGCGCATCAGAAACAAACTACTCGATGCTCAAGATGCGGATGTGTTGCGCGGGTTCGAAGGCGAAGCTGCCCAGCGCTACTTCGCCAGCTTTCCAGCGCTGATCAATCGTGACGACCCCGCGTTCGAATTTTCCGGGCGCAATCGGCGACCGCCGCGTGATCGAGTGAATGCCGCGCTCTCGTTTGTCTACACCCTACTCACACACGACTGTCGCTCCGCGCTTGAACAGACTGGCCTGGATACGGCGGTCGGCTTTCTGCACCGCGACCGGCCCGGCCGCCCCAGCCTGGCGCTCGATCTCGCCGAAGAGTTTCGTCCGCTGATTGCCGACCGTCTCGTGCTTACACTGATCAACCGGCGCCAGCTCAAGGCGCGCGACTTCTCCGTTGCGGAAAGCGGCGCAGTGCTGCTCACCGAAGACGGACGTAAAACCGTGCTCACGGCCTACCAGGAACGCAAACGCGAAGAGCTCGTCCATCCGTTTCTAGACGAGCGCGTACCGCTCGGACTCGTGCCCAGCATCCAGGCGCAGTTGCTCGCACGCCACCTACGCGGCGACCTCGACGCCTACCCTCCCTTCATCCGCGGGTAAAGGAGCAATCTTCAGATGATGGTACTCGTGAGCTACGACGTCGCCGTAACCAGCAGCGACGGCCCGCGGCGATTGCGCCGCGTCGGCAAAGCCTGCCTGGATTACGGCCAGCGCGTACAGTACTCAGTGTTCGAAATTGAAGTCGAACCCGATCAATGGGTCAAACTCAAAAGCCGTCTGTGCGATATCATCGACGAAGAGACAGACAGCCTGCGCTTCTACTTCCTGGGGCGCGAATGGCAGCGCCGTGTCGAACATGTCGGCGCCAAACCGGTACGCGATCTTAACGCGCCCCTCATCCTCTGATCCTGCACCTGAATCGTGCGCGCGAACCCCAAGCGTACCCAGTAACCCCGGCAGGTTCGCCGATCTTTAACAAGCTGGAAAACAATTCGTTATGCGACCAGCTGTCGCATAACCGGCGAAATTCGTTCAATATCGCCGCGGTTCGCACCAAGGCAGGTTCTAACGTATTAGAAACAGTCGATTGGACGGACCGAGTCGCGGCCCCGCGCGGGCCGCGCGGATAGAAACCAGTCCATGGCTATCGCTCCACCGCCCGCAGCAACGTCGCGGCCCCGCGCGGGCCGCGCGGATAGAAACATGCCCAGTGATGTGAGCAACCCGCGCGGTGTGGTCGCGGCCCCGCGCGGGCCGCGCGGATAGAAACGTTAAGAAAAGCCCGATTCCACTCGGCGCGTACCGTCGCGGCCCCGCGCGGGCCGCGCGGATAGAAACATGCCCAGTGATGTGAGCAACCCGCGCGGTGTGCTGTCGCGGCCCCGCGCGGGCCGCGCGGATAGAAACTTGCTCTATCGGCGGAATAGTCGACCAATCATAATCGTCGCGGCCCCGCGCGGGCCGCGCGGATAGAAACACATACGGCCGGTTATTGCTCTCGATTCGCGCCAGTCGCGGCCCCGCGCGGGCCGCGCGGATAGAAACGTTGATCGTCTCGTAATCCGGCACGGCGTTGGCCGTCGCGGCCCCGCGCGGGCCGCGCGGATAGAAACGTTAGAAATTGATCATATCGATGGCGATGGGCTGTCGCGGCCCCGCGCGGGCCGCGCGGATAGAAACGCCGGCGGCTGACCAGCACAGGCCATCAGGGCCAGTCGCGGCCCCGCGCGGGCCGCGCGGATAGAAACTTCGGCGTCCAGCTGCTCGTTATTCTTGACCATCAGGTCGCGGCCCCGCGCGGGCCGCGCGGATAGAAACGGCACGCCGGCGCACCAGGCGCATAACGTGCTCACGTCGCGGCCCCGCGCGGGCCGCGCGGATAGAAACCTTATCGGGGCAAGCCACGTCGAATCGCGGCCATGTCGCGGCCCCGCGCGGGCCGCGCGGATAGAAACTCACTGGTGGTGTCGGTCGATTCGCCGCGGAAACGTCGCGGCCCCGCGCGGGCCGCGCGGATAGAAACGGGTCGAAGGTGCCGCGATTGCCTGTGGCGGATTGTCGCGGCCCCGCCCGGGCCGCGCGGATAGAAACACGTAATCGGGAATCCGGTCATACCGGTTTTCGTGTCGCGGCCCCGCGCGGGCCGCGCGGATAGAAACAAAGAGCGCTGCTCTATGCGCGCCTGCTCTTTCAGCGTCGCGGCCCCGCGCGGGCCGCGCGGATAGAAACGGTGCCGAGCTGGCGACCGAAACTGCCACGCAAGGTCGCGGCCCCGCGCGGGCCGCGCGGATAGAAACAAACGGTGGTTTGGGCGGTCGAAAGTCGTTGATGGTCGCGGCCCCGCGCGGGCCGCGCGGATAGAAACAACAGCAATGACGACTGTCGGCGTGCCGTTATCGCGTCGCGGCCCCGCGCGGGCCGCGCGGATAGAAACCGAACCAAGACCGCGGCGCGGCGTTGGTCGGAAGTCGCGGCCCCGCGCGGGCCGCGCGGATAGAAACGCATCCAGATCACCACCGGCTACACGGCTGCATAGTCGCGGCCCCGCGCGGGCCGCGCGGATAGAAACAGCATCAGAAACTCGTTGCCATCATCGCCGCGTAGTCGCGGCCCCGCGCGGGCCGCGCGGATAGAAACGCAAGGCCAATTTCAACGGCCGCAAGGTCAAGATGGTCGCGGCCCCGCGCGGGCCGCGCGGATAGAAACACCCTTGTGCTTGCCGAAGTCGCAGATCATGCCGTGTCGCGGCCCCGCGCGGGCCGCGCGGATAGAAACCTGGCGTGACGCCACTGGCAGAAATCGTAATCGAGTCGCGGCCCCGCGCGGGCCGCGCGGATAGAAACGAACGACGGCCGATGTTCACACCCAGCACCGCACGTCGCGGCCCCGCGCGGGCCGCGCGGATAGAAACAATGCGAGCGCTGCCGCCGCCGGCCGCCGGCTCGGGTCGCGGCCCCGCGCGGGCCGCGCGGATAGAAACACGATGGAAAGTGGCATGTGGTGATCCCGACCCCCGTCGCGGCCCCGCGCGGGCCGCGCGGATAGAAACTGGGCGATGACGCCGCGCGAATGGTGGGCTGTGGTCGCGGCCCCGCGCGGGCCGCGCGGATAGAAACCAACGGTCAGTAAACTGCCGATCGATATTTTCCGTCGCGGCCCCGCGCGGGCCGCGCGGATAGAAACTTTTTGAAGCGGTAGTTGCCGAATACGTTGTCTCTCGTCGCGGCCCCGCGCGGGCCGCGCGGATAGAAACGCGTCCATGAGCTGCGGCGTCTTGCGCACTTCGGTCGCGGCCCCGCGCGGGCCGCGCGGATAGAAACTCGTTAAATAAGGGCAATACCGATGGCACAGAACGTCGCGGCCCCGCGCGGGCCGCGCGGATAGAAACGTTGTCGCAAATCTTGGAGGCTGGGCCGCTGCCGTCGCGGCCCCGCGCGGGCCGCGCGGATAGAAACTCGTCAGTGTCGGTACGCATGAGTCCGGCATCGCGTCGCGGCCCCGCGCGGGCCGCGCGGATAGAAACTCGGCCTTGGCCTTGAGGTCGTCGGGGATATGCGTCGCGGCCCCGCGCGGGCCGCGCGGATAGAAACACCGGTGGTGCCTGGGACTGCGGCCACTACCGGACGTCGCGGCCCCGCGCGGGCCGCGCGGATAGAAACTCGAGGCTGTCGACGTAGAGCTGTAGCGCCTGGGGTCGCGGCCCCGCGCGGGCCGCGCGGATAGAAACCCGGTCGATAATTTCGTGATCGAGGAAGCCGCGCCCGTCGCGGCCCCGCGCGGGCCGCGCGGATAGAAACGACTTCGAGGGCGACAACATGGATACCGAGGCGGTCGCGGCCCCGCGCGGGCCGCGCGGATAGAAACCTACTGCTGATCGCCGTGGCGGTGCTCATCGCCTGTCGCGGCCCCGCGCGGGCCGCGCGGATAGAAACGCCCTCGGCAGAGTTGAGGCGCCGAGCGCGGTCAGGTCGCGGCCCCGCGCGGGCCGCGCGGATAGAAACTCCAGCATCTTGCCCAGTTCCTGGGTAGTGACGCGTCGCGGCCCCGCGCGGGCCGCGCGGATAGAAACTGGTGATCCTGCGCGCCCAGGCCGAGGCCATGAAAGTCGCGGCCCCGCGCGGGCCGCGCGGATAGAAACGCGACATGTTGGTTGAGGCTCGAGAGGACGCGCAGGTCGCGGCCCCGCGCGGGCCGCGCGGATAGAAACAGCGTGCGCACGATGAACGCCGCCGCCGGCCCCCGTCGCGGCCCCGCGCGGGCCGCGCGGATAGAAACGGCACGATGCCGTCGCGCCGCCGGCGCAGCGTGCGGTCGCGGCCCCGCGCGGGCCGCGCGGATAGAAACCCATCCCGCCAATGAAACGCACCCTGTATTCATCGGGTCGCGGCCCCGCGCGGGCCGCGCGGATAGAAACCCGATTAGCGGCCGGTATTCGTCGTGATATTCGTGTCGCGGCCCCGCGCGGGCCGCGCGGATAGAAACTCCGCCAGGCCGATGTAGCGCGCGCCCTGCAGGCAGTCGCGGCCCCGCGCGGGCCGCGCGGATAGAAACTAGGCTCGAGCTGCTGCTACGCGGCATCAATCCGGTCGCGGCCCCGCGCGGGCCGCGCGGATAGAAACTGGAGATGGTGCAGAACAGCCAGCGGGCGGCGAAGGTCGCGGCCCCGCGCGGGCCGCGCGGATAGAAACGTGACCAGCTCGCCGCGGCGGTGTCGGCCCTGGCGTCGCGGCCCCGCGCGGGCCGCGCGGATAGAAACGTGCTCGCTGGTCGCGCGCATCGGGCCGACGGACAGTCGCGGCCCCGCGCGGGCCGCGCGGATAGAAACGCACGCGCACTAATTCGCGCCGCCGACGAGTCCGGTCGCGGCCCCGCGCGGGCCGCGCGGATAGAAACCAGCACGGATATCGGTAAGGCGCTGGGCTATACCAAGTCGCGGCCCCGCGCGGGCCGCGCGGATAGAAACACCGTCAAGCGCGACAAGCGCGACGAGCTACGCCGTCGCGGCCCCGCGCGGGCCGCGCGGATAGAAACTCTGGCCCTAATGGGTTGCTCGATCGCTGTGTTAAGGTCGCGGCCCCGCGCGGGCCGCGCGGATAGAAACACGACAGATCACCCAGGCCGAAGCCGAACAGATCGTCGCGGCCCCGCGCGGGCCGCGCGGATAGAAACCACTTCGAAGCGCGCTCGACCTCGATTGCGTGCGTGTCGCGGCCCCGCGCGGGCCGCGCGGATAGAAACGCCGTCGTCGATGAGCCATTGCAGCGACTCGCGGGTCGCGGCCCCGCGCGGGCCGCGCGGATAGAAACGCCTCGTCGCCCAGATCGAGCGCGCCGCGCACGCGTCGCGGCCCCGCGCGGGCCGCGCGGATAGAAACAGCGGCCGGCGCGGGCCTTTGTTCGGTCCGCCCCCGTCGCGGCCCCGCGCGGGCCGCGCGGATAGAAACGGCAGCAAGGCCGAACTCAATGCCGAGAACTTCGTCGCGGCCCCGCGCGGGCCGCGCGGATAGAAACAGGTTGCCCTCGAGGTCGATCTGGTAGCGGGTGCGTCGCGGCCCCGCGCGGGCCGCGCGGATAGAAACGAGATCCTGCAGTACGAAAGGCGATGCAACGGGGTCGCGGCCCCGCGCGGGCCGCGCGGATAGAAACACGACCTGTGCGCAGAGGATCCATCAGCATGACCAGTCGCGGCCCCGCGCGGGCCGCGCGGATAGAAACTTCTCGTCCGTCACAGGTCCGCTCAGGCTAGGCGGTCGCGGCCCCGCGCGGGCCGCGCGGATAGAAACGCCTCTGATGGCGCGATTGGCCTGGACGGCGTTACACGTCGCGGCCCCGCGCGGGCCGCGCGGATAGAAACGCCTGCGGCACTTGTCGCTTGCCGCCTTTCGGCGTCGCGGCCCCGCGCGGGCCGCGCGGATAGAAACGTTAGCGGTCGGTATCACAAATACTGGTTCGACGGTCGCGGCCCCGCGCGGGCCGCGCGGATAGAAACGGCTTTACGGGCAACGTCCGTACTGGCAGACGGGTCGCGGCCCCGCGCGGGCCGCGCGGATAGAAACTACAAATGGCTGATATCGAAATAATCGAATGTCGTCGCGGCCCCGCGCGGGCCGCGCGGATAGAAACGTTTACGACCATTTTTGAGTCCGAAGGCGGCACGTCGCGGCCCCGCGCGGGCCGCGCGGATAGAAACTGGTGCAGGCACGGCTGGCGCCACTGGCGTGTATTTGTCGCGGCCCCGCGCGGGCCGCGCGGATAGAAACCTCGCAGCCGACGTTCGCCTCCCACTGCAAACGCGTCGCGGCCCCGCGCGGGCCGCGCGGATAGAAACAACACCACGCAATAGGACAACATGCGACAGGATCAGTCGCGGCCCCGCGCGGGCCGCGCGGATAGAAACTCGTAAACTGGCGACCATTGCGTGTCGAACGACAGGTCGCGGCCCCGCGCGGGCCGCGCGGATAGAAACGTCGTCGTCTTCGTCAATGGGCGGCTCGACAGGCGTCGCGGCCCCGCGCGGGCCGCGCGGATAGAAACTCGGGCGAGGTGAAGCATTTGTACTCGCTGCCATGTCGCGGCCCCGCGCGGGCCGCGCGGATAGAAACCCGCGCAAGCTGTCGCAGGCCGAGATCAACGCATGGTCGCGGCCCCGCGCGGGCCGCGCGGATAGAAACGCTAGCAGGCTCGATAACGCGGTAGGCGATGATGGTCGCGGCCCCGCGCGGGCCGCGCGGATAGAAACGAACCTGCGACGCCTGGATTGTCCGGTCCTTGTCGTGTCGCGGCCCCGCGCGGGCCGCGCGGATAGAAACAATGCGGCACCAATCGCCGGGATTGCGAGCGAAGTCGCGGCCCCGCGCGGGCCGCGCGGATAGAAACTCCGCTTCGTCAACGAGCACCTTTGTACGAAACGTCGCGGCCCCGCGCGGGCCGCGCGGATAGAAACACCGTCCACCATAGCCGCGTCATTCACGTGGCTGAACTCGCGGCCCCGCGCGGGCCGCGCGGATAGAAACCAGTTCTGGCGCACGCTGCACCGGCTCGACCGGCGTCGCGGCCCCGCGCGGGCCGCGCGGATAGAAACAATCGGCTCGCCATCGGGGCCGCTGTGCTCGTGGTCGCGGCCCCGCGCGGGCCGCGCGGATAGAAACGCATGAAGCTCATAGAATTTCTTTACAGCATGCTCAGGTCGCGGCCCCGCGCGGGCCGCGCGGATAGAAACACGATGATCCGGTGGCAGCCGCCGGCAACGCCGAGTCGCGGCCCCGCGCGGGCCGCGCGGATAGAAACAAGTGACCACAAGCGACGGCACTCAGCAAACCGTAGTCGCGGCCCCGCGCGGGCCGCGCGGATAGAAACGCGAGTTGGGCGCGGCGTACCGCCAGCTGGCCCTGGGTCGCGGCCCCGCGCGGGCCGCGCGGATAGAAACCAGCTGTGACGCATCGACCGGGATCGTCTGCGGCGTCGCGGCCCCGCGCGGGCCGCGCGGATAGAAACATGGGCGAGCACGTCCAGCGGTCGCGCCTGCGTGGTCGCGGCCCCGCGCGGGCCGCGCGGATAGAAACATGCAGTGGCTGCGCCGGATGGAAGATGAGCAGAGTCGCGGCCCCGCGCGGGCCGCGCGGATAGAAACACCTGCTCCTGCGCCTTCGTGCAAACTTTGGTCAGGTCGCGGCCCCGCGCGGGCCGCGCGGATAGAAACGAGTATCTGATTGCCGACATGCTGAGAGCCACGAAGGTCGCGGCCCCGCGCGGGCCGCGCGGATAGAAACCATGATTGTCTTGCCCAGGCCGGTATCGGCGAAGGTCGCGGCCCCGCGCGGGCCGCGCGGATAGAAACGCGCTCATCCTGCGTTCACTGCTCCGGTCGATTTGTCGCGGCCCCGCGCGGGCCGCGCGGATAGAAACATCATCGCGCGGCCGTTGATGTTGCCGTCGACTTGTCGCGGGCCGCGCGGATAGAAACATCGGCGGGAAAATGATTCGCCCCGGCGAGACGCGTCGCGGCCCCGCGCGGGCCGCGCGGGCCGCGCGGATAGAAACTTGATCAGCGCCATCAGCAGCTCGGTGCCGGACAGGTCGCGGCCCCGCGCGGGCCGCGCGGATAGAAACCAGACTATCATCATGCCCTGGACCGATACGGCGAGTCGCGGCCCCGGGCGGGCCGCGCGGATAGAAACGGCAATCCCGGCCGGCGCCTCTGGCTGATGGCTCAAGTCGCGGCCCCGCGCGGATAGAAACATCGTCACGCCGAACTGCTCCTTTCGGCAACGTTGGTCGCGGCTCCACGCGGGCCGCGCGGATAGAAACGAATATCGGCCGGAGTCGGGCGAGCTGTGGCTGCGGAGTCGCATCCCCGCGCGGGGCGCGCGGATAGAAACAGCGAACACGCGAGCCACGGCAGCAGGCGTGCGAGTCGCGGCCCATGCGGGCCGCTGGGATAGAAACAATAATTTCGAGCGCGGAACGTTTGTGGTTGAGTTGTCGCGGCCCCGCTTGGGCCGCGCGGATAGAAATCAGATCGTGTCTGCCCGGGTCATATTAGACGCGGGGCCGCAGCCCGCGCGATAGAAGCACATTACCCCCTGCGAGCCAATGAACTTTGTCGCATCACTTTAATCTCCACGCTTCACGAAATCCTACGCCTGCCATAGACTGCAGCGCATGCCAGATACAGATACCCTCGGCCGAATCGCGGCCCAGCTCGAACGTATTGCCGATATTCAGGAAGCGCGGCTTGCCGATGCGCGCCGTGCTGTCGGTGCCGATATCGACTGGACGGCGAGCGCGTTTCGCTGGCGTGACGATGGTCGCCTGCAGGCTATCGACGCTCCGCAGGCCCTGCCGCTGGAGCGCCTGCACGGCATCGAAACCCAGAAACAGCGCCTGCTCGCCAACACCCGCCAGTTCGTGGCCGCGCTGCCGGCCAACAACGCCCTGCTCTGGGGCTCGCGCGGTTCGGGCAAGTCGTCGCTGGTCAAGGCATTGCTGCCCGCCTTCGTCGATGACGGGCTGCGTATCGTCGAGGTGCCGGCCCACCGTCTGGTCGACCTGCCCGATCTGGTGGCCACGCTGGCCGATCGGCCGGAGAAATTCATTGTCTTTTCCGATGATCTGTCGTTCGAGGCCGGCGATGGCAGCTACAAGGCGCTCAAGGCCGTGCTCGACGGTTCGCTCGCGGCCGCGCCGGATAACGTGCTGATCTATGCCACGTCGAACCGGCGTCATCTGCTGCCCGAGTTCCAGTCCGAGAATCAGGCCGCCCAGCACGTCGACGGCGAGATTCATCACGGCGAAGCGGTCGAAGAGAAAATTTCCCTGTCGGAACGCTTCGGCCTGTGGCTATCGTTCTATCCGTTCGATCAGGCGAATTATCTGGCGATCGCGGCCAAGCACCTGGCCGCGCACGGCATCGATGCCGAAATCGGTGTCGACGCGCCCTGGGAACGCGCGGCCCTGCAATGGGCCCTGGCGCGTGGCACCCGTAGCGGGCGTACCGCCGAGCAGTTCGCCCGCGATTGGGCGGGGCGACAGTCCTTGGCGCAGGCGGGCGATTAACCAAAGACGCGACCTTGAGCGAGCGTTAGCGAGCTTGGCTGTATTTGGGTCCCTTGGGCGTAGCGCCGAGCAGCACAATCGTGAGCGGCCTTGTTGATGGCCCAGGGACGGCCGGATGTTAGAGCGTTAGCGAGTTTCCGGCCGTCCCGCTCGCGGTTCGTGATGGCAGGGAACCGATGCGCAGCATCGGCGCAAGACAGGGTGTCTTTTCTCTTGGGTACTTCTCTTTGGACAAGCAAAGAGAAGTACCTCGCGCTGCAGCGCGAAACCCCAAGTAAAAATTCACCCGGGCAGTTGATTCAGACAGCGAACGATTCGGGCCGCACGTCGTTCATTCCCTCGGTTTCGCACTGCTGTGCGACTCCCTTTCGTTTGCTCGTCCAAACGAAAGGAAGCAAAGGAAAAGACGCCCGGGTTACGCG
>NZ_PBYA01000053.1 GCF_002729955.1 Salinisphaera sp. | reverse complement strand
CGGTCTTCGGCACGATCGCGATGTTCGCCTACCCGGCGATCGCGCCGCATATCGGTCTGAGCGAAGCGGCGTATTCCGCCTGGGCCGGCAGTTCCATTCATGAAGTGGCACAGGCGGTGGCTGCCGGTTTCGCGTTCGATGACGCCGCGGGTGTTCAGGCCAGCCTGTACAAACTGTCACGTGTGGCGTTGCTGGTGCCGGCATGCGCGATACTGGCGCTATGGTGGCGCCGGCGCGCAGCCACCGGCAGTGAAAACGATCGCGCCGCGCCGTTTCCGCTGTTCGTGGCGTTGTTCGTGGTCGTGGTCGGGATCAATTCCGTAGTGAGCATGCCGGCGCCGCTCCACGCGGGACTGCTGCGTTTGGACGCCGCGCTCCTGGCTGCGGCGATGGTCGCCATGGGCTTGCAAACGCGGCTGTCGGCGGTACTTGGCCTGGGCTGGCGTCCGCTCGCGCTCGGCTTGGCGGTGGCGATCTGGATCAGTACGATGACACTCGGCGGTGCCTTCTTCCTTGGCTGACGTTGCCCAGCCCAGGGCGCGCGCCAACGCGTGATCGGCCAGTCGCTGCGACGCCACGCGCGGGCGGCTTGATGCGGTGGGCGGTATCGGCGCAGTCTGTGCGTTGCGCCGCAGCAATGGTTACACGAAACGCGCCTCGATACGCGGCAGAAAACCGCGACCGTTTACTGTCGTTTTTTCAACGAAGTGGGTACCATTAGTTGCACTGCACAATGACCGTCGTGCTCGTCCGGGCGCAACGGATCATGCGCAACAGGCGTAGGTAGGCCCGTAGCTTGTAATACGGTCGTCCACGTCGAGCGCGGTCACTCGTTGGAATGCATGTAATGTCTATCGAAACGCTTGGAAAGACGATGCGCACCTTGCGGGTGCCGTTGATTGTTCTACTCGCACTGGCGCTCAGTGGCTGCAGTTCGCAGTGGTTCGTCGACACCTTTCATCTGAACGAGCTGGTGACGTTCTTCACCGCCGGGCCCATCGCGGCCTACCAGCGCAACGTCATGCTGTTCACCTTCACGGTGATGCTGTTCGTGCTGGTGCCGGTGGTGGGCTTCACCCTCTGGTTTGCCTGGCATTACCGGGCCGGCAACAACAAGAACACCTATACCCCCAACTGGCATCACTCGAATCTTCTCGAGGCCTTTCTGTGGGGCGGGCCGGTTGCGATTATCCTCATTCTGGCGATGTTGACCATCGTCTCCACCTACGATCTGGATCCCTACAAGCCGATCGAGTCGGAGAACGACCCGATCCGCGTCGAGGCGATCGCGATGGACTGGAAATGGCTGTTCATCTACCCCGACTATGGCGTGGCCGCGGTCAACGAAATGGCCATGCCCGTGGATACGCCGCTTCAGATCGACCTGACCTCGGCAAGCGTGATGAACGGCTTCATGATTCCGCGCCTGGGCAGCCAGATCATGGCGATGTCGGGCATGCGTACGCGCCTGCATCTCATGGCCACCGAAAAGGGCGAGTTCTTCGGCAAGAACTACCAGTACAGCGGCGACGGGTTCGCCAATCAGCGTTTCACGGCGGAGTCGCTGTCCCAGGCCGATTTCGATGCTTGGATCGACAAGGCCCGTGGCTCGGGGCGCCCGCTGGACCTGAATGCCTACCGCAGCCTGGTCGAGCCGAGCCGCAATGTTGATCCCATTCTTTATTCGTCGGTGCCCGACGGTCTGTTCGGCTATGTCATGCACCGCTTCCAGGTCGGCGATGGCGAGATTCCGCCCGACGCCGTGCCCAGCGACCTGACCGCCGACGACATTGCCCAGCACGGGCATGCCCACTAGCCCGCCGCGAGCCGGGAGAAGACCATGTTTGGAAAACTCACCCTAGACGCCTTCCACCATTCGAGCATGATCATCGTGTTCGCGAACGTGATCATGATCGGCACCGGTCTGGCCGTGGTGGCCGCGCTGACCTATTACCGCAAATGGGGCTATTTGTATCGTGAGTGGTTCACCACGGTGGACCACAAGAAGATCGGCGTGATCTATATTGTGATCGCTATGATCTTTCTGCTGCGCGGCTTCATCGATGCGTCGATGGTGCGTGCCCAGCAGGCGAGTGCGGGGCCGGGCATGGAGGGCTACCTGGAAGCCGCCCATTTCGCCGAGCTGTTCACCGGCCACGGCACCATGATGATCTTCTTCATGGCGATGCCGTTCCTGGTGGGCCTGATGAATATCGCCATTCCGCTGCAGATTGGCGCCCGCGACGTGTCCTTTCCGCTGCTCAACGCGATTAGCGTGTGGCTGACGGCCGCGGCCGGCGCGCTGGTGATGATCTCGCTGCTGGTGGGCAGCTTCTCGGAAGCCGGCTGGTCGGGCTATACGCCGTTTTCCGGGCTGGCCCACAGCCCCGGGCCGGGCGTGGATTACTGGATCTGGGCGTTGCAGATATCCGGTATCAGTACCACGCTGACCGGCGTCAACTTCGTGACCACCATCCTCAAGAAGCGCGCGCCCGGCATGACACTCATGCGCATGCCGATGTTTACCTGGACTGTGCTGTGCACGAGCATTCTGATCGTGGTGTCGTTCCCGGCACTGACTGCGGCCCTCGCGCTGCTCGCGCTGGATCGTTCCGCGGGCACCCACTTCTTCACCAGCATCATGGGTGGCGACCAGATGCTCTACATCAACATGTTCTGGCTGTGGGGCCATCCCGAGGTCTACATTCTGGTGCTGCCAGCCTTTGGCATCTTCTCCGAGGTGGTGACCACCTACTGCAACAAGCGGCTGTTCGGCTACACCTCGATGGTGTGGGCGACCATGGCCATCGCCTTCCTGTCGTTCGGCGTGTGGGTGCATCACTTCTACACCATGGGTCAGGACCCGCTGCGTAACTCGATCTTCGGTATCGCCACGATGATCATCGCGATCCCGACCGGCGTGAAGATCTACGACTGGATCTGGACCATGTTCCGCGGCCGTATCGAGTACAAGCTGCCGATGCTGTGGACCCTGGGCTTTCTGATCACCTTCGTCATGGGCGGCATGTCCGGCGTGCTGCTGGCCATTCCGGGCGCCGACTACAAGATGCACAACAGCCTGTTCCTGGTTGCGCATTTCCACAACGTGCTGATCCCGGGCACGATGTTCGGCCTGCTGGCGGGCTTCTACTACTGGTTCCCCAAGGTGTTCGGCTTCCGTCTCGACGAGAAATGGGGCCGCCATTCCTTCTGGGGCTGGCTCGTGGGCTTCTACGTGGCGTTCGTGCCGTTGTACATGCTCGGCATCATGGGCATGCCGCGGCGCATGGTCACCTATGACAACCCGGCCTGGCATTTCTGGCTGGTGATTGCGGCCATCGGTGCCATGATCGTGGCCTATGGCATTTTCGCCATGTTCATGCAGATCTATGTGAGCTGGCGTGACCGCGAGAAGAACGCCGACCTGACCGGCGATCCCTGGGGCGGGCGTACGCTCGAGTGGGCGATCCCGTCGCCGCCGCCGGAATACAACTTCGCGGTGGTGCCCGAGGTGCGCGATCGCGATGCGTTCATGGAAATGAAGGTCAACAACCGGGCCTATGAACGGCCGGCGGCGTATGAGGATATTCATATGCCCAAGTCGACGCCGTTGCCCATCGTGATCGCCGCGCTGTCATTCGTCTTCGGCTTTGCCTATGTCTGGCACATCTGGTGGCTGGCCGGTCTCTGCGTGCTGGGCACCGTGGCTGCCGTGATCGTGCGCAGCTTCAACGAGGAAACGGAGTTCGTGATTCCGGCCTCCGAGGTGGAAGCCGACGAGGATGCGTTCCATCGTCGCCTCAAGGAAGGCGGTGTATTCGAACATCTGCAATACATCGAAGAGTACGGCGACGAGCGCACGCCGCAGGGCAAGTTCGTCGAGCCGACCACGCGAGCCACGTCCGGTTTGCCGGGCTGATGCGCGACCGATCACGATCGACTGGTATTCGAGAGGCATAGTTCATGGCGTCAAGCCCATCCCACGATCTCAACCGCGTTCGCGCCGCAGCCCGGGCGGATACCGAAGTCAACTTCGGTTTCTGGGCCTACCTGATGAGCGACGTGGTCCTGTTCTCGATGCTGTTTCTGGCATACGTGAACCTCTCGCAGCGATATGCCGGTGGGCCGACCCCCGGCGAGATCTTCTCGTTGCATGGCGTGTTTCTGGAAACCATGGCCCTGCTGGCATCCAGTCTCACCTTCGGGCTGGCCATGGTCAGCCTGCACCAGGGTAAGAAGAACCACATCATCGGCTGGCTGCTGGCCACCTTCGTGCTGGGGGCTTTCTTTCTCTGGCATGAAGTCAGCGAGTTCGTGCATATCATCCACGAAGGCGCCTCGTTCGATCGCAGCGGTTTCCTGTCGGCCTATTTCGGGCTGGTGGGCACCCACGGCGCGCACGTGTTCTTCGGCATGATCTGGCTGTTGACCATGGTGGCGCAGGTCGCGCTGCGCGGGCTCACGCCGGCCATCGGTTCGCGTCTGGCACGGCTGAGCCTGTTCTGGCACTTTCTCGACCTGGTCTGGATCTGCGTGTTCTCGACCGTCTATCTGCCCGGACTGATTCAAGGAGGCAGCGCATGAGCCATTCCGACGACGCCACCCCCGGCCACGCACCCACGGCGGGCGCCTATATCACGGGTTATCTGCTCGCTCTCGTGCTTACGCTGATTCCCTTCGGCGCGGTGTATTACGAGGCGTTTTCGTCCGGCGTGATGCTGCTCGTGATCGCGGTGACCGCCATCCTGCAGCTATGCGTGCATCTGCGGTTTTTCCTGCATCTGGATATGTCTCAGGAACAGCGCTGGAACACGATATCGGTGCTGTTCTCGGTGTTTACCATCTTCGTGATGGTGGGCGGTACGCTGTGGCTGTTCTACAGCCTGTATGCGCGCCATATGATGGTGGGCTACTGACCACGGCTGAACGAGGCCGCCCGGCGCTCGCATAAAAAAAGCCCGTGTCGCATGCGACACGGGCTTTTTCTTTGCTGCCGACCGAGGGTTAATCGTCGGTATCGGTATCGGTATCGGTATCGGTACCGGCGTTGGCCTTGGCGGCCGCCGACGTATCGGACGACACGCCCGTATCGTTGTCCATATCGCCGTCCATGTCGGATGAAGTCGACGTATCGACGTCGGTATCCGCATCGACACCGATCGACGTGCTGCCGCCGGCCTGACCGCCGACCGTGCCGTCGGTGCCATTCATGCCGCCGGCCGTACCGGATTGGGTGTTGGCACCGGTATCGATGCCGACATCGGCATTCACGCCCGCGTTCGTACCCGTGGCGGTATCCGCATCGGTGGCCGTATCGGCCATTGCGATGCCGCCGGTCAGCGCCAGGGCGGTGGCCGTGGCGATGGCAAATTGCTTGTACATGCGTTCTCCTCGTCGTTTGTAGATCCAGGCGATGTTGCGCCTTGGGTATTCACGATTACTTTTGCGGCCTGAATCCGGGGTGAACGGGCGTCGGTCGTCTTCGTCGAATACATGCAGGACAGCCATAGCTCATGCTTGTAACCTTGCGACTTCGGTTCATGGTCCGGTACACGAATGTCCATACCCGTTTCCATTCTGGCCATCGCGCTCGGTGCGGCCTGTGGCGCCAATCTGCGCTGGGCGCTGGGTCTTGCCCTCAACACGCTGTTCCCGGCGTTGCCGCTCGGCACGCTCGTAGCAAACCTGCTCGGCGCCGGGCTGATCGGCATGGCGATCGCCACGTTTGCCGCCCTGCCTGAACTTTCGCCGTTCTGGAAACTGGCGATCGTGACCGGCTTTCTCGGTGCGCTGACCACGTTCTCCACCTTCTCCGCGGAGATATTCACCCAGATCCAGAGCGGGCGGCTGGGCTGGGCCTTTGTGGGCATCGCCGCGCATGTGGCCGGCTCGCTCGCGATGACCGGTCTGGGCATGGGCGCAGTCGCCTTGTTGCGCCAGATCGGACGCTGAACAGGAGCAGCAGACAATGAAAGGCTTCGAACTGATATTCATGGCGCCGCGTTCGCGCCGCCATCACGGCAAACCGGTACTGGATACGGTGGCGGAACTGGCACGACAGCATGGAATCGAGCACAGCACGCGCCGTGTGGATGCCCAGGGCACGGGCCATAGCGGCCATACCCATTCGGCGCATTTCTTCGAGCAGGCCGATGAACCCGAAGAGCTGATGTTCGTGCTCGACGGCGGTCAGGCCGATTCGCTGGTGCGAGCCGTGGACGAGCAGGCCGTGCCGGTGTTCTGCGTACGCCGTGCGATCGAGTACTGGCACTTCGGCGAGGGCTGACGCCGCAGATCGAACCGCGGCAAGGCCGGCGGGTCAGCCCTGGGCGGTGTCGCTCGCGCGGCGGGCCTCGATCAGGTCAGGCAGCTCGTCGAAATGAGCAAAGCGGGTCAGGGCGATTTCGGGGTGTTCGCTTATTGCGCCGTGCGGGTCGTAGCCGAAAACCTGCATGCCGGCGCGGTGCCCGGCGACCACCCCGGCGTCGCTGTCTTCAATCACCGCACAGCGCTCCGGGGCCACGTCGAGCGCGGCGGCCGCGGTCAGGAACAAGTCCGGTTCGGGTTTCCATACGCCAATGGTGTAGGCGCTGAAAACGTAGTCGCCGAAATAACGGGCCAGGTCGGTCGCATCCAGGGCGGCCGCGAGCTTTTTCTCCGGCCCGCTCGAGGCCACGCAGCGGGGTAGATCGATCGCCTCGATCGCGGCGCGTACACCCGGCATGGGTTCGAGCTCACGATAGAAAAGATCGATCATCTGCTGGCGATAGCGCGGCGTGAAATCTTCCGAGACCACCACGCCATGACGCTCGGCCAGCGTATCGATCATTTGCTCGAACTGGCCGCCCCTGAATTCGGATTCGATCGCCCGTGCGTCGAGGACGATGCCGTGGTCGGCCTCGAACATTTCGGCCACGCCGCGGGCGTTGAGCAATTCGCTGTCGACGAGTGTGCCGTCGCAGTCGTAGATCACGGCTTCGACCGGCGGCCTGGCATTCGTGGGGTCTGGGGGCATCGATATCTCTCGAACGGGTGGCGCCCGCCGAATACCGGCGGGTCGAGCTTCGATCATGGGGGCGAAGCGCAGGGCTAAAACCCCCGGGCGGCCGATGTCTCAGCCGACTCGAACCGGGTGGGCGATGACCGCGTTGTACAGACAGCCGTGATCGTTCCAGGGCACCGATTCCGGCTGAACATGGCCGTTCTCGTCGGTCGCGCGAATACGAACCACATGGGGCCCGGGCGTTGCCTGCCACCTAAAGGCCCAGCGCACCCAGGCGCCGGGAATATTGGGTGTCTCCAGGTGCGCATCGCGCCATGGTGCGTCGTTTACGGCGTACTCGACGCGACACACCCGGCCTTCGCCCGAAAAGGCACGGCCGCGAAGCGTGTGTTCGCCGGCGGGCAGCTCGGCGTTCCAGTCGAGTTCGATCACGCTCATTACCGGCATGGTCGTAATGGGGATGCCGTCGGCCGGCGGCTGTGCCGGATAGTCGGGCCCGGCCAGGGTGTAGTCGCGCGTGTTCCAGTGGGTATGCAACGCCTGGGTCGATACCCGGATTTCGCCCAGCCATTTGATGCTGGCCGCCCCAAGCCAGCCGGAGACCACCAGCCGGGCCGGAAAACCGTGATCGGGCGGCAGCTGCTCACCGTTCATGGTCAGGGCGATGAGGGTATCGTCGGCCATGGCCTTGGCGACCGGAAGCGGCCGTGCGAAGCCTTTTTCGTCGAGGCCGACGGGGAGCACATCTCGGGCTGCCTCGGTGATGCCGGCCCGCTCGAGCACGTCGCGCAGGCGTACGCCGGACCACTCGGCCACGCCGATGGCCCCGGTATGCCATTGGGCGCCGCCGGCCTGCTGGCCGTAGCGCTCGGCAAAGAAGGCACGCGCGTTGCCGGCGCATTCGATGGCGCGGGTGACTGCGACCTGGGGCATGGCGCGCAGCGCGGCGTAGTCGAGTTCCAGCGCCCGGCTGAGTCCGTCCCCATGGATCCGCAGGCGCCATTCGCTGGCATCGATGCGCGGCGTCGGGTTGTGGCTGCGTACGAAAAAGCGGCTGTTGGGCGTGAGATAGCCTTCCAGGCTCGCCAGCCGGGTTTCCACGTTGCTGTTTTCGCCGTGCTCGGGCACGTGAAACCATGCCTTGGGCGTCGGTTTGTCTATACCGCCGGTGTCATTGCTCATCGCCGGGTCCGGTGATGCGATGTGTTGTCGGCCATCCTCGGCGCTGGCCCGGTTTGAAGCAAAGTAACGCGCGGCGCGACGGGCATATTGGCTCGCCGGCGCCCGGGGGCATCAGTGGTGGTGGCAGCAATGGGCCGGCGCCTTGGCCTGCTTCGACAGCCGCCACAGCCCGAGGCCGACCACGATGAACACCAGGTTCAGCCAGAACGTGTAATCGAGCTTGAAGAACGTCATGGAGCCCACCGCCGTGGCGGTAGCCTGTGGTGCCCAGCCGCCGAGCGTGAATACCACGTCGATGAGAAAGCCTGTGAGCACCATGGCGATATAGAGGATTGCGCCCAGCTGCAGGGCAAGCCGGGTGCCGTAGTACTGGCGATAGACCAGCAGCATGGGAATGACGATGAGATCGCCATAGATGAAGGCCAGTGCGCCGCCGAAGGAAATGCCGCCGTTGAACAGCGCGGCGGCCATGGGCACGTTGCCGACCGAGCATACGAAGCTGAACACGGCCACGAGCGGCCCGACCAGGGCGTTTTCGATCATCTGCAGCCAGCTGACGTGATCGCCCGAGGACAGAAACACCGCCTGCCAGAAACTCTGCGGCACCCAGACCACCACGGTGCCGGCCACGACGATACCGATGACGATATCCTTCCAGATCATCGACCAGTCCATGGCAAAGCGTGATGCGGCCGTGCGCCAGCCGTCGAGGCTGAGCACGCTGGGTACGGTGTCGTCGTCGCCTGCCTCGGCTTGATCGGATTCGGCTTCGCGCACCTGTTCGAAAGCGCGGGTCGGCCCGAAGCTCTTCATCAGCACGGCCATGATCGCAATCAGCACGATACCGCCGGCGAACTCAGCGACCACGAACTGCCAGCCCATCAGTGACCAGAGCACGAAGCCCAGTTCGATCACCAGATTGGTGGCCGCGATCATGAACGCGACGGCGGCGGTGATATGGGCGCCGCGCAGAAACACGCTGCGGCTCATGGCCGCGGCGGCATAAGAGCAGGATGAACTGATGGCGCCGAAAAAGCCGGCCCGGGCCAGGGATGCGGGGCCATCGTCGCCCATCACCCGTGCCATGCGGTGCTTGGGCACGAAGGCCTGTACGGCACCGGAAATTGCGAAACCGAGCACCAGCGCCCAGAGCATCTTCCAGCCCATGCCGGCAATGGTGTAAAGGGTGTCGCCGATCATCGAAAGCCAATCCATAAATCATCCTGTGGCGTCGTCGCGCGGCGCGGGTAGCTGAACGAGCGCAAACGATAGGCCCGTAGCCCGGTACGGATGCAAGCAGCGCAGAGCGTTCGTTTCGTTCAGTATTGATTGAACGATCGGGCAGCGATAGGCTTTCACGCCATGAGCGATACGCCCCAGGCCGTTAGCGGCTTTATCGAACGCATGGGTCTGGCTGCACAGAGCGACGGCATGCCGCGTATTGCCGGGCGGATTCTGGGTTATTTCATTATCCATGACGGGCCGGCGAGCCTGGCCGGGCTGGCCCGGGAATTGCAGGTATCGCGTGCGAGCGTGAGCACGAACGCGCGAATACTGCGCAATCTCGGCGTGCTCGAAGCCACGGCGGTGCCCGGCGACCGTCAGGATTACTATCAGCTGGCCCAGCGGCATTACCTGCGCCTGCTGGAGGGATATGTCGAGCGCATGGGCACCATGAGCGCATCGCTCGAACAGGCAGAGCGCGAATTGCCGGCCGACTGGGCAGGCGCGCAGACACGACTGGCGGATATGCATCACTTCATCGACACGGCGCGGGACACCATTCGCGAGCTGATCGAGCGCCTTGCCGAACGTTCGGACGGTGTTTCACACGAGCAGAAGCCATGAGCCGCATGCCCACGATACGTCCGATCTGGATCGTGCTGGTCATCGTGGTCGCGCTGGCGGCCTGGCTGGCCTCCGGCATGGTCGGCGGCGACGAACCGGCAGGCGAAGCCGCGCCCAAGGCCGATCAGGCCCAGCCCGTGAGCGTGGCGGTGAGGACATCGACGGCCGAACAGGTGTGGCGCGAAGTCGAGCTCAACGGCCGGACCGCGCCCGATCGGGCGGTGACCCTGCGGGCGCAGACGGCCGGGCGGATCGACTCGGTCAACGCCCGACGTGGCGCCCGGGTCGAGGCGGGCGAGGTGCTCGCACGTATCGCCCTCGACGATCGAGGCGCGTCGCGCAACGAAGCCCGGGCGGTGGTGAAACAGCGCCGGCTGCAGTACGAAGCCGTACGCAAGATGTCGGAAAAGGGGTACCAGACCCGAACCGATCTGGCCCAGGCCAAATCCGATCTGGAAGCCGCCCAGGCCCAGCTGGCCAACATCCAGCAGGATATCGACAACACCGTCGTTCGGGCGCCGTTTGCCGGCGTGCTGGAAACACGGCCGGTGGAAGTGGGCGATTATGTTGCCGTGGGTGACGAGATCGCCCGCGTCATTCAACAGAACCCCTTCGTGGTTCGCGGCGATCTGGCCGAAAAGGACGTGGCTTTCGTTGAGCCGGGCCAGCCGGGCCGGGCACGCCTGATCGACGGCAGCACGGTCGAGGGCAGGGTGCGCTATGTAGCCACCGAGGCCGACGAGGCCACCCGGACCTATCCGGTAGAGCTGGAAGTGGACAATCCCGGCGGGCGGCTGGTCTCCGGCGCCTCGGCGAAGCTCATCCTGCCGCTGGAACAGGTCGAGGCCCACGAGGTGGCGGCCGATCTGCTCACCCTCGACGAAGCCGGCGAGATGGGCATCAAGACGATCGGCGAGGACGGCCGCGTGGCCTTTCACGGTGCCGATATCGTCAAGAGCAGCGACCAGCGGCTCTGGCTGGGCGGCTTGCCGGAGAGCGTGCGCCTGATCACCAGCGGCCAGGGGTTCGTACGCGCCGGCGATGCCGTGCAGATCGTCGATGATGCCGATGCCGCGGCTGGGGCGGCCGGGGCCGCGGCGCCGGGCGAAAAGGCGCAGCCGGCTGCGAACGACGCCGATACGCGTTCATGAACGCGCTGATCGCCGCCGCGTTTTCGCGGCCGCGCACGGTGGTGCTCGGTCTGATCGTGATCCTGATCGCCGGCGGCATCGCCTATCGCGACATTCCCAAGGAATCGTCGCCGGATATCACGATTCCTACCATTTATGTGTCGATGGCGCATGAAGGCATCTCGCCGGAGGACGCCGAGCGTCTACTGGTGAAGCCGATGGAGCAGGAGCTGCGTTCCATCGAAGGCCTGAAGGAGATGAGCGCCACCGCCTCGGAAGGGCACGCCAGCGTCATCCTCGAATTCGAGGCCGGCTTCGACCCCGACGATGCGCTCGACGATGTGCGCAACCAGGTGGATATCGCCAAGGCCGACCTGCCCGGCGATACCGAGGAACCCACCGTCAACGAAGTGAACGTGGCGTTGTTCCCGGTGCTGGTGGTCAACCTCTACGGCGACGTCTCCGAACGGGTGCTCGTCGCGCTGGCCGAAGATGTACAGGACGAAGTCGAGGCCATTCCCGGCGTGCTCGAAGCCGATATCGCCGGCGACCGCGAAGAGCAGATCGAGATCAACATCGACCCGCTCAAGCTCGAAACCTACGGCCTGTCGTTGCAGGAGGTCTTCGATTCGGTCCAGCAGAACAACCAGCTGGTGCCCGCGGGCGCGCTGGAATCCGGCAGCGGGCGGTTTTCGATCAAGGTGCCGGGGGTGATCGACAACCTCACCGCCTTGCGCAATACCGCGGTCAAGCGCGCCGACGATCAGGTGGTCACCGTGGGCGACGTGGCGACCGTGCGCCGCGCCTTTGCCGACCGCGAAAGCTTCGCCCGGCTGAACGGCCAGCCCACGCTCGCGCTGGAGATCACCAAGCGTATCGGTGCCAACATCATCGATACCAACCAGGCCGTGCGGGATGCGGTGGAGCGCCTGCAACAGAGCTGGCCGGAGGCGATTCAGGTCAATTTCTCGCAGGACGAGTCCGAAGACGTCACCCGCCTGCTGGGCGATCTGCAGAACAACGTCATCAGCGGCATTCTGCTGGTGATGATCGTGATCGTGGGTATTCTCGGCCTGCGAGCAGGCACGCTGGTTGGGATATCGATCCCCGGTTCGTTCCTGCTGGGCATTCTGACCCTCGCTGCGCTCGGGCTGTCGGTGAACATCGTGGTGCTGTTCGCGCTCATCCTGGCGCTCGGTCTGCTGGTGGACGGGGCGATCGTGGTGGTCGAACTCGCCGATCGCTTCCTGGCCGAAGGCGAGACACGCATGTCGGCCTATATGCACGCCGCCCAGCGCATGGCCTGGCCGATCATCTCCTCGACCGCGACCACCCTGGCTGCCTTCGCACCGCTGCTGTTCTGGCCGGGCGTGGTCGGCGAGTTCATGCGCTATATGCCGATCACGCTGATCGCGGTCTTGAGTGCGTCGCTGTTGATGGCGCTTATTTTCGTGCCGACCCTGGGCGCTGTGATCGGCGGTTCGGCGCCGGGCGGGGCCGAGGCGGTATGGCAGCCCGGCCAGAAGCTGCGCGGCGCGACCGGGGCCTATGTGGCCACCCTGTCGTTTTTTGCCCGTCACGCGGGCAAGACCGCGATCGGCGCGGTGGTGCTGTTCTTTGTCGCGATCTTTGCCTATGGCCAGTTCGGCAAGGGCGTGGAGTTCTTTCCCGATATCTCGCCGGACAACGCCGTGGTGCAGATTCATGCCCGCGGCCAGCAATCGGTGACGGAGGCCGACCGGCTCGTGCGCCAGGTCGAGGATCGGGTGCTGGCCATGCCCGGGTTTGCGTCGGTTTATACGCGCACCGGCGCCGGCCAGGAATCGTTTCGCCAGGGCACGGCCGACGACGTGATTGGCCAGATCCAGCTCGAGTTCGAGCCCTGGGGCGTACACCGGCCGGCCGGCGAGATCATGGCCGACGTGCGCGAGCGTATTGCCGGCATTCCCGGGATTCGTACCGAGGTTCAGGAGCAGGCCCAGGGCCCCACTCAGGCCAAGCCGGTCGAACTGCAGATTTCCGGCCCCGACATGCCCGCGCTCGACAAGGCGGCCGATTTCGTCCGCCGCGGCATGGCCGAAGTGGGCGGTTTCACCGATATTCAGGACACCCGTTCCAGCCAGGGGCTGGAATGGCGTATCGATGTCGACCGGGCCGAGGCCAGCCGCTACGGCGCGAATGTGTCCACCCTCGGGCAGGCGATCCAGCTGGTCACCCAGGGGGTCAAGGTCGGCGAATACCGGCCCGACGACGCCAGCGACGAAATCGATATTCGCGTGCGTTTTCCCGAGGACTCGCGCAGCCTCGAAGCGCTGGACAATCTGCGTCTGCAGACCGACAGCGGTCAGGTTCCCGTCTCCAACTTCGTCACCCGCGTGGCCGCGCCCAAGGTGGAGAATATCGAGCGCACCGGCGGCCAGCGCACGGTCACGATCGAGTCCGGGGTGGCCGAAGGGGCCCTGGTCGCCGACCAGCTCAACGCCCTGCGCGCCTGGATCGGCGATCACGTCGAAGCCGCCCAGCTCAATCCGCGCGTAGATATCGCCTTCAAGGGCGAGGACGAAGACCTGCGCGACGCCGAGGCTTTTCTATCCAAGGCCTTCGGGGTGGCGGTCGCGCTTATCGGCGTGATTCTGCTGACCCAGTTCAACAGCTTCTATCAGTCGTTTCTGATCCTGTCGGCGGTGGTCTTTTCCACCGTCGGCGTGCTGTTGGGGCTGTTGATCGCCGGGCAGCCGTTCGGGGTCGTGATGAGCGGTATCGGCGTGATCGCGCTGGCCGGTATCGTGGTCAACAACAACATCGTGCTCATTGACACCTACAACGTGAATCGCGCGGCGGGCATGAATGCCTGGGACGCGGTGATCCAGACCGGCGCGGAACGTCTGCGACCGGTGGTGCTGACCACGGTGACCACGATTCTCGGCCTGCTGCCCATGGTATTGCAGATGAATATCGATATCGTCGGCCGTTCGATCACCTTCGGCGCGCCCTCGACCCAGTGGTGGACCCAGCTGGCCACGGCCATCGTGGGTGGTTTGATGTTCTCGACGCTGCTCACGCTGGTGCTCACCCCCTGCCTGCTCGTGCTCGGGGCGCGCGTGGGCGAGCGCGTGTCGAAACGCCGCGGAGATACGGCATGAAACGATGGCTAGGTCGCGCTCGCGGGCCGGCGATGCATGCCGCGCTGCTGGCCATGGCTTGCGTGCTGCCGGCCCAGGCGGCCCAGAACCTGCTCGATACCTACGACCAGGCCCTGCGCAACGACACCGAGCTGCTCACCGCGCGCGCCGAATCCGGAGCGGCCGACGCACGCTATCGGCAGGCACGCGGGCAGCTGCTGCCGTCGTTATCGGCCAGCGCCAGCTATACCCGCGTGGAGCAGGAGCAGACCTTCGAGTCGCCGGAAGGCAGTGATGGCGGCTTTGGCGGCGGCGCCGGTTTTTTCGGCGGCAACGACGGACCGACCACCTCCGATCAGCAGGGCTATTCGCTGAATCTGACCCAGCCGCTGTTCAACTGGACGGCCTGGCAGAACAAGGACGCCGCCAACGCCCGCCGCGATCAGGCCGTGTTGTCGCTTTCCAGCGCCGAACAAATGCTCATCGTGCGGGTGGCCGAGGCGTATTTCGATGTGCTGGCCGCCCGCGACGCCTTGAACTCCGCGCGTGAACAGCAGCGCTCCATTCAAAGCCAGCTCGACCGGGCCCAGGCGGCCTACGACGCCGGTCTGGATCCGATCACCGATCAGCAGGAGGCACAGTCCAGCCTCGACAGTGCGCTGGTTGATTCCATCGATGCAGAGAACCAACTGGCCAGCGCCCGCGATGCGTTGATCTCGCTGACCGGGCGCTCGCCGCAGGCGCTGTCCGGTATCGAGGTGGACGAGGCCATGCCGGCAGTGGACAACAGCGGACGCGATCGCGACGCCTGGCTCGCGGTGGCGCTGGAACGCTCGCCCCGGGTGGCCGCCTCGGAAGCGGCCTGGCGCGCGGCCCGCGAACAGATCGGCGCCGAACGCGGCGGCCTTCTGCCCACGGTCAATCTGGTCGGGCGCGTGGGGCGGCAGGAGCAGTTGTTTCCGCTGGGCGCCGGCGGGCAGGCCAATCTGGTGGATGAAACCCGCTCGGTCGGGGTCGAACTGGAAATGCCGCTGTTTGCCGGTGGCGCCACGCGCGCGGCGGTTTCCGAAGCCGAATACAACGCCGAACAGGCCCGCCTGGACGTGATATCGGCACGCCGCCAGCTACTCATCGATATCAACACCGCCTATCGCAACGTCCAGGCCACGCAGCGCCGGCTCGACGCCCTGGATCGGGCCATCGCCTCCGGCCAGACGGCGCTCGAGGCGGCCCAGGCGGGGTATCGCTTGGGCAATCGAACGGTGCTCGACGTGATCGATGCGCAGATCGGGCTGGTGCAGCGGCGCGCCGATCGCAAGCAGGCCTGGTACGACCATGCCCTGGCACGGCTGCGCCTGCGCGCGGCGGCCGGGGTGCTGGGGTTCGACGAACTGGCGCGGATCAATGCGCGGCTGCACGGTGCGCCCGAGGCAGGGACTGCCGGCTGACCGATCGCTTTGTATTTGTGTGTCGAAGCGGGCGGTGCGAAGGTGTGCGGCTGCTATGATCGACATCGCGCAATGACAACGGCGACGATACGCCGCCAGCGCTGAACGGATCATGATAACGACGACAAGTTCGAGGAGCATGGCGCCGGTCCCGCGATAGGCGCCACACCGATGCATGGACGGCAGTTTTCTCTATCTGAGTGTCGAAACCTGGAAATATATTTCCATGCCGGTGATCAGCGCCGTGGTCGGTTATGTGACCAACGTCGTCGCGATCAAGATGATGTTCTATCCCGTGGAGTTCATCGGGCCGTTCAAGCCGTGGCTCGGCTGGCAGGGCATCGTGCCGCGCAAGGCCTCGAAGATGACCGGCATTTCGGTGGATACCATCACCGAATCGCTGATTACCGAAGACGAGATCTTCGCTCGGCTGGACCCGGCTCGCGTGGCAGACGAACTCGAAGCGCCGATGATCGAGCTGACCGACGAGATCACCGATACGGTGATGTATCGCCACCATCCCACGCTGTGGGAGGCGCTGCCGCTGGTGGTGCGCAGCCAGGTCAAGCGGCGCGTACGGGCCCAGGCGCCCACGATCATTCGTGAGCTGATGAACGAAGTGCGCAGCAATGTGCGCTACATGTTCGATCTCAAGGGCATGATCACGCGCGTACTGGTGCGCGAAAAGAACCTGCTCAACCGTATCTTTCTGGAAACCGGGCGCAACGAATTCATCTTCATCGGCCGTTCCGGCGCCTATTTCGGTTTTGCCTTCGGCCTGATCCAGATGCTCATCTGGGTGTTTTTCCAGGCCTGGTGGCTGCTGCCGCTGTTCGGGCTGCTCGTGGGCTGGGCCACCAACTGGCTGGCGTTGAAGATGATCTTCAACCCCAAGCGCGGCTTTCGTATTCTCGGCTTCAAGATTCAGGGACTGTTCTTCAAGCGCCAGCAGGAAGTCGCCGCGGACTATGGCAACCTCGTGGCCACCCAGATCCTCACCCCGGCGAATATTCTCGAGGAGATTCTGACCGGCCCCTATGCGGATAAACTGTTCGCGCTGGTTCAGACCGAGGTACAGCGTGCGATCGACTCCAGTGCGAGCGTGGCCCGGCCGTTCGTGAACTGGACGTGGGGCAGCGAGGAATACGAGCAGATCAAGGCCGACGCGGTGGCCGAAGTCGTGGCGCGCATGCCGCAGACGCTATCGCATATGACCGGCTATGCCGAAGACGCCATGGCCATACGCGAGACCCTGGTCACGCGTTTGCAAAGCCTGACGCCGCGCCAGTTCGAGGGCATGCTGCGACCGGCGTTCGAGGAAGACGAGTGGATATTGATCGCGGTGGGCGCGGCGCTGGGGCTGGCCGTGGGCTGGTTCCAGTTGATCGTGCTTTTCTCGAGCGTTTTCATGGAACGCTTCGGCAGCGTGACCGGCCTGGGATGAGGCCGAGTACAGGGCCCGTGCGGTGCACGGCCGACTCGATTTGGAGATAGACGATGGCGGGCAGGAAGAATCTGACGGTGCGAACGCCGCGAGCGTTCCAGTTTTTGCGCCAGGCCGCGCGTGCGGCCGAGGAATGGCCGGTGGCCGGTTCTGCGGTTCGTCGTTTTCAGGATGCCGAAACCTGGGCCATGGCCGAGCTCAAGCAGCGTCTGGATTCCATGTCGGACGACACACCCGATAGCGGGCGCACGCGCGCTGCGGCCGTTGAAGGCCCGGCCCCGCGCGAGATGATGGCGCGGCTGATCGCACAGTCGCGCGGCGTCGATCCGGAAGCGGCACGGGTATGGATGTATCGCCAGACCCTGGCACGCCTCGTACCCGATCAGGTGGCCATGCTGGCGCTGTTGGCCGATCGCGAAATCGCGCCGCTGTGTCATATCGCCGCGGGCCGTCTGCCGGCCGGGCCGGTGAGCGTGGTGGTGCTGTCCAACGCCAGCTCGCTGGGGCGTGATGCGGGCGTGCTGTTGCGCGACTACGTACCGCAGTACATGAGCGAGCTGCTGGCTCTGGGCGTGTTCGAGGCGGGGCCCGAAGACGATCGCCTGGCCGATCAGTACGAATTGCTGATGGCCGATACCCAGCTGCGAAACACCATGGATCGTGTCCGCCGCGACATGCGGCTTTATCCCCGGCTTCAACGCTTTAGCGTGCACCTGAGCGACTATGGCAAGGCCCTCTGGCAGGACTGCCGGCCGCTGGATTCGGCCTCTGCACGCCCGTTGCCCGGCGGTGGCTAGGGCGTGGGCTCTGCCCGAGCGCGCGTCGTGCTGTTAAGCTGATAAAGCCGAAAATATATCGTTTCTACATACAGAAACCTGACCCACGAGGAGACCGGTCGATGAGTGAATCCGAGCGCGACACGCTGAGTGTCTGGGATGTGTTGAAACCCACCGCCGACAAACTCAGCGGGGTCGACCGGCTGCTCATGGGCGCGGGCATCCTGCTCAAGTCCAGGTTCCGCGACAACATCACGATTGCGACGCTGATTGAAGGCCATGCCGGACGAAGCCCGCAGCATGACGCGATCACCTTCGAGAACGAGCGTTATACCTATGCCCAGCTCAACGCCAACGCGAACCGCTATGCGCGCACGCTCAAGGCGGGCGGCATAGAAAAAGGCGACGTGGTGGGCGTGCTGCTGGACAACCGACCGGAAACGCTGTTCATCGTGGCCGCATTGGCCAAGCTCGGTGCGGCTGCCGCCATGTGCAATACCAAGCAGCGCGGCGATGTGCTCGCCCATAGCCTGAGCACGGTCAAGCCGAAAGCCATGCTCGTGGGCGACGAGCTTTTCGATGCCTTCGAGGAGATTCGGGACGAGTCCGGTATCGCCGAACTCAACCCGCTGTGGCTGGTGTCCAGCAACAGCCGCGCGGCGACCGCGCCGCCGCCCGAGGGCTGGACCGATTTCGTGGCCGAGGCGGCGAACCAGCCGACCGGCAATCTCGACGACGCCGCCGAGGTTTCCTCCAAGGACACCTGCTTCTATATCTTCACCTCGGGCACCACCGGCATGCCCAAGGCATCGCGCATGAGCCACGTACGCTGGCTGCGCGGCGGCGCGGGCCTTGGCATGGCCGGCCTGCGTCTGACCCCGGAAGACCGCTTCTACTGCCCGTTGCCGCTCTATCACAACAACGCCCTGACGGTGTCGTGGTCGTCGGTGTTGTGCGCCGGCGCGACCTTCGCGCTCGCGAAGAAGTTCAGCGTGAGCGGTTTCTGGCCGGATGTGCGTCACCACAAAGCGACGGTGTTCTGCTACATCGGCGAGCTGTGTCGCTATCTGCTGCAGGCCGACCCGCATGAAAACGACCGCAACCATTCCATTCGGGCCGTAATCGGCAACGGCCTGCGGCCGGACATCTGGGACGAGTTCAAGTCCCGTTTCGGTATCGACCGGGTCTGCGAATTCTACGGTGCCAGCGAGGGCAACCTGATCTTCGTAAACGGCTTCAACATGGATCGCACGGCCGGCTTCTGCCCGCTGCCGTTCGCCGTGGTGGAATACGACCCGGAAACCGAGGAGCCGGTCACCGACGACAACGGCCGCATGAAAGAGGTCAAGAAGGGCGAAACCGGGCTGCTGCTCAACAAGGTGACCGATTTCGCGCCCTTCGAGGGTTATACCGACCCCGAAGCCAGCGAGAAGAAGCTATTCCGCGGCGTGTTCAAGAAGGACGACTGCTACTTCAATACCGGCGATCTCGTGCGCCGGCAGGGCATGCGGCATATCGCCTTCGTCGATCGCCTGGGCGATACCTTCCGCTGGAAGGGCGAAAACGTGGCCACCACCCAGGTCGAGAATGCGCTCAACGCCTTCAGCCAGATCGAGGAATCGGTGGTCTATGGCGTGGAAGTGCCGCACAGCGATGGCCGGGCCGGCATGGCCGCGATCACGCCGGTACGCGATCTGGAGGATATCGACTGGGGCGCGCTGGTAAGCCATCTGCGCGATGAGCTACCCGACTACGCCGTGCCGGTGTTCATCCGCCTGCGCCCGGAGCAGGAAGTTACCGGCACCATGAAATACCGCAAGGTCGATCTCAAGAAGCAGGCCTACAGCCCCGAGGGCGACGAACCGGTCTATATGCTCAAGGGCGGCGCCGATCGCTACGAGCCGATCGACGACGCCACCCGCGAGGCGCTGGACGACGGCGACATCAACCTTTAGCCGCGGCCGGCCCGGTCGGCCGGCGTTGTCCGCACAGCGTGGCGAGACAACGCCGGCGGCCGGTAGCGATCCGCAGCAGCCGCTGCTGCGCCTCGCTGCCAGTTGGGCGAGCGACTGCGCGCCGTCGTAGCCGCTGCGGGCGGCGCGTCAGCCCGCGGCGCCGGTGGCGGCGGTATCGAAATCGTCGTCGCCGGATTGCGTGGCTTCGTAATGCTGGGCGCCGAAGATCATCGCCCGGAACAGAATCTTGGCCTCGCGCGCCATCTCGGCCGCGCTCAGGCCGGTGTTCTCGGTCAGCCATTCGGCGATCAGCTCATTGAACATGCCCACCAGCGCCACCGAGGGAAGGTGGTAGTCGCGTGCCGGAATGACCCCGTTTTCTGCCATCAGTTCGGCATAGCGACGGATGATCTCGGCCAGCTGGTGCGTGGTTTCCCGGCGCTTTTTCTCCATCACCTCGGATACGCCCACGGCCTCGATACAGATAATACGGCCACGACGCGGGTCATCGAGCAGGAAATACACCGCTGCTTCGATGGTATCGGCCACCCGCTGGGTCAAGGGCGTGCCTGTCTCACTCAGGGATGCGCGCACGATCTGGTCCATTCGCTGCACCAACTCCGCGTGCACTGCATGCAGGATCGACTCGCGGCCTTCGAACTGTTCGTAGAAATGCCGTGTGGATACCTTGGCATGCGAACACACCGCCTCGATCGGCGTGGCTGCATAGCCGCGTTCTCCGAACAAATCGGTTCCGGCGGCTATAAGTCGCTGATAGCGCTGAGTTCTGAGCTGTTCTGCGCTGAGTCCGCGATAAACGCGCCGGCGCGGTTTACGACTGGAGGATTTGGGTTCTGTTTCTTTCACGTGCTTGAGCCTGCTTGACGAGCCGAGTCGTCTTGCTATGATCTGAAAACAATTCTTTTTCGAAAACGGGATTCGCTGAGTTGCCCGAGTGAGATAGGGGCATATGTGGTGATGACAACCCGTTCAAGATGGAAGCCATAGTCATGACAGCACTCATTGTCGCATTAGTACTGGTCGGCCTGTATTGGACATTGCTCTACCGTGGCGTGTCGCTTGCTGTATTCACCGCAGTGACGGTGGGCGCAGTCGCTGCGCTATGGGCAGTCGGTGTGCTCGGCCCGATCGGTGTTGCCGTGGCCGCCGTGGTGATTGGCGTGCCGCTGGCCATCTTCAATACGGTGCCGCTGCGCCGCGCGCTGATGACCAAGCGCCTGTACGGCGTATTCCGCAAGATCCTTCCGGAAATGGGGCCCACCGAAAAGGAAGCCCTCGAAGCCGGCGACGTCTGGTGGGAAGCCGAGATGTTTCGCGGCCGTCCGGACTGGAAGCAGCTGCACGATTTCGAGCTGACCAAGCTCACGGCCGAAGAGCAGTCGTTTCTCGACAACGAGACCGAACAGCTGTGCGCCATGATCGACGACTGGCAGGTCAACTTCGAACTCAAGGATCTGCCCGAGGACGTCTGGGACTTCATCCGCAACAACGGCTTCTTCGCCATGCTCATTCCCAAGAAGCATGGCGGCCTGGGCTTCTCGGCCTATGGCCAGTCCTGTGTGGTGGCCAAGATCGCGACCCGCTCGCTGACCGCGGCGGTGACCGTGATGGTGCCGAACTCGCTCGGCCCGGGTGAGCTGCTTACCCATTACGGGACCAAGGAACAGCAGGAAAAATGGCTGCCGGGTCTTGCCTCGGGCAAGGAACTTCCCTGCTTCGCGCTGACCGGCGTGGAAGTGGGTTCGGACGCGACCAAGATGCCCGATACCGGCATCGTGTGTAAGCGCACCGTCGACGGCGAGGAAGTGCTGGGGCTTTCGCTGAGCTTCAACAAGCGCTACATCACCCTCGCGCCGGTCGCCACCATGATGGGTCTGGCCTTCAAGCTCAAGGATCCGGACGGCCTGCTGGGTGATCCCGACACGGTCGATTACGGCATTACCTGTGCGCTGTTGGCCACCGATACGCCCGGTGTGAAGATCGGTCGTCGCCACTTCCCGGGTGCGACGTTCATGAACGGCCCGATTCAGGGCGAAGACGTATTCGTGCCGATCGATTCGATCATCGGCGGGCCGGACAAGGCCGGCAAGGGCTGGCGCATGCTGGTCGAATGCCTGTCGGCTGGCCGCGGTATTTCGCTGCCGGCGCTATCCACGGCCACCGGCAAGGGCATGTACGGCATCACCGCCGCCTACTCGCGTATCCGTCGCCAGTTCGGCACCGAGATCGGCAACTTCGAAGGTGTGCGTGAAGGTCTGGGCGTGATCGGCGGCTATGCCTACATCCTGGAGAACGTGCGTAACCTCACCGCGTCGGGCGTGGATCACTGCACGCCGAGCGTGGTCACGGCGATGATCAAGTATCACTCCACCGAGATGATGCGTACGGTCATTACCCACTCGATGGATATCCATTCCGGTCGCGGCATCATCATGGGTCCGCGCAACTATCTGGCAGCGGCCTACCAGGCACTGCCGGTGGCCATCACCGTCGAGGGCGCGAACATCATGACGCGCAGCCTGATGGTCTTCGGCCAGGGCGCGATTCGCTGCCATCCCTATGTCTATAGCGAGATGGAAGCGGCCCACAACCCGGACTTCAACGCCGGGCTGCAGGAGTTCGATCGCCTGCTGTTCTCGCATATCGGCTATTCCGTGAACCGGGCCGTGCGTGCATTCACCCTCGGCATCACCGGCGCGCGTCTGGCCAAGGCGCCGGTCGACAACGCCATGAGCGGTTACTACCGTCATCTCGAGCGTTTCTCGGCCGCGCTGGCCTTCTGCGCCGATCTGTCCATGGGCACGCTCGGCGGCGCCCTGAAGCTCAAGGAATCGACCTCGGCGCGTCTGGGTGATGTGCTCAGCCATCTCTACATGGCTTCGGCCACGCTCAAGGGCTACGAGGTCAACGGCGGCACCGAAGAAGACAAGGTGCATGCCACCTGGGCGATGGAATACCACCTGCACGAGATCGAGAACGCGTTCCACGAGTTCGTGCGCAACTACCCGATCAAGGGCGCGCGTCCGGTGCTCAAGCTCGTCGCATTGCCCAGCGGTCGTCGTTTCTCCGGCCCGACCGACTCGATGAATGCCGCGGTTTGCGACATGATGCTCAACATGAAGCTGGATACGCCGTTCGGTAAGCGCATGAGCTATGACCTCTACATCGGTCGTGACGAGAATGATCCGACGGGTCGTCTGATGAACGCCTTCGAGAAACTCCATGAAGTCGACAGCTTCTACAGCGATTTCCTGCGCGGCGTGAAGCACGGCGAGATCGAAGGCGAAACCGTCGAGCAGCAGCTCGAAAGCGCGGTGTCCAAGCAGCTGCTGTCGGCCGATCAGGCCGAGCAGATTCGCGAATACGATCGCCTGCGCTACGACGTGCTGCTGACCGACGACTTCAGCAAGGAATACCTGGCAAACCCGCTGTCTGAAAAGGCGCGCCGTGAAGAGGGCCGGCCGGCGGATTTGCGTATCGCCTCATGACGCGGAGCTTGCTCGGCGCCCGGCTGGTCGACGTCGGCGACGGCAGTCTTGCCCGGATCACGGGTGTGGATGCCGCCGCCGAAGTCGCGCCCCAGCGTGTCGGGCTGACGGCAGGCGCGGTCGATTCCATCTGGTCGAGCGTGGAAGCGCTCTACCGGACGGGCGCTTTTCCGGCGGTGACTTTCTGTCTTCGTCGGCGCGGGCGGATCGTGCTGAATCGATCCATTGGCTATGCACAAGGCGGCGGCCCCGGCGAAAGCCGCGGGCCGCACGCGCGTCTGGCCGAGCCCGATACCCCGATCTGTCTGTTCTCGGCCAGCAAGGCGGTCACCGCCATGCTGATGCACAAGCTTGCCGAAGAGGGCGGTGTCGATCTGGACAATCGGGTGTCGTATTACCTGCCCGAGTTCACCGGCGGCGGCAAGGACCGTACGACCATCGCCCAGGTGCTTTCGCATCAGGGCGGATTCCCCATGTTCGACGTGGACCCGGCCGATGGCCCGGAGACCTTGCTCGACTGGGAGCGCTGTATCGAACTGATTTGCGCCGCGCCGGCGGAAAACGGCGGCAAGCGCCTGGCCTATCACGCGATAACCGGCGGCTTCATTCTGGCCGAGATCATTCGGCGTGTAACCGGTATGTCCTTCACCGACTATCTGGATACGCGTTTTCGCCAGCCCCTGGGCATGCGCTATTTCACCTACGGGCTGGATGGCCGTTCGCGCCCGCGGGTGGCAAGAAACTATGTCGCCGGTCAGCCGGTGCGGTTTCCGATTTCCATGCTTGCCAAACAGGCGCTGTCGGCCGATTTCTCGGAAGTGGTCGATATTTCCAATCGCGATTACTTCATGGATGCCGTGGTTCCCGCCGGCAACCTCTATTCGACGGCGGAAGAATTGTCGCGCTTCTATCAGATGCTGCTGGACGGCGGCCGCTATGAAGGCCGTCAGGTCATGCAGCAGGCCACGATCCGACGCGCGGTCAAGCCCGCGGTGCGCCTGCGCTATGACCACACGCTCAAGATTCCCATGCGTTACAGCGAGGGGCTGATGCTGGGCGTCAACCCGTTCGGCCTGTACGGGCCGATGACGGGTAGCGCCTACGGCCACCTGGGGTTCATGAACATACTCGGCTGGGCCGATCCGGATCGCGATATCGCCGTATCGCTGCTGGTGACCGGCAAGGCCATTCTCGGTGGCCATCTGCTCGCGCTCGGCCAGCTCTTGAGTACCTTGTCCTGGCAATGTCGAGGTTGACCTGTATGGCTGATCCGAAAACGACAAGACAAGCATCACGCGCGACAGAGATGGTGCATCAACCCCTGGCGCCGCGCACCGCTGCCGATCGCGGCGTCTGGCTGCGTGGCGGTCTGTCCATGGCCTCGGATGCGTTCGTCGGCTCGGTGAATATCGTCAACGGTATCCATCAGGCCGTAACCCGCACCGTCAGCCGCCTGGCTCCGCCGGCCCGTCCGATTGGCCGCGGCAGCGATTTCGTCTACGGGCGCGTACGCGATATCGGGCGGCTTAGCTTCTTTGGTGTGCGCCAGATGGCCGGGCTGGCCGAAACGCTGGTGCCCGGGCGCAAACGAGACATGCCGCAGCGCCTCGCCCTGGGCGTTCACAGCGCGCTCAACGGCGCATTCGGCGATTATCTCGAACGCAGCGACAACGAGCTCGCGCTCACCATGACGCTCGTCGACGATGCCGGGCGCGAAATAGAGGCCAGTGCGGCCGGCCTGCGCGCTGCCTTGCCCGAACCCAGTTCACGTGTGGTGATTCTGGTACACGGTCTGGGCATGAACGACCAGCAATGGCGCCAGGCCGGTCGCGACGACTTCGGCCAGCGCCTGACGCGCGATTTCGGCTATACGGCGCTGCGTCTTCGCTACAACAGCGGCCGTCATATTTCCCAGAACGGGCGCGATTTCGCGGCGCTGCTGCAGGCGCTGCACACCCATTATCCGACCGCGATCGAGCGGCTGACCATCGTCGGCCACAGTATGGGCGGGCTGGTCGCGCGCAGCGCCTGCCACTACGCCGAGCAGGCGGGCCATGACTGGGTCGATACGCTTGCCGACCTGGTGCTGCTGGGCTCGCCGCATCTTGGCGCACCGCTCGAGCGTCTCGGTCGCCAGGTCACCCACACGCTCACACGGCTGTCGTATACGCGGCCCCTGTCCGTGCTCGGCGAAATCCGTAGTGCGGGGGTAAAGGATCTCAGTCTGGGCTATCTTCGCGACGAAGACTGGCAGCAGGATACGCAGGCCCGGCCCACACCGCCCGAGGCGCTCGCCTCGCCTGATCACGTCGGCCATTTTCTGGTCGCGGCGACCCTGGGACGACGCGGCGACGATCCGGTCGGCCGCTGGTTCGGCGATCTGCTCGTGCCCGTGTCGAGCGCGGTCGGCCATGCCGATGCGCCGGATCGGCGGTTTAACCCCCGCGATCAGGATGGGCGCATCTTCTACGGAATGAACCACTTCGCGCTGGTGCATCACGACGATGTCTATGCCGCGATCCATGAGTGGCTGGCACCGCGTCTGGCACCGGTCACGCATTAATCCGAAAACAGGAGTCTTGTCTCTATGTCCGATCTGGAAAGCCGTTTTCAGGAAGCCGTCGAAAAAGTGCGCAATGCCCCCGAAGACGGTGGTTTCAAGCCTTCAAACGACTACAAGCTCAAGATGTATGCGCTCTATCGGCAGGCGACCGATGGTGACGTCCAGGGCAAAAAGCCGGGTATGCTCAACCCGATTGCCCGCTACAAATGGCAGGCCTGGGCCGATATGAAAGGCAAGAGCAGCGAAGAGGCGATGCAGGAATACATCGCCGAAGTGGACAAGGTCGAAGCCGAATACGGCTAGGCCGGTAAGCGGCCTGCATGCGCGCCGGCGCTATGGTTGGGCTTCGGGACAGGCCAGCGCGGCCAGCGCCCGGCGATTCAGCGCGAGCTGCCTGGATTGCTGGAACCGGCTGCGGCAAGCGTGTCGGCGAGCAGACCCTTGTCGCAGGCGGCCTGCGCGCGTTGTCGCGTTTCGCCAGAAAGCCGTTCAACGGCCTCGGCCAGGGCCGCGCGATCGGCGTCGTCCGCTTTGAGGCGCCGGTCCAGCTCCCAGAGGAAGGGCTTGCGCTCGTTGGCGGCCACCTCCAGCACGCGGGCGAGGCGCTCGGCGCCCATGGCCGGGGTCTGGTTGCGAAACCGGGCCCAAAGGTCGTTGGCGATCACCGAGTCGATGACGCTGCGGATCACGCCTGCGTCGGCAAAGGCCGGTTCGCGGGCGAGCGTGCCGATGACGCTGCTCGGCATTTCGTCGGCGATCTGCAAAAGCGCGGGCCACAGATCGTCCTGGGCGGCTGCGCGAATGAGCGAGTCGAGTATGGCCGCATCCTGGGCCATGGCCAGTTCGGCCATCGCAAGGCGAGCGTCCTGGCCGATGCGCAGCAGCGTGGCGAGCACTTCCGGCCAGAGCTGCTCGCTGGCCGCCGCGGCCACGATGGCCTCGCGGCGGTCGCTGTTCAGATGTTCGATCACGCGATCCAGCTGGGCGCTGTTCTCGACGAAAAAACCGATCTCGAGCAGATCGCTTTCATTCTCGATGGCGTCGGTCGCCGCGAACAGGGTGTGTTCGGGCAGCACGTCCACGAACCGGCTCATGGTGATGGTCTCGCCGCGTGCAAGGAGCACGCGTGTGATCGCGATGGCCCGATCCACGGGAAAGCCGGCGATGATGGGCTTTGCGCGCACCGGATCGATATGCAGGCAGGTATCGGCAAGAAAATCGTCCGACAGTCGCCCGGCCATATCGATTGCCTTGTCCGGCGGCATCTCGCCGGCAATACGCCCCGCCAACAACGGGCCGAGCACCCGCTCGGCTATGCGCGCGCTCATCGCCAACGGCACGATCGAGGACAGGCGGGCGAAGCCGGTGAAGGTCGGCCGGAATTTTTCGAAAAGCGCCTCGGTGATGCCTTCACGCAGTGTGCGCAGCCGTTCGGCCTCGAGGTAGTCCAGATGTTCGAGTTCGCCGGTTTCGGTTTGCAGAATGCGCGCGAGTTTGACCAGTTCCGCCTGGGTGGCCAGGTTTCTCATGAGGAGCCCAAAAACAGTTTCTGCACGCGTTTTCGCAGCGGTGAGGGCACCATGCCCACGGCTTCGTCGAGCGCGGTTTCGAGCAGAGTGCGCTGGTGACGGGCCGCTTTTCTGATCAGCGCCTGCAGGTGTTCACGTTCATCCGGGGGCAGGCCATCGACCACGGCCTGGGTACGCGAATCCAGCGGCAGGCGATCGTCGTCGCGATTCATGGGGCTGCAAGCCTCGTGCGCCGTGCGCCGGCGCATTGCGGGCGCGATCTACGCGCTCGAAAAATCGATGCTCACCCGATGCTACATCAAGGGGTGGCAATACGCAGGCCGGACCGCTTGAAAACGCGATCGCTGCCAGCGCGCAACCCGCCTCTGTCTGCACGCCCGTTTTTGCCAAAAATAAGGCGTTATGCGACTTGTTTTGACAAGCGGGTGCCCTAAACCTAATCATGTTGCGGTGCACGATGACCGGCTCTGGGCCGAGTCAGCGCCAATCAATCGAGGAGTCGAAATGAGTGATTTTCTAGTCCGGGCGTCGTCGAACTCGACGGTTCGTAATGTCATCAAGACGCTGGGCCTGCCGACCCCAACGGAGCTCGCGCGTGACGAAGGCGCCTACCAGGAGCGCTTTCTCGACAACGAGAAGATTCTGACCGGTGCCACGGCCAACGCGAGCGTAATCGCGAGCATCGGTACCACGCTGGAAGCCGCGGGCGCCAACGTGCAGCGCGCGGACAAGCCCACCCCGGGCGATGAAGACAAGTTCGATGCGCTGGTTTTCGATGCCACGAACATGGCCGATGTCGCCGAACTCAACGCGCTCTACGACTTCTTCCACCCGGTCGCACGCAAGCTCACGCGCAACGCCCGTATCGTGGTGCTGTCGAGCCTGCCGTCTGCGATGGAGAGTGTCTCCGCCGCTGCCGCAGCACGCGCCGTGGAAGGCTTCGTGCGCTCGCTGGCCAAGGAAATCGGCCAGCTCGGGTCGACCGCGAACATGCTCTATGTCGAGCCGGGCGCGGAAGATCGCGTGGCCACGCCGCTGCGCTTCCTGCTTTCGGACTACAGCACCTTTGTCGACGGCCAGCCGCTGACGGTGACCAAGGCCGGGCGCATGCCCGACGCCGTGCCCGACACCCAGCCGCTCAAGAACAAGGTCGCGCTGGTCACCGGCGGTGCCCGCGGTATCGGTGCGGCCACTGCCGAGCGTCTGGCACGTGAAGGCGCGAGCGTGGTGTGCCTGGATATCCCCCAGGATCAGGAAACGCTTGAGGAAACGGTGGCCGGCTTCGGCGGCACGGCCCTGCCGCTGGACATCACCGCAGACGATGCGCCGCGCCAGATCGCCGATTTCCTGCAGAGCAAATTCGGCGGCGTGGATATCGTCGTCCATAACGCCGGCGTGACCCGCGACAAGACGCTGGCCAACATGCCCGATCACTACTGGGACATGGTGATGAGCATCAACCTGCAGGCCATCATCAAGGTCGATGCGCTGCTCAACGACGAAAACGTCATCAACGAGCACGGCCGCGTGATCTGCCTGTGCTCGATCGGCGGTATCGCCGGCAACCGCGGCCAGACCAACTACGGCGCGACCAAGGCCGGCCTGATCGGTTTCGTGGAACGCCGCGGTGCCACCGATCGCGATCGTGGCGTCACCGTCAACGCCGTGGCGCCGGGCTTCATCGAAACCCGCATGACCGCCGAAATGCCGTTTGGCGTACGCGAAGGCGGCCGTCGTCTGTCGTCGCTGTCGCAGGGCGGTACGCCCCGGGACGTGGCCGAAGCGATCACCTTCCTGTCGACGCCGGGCGCCGGCGGTATTTCGGGCAACGTGCTGCGCGTCTGCGGCCAGAGCCTGATCGGCGCCTGAGCGCCGCTGCCATCCGCAGGGATGACCTTGAGCCGGCCTGTTTTCAGGCCGGCTTTTTCATGTCTGTACGTGCGTCCAGCCAGTCGGCCACGAGCGGCCAGATTTCGGCCTGGGCGGGCTTGCTCACCACGACGCCGGGATGGTCGAAATCGATGCTGTAGCCGGTGGCGATACCGGCCTGCTCGAACCGGGTGTCGGTACTCGAAAAATGCCCAACGAAACGTCGGCATCCTGCGCTGGGGTCGACCCGGTCGGCCGTCCCCGACACGGCGAGCACCGGCTGGGTGATACGGCTCAGGGTGTCACGTAGATAGGCGTTTCGGCGCCCGGTCTCGACCCAGTGGGTCGCATCCAGCAAGGCCGCACTCGGTTCATTCTCCGGGCCCAGGCCCGCCGCGCGGGCAGGAAAATAACCCAGTAGGCGAGCCAGACCCCGGGTGATGCGGTTGGCGGGCCAGTCCAGCATGCGTTTGCCGACCTCGAACTGGCTGGCGAAAAGTACCAGCCCCGCGATGCTGTCCGTATCCAGATAACGCGCGCAGGCAAGCGCACACATGACGCCGCCGAAGGAGTGGCCGATCCAGAATGCAGGCTGGCGATGTCGCGCGTTGATATGGGCTTGTACGGCGGGCAGATCGTATTTCACATGGTCGATCAGCCCGGCACGGGCGCTACAGGGCGGGGAGTCGGACAGCCCCCGGCGCTGAACGATGAAGGCCGCGTAGCCGCGCCGGGCGAGATAGGCGGCCAGGCCGATCTGCTTGTCCGAAAGCCAGAAGCGCCGGCCGGTGAACATGCCCGATACCAGCACCACCGGCGCACGGGCCGCGACGCCTTCGGCGCGTACCGTGGTCACACGGCAACAGCCGCCGTCGTTGGCTGCGAGCGTATGCTCGGTGATTGCCAGCGGCGCCAGGGCCGTGTCAGCCACGGGCGACGCGCCAGGCGATCGCGACCACGCAGAACGTCACCACGAGCGTGAGCAGCCGGCGCAGCTGCAGAAAACCCCGGCTCTGCCAGCCGCGCCGGGCGCCGTGTTCGTCGATCAGCCAGGCGAACAGCAAAGCCGCGATCAGCAGGATGGCCCGCCAGGGGGCCGCCGTGAGCAGCGCGCCCCAGGCAATGATGGCCGGCAGAACGGCCAGCGTCATGTCCAGCCCCGAGGCGCGCCCGGCGGAGAGCATGCGCCCCCATTGCACGCCGCCGATGAAGGCCACGATGGTGGCCAGATAGGGCAGCAGCCAGCGCAATGCGGTGCGGGCATCCAGCGAGTAGCCGCTGTAGGCATGATAGAGGCCCGCGACGAACGGCAGCAGGGCCAGTAGACCGAGGGCGCAGGCAACGGGCAGGGCGGATCTTTTCTTGGCCATGGGAAGCGTTGAGTAGTGGGCGAAACGCGATCTTACTCGCTCATGCCGGCTTGAAGTGGGCCACCATCGCGCGCACCAGCGGCTTCATGAAATAGTTGCTTTCGGGCATGAGCGTGACCTGCACGCCTTCGGCTTCGAGGCGTTCGCCCACGAGCGGCCCGACGGCGGCTACGCAGAGCCCATTCAGGGCGCGCGTGAGCGCCTCGGCCTGCTCGTGGGCCCGGGCGACCTTGTAGAGCCGCTTGATCTGCGGCGAACTGGTGAATGCCACTGCGTCCACTTCGCCGGCCACGATGCGCTCGATGAAGGCCAGCACCTGCGGCGTTTCGGTCTCGTCGGCATAGACATAGGGCGCCACCGCCTTGACCTCGGCCTGCTTGTCGCCAAGAAAATCCATGAGCGGGGTGTTCGGGTCGGTGCCATACAGCTGGACCCCGACGCGATGGCCGGCCAGATCGGCATCGGCCAGCGCTTCGATCACCCCGGCCGTGGTCGGCTGGGTGGCGGCTACATCGCTGCGCAGCTTGAGCGCGCGCAACTCGCGTACGGGTTTGGGCCCGCGGGTGATGGCGCGGGCCTGACCGAGTCGTTCGACAAACGCCGTCAGTCGCGCCTGACCGTCGCGCTCGGCAAAGTCGCGCAGACGGCGCAGGCCTTCGCCGGTCAGCCAGATCATCTCGTCCAGGCCGTTGTCGATCACGTCGTCGAGCCAGCGCCGCACGTGCGCCTGGTCCGGCGTGTCGCGGATATCCACCAGCGGGCAGCGCAGCGTCTGCGCGCCGCGACGTTCGAGCATGTCGGCGAACAGGTCGAGCTGGCGCGACTCGGGCACGCCGATCCGGCAGCCTTCGAGATCCCGGGCTTCGGGCGTTGTCGTCATGGTTGTATCCCACGAAAAGCCAATACCGCCAGTGTACCGAGTGCTGCGGCGCACGACAGTTGCCATGGCGCGATGGATGGCGTCACACTGACATCGACTATTGGCACGGTCAGGAACACGGTCCATGACGCTTGCAGTCGGTATCAGCATCGTATTCGCGCTCGCTCTGGCAGCCACGGGCTATCTGCTCTGGCGTGCCTATCGTCGGCTCGATGCGCTCAACGCCGAGATCGCGCAGCTCGCGCACGATCTCGAACACGCCAACGAGGAACTGGCCGGGGTGCTCGCCGAGGTCAGCGGCAGTCGCATCATCGTAGAGGTGATCAACCCCATGACCCTGGCCCGGGCGCGGTCACGCTGGGGCGCGGCGCTGGTGGGCGTGGCCCCGCGCATGATTCGGCGACGGGTCTACGAGATCGTCGCGCGCGAAATGAAGCAGCAGCTGGCTGCCCAGGGGGTCGAAGCGCATCTGGATATCTTTCATCCCACCGGCTCATGATCGTCATCGCCGCCGTAGCCATCGCCTTCGTGGCCGTGATCGTCGCGGCGGTACGGCTGAACATGGCCATTGCCGACACCCGTGAACGTTTTCGGGTGCTGGCCGCCGGCTATGGTGATGCCGGCCTGCTGGTGAGCGCGCGAAATCGCTTCCGTCGTCGCCAGGAAAGCGTCGAGCAGGTCGTGGATACCGGCACAGTGGGGCTGCAGACGGCACATCGCACGATATCGGGCTGGCTCGGCTCGCAGCACAGCGCCGATGGCATCTACGACAACGTGCGTGCATTCAATCGCAACGTCGGTCGCGCCCTCTCGGGCCTGTTTGCGCCGGGCCCGAAAAAACACAGCGAAAGCCTCGAAGAATGGCGTGAAAAGCAGGATTCCACCGACCGGCGCGATCGCTCGGGCGACGAACCCTGACAGCCGAGGCAGGTCGGCTCAAGAATGAAACCACGCAGCCGTTAATCCCGGGATGAAACGTCTCAATCCAATCGCTACCGGCGCGGGTGCGCTGATTCTCGGGCTGACGCTCTTCGGTCTGTCGCCGCTATGGGCGCAGTCCGCTCAGCCGCAAGCCGCGCAGCCGCGAACGGGCGCCCACGGCTATGCGCCGCATCCGCGCTATAAGCACGACGATTCGGATGCAGGCGTGCATATCTATGTGCAGCCGGAAACCGAGCACTGGCCGTCCAACTACTGGCCGGACAACTATCAGCTGAACGGCTACGACGGCCAGCCCGATCGGCCCACTCGCTGCGAAGGCGAAAGCGGGCGTACCTATTCGACACGCCAGGTCGAGTGCCCCGAGGGCCAGAAGGCCGTCGAAGGCGGCCGGCGCTGGTCCACCACGCCCTGAAAGCCTTGTTTCGTCGGCCTGCGGGCGGGCGCGGCAAAAAAAGTTTCACAAGGCGGCTCATACGTTAAAGGATTGGGCCGCCGTCGCCGATAGGCTCTGCAACCCAGCTCGTTGTATCGAGCACGTGTTATTCGCAGGTACGCCATGGCTATTACATCGTCACTCGGAATCGGCTCCGGACTGGATCTGAGCTCGTTGCTCGACGGGCTGCGCAGCTCCGAGCAGCAGCGCCTGGTTCCGTTGCAGCGACAGGCAAGCAGCTACAACACCAAGCTGTCTGCCTACGGCACCCTTCAGAGCTCGCTGGCCAATTTCCAGACCGCCGCCGAAGCGCTGGGCAAGGCAAGCCTCTACGAGGGCGTGAAGACCACCACCGATAGCGATGCCTTCAAGGCGGTTGCCAACGAAAAAGCCGATCCGGGCAGTTACAGCATCGAAGTCCAGCAGCTGGCACGCAGCCAGTCGCTGGTCAGCGCGGGCCAGGCCGGCGTGGACGACAAGATCGGCAGCGGCGGCAAGATCACCCTTTCGCTCGGCGATGGGGCCGGCAACGTCAGCGAAACGGTCGATATCGATCTGGCCGACGCCGACAGCAGCCTGTCCGGCATCCGCGATGCGATCAACGCCGCGGATATCGGCGTCAATGCGTCGATCGTCAACGACGGCAGCGGCACCCCCTACCGGCTGGTGCTGTCCTCCAACACCACGGGCACTGCCTCGCAGATCTCGGTGAGCGTGGCCGAAAACAATGGCGACGGTTCCACGCCGCTGGGCGACCTGCTCAACTACGACAGCACGGCCGGCAGCGGTGCGATGAACCAGACCGTGGCCGCGCGTGACGCCAAGCTTTCGGTGAACGGCATCGAGATCGTCAGCCAGACGAACCGGGTCGAGGAAGCCATCGAAGGCGTGACCCTCACCCTGAGCAAGACCACCAGCGAGCCCCAGTCGCTGACCGCCACCCGCGATACGGACTCGGTGAAGGCGGCGCTGGATCGGTTCGTCAAGGCTTATAACAGCGTCAATACGCTGTCCGACAAGCTCACGGCCTTTGACAGTGAAAAAGAGATCAGCGGCGTCCTGCTCGGTGATTCGACCGCGCGTACCGCAGAAACGCGGGTGCGCGGCGCACTGAATACGGCGATCAGCGGCGGTGCCTTTTCCAGCCTGGCTGAAATCGGTGTCAGCCTGCAGCGCGACGGCACCATGAAGATCGACGACGAAAAGCTCGACAAGGCGCTGGCGAACAACCTCGCCGATGTCGGTCAGCTGCTGGCCGGCAAGGACGAAAGCGGCGGCCTGTCCAAGGTGCTGGTATCCACGCTGGATGCCGTCGCCGGCGAACAGGGGCTGCTGCAATCGGCCAGCAACGGCATGAAAACCCGTATCGACAATCTTACTGAAAGCATGGAACGCGAACAGGAGTCGATCGATTCCACCATCGCGCGCTATCAGAAGCAGTTCGTGCAGCTCGACTCGATCATGGCGTCGATCAACTCGACCAGCAATTACCTCACCCAGCAATTCGCATCGCTCAACAAATCGAGCGATTAGGCATTAATAGCAAGGAACGCTCATGGCTTCTTACGCAAATCGCGCGGCAAGTGCATACAAGAAACTCGGCGTCGAAACCGACGCCATGAGTGCCAGCCCGCACCAGTTGATCGTACTGCTGTTCGACGGCGCGCGCAGCGCTCTCGGGCGTGCGCAGTGGGCGATCTCCCAGAACGACTCGGCCGGCAAGGGCCAGGCGTTGTCCAAGGCCATCGATATCATCGAACTGGGCCTGCGCGCGGCGCTGGACATCGAGCGCGGCGGCGAGATTGCCGAGCGCCTGGATTCGCTTTACGACTATATGACCCGTACCTTGATCCGTGCCAATATCGATAGCGATGCCTCGAAGATCGCGCACGTGGACACACTGCTCGATGACATTGGTTCGGCATGGAAGCAGATCGGCACCGCCCCGGCCATGCCCTCGATCGCCGCCGTCCAATCCGCCCCTTCGCTACAGCAGGCCTGAGACCATGAATCAGCAGCAACAGGACATCGTCGCCGGCTACGCCGCCCTTCTGGAACTCAACAAGCGGATGATCGAGATCGCGGTCGCCGGCGAGTGGGAAGATCTGGTCGAAATGAAAAGCGAACACCTATGCCAGGTGGAAACGCTGATGAATATCGAGTACGACGTGAACGTCAACGAAGCCTTTCGTGAAGCCAAGCGTGCCGTGCTGATCCAGATTGCGGCCAGTGAACAGGAGCTGCGCGATCGCCTGCAGCAGCGTATGGACGAACTGTCCGGCGCCATCTGTCAGGCGCGCTCGCAGCGGCGGGTCAAGAACGCCTACGAAAAGGCCGCGATCGGCTAGCGCCGGTCGTGCCGGTTCTAACGTTCAAGCGATGATGCTGCTGTGAGCACGATCACGCCGATGCTCGATACGCTGTTGCCGCAGGTGCTCGGGCGCCGTGCGGACATGGCGCGGTTTACCGGTGCGCGGGTGAATGTTCCGCTCGGGCCGGTCGACCCCGTGGCCAGCGTAAGAACCGACGGTTTCGATCGACCCACGCCGGGTACGGCGTCGGACGGCCTGCGGGGGCGCGGTGCGCCGGCCGACGAGGCCGCGGCAGGCGGGCCGGGTTCACGCCCGGCAGCCGACAGGCCGGCCACGCGTGAAATCAGCCAGAGCGCACGTTACCTGCCGGCGGCCCGGCCCGAAGCGGGTGCGGGCCAGACGGGGGAATCCGCGCGTGCCCAGCTCAGCCGCGAAGGCGGGCTGATCGCATCGTTGCTGGCCCGCCGAGATGCGCCGGTTGCCCATACCACGCCAGCGCATGCGGCCGCCCTGTTCGGGGCTGCACGCGTGCCGGCCACGCCTATTCTCGCCTCCATTCTGGGGCAGCAGGTCGCACACAGCGGCCTGTTCTACGAATCGCATCTGAGCAAGTGGTTCGAGGGCCAGCGCCCGCTGTCGGAGCTGCTCCAGGAACCGCAGAATCAAAAGCCCGCGGCCGGCTCGGCCGCGAATGAGTCCGCGCAGTCGTCGAACCGCGCGCCGGCGCAGGGTATGCGCCAGGCCCTGGCCCAGTCGTCCGCTACCGCACTGTTGGCGCCCGGGGCCTTCGAGCAGGGCGCCCAGTCGCGAAGCGACGGCGGCCGCGGCGATGTCGTCGATGAGCGGCTGTTCTCGGTCGTACGGCAACAGCTCGACGTGCTCAGCAATCCGGTGTTTCGCTGGCATGGCGCGGCTTGGCCGGGCGTGGACATGCGTTGGGAGATTCACGAAAACAACGAAGACGGGGCCGCAGGCCGGGGCAAGCCCGACGCCGCCGATGATCAACCGTCGTTCTCGACCCGTCTGAGCCTCGACCTGCCCCACCTCGGCATGATCGAAGTCGCACTCAATCTTGCGGGTGGCGGTATCGAAGTCTATGCCTATGCATCGAGCGATCGGGGCGCTGCTGCGGTTTCGCCGGCCACCGGCGAATTGAAGGAGCGCTTCGAACAGGCCGGATTCACCCGTGCCTATGTCGAGTTGCTGGAGGCGAATCCGGCATGAGCGCACTGGATCGGTCCGGCATGGACGACGACCGGGCCAGCGTCGTCGCCCTGCGTTACGGCGAAAACGACGACGCACCGCGCGTCGTGGCCAAGGGCTATGGCGACATCGCCCAGGCCATCATGGACCGCGCGCAAAAGCACGGTTTGCATGTGCACCGTTCGCCCGAACTGGTGCGTCTGCTCATGCGCGTCGATCTCGACGATCGTATCCCGCCCGAGCTGTATCTCGCCGTCGCGGAGCTGCTGGCCTGGGTATACCGGCTGGAAACCGCAGCCGAAGCGAACGCGTAGAACTCAGCGCAGGTCGCGTCATAGACGACCGTTTTGTGCTCGTCTTACCCGTACACAATTCAATATGGAATAATGGGCTGTCGCCTAATGGCGACAGATCGACGCTGTACGTCTTTGCTTTTTGCAGCGCCCTGTAGCATTTTGATCATGGTGTTTGGGAATATTTAACCGGGAAATGTGCGTTTTCACATTTGAAACGTGGAAAGTTTCACGGACATAATCCAAGGTCGGTGCGAAAAGGCAGGGCGCACACGTAGAGGACGGCCGTTTAAAGCAGGCGATTCGCCCACAATTCAAGAGGCCGCTTTGTGCAGCACGGCGCTTCTGAGGGGAGGCATGAATGAGTGTTGATCATCTACTCGATGATGTTCGCGATCTGAATCTGTCCTATCTGATTCTGATGCAGCGTTTGATCAATACGGATCGAGAGCTGGCCATGTTCCGGCTCAAGATCGACGAAGACATGGCGGATCTGCTCAGCCAGATCCCGGTCGCCGACCTGGCCAAGCTGGCCCGTTGCAACCAGCTTCTCTGCCATTTTTCGCTGGATAGCGCCGAGCAGTTGTTTGCGCTGGTCAATGCGCCGCGTGATGACGAGATGCGGCGGCTGCATGCCGGCATCCTCTTGTCGTCGCAGAACAAGCGCAAAAGCGATCGGCGCGGCGGCGAACGTCGCGAGGGCGGCGATCGCCGCGATCCGGTGGCGGCTGAAAGTGGCGACGTGCCCGCCCGGCGCAAGCAGCCGCGCCGTGAAGCCGATCGCGAAGCCGAGCGCAAAAGCGGTAGCGGCGAAGGGTAATCACGAGCCGCATGAGCACTACGAGCAAAAGCGTCATAGACGAAGCCAAGCAGATCGGCTTGGCCATCGAGCTGATCGAACTGGGCGCGCGTCTTCAGGTGCTGCAGACCGAAACCGATATCAGCCGGCGACGGTTGATCAATCTGTACAAGGAAATCCACGGTGTCTCGCCGCCGAAGGGCATGCTGCCGTTCTCGACCGACTGGTATGTGACCTGGCTGCCGAACATCCATTCTTCGCTGTTCTATAACACCTATCGCTATCTGCGCCGGCGCGAGGAACGCAGTCGCATGGAGGCCGTGGTCAACGCCTATCGGCTCTACAACGAGCAGACGCCGTTGCAGGAGGATGGCAAACCGGTACTGAGCCTCACCCGGGCCTGGATGCTGGTGCGTTTTTTCGAAAGCGACATGATGATGCTGTCGGTGTGCAACCGCTGCAAGGGCAAGTTCGTCAACCGCGCCTATAGCCTGGACCAGGACTTCATCTGCGGTATCTGTCAGCCGCCGTCGCGGGCCGGCAAGACGCTCAAGAAGGCGAAAAAGCGCGCGTCCAAGGGATAAGCCCGCGCTATTGGTGCCAGTTCGTGGCATCGGTTCATTCAAGCTCGCAGCCTGTCGGCCGCTAACACTTCCTAGAGATTGCCGGTCCGTATTTACGGCCATATCCAGTCAGGGAAGGCGACAGTGCTAATACTCGTGGGTTACGTCATCGTCATCGGATCCGTGCTCGGCGGATACGCCATGGTGGGCGGGCATATGGGCGCGCTGTATCAGCCCGCCGAGCTCGTCATCATCTTCGGCGCCGGTATCGGCGCGTTCGTTGCGGCCAACAATGGCAAGGGCATTGGCGCGACGATGCGCACGCTGCCACGCCTGATGCGTGGTTCGCAGTACTCCAAGGAGATCTGCGTCGATCTGATGACCCTGCTCTATCTGCTGCTGGCCAAGGCGCGCCAGTCCGGCATGATGTCGCTCGAGCAGGATATCGAGAACCCGAGCGAGAGCACGCTGTTTTCGGCCTATCCCAAGCTGGTCGAAGACAAGCTGGTGATGGACTTTCTGACCGATTACCTGCGCCTGATGATCAGCGGCAACATGGACGCCTTCGAAATCGAAGCGTTGATGGACCACGAGATCGAGACCTTCCAGCACGAGGCCGAGATCCCGGCCCACGGCCTGGCGGCCATGGGCGACTCGTTGCCGGCCTTCGGTATCGTGGCCGCGGTCATGGGCGTGGTGCACGCCCTGGGTTCGGCCGCGCTCGATCCTTCTGAAATCGGCCCGCTGATCGCCCATGCCATGGTGGGCACGTTCCTGGGTATTCTGCTGGCTTATGGCTTTGTCAGTCCGCTGGCGGCGCGGGTGCGTTCGCAGGTGGAGGAAGTCGTCAAGATCATGCAGAGCGTCAAGGTGACGCTGCTCGCCAACCTCAACGGTTATGCGCCGCCGCTGTCGATCGAGTTCGGCCGCAAGGCCCTGTTCTCGACCGAGCGTCCGTCCTTCAGCGAGCTTGAAGAGCATGTGCGCAGCGTCAAGAGCGGCGGCTCTGCCCAGGCCTCGTCGTCGTGAGCGATCCGCATAAACGGCCGATCGTCATCCGCCGCAAGAAAGCGGCGAATCATGGCTCCCATGGCGCCTGGAAGATCGCTTACGCCGATTTCATGACGGCGATGATGGCGTTCTTTCTGGTCATGTGGCTGCTGTCAGGGCTGAGCGCCTCGGAACGCAAGGAAGTCGGTGAGTATTTCCGTACGCCGCTCAAGGTGGCGATGATGGGGGGCGACAAGGCCTCGGCCAGCAACAGCGCCATCCCCGGCGGCGGCGACGACCCCATGCATTCGGAAGGCGAGGTGTCGCTGACGTCGCCGAATGCGACCAACTACCGCCCCAGCCATCGGCCGCTGCGCGATCTGCAGAACAGCCTGGAATCGATGATTCATTCCGATCCTGCCCTGGACGATCTGAGTTCGCAGCTCAGCCTCAAGGTGGTCGAGGACGGGCTGCTGATTCAGATCAGCGACGACAACCGTCGGCCGATGTTCGAGCTGGGCAGCGCGGAACCGGCGCCCTATATCCGTTCGCTGCTGTCGAAGATCGCGCCCAAGCTCAACGAGTTTCCCAACCCGATCACATTGACCGGACACACCGACGACCTGCGCTTTGCCTCGGGCGATCGCCTTTACAGCAACTGGGAGCTGTCGACCGACCGGGCCAACGCGGCGCGGCGTGCGCTCATCCAGGGCGGCATGCAGGCCGAAAAACTCGTACGCGTCATTGGTGCGGCAGCGACCGCGAGCCGGCCTGGCGTCGACTCACCGGCCGCGCCTGCCAATCGGCGGATCAGCATTCTGGTACTCAACGAGCACGCCCAGCATCGCTTGGAAGAAGAGAGCCTGCCGGTGGGTGCAACGCTGTCCGCCGACTCGCAAACGCCGACCCCGGCCAGTGTGGTCAAGGCCGGTGCGGATAAGGCTGAAGTTGAGGGGCAATCGAGCTGAATGGCAACGAATTGCCACTTATATCCGATCAAGGCCTAAAGCCGGCCCTCGATCGAACGATATTTCCTTACGACAGTTCGCTCACCAGTGCAAGCGGAATAATCAAGCATGACACTAGATATCGCCGAGTTCTATCAGACCTTTTTCGATGAGGCGGACGAGCTGCTCGACGAGATGGAGCGTTTGCTGATCAATCTCGATATCGATGCGCCTGATAGCGAAGACCTCAACGCAATCTTTCGTGCGGCCCATTCAATCAAGGGCGGCGCCGGTACCTTCGGCTTCACGCATCTGCAGGAAACCACGCATCTGCTGGAAAATCTGCTCGATCGCGCGCGCCATGGCGAGCTGGTGCTCGACCGTACCGCGATCGATCTCTTCCTAGAGTGCCGCGACGTGCTCGCCGGCCAGATCGATGCCTATCGGGCCTCGGAAGAGCCCGACCAGCAGGCTTACGAAGACATGGCCCAGCGTCTGCGAACGCTCGACGAGCAGGGCAGCGCCGCGCTGGCCGCGCCCGCCGGCGACAAGCCCGCTGCCAAGCCGGCCAAACCCGCGCCGGTGGCCCTGCCCGAGGGCATGATCCGGACGGTGATGATCAGCGGTATCGCAGAAGACAAGTGTTCGACCCTCGTCGAAGAACTCGGTCTGTTCGGCGACATCGAAAGCCAGGCCTATGAAGGCGATACGTTGACGGTGACGCTGGCCCAGCCGGCCGCCTCCGACGATATCGAATCGGTGCTGTGCTTCGTGGTCGATGCCGATCAGCTGAGCTTCGGCGCTGCCCAGGCAGAGCCGGCCGGCAATACCGCGGCGGACGGGGCCGGGGCCGAGGATGTCGTGGCCCAGGCCGTCAGCGAGGCGGTTGCGGCCGAACGCGAGCACAGGCCCCAGGACAACCGGACACAGGAAAAAGCGACGGCGCCGGCCGAGGCTGCGCCGGTGGCCGCGACCGCTGCGGCGAGCAAGCCCAAGGCCACCGGCAAGTCGTCGGCCGAGTCCAGTTCGCTGCGCGTATCGACCGAGAAGGTCGACGAAATCATCAACCTCGTGGGTGAGCTGGTCATTACCCAGTCGATGCTCGAACAGACCATCGGCGGCCTGGACACCGAGGCCCACGGGGCCCTGCTGGAAGGGCTCAATCAGCTCCAGCGCAATGCGCGCGACTTGCAGGAAGCCGTGATGTCCGTGCGCATGATGCCCATGGACTATGCCTTCAATCGTTTCCCGCGCCTGGTGCGCGACCTCAGCAGCAAGCTCGGCAAGGAAATCAATCTGGTCACCGAGGGTGAATCGACCGAGCTCGACAAGGGCCTGATCGAACGGATCATGGATCCGATGACCCATCTGGTGCGCAACAGTCTCGACCACGGCATCGAAACGCCCGAACGGCGCAAGGCGGCCGGCAAACCCGCGGCCGGCACGTTGACGCTGGCCGCCCAACACCAGGGCGGCAGCATTCTCATCGATATTTCCGATGACGGCGCCGGCCTCAACCGTGAGCGCATTCTGGCCAAGGCCCGCCAGAACGGGCTCGCGGTCAGCGATTCGATGAGCGATGACGAAGTCTGGCAGCTGATCTTCGCGCCCGGTTTCTCCACCGCGGAAGCGGTGACCGACGTGTCCGGACGCGGCGTCGGCATGGACGTGGTCAAGCGCAATATTCAGGAGCTCGGCGGCCACGTGGATATTCGTTCCACGTTTGGCCAGGGCACCACCATTCGCATCGTACTGCCGCTGACGCTGGCGATCATGGACGGCATGCTCATTCGCGTGGGTGAGGAAGTGTTCATCATGCCCCTCGGCGCGATCAAGGAATCCATGCAGGTCCAGGCCGACCAACTCAAGCGCGTTGCCCAGGACAAGCAGCTGGTCTACGTACGCGGCGAATATCTGCCGCTGGTGGAGATGCATCGCGTATTCGATATCGATAACGCCCAGTCCGATGTGCTGCGCGGCATCGTCATGGTGATCGAAAGCGAGGGCCGTTATTTCACGCTGCTCGTCGACGAGCTGCTCGGTCAGCGCCAGGTGGTGGTCAAGAATCTGGAAACCAACTACCGCAAGGTGGTCGGCATTTCGGCCGCCACCATCCTCGGCGACGGCAGTGTCGCCCTGATTCTCGACGTGGTTGCGCTGTCTCGCGCAGGGCGTCAGAGCGAAACCCAGGTACAGCGGGCAGCGCTGGCCTGATCCCATACATACATGACGTTACACGGAGTAAACGACATGGCTGAAGTCATTGCTAACGACGCAGCGCGTGATGCGGCTGCGGACATGGAAGTCCTGGTTTTCGCTCTCGGTGGCGAAGAATACGGCGTGGATATCCTCAAGGTGCAGGAAATCCGCGGCTACAACCAGGTCACACGCATCGCCAACGTGCCCGAGTTCGTCAAGGGCGTGACCAACCTGCGCGGCAGTATCGTTCCGATCATCGATGCACGCATCAAGTTCGGTCTGGAAAATGCCGCCTACGATCAGCACACCGTCGTGATCGTACTCAACGTCGGCGAGCGGGTCGTCGGCGTGGTCGTCGACAGCGTATCCGATGTGCTCACGCTCAGCCCCGAGCAGATCAAGCCCGCACCGGATTTCGGCGTGGCCGCGGCAACCGACCATGTGCTCGGCCTGGGTAGCGTCGACGATCGCATGCTCATCCTCGTGGATATCGATCGCATGATGAGCAGCAGCGAACTGGCGATCGTCGAAGAGGTCGAGGCCATCGCCTGAACGCGACCTCGTGTAAAGCCGGTTTATTCATGGCATCGCTGCAAAGCGCTGCGCCGTCTCGGCGTGGCGCTTTTTTTATTTCCTAACCTTTTGAATGAATAGCGCATTAAAGAAAAACCGCTGTCGGTCGATCCTAGCTACAGGCCTGCTCATCCGTCGATGCCACATGTTTTCGTCGGGTGATTCATGCAGGCCATGTATCGCAAGGAGGCACGCCCGTGCTGGCTGTTCAGACCGAACGTGATTTACTACTCACCCCAGAGGACTTCGAGTGCGTGCGCAAGCTCATTCATGCGCGCGCGGGTATTTCACTGGCCCCTCACAAGACCGAAATGGTCTACAGCCGGCTGGCCAAGCGTGTACGCGTGCTCGGCCATACGCGTTTTCGCGACTATCTGGCGATGCTTCAGGCCGATGCGAATCATCCCGAGTGGGAACAGTTCGTCAACGCGTTGACGACCAACCTGACGTCGTTCTTTCGCGAAGCCCATCATTTCCCCTTGCTGGCGGCGCATGCGAACGCACGTAAGGAGCCGCTCAAGGTATGGACCTGTGCGGCATCCACCGGCGAAGAGCCGTACTCCATTGCCATCACGCTGGCCGAGGCCATGGGCACCGGCGCGCGTGCGCCGAGCATTCTCGCCACCGATATCGACACCCGTGCCATCGAAGTCGCACGCCGCGGCATCTATTCGATGAGCGACGTCAGCAAGATGACCCCCGAGCGGCTGCAGCGGTTCTTTCTCAAGGGCACGGGCGAGCGCGCCGGCATGGTGCGCGTACAGCCGAGCCTGAGCCAGAACATCACCTTTCGTGCGCTCAACCTGCTCGATGCGAACTGGAATATCGAAGGTCCGCTCGATGTGATCTTCTGTCGGAATCTGATGATCTATTTCGACAAGGCCACCCAGGCACGCCTGCTGGAGCGTTTCGCCGGGCTGCTGCGCGAGGACGGCCTGCTGTTTGCCGGCCACTCCGAGAACTTCTCCAACATCACCCAGTCGTTGCGTCTGCGCAGCCATACCGTCTACGAGCGTGCCCTCGGCAAGGGGCTGCGTGCGACCAAGGTGTCCGCATGAGCGCGCGTCTGACGGGCCAGTCGATTCACAAGGGATCGACGCATACCTATTTCGACCAGCGCCACGGCATGGACGCGATCCGCGTGCTGCCCAACGAATACGCCATCAGCCGCGAAGACGTGGTGCTGACCACGGTGCTCGGCTCCTGCGTGGCCGCCTGTCTGCGCGACCCGGTTGCCGGCGTCGGCGGGCTCAACCACTTCATGCTGCCCACGGCGGGCGCTGAAGTGAACGCCGCCGAGGCGCGATCCATGCGCTATGGCGACTACGCCATGGATACACTGCTGGAGGCGCTCTACCGCCAGGGCGCGCGCCGCGAGCGTATCGAAGCGAAGGTGTTCGGCGGCGCCATGCTCATGAGCGGCGTGCAGGGCGCACGCGTGGGCGAGGCCAATTCCGCATTCATTCTCGAGTACCTGGACGACTGCGGTATCGCCGTGCTCTCCCAGGAGCTCAAGGGCGACTGTGCACGCCAGGTGCATTATTTCCCGGCTACCGGTCGGGTACAGCTGCGTCGCCTGCGCGGCGGCGAGCGCCGCATGGTTCAGCAGGATGTGTTGTTGGCCAACAGGCTCGTGCCGGTGCTGCCGGTCGCGGCCCGGGTTGCCCCTGCGCAGGGCTCGACCCAGACTGGGCGCAAGGAGACGGCCTCGTGACCACGACTGCTCAACGCCCCATCCGCGTGCTGTGCGTCGACGATTCGGCGCTCATTCGCAAACTCGTGACCGAAATCGTCAATAACGAAGACGATATGGAAATGGTGGCCACCGCCCCGGATCCGCTCGTCGCTCGCGAGCTGATCAAACAGCACAACCCCGACGTGCTGACGCTGGACGTGGAAATGCCGCGCATGGACGGGCTGGATTTTCTCGGCAAGCTCATGCGTCTGCGGCCCATGCCGGTCATCATGCTTTCGTCGCTGACCGCCCGCGGTTCCGATATCACCTTGCAGGCGCTGGAGCTGGGGGCGGTCGATTTCGTGACCAAGCCCAAACTCGATCTCAGCCGCGGGCTGGTTCAGAGCGGCCATGAAATCGTGGAAAAGATCCGGGGTGCTGCCCGTGCGACCCTGCGTCGGCCCACCAGCCGGCCTGCCGGCGCGCAGCCGTTGACCGCGCCTCGGGTTTCCAGCGAGAAGCTGTTCATCGTGGGCGCCTCCACCGGCGGTACGGAAGCCATTCGGGAATTTCTCGAGCCCCTGCCTGCCGATGCGCCGGCGATCCTGATCACCCAGCATATGCCGGGTGGATTCACCGCCTCGTTCGCCAAGCGCATGGATTCGCTGTGCCGTATCCAGGTCAAGGAAGCCGAACATGGCGAACGGGTGCTGCCCGGACGTGCCTATATCGCCCCCGGCGGCGAGAATCACTTACGCCTGGCGCGCAGCGGCGCGAACTATGTCGTCGCCCTTGAAGCCGGGCCCCCGGTCAACCGCCATCGGCCCTCGGTCGATGTCCTGTTCGACTCGGCCGCCAAACACGCCGGGCGCAACGCGATCGGCATCCTCATGACCGGCATGGGCAAGGACGGCGCCCAGGGGCTTCTGCGCATGCGCGAGGCCGGTGCGGCCACGCTCGCCCAGGACGAAGCCAGCTGCGTGGTCTTCGGCATGCCCCGCGAGGCCATCGCCATCGGCGCAGCCCAGGCGGTCGTGCCGATCGACGAAATGGCGCGGCATGCGCTGGCGCTGCTCGGCGGCCCGGAAAGTCGCGCTTTGCGCATCTAGAACCTAGCATGGGCCAGGCCCATCACCATCGCTCCCACACCCACAGGCCAGTAACAAACCGAGATATCGCCATGGCGGACAAGAACCTCAACTTCCTCGTCGTCGACGACTTTTCCACGATGCGCCGCATCGTGCGCAACCTGCTCAAGGAATTGGGCTACAACAATGTCGAAGAAGCCGAAGATGGCGCCGAGGCACTGGAAAAACTCAACACCGGCAAATTCCAGTTCGTGGTATCCGACTGGAACATGCCCAACCTGGACGGGCTGGAGATGCTCAAGCGTATTCGCGCCAGTGATACGCTCAAGCATCTGCCGGTACTGATGGTCACCGCCGAAGCGAAGAAGGAAAACATCGTCGCCGCGGCCCAGGCAGGCGCCAGTGGCTATGTGGTCAAGCCGTTCTCGGCGGCCACCCTGGAAGAAAAACTCGAGCGGATCTTCGACAAACTCGGCATGTAAGCGCGTGCCCGACGGGCAGGAGAAGGCAGCATCATGGAACACAGTAATTCGGCCGAGAAGGCCGCCCCCGAGCAGGCCGAGGAGCTGATCGATCGTATCGGTCACCTGACACGCGCGCTCAACGAAAGCATGCGCGAGCTGGGTCTGGATCGCGAAGTGGAAAAAGCGGCCGACGCCATCCCGGATGCGCGTGATCGGCTCAACTACATCGCCACCATGACCGAACAGGCGGCAGAAACCGCGCTGTCGTCGATCGAAGTCGCACAGCCGCTGCAAAGCGAAATAGAAAACCGTGCGGTCAAGCTCGACGAGCGCTGGCAGTCGTGGTTCGAGTCGCCGATCGAACTGGCCGACGCGCGCGAACTCGTGCGCGATACCCGCAGCTACCTGCAGTGGGTGCCGGAACAGACGCAGGCGACCAGCGGCCAGCTGCACGACATCATGATGGCTCAGGATTTTCAGGATCTGACCGGCCAGGTGATCAAGAAACTCGTGGTCGTCATCCGCGATATCGAAAAGCAGCTCATCGACGTGCTGTTGCAGTATCTGCCGGAGGATCGCGTGCGTGGGCGCGAGGCCGAGATGCGCGAGAAGAGCGGCGAGAACGCCTCGTTGCTCAACGGCCCGCAGATCCAGACCGAAGGCAATACTGAAATCGTGACCGATCAGGCCCAGGTCGACGACCTGCTGGACAGCCTCGGTTTCTGATCAAGGCGGGCGCGAGGGCGCCCGCGACCGCCAGCATCCGACGATAAGCGCGCATTAACGCCGCTGTTCGCGCAATCGCATCGCGCGCGCGCTTTGCATAATGCCTACTCGAAACTTCGGCTGTTGCCCGCTCTGACGGGCAGCGGCCCCTCGAGTAGCGCATGTCCAACGAAAGCGATGCCGAAAAAACAGAACCGGCAACCCCGCGGCGCCTGGAAAAGGCGCGCGAGGACGGCCAGGTTCCGCGTTCGCGCGAACTGGCGACTTTCCTGCTGCTGTGCGTCGGGCTGGCCAGCCTCTGGCTGATGTCCGGCTGGATGGGCGAGCAGATGATGACCGTCATGCAGGCGAGCATGCGCTTCGATGCGGCCATGGCCATGGACAGCAGCCGCCTGCTCGATCATCAATGGGCCCAGGTGTTGACCACCCTCGGCGCGCTCGCCCCGATTACCCTGCCTCTGGTGGTGGTGGCACTGCTGGCACCCACGCTGCTCGGCGGCTGGCTGTTCTCGGCCAAGTCCATCAAGTTCGATGCCAAGAAGCTCGACCCGATCAAGGGCCTGGGCCGTGTCTTTTCCTCCCAGGGCGTGATCGAACTCGTCAAGGCGATCGCCAAGTCCGTGCTGATCGGCGCGGTGGCGGTCTGGTTCGTCTATACCCATCTCGACCAGCTGCTCGCACTGGCCCAGGAACAGGGGCGCGGCGCGCTGCTGCATGCGCTGACCCTGATCGTGACCTGTTGCGCGCTGATGCTGCTGGCATTCACGGTGGTGGTGGGTATCGACGTGCCCTACCAGCTGTGGAGCCACCACAAGAAGCTGCGCATGAGCCGCCAGGAGATCAAGGACGAACACAAGGAGTCCGAGGGCGATCCGCAGCTCAAGGCCAAGATTCGTCAGCAGCAGCAGGCGATGGCCCGCGGGCGCATGATGAGCGAAGTGCCCACCGCCGACGTCATCGTGACCAACCCGACCCATTATGCGGTGGCCCTGTCCTATCGCGACGGCGAGATGAACGCGCCGCGCGTGGTGGCCAAGGGCGCTGATAATGTTGCAGCCAAGATTCGTGAACTGGGGGCGGAATCCGGCGTACCCTTGCTTGAGTCACCGCCGCTGGCACGCGCGCTGTATCGCCACGGCGACCTGGATACGGAAATTCCGGCCGCGCTGTATACCGCGGTGGCGGAAGTGCTGGCCTGGGTATTCCAGCTCAAACGCTATCAACAGGGCGGCGGTGTGCCGCCGGTCAAACCCACGGCGATCGCCGTGCCGCCGGGGCTTGACCCGGACGAGGAAGACAGCAACGCATGAACGCTTTAAACACCATGTTCGGCCGCCTCGGGGCAGGCGGCGCCGGCCAGTACAAGATGCTGGCCGGGCCGGTTCTGATCATCATGATCATGGCGATGATGATCCTGCCGCTGCCGCCGTTCGTGCTGGATCTGTTCTTCACCTTCAATATCGCGCTCTCGATCATGGTGCTGCTGGTCGCCATGTTCACCCAGAAGCCGCTGGATTTCGCTGCCTTTCCCACCGTGCTGCTGTTCGCAACGCTGCTGCGGCTGTCGCTCAACGTGGCCTCGACCCGCGTGGTGCTCATGAACGGCCATTCCGGCGCGGGTGCGGCCGGCCAGGTCATCGAAGCCTTCGGCCAGTTCCTCGTGGGCGGCAACTTCGCCGTGGGCCTGGTCGTGTTCGGCATTCTGATCGTGATCAACTTCATGGTCATCACCAAGGGCGCGGGGCGTATCGCCGAGGTCGGCGCGCGCTTCACCCTCGATGCCATGCCCGGCAAGCAGATGGCCATCGACGCCGATCTCAACGCCGGCCTCATCAACGAACAGCAGGCCAAGGAGCGCCGCCAGGAGATCGCCCAGGAAGCCGACTTCTTCGGCTCCATGGACGGTGCCAGCAAGTTCGTTCGCGGTGACGCCATCGCCGGCATCCTGATCATGGTCATCAACCTCATAGGCGGGCTGATCATCGGCATGGGCGAACACAGTCTGTCGGCCAGCGAGGCGGCCCGTACCTATACGCTTTTGACCATCGGCGACGGCCTGGTCGCCCAGGTGCCGGCGCTGGTGATCTCCACCGCGGCCGGCGTGACCGTGTCGCGCGTGAGCACCGATCAGGATGTCGGCCAGCAGATGCTGGCCCAGCTGTTCACTAACCCGCAGGTGCTGTATCTGTCGGCCGGCGTGCTCGGCATGCTGGGCCTGGTGCCGGGTATGCCGAACCTGGTGTTTCTGTTCTTCACCGCGCTGCTGGGCGGGCTGGGCTGGTACCTGCAAAAGCAGGCGCGCGAAGCCCAGGCCCAGGCCGAGCAGCAGGCCCCGGCCGCGCCGGTTCCGGCCGAGACCAAGGAGGCGAGCTGGGACGATGTCCAGCTGGTCGATCCCTTGAGTCTTGAGGTGGGCTACCGCTTGATCCCGCTCGTGGACGCGCATCAGGACGGCGAGCTGCTCAAGCGCATCAAGGGCGTGCGCAAGAAATTTGCCCAGGAAGTCGGCTTCCTGCCGCCTGTGGTGCATATTCGCGACAACCTGGAATTCCAGCCGCACAGCTACAGCCTGGCCCTCAACGGCGTCGAGATCGGCCGTGGCGAGGCCTATCCCGGCCAGTGGCTGGCGATCGATCCCGGCCAGGCCCACGGCACGCTGGAAGGCCGTGCCGGCACCGATCCGGCCTTCGGCCTGCCGGCGGTATGGATCGAGGACGGCCATCGTGAACAGGCCGAGATGCAGGGCTTTACCGTGGTCGATGCATCGACGGTGATCGCGACGCATATCAATCATCTGCTCGCCCAGCACGCCAGCGACATGCTCGGGCGCAGCGAGACCCAGTCGTTGCTCGACCGGGTCAAGACCGACAATGCGGCGCTCGTCGACGACGTGGTGCCGAAGCTGGTGCCCCTGAGCACGATCACGAGCATTCTGCAGAACCTGCTCGAAGAGGATGTCTCGATCCGCGATATGCGTCGTATTCTGGATGTGCTGGCCGGCAACGCCAGCCATACCCAGGACGTCAACGAACTCACGGCCATGGTGCGTATGGCGCTCGGCCGTTCGATCGTGCAGCACTGGTATGGGGCGGCCCCGCAGCTGGAAGTCATGACGCTCGACGCCAAGCTCGAACAGATGCTCATGCAGGCACTGCACAACGGCGGTGGCATGGAGCCGGGACTGGCGGACACGCTCGTCCAGCAGGTCGAGAATTCCGTCGCGCGTCAGGAAGAACGGGGCCTGCCGCCGGTGCTTGTGGTTCAACACGAGCTGCGGCCGTTGCTCACCCGTTTTCTGCGGCGTCGCATGCGTCAGCTCGTGGTGCTGTCGCAAAACGAAATCCCCGACGATCGCAGCGTGCGGGTGAACATGCTCATCGGCGGGCGCTAGGCGCGGCCGCATGCGCGCGAAACGCCGTGGCGTGCTGCTCCTGGCGCTGCTGGTCGCCGGCGCATGCCTGCCGGCCCAGGCGGCCGGGCGCTGGATTGCAGAAAGCCAGACGCCCACCCTGCGCCAGCAGGGGCTTCGCTATGAAAGCGACCGGCTATCGCCGGACCGGGATACGCCGCTGGCAGGCGAGGCGATCACGCGTGTCGAATGGCGCTACGGCTTTGCCGGCTGGCGGCCGCGTGAGCTCAGGGTACGGCTTTGCGGGGGCGGTCGCTGTATCGATGCCGCGAATGCGCAGGGGCAGAGCATGGCGTTCGCCGGCCTGCCGGTCGCGACCGCGTTCCGGTTCGAGTTTCTGCTCGATGGCCCGCCCGCGGCGCGTGCGCCCCTCGAGGGCAGGGCGCTCAGTCTGATGGTCAACTTCCGCTAGGCAGGCTCTGCACGGCCTGGCGCGGTAGTGCCGCGTGCTAAGCCGCGGCCCGCGAGCGGTTCGGCGTCAAACGCGCCGCTACCGCTTTGCGGAGCGGGGCGTGCCAATGCGTCAAGCACTGTGCTCGAACGCGCTGTATCGACGCATTCGAGCATGCGAGCTCGATCCGCGAGAGGTAGTACAGGGTTAGTCGGGCGAGGCGGCTGCGAATAGCAGCCGGGCCGGGCATTGCGTTGCCCGGCTGAAAATGCAACGTCGGCTAGGGAAGCTTTGCGTAACCTCTCGCGGTTCGCGTTCGAGTCCTCGCAGACGATGCGGCAAGGCGTGCGAGCGCAGCGCCTGCCTCATGTGCAGGTCAAGCTCCACAACGCAGTCGCGGCGTCTGTGAGGCCGAACCCCTTCGGGCCGCCGGCTTTGCGCGCGCCTGGTCTTTGTCAAGGCGCGCTGGCGAGCGCTTGTTATTGGCTTTGGCACGCTACGCGCACATTTGCTCGCCAGCCACACGCAAAGCACGCCGGCGCGACCGCGACAGGTTGTGCAGAGCTTTCCTAGACGCCGTTGCGCAGGCTATGGTTCGGGCCGTAGGCGCGGGTGCGCCCGTTCGGCCCGTACAGCGTCTGGCCCGTCTCACGCTGGAGGAAGCTCAGCGTACGGTTGGTGTGATCCAGCCGGGTGCCGATGGCCAGGCCGTTGATCTGGTTTTGCGTACGAGCCGCTTCGATACGTTCCAGCAGCGCCTGCCAGATGGCGTCGCAGCCCAGCGACGCGGCCAGTTCGCTTGCGCCTTCGCGGCCGGTATCGTAGCCGCGCTCGGCCAGCATCGCCCGACGCTGACCGTCGAGCTGCTCAAGCGTTTTGGCCTGGGCAGCCTTGCGCTCGGTCAGCCGCGACAGCGCGTCGACGGCGACCGGCGCCTCGGTGAACAACGCCTGCTCCTTGTCGAGCACGGTCATGAACTCACCCAGGGCGTCGTGATGCTGTTGCAGATTGATCGCGAAGGGGTCGTTCATGATGTTGTCCTGTTATGACTTACCGGAAACCAATGCCTGGGCGCTGGCAATCAGGCCGTCGGCGATCTTGTCGGAACGGATCTCGAGCTTGCCCTGGCTGATCGCGTCACGAATTTCGTTCACGCGGGCCATGTCGATATCCTGCGAGGCATCCGAAATGCCGGAGGCCTGAAAACGGGCCGACGCGGCAGGCGCCTGGGCGCCGGGTTTGGCCTCGTCGGCTTTCTTGATGTCGCGCACCTCGGTGCTGACGATACGCGGTGTGTTCTGGGTCGGGTCGATATTCACGGCTGTATTCCTCGAACGTTCCTACCGGGAACGATTGTGCGTGCCATGGCGCAAACATCGGCGCTCGGATTTATTTCTTTAATCCGAAAACTCGATATCGCGCGCAACGGATCAACGCGTGATCGTTACCGTATTCTCGTTCGTGCTCCGGCCGATGACAATCGAACCCTCCCGTGTACTCACGCGCACGTCGCCGCCCAGCGGCGCGGCGTTGAGGGCCTTGCCCTCGGTCGTAATCGAAAAGCCCGGTCCCACGGCCACCACGCGTACCAGCTCGCCGCGCTTGATCGCGACCGGTGCATGCACCGTGGATTCGCTGAGCACGCGCCCGGCCGCCACGCGCCGACTGACCGACATGCCGAGCAGCGCCTCGGGCTGGGTCGCGACATTACCGGGCAGGCGAGACAGGTCGCCCTGTTCGCGCCGAATATCGTTCATGCCGAGCACATCGCCGGGCATGAGATCGCGCGCGGCCACGTAGTAGTCGGAGATCACATTCACGCGTGCCTGAAAATAGCGCGTGGCCGGACGATCGCCCGGGCATTGCACGCCGACCGTGATATTGCCGGCAATGCGCGGGTTGCGCCCGGGCAGAAACGGCCGCGGGCTGTTGCATGCGGGCATGGCAACCGCGGGCATGGTGACCGAAACATCGACCTGGCCCGATGCCGGCGCCTGGCTGCGCAGGTATTCGGTGAGCAGCTGCTGCATGGCCGTATCGTCGGCCTGGGCCGTCCACGCCACACAGCCGAACAGCGCCACGGCGAAAAGCCGTAGTGCAATGCCTGCGTTGCGACGGGTCGGGGCCGGGTTCATGCGGTCGTGGCTCGTATGGGCGGTGATCCTGTGTTGGCGAATTCTACGGACGGCCGTGTTCGTACCATCCGGTGAATTAGAGCCCAAATTGGTGCCTGTTCTGCTCATGGCCTTGCCGTAGGCCCTCTTAGTATGAGCCTCGCAAAACCATCTGCAGGCCATGAGGGGAGCAGCCACCATGCTCGATCGACTCGAAGCATCGCTGAGTTTCTATAAACAGGCACTCGATCTGCGCGACAAGCGCCAGGACGTGCTGTCGGCGAATATCGCCAATTCCGATACGCCCGGTTACAAGGCACGGGACTTCGATTTCCGGGCAGAACTCGACCGCGTACTCGGGAGCGCCGGCAATAACGCCACCCCGGCCGTGGCGTTGAAGACCACCTCGGCAGGGCATATGAGCGCGGCCAGCCCCGGCAGCCTGGATGGCACCCAGCTGGCCTATCGCAATGCGGCCCAGCCGAGCCTGGACGGCAACACCGTGGATATGGACGTCGAGCGCGTCGAATTCATGAACAACGCTGTTCACTACCGCGCCAACCTCCAGATCCTCGGCTCGCAGATCAAGGGTCTGCGCGCCGCCATGCAGCCCGAGCGCTGATCAGCGTCTAACCACGAGGGATAAGAATGTCGATTTCCAATCTTTTCAACACCGCGGGTTCGGCGCTGACCGCCCAGGCCCAGCGCATGAACGTGGCGGCCAGCAACATGGCCAACGCCGACAGCGTGGCCGGGCCGAACGGCGAGCCGTATCGCGCCAAGCAGGTCATGTTCGAACTCAATGCCGGCAGCGCCGAAGGCATCGGCGGTGTGCGTGTGTCCAACGTCATCGAAAGCGATGCGCCTTTTCGTCAGGAATACAACCCGGGTCATGCCCTGGCCGACGACAAGGGTTATGTCGAAATGCCCAACGTCAATCCCACCGACGAAATGATCAACATGATCTCGTCGTCGCGTTCCTACCAGGCCAACATCGAAGTGCTCAATACCGGCAAAGAGCTGGCGCTTCGGACGTTGTCGCTGGGCGAATAACAACAAGGTCCAATCACTATGGCTACCGATATTCTGGGTTCCTTGAATGCGTCGAGCGGCGCGAGCGCCAATACCTCGGCGTCGCGCACCCGCGCGAAAGACATGAGCGAACAGTTCATGACGCTGCTGGTTGCACAAATGCAGAACCAGGACCCGCTCAATCCGATGGATAACTCGCAGGTGACCTCGCAGATCGCGCAGATCAACACCGTGAGCGGCATCAACGACCTCAACGACACCCTGGCCGCGATCAATGGCCAGATCGGCAAGTCGCAGCAGCTCCAGGCCAGTGCCCTGATCGGGCGCGGCGTGCTGGTGCCGGGCAACGACATCAGCGTGGGCGAGCAGGGCTCGTCGCTGCCGTTCGGCATGGACCTGGACGGCCCGGCAAGTCAGGTCAAGCTCATCATCACCGATGGCAGCGGCGCCGTGGTGCACGAATCCTCCTACAAGGACCAGCCGGCCGGTACGCAGTCGTTCTCCTGGGATGGCACGGATACCTCCGGCAACGTCGTGACCAAGGGTAACTACCGCTTTGCCATCGAGGCCGTCGGGCCCAACGGCGAGGCGGTGAAGGTCGAGCCGTTGTCGACCGGCTATGTCAGTGGCGTGGTCGCCGGCGATAACGGCGCCAAGCTCGATCTCGGCCCGCACAAGGGCCTGGTCGATCTCGACGCCATCCGCCAGATCATCTAGTTCCAGGTATCACGAATTGCGGGCGTAAACGCACGCTAATCGACCAATCATCACGCCCGTGATCGGGCAATACTCAACACTCGAACCACGAGGGAAGCACCATGAGTTTTTCGCAAGGGGTCAGCGGTCTCAACGCGGCCAACAGCAGCCTGAGCAGTATCGGTAACAACATCGCCAACTCGCAGACCGTGGGCTTCAAGTCCGGTCGCAGCGAATTCGCCGACATCTATGCCGGTGCCAAGACCGGCCTGGGCGCCACCGTATCCGGCGTCACCCAGAACTTCGCCGGCGGTGCGCTCAACAACACCGGCCGTAACCTCGACATCGCGATCGACGGCGGCGGTTTCTTCCGTCTGACCGACGGTGCCCAGACGCTGTATTCGCGTAACGGCGAATTCCAGCAGACCAAGGACGGCAATATCGCCAACGCCCAGGGTGCGCTGCTGACCGGTTACAACGTGACCAACTTCAACAACCCGGCGGCCGAGCCGACCGTGGAAGCCGGCGGCAACCCGGTGCCCCTGGTCATCCCGACCGAGCGCATGAATGCCAAGGCCACCACGCAAGCCTCGCTGGCCACCGCGCTGGATGCCGGCGCCGAAACCAAGGCGGGCCCGTTCAATGCGGACAACGCCGAAAGCTACAACTGGAGCACGCCCAATACCGTGTTCGATTCGCTGGGCAACGCGCATAGCGTGAACCTGTTCTTCACCAAGACCGCGTCCAACAGCTGGAGCGTGAACGGCGAAATGGCGCTGGGCGATGAGTCCAACCTGCCGCGTACGGTCGATGCCAACGAAACCTACAACGGCTTCGACCCGGTGGCGGGCGGCAACGGCCGCTATAACTTCAGTGAGGATGGCAACAACTACACCGCCTATGTTTCGGGCGCCAGCGCCAATCCGGACGGCAGCTTCTCGGGCGGCCAGATCCGTTATGTGCAGAACCTGCCGGCCAGCACCCTGAGCTTCAACGCCAACGGCAACCTGGTCGAAGCCGGCCAGCAGAACAAGGCCGATACGCTGGGCGCCTCGTCGGTGGCCTATAGCCTGAACGCGCAGAACGGTTCGGCGCCGATGGACTTCACCTTCGATTTCGGCGGCTCCTCGCAGACCGCTCAGGAGTTCTCGGCCAGCACGCCGCAGCAGAACGGCTATGTGTCGGGTGACCTGACCGCGATCAACGTCGGCAAGGACGGCATGATCCGTGGCAGCTACTCCAACGGTCAGGCCATCAACCTCGGCCAGATCGCGCTGGCCAGCTTCCGTAACGAGCAGGGTCTGTCCCCGGTGGGCGGCAATGCCTGGGTGGAAACCGCAGCTTCCGGCCAGGCCGGTCTGGGTGTGGCCGGTACCGGTCAGTTCGGCAGCCTGCTGGGTTCGACCCTCGAGGCTTCCAACGTGGATCTGTCCCAGCAGCTCGTGGAGATGATCATCGCGCAGCGCAATTACCAGGCCAACGCGCAGACCATCAAGACGCAGGATCAGGTCCTGCAGACCGCGGTCAACCTGCGCTAGTCGCAGCTGATCGTTAGCCCGCTTCAACCGCCGGACGTCACGCCATGGATCGACTGATTTATACCGCTCTCAGCGGCGCTACCCAGACCCTGGAACGCCAGGCCGTCGTGGCCAACAACATGGCCAACGCCTCGACCCCGGGTTTTCGTGGCCAGCTGTCGATGTTTCGGGCGGTGCCGGTCAACGGCGACGGTCTGGCAACGCGGGCGATCACGGCCAGCACCACCCCGGGGGCCGATCTGACCCCCGGGGACATGACCAACACCGGCCGTAGTCTCGACGTGGCCATCGACGGTGACGGCTGGCTTGCGGTACAGGATCAGAACGGTGAGGAAGCCTATACCCGCGCCGGCGGGCTGCAGATGGATTCCACCGGCCTGCTGCGCAGCAACGGCAACGTGGTGCTCAGCGAGTTCGGTGCGCCGCTGGTGCTGCCTCTCGGGGCCCAGGTGACGATCGCGCCGGATGGCACGATTTCGGCCATCGGTGCGGGCGATCAGCCCGATGCCATTGCCGAGATCGGTCGCCTGAAGCTGGTCAATCCGGAAGCCGATCAGATCGCACGCGGCGGGGACAATCTGTTCCATCCGCGTAACAACGAAGACGGCACGCCCGGCGCGCCGTTCGCTGCTGACGACACGGTCCGCGTGGTCAGTGGCGCGATCGAGTCCAGCAACGTCGACCCCACGGAAGCCATGGTGTCGATGATCGAAAACGCGCGTCGCTTCGAGATGCAGATGAAGATGATCAGCAGCATCGACGAAAACGATCAGAGCGCCAACAAGCTGCTCTCGCTGAGCTAGGTTTTTTTAGATACGAATCGCGCACGGGCACGCCGCCCGGCGCAACGAGGGAAAACGCATGATTCGCTCACTCTGGATTGCCAAGACCGGTCTGGAATCCCAGCAGGTCAAACTCGACACCATCGCCAACAACCTGGCGAACGTGTCGACCAACGGCTTCAAGCGCTCGCGCGCGGTTTTTCAGGATCTGCTCTACCAGGACATGCGCCAGCCGGGCGCCCTGTCGTCGGTACAGACCAACCTGCCCTCCGGCCTGCAGATCGGCTCCGGCGTGCAGCCGGTGGCCAACGAGCGCCTGCACTCGCAGGGCAACCTCGAGCAGACCGGCAATTCCAAGGATGTCGCCATCGACGGCCGCGGTTTCTTTGCCGTGCAGATGCCCGACGGCACCAATGCCTACACGCGTGACGGCTCGTTCCAGATCGACCAGAACGGTCAGCTGGTCACCGCCACCGGCTTTCCGGTCGAGCCGGCGATCACCATCCCGGAAAACGCGCTGTCGATCAGCGTGGCCACCGACGGCACCGTGTCGGTGACCCAGCCGGGCACGGCCGAGAACGTTCAGGTCGGCCAGATGCAGCTGACCACGTTCATCAACCCGACCGGTCTGCAGAGCATCGGCGACAACCTCTATCGTGAAACCACGGCCTCGGGCCCGCGCAACGACAGCATTCCGGGCCTCAATGGCACGGGTCTGCTGCGGCACAAGTTCGTGGAAACCTCGAACGTGAACGTGGTCGAGGAAATGGTGAACATGATCGCCACCCAGCGCGCCTACGAGATCAACTCCAAGGCGGTCGAAACCTCCGACCAGATGCTCCAGCGTCTGGCCCAGCTGTAACGAGCCGACAATGTCTAGCACGCGCCTGCCTTCGCGGATTCTACGTCTGGTCGCCATCGTGGCGGCGCTGGGCGTGCTGTCGGCCTGTGCCCAGCTGCCGCGCAAGAACGTGGTCGAAGGTCCGACCACGGCACCGCCGCAGCTGCCGCCGGCGCCGCCGGCGGACGGCTCCATCTTCCGCGCCAGCTATACCAAGCCGCTGTTCGAAGACCGGCGTCCGACCCAGGTTGGCGATATTCTCACCATCGTGCTCGACGAGGCGGTAAGCGCCTCCAAAAGTTCGGCGGCCAAGGCCAGCCGCAACGGCTCGGTCGAGTTCACGCCCACCCAGATTCCGGAAGCACTGCAAAGCCTGCTGGAAGCCCAGGGCACCGATATTTCCGGCGCCAACAGCTTCAACGGCAGCGGCGGCGCGAATGCTTCCAACAACTTCACCGGCACGATCACCGTGACCGTGATGGACGTGCTGCCCAACGGCAATCTGCAGGTGGCCGGCGAAAAGCGTATCGGCATCAACCAGGGCGTGGAATACATCCTGTTCTCGGGCGTGGTCAATCCGCGCACGGTCTCGGCCGACAGCACCGTGGTTTCGACCCAGGTGGCCAATGCCCGGCTCGAATACTACGGCGATGGCTATATCGACGAGGCTCAGCGCATGGGCTGGCTGCAGCGCGTGTTCCTGAACCTGTCGCCGCTGTAAGCGTTTGACGAATCGTTTGTTCCATCTTCCACGAGCGAGACAAGACATGATCCAGATCGGCCACTGCAAACGCTTGCTGCTGGCGCTTGCCGGCGCGCTGTTGATGGTCGGCACGGCTCAGGCGGCTCGCCTGGGCGATATCGCCACCTTCAGCGGCGTACGCTCGAACCCGCTGGTCGGCTACGGCCTCGTCGTGGGTCTGGGCAATACCGGCGACCAGACCACGCAGACCCCGTTCACGGGTCAGGCGCTCAAGAACATGCTCACCCAGCTCGGCGTGACCGTGCCGCCCGGGACCAACATGCAGCTCAAGAATGTGGCTGCGGTAATGGTCACCGCGGAACTGCCCCCGTTCGCGGGTACCGGCCAGCAGCTGGATGTCACCGTCTCCTCGGTGGGTAACGCCAAGAGCCTGAGCGGCGGTACCCTGCTGATGACGCCCCTGAAGGGCGCAGATGGCAATATCTATGCGCTGGCCCAGGGCAATATCCTGGCCCCCGGCATCAGCGCCAGCGCGGGCGGCAGCAGCGTGCAGGTCAACCAGACCGGCGCCGGTCGTATCCCGGAAGGCGCGACCATCGAGCGCACCGTACCCACGCAGCTGGCCATGGGCGGCGAAATCGATCTCGCGCTCAAGCGCGCCGACTTCAACACCGCGCTGCGGACGATGAACGCCATCAATCAGGCCTTCGGCTCCGATGTGGCCACCGCCAAGAACTCCCGCACGATCACACTGCGCGCGCCGGTGGACGAGGGCGCCAAGGTCGCGTTTCTCGCCCGTGTACAGGATCTGGACGTCACGCCGGGCCAGGATGTGCCGCGAGTGGTCATCAACTCGCGTACCGGTTCGGTGGTGATGAATCGCAACGTCACGCTCAACAGCGCCGCGATCGCCCACGGCAGCCTGTCGGTGGTCATCGACTCGAACCCGATCGTCAGCCAGCCGAATGCCTTGTCGGGCGGACAGACGGCGGTCGTGCCCAATGCCGATATCTCCGTGCAGGAAGGCAGCGGCACGCTGCATACCATTAGCGAGAGTGCGTCGCTGCGTCAGGTGGTGGATGCTCTCAACCGCCTGGGCGCCACGCCGACCGATCTGATGGCCATTCTGGAGGCGCTCAAATCCGCGGGCGCCCTGAATGCCGAGCTGGAGATCATCTAGATGACGGGCGCAGGCAACACCGGCGATTTCGCCCTGAGCATGAATGGCGTCTCCAAGCTCAAGTATTCGGCGCGCAACTCGCCGGATGAAGGCATCAAGGAGGCCGCCAAGCAGTTCGAGGCCGTTTTTCTGCAGAAAATGCTCAAGCAGATGCGCGACGCGATTCCGCAGAGCGGCCTGCTCAACAGCCAGCGCTCGGAAATGTATCAGTCGCTCATGGATCAGCAATGGGCACAGACGCTGTCGCAGCGCGGCATCGGTCTGGCCGACATGTTGACCCAGCAGCTGCAGGGCAAGGGCAGTGCCTCGGCCGCGCCCGCGGATTCGGTGGATTCCTTCCTGGCCTCGATTCCGAACGCCACGCCGCAGCCGCTGCGGGCCTCGGATCCGGTCGAAGCACGTCGGGCCGATAAGGCTCCGGCGGACGATCTGGCGCGCAAGGAATTTCCGCGTCCGCCGTTGCAGGCGGCCGTGAACGAGGCGGTATCGCCGCGCCGCAGTGTGGCCGACACTCAGGCCTCGGCTTCAGTCTCGGCCTCGGAAACTGTACGCCGTGCCGTATTGCCGGATCACGTGAACGATTTTCTGGATCGCATGGAATCCGCGGCTGCGGTCGCCGCCCGCGAAACCGGCATTCCGAAACGTCTGATTCTTGCCCAGGCCGCCCTGGAAACCGGCTGGGGCAAACACGAAATCACACGTGCCGACGGCCGTCCGAGCTTCAACGTATTCAATATCAAGGCCACCGGCTGGGACGGCGATGCCGCCCGCGTAACGACCACCGAATATGCCGGCTCGAAGCGCTATACCACGCAGGCCGAATTCCGTGCCTACGACTCCTACGAGCAGGCATTCTCGGATTACGCCCGCCTTCTGACCCAGTCGCCGCGCTACAAGCCGGTGGTGGATGCACCCACGGCCGAACACGCCGCGCGGGCGCTGCAGAACTGCGGTTATGCCACTGATCCTGCCTATGCCAACAAGCTGGTTTCGATCATGAAGACGTTGCCGGCGGATATGCCGGCGCCCGCCTCTGAACCCGCGCAGTTCGCCCGGGCCGAAGGCGCTGATCTGAGCCGTCTTTTCTAGGGCGTGTCGTCATGAGATATGACGTCGCATTGCCCGCGCCGGGCGTGTCAGGCAAGGCGCGGGCCGCCGAGCGTGGCGCGCCACGGTCAAGGCCCGCAACGCCGCATGGCGCGTCCGGCGCGGGCAACCCGACGGGTCGACGGCCAAGCCCCGGCAATCCATCGTTATCGCTCGCTTACGTGGAACAACCACGCGACGCTCGCGATGCCTTGTCTTGCCGCGGCTTGGCCGCCGATGCGCCGCCTTATCTTATGACGACACGCCCTAGGCCACACGGGCGCTTGAGGGGTTTAACTTTTTCGCGCTTCGGCCGTTATTTCCAGGTATGAGAGCACCGTCGGTGCGCATGCCAAACTTGTAGAGCGATCATGTCCAATCTATTCGGCATCGGCTTGAGTGGCCTGGGAGCAGCGCAGACCGCGCTTTCCACGACCAGCAACAACATCAGCAACGTCAGAACGCCGGGTTACAGCCGGCAAGTGGTGGGGTTGAGCACGTCGCAGGAAGGCAATGGCCAGGGGGGCGGAGTCCGCACCACGGGCGTGGAGCGCCAGTATCAGCAGTATCTGACCGGCCAGCTCAACGATGCACAGAGCCGCTCCAGCGCGCTGGACAGCCACCTGGGCCAGATCTCGCAGATCAACAACCTGCTGGGCGATAGCGAAGCCGGCCTGGCACCGCTGATGCAGAAGTTCTTCGGCGGCCTGCAGACGCTGTCGGCCAACCCGGCGGACTCCGCCGCGCGCGAGTCGCTGCTGGGCGATGCCAACAGCATGACCGCGCAGTTTCGCGCGTTCTCGGAATATCTGTCCGACATGGGCGAAAGCGTCGAGTCGCAGCTCAAGGGCGGGATCACCCAGGTCAACAACTACGCCGAACAGATTTCCAACCTCAATACGCAGATCGTGCAGGCCGAGGCCAAGACCGGCCAGCCGCCGAACAATCTGCTGGACCAGCGCGACCAGCTGGTCTCCGCGCTGGGCGATCTGGTCGACGTCAAGCTCTCGGTTCAGGACGGCAATTCCTACCATGTGATGGTGGCCGGCCAGCCGCTGGTCGACGCCAACGGCGCCAAATCGCTCAAGCTGGTGGATTCGGCGGCGGATCCGACCCGTTCGGCGATCGCCTTCGATGTCGGCAATGGTCAGCTGCGCGAACTCTCGGAGAACAGCATCAAGGGCGGGTCTATCGGCGGCCTGATGGCGTTTCGCAAGGACTCGCTCGAGCCTGCACAGCAGCGTCTGGACCAGCTTGCGCATACGCTTTCTGCGCGCATTAACGAAGTCCACCAGGGCGGTACCACGTACAAGGGCCAGGCCGGTGGCGCGTTCTTCGAAACGGCAAGCCCGGTGAGCTTCAGCGACGCGAACAACAACGGAACGGCCACGCTCGAGGTAACGTTCACCGAGGGCGCAAGCGCCGAAGTGCGTGCCAGCAACTACCGGCTGGAATACAACGGAGACACCAACTCCTATGCATTGACGCGCACGAGCGACGGCGACAAGCGCTTTTTCGGCGGTGACGAATCGCCGTTGCAGTTCGACGGCGTCGAGGTGCGGGTGCAGGGCGCCGTTGCCGATGGCGATGCGTTCGTCATCAAGCCGCTCGATCGCGCCGCGGCCGAGATGGAAGTTGCGGTCAAGAGCACGTCCGAGATTGCAGCCGCTCAGGGCGGCGGTACGGGCGACAACCGCAATGCGCTGGCCATGGCGGCCCTGCAGGACGAAACCGCGATCGAAGGCGAAAGCAGTTTCAACAGCGGTTATGCACGCCTGGTGAGCGATATCGGCAACAAGACGCGCTCGCTCCAGGTCAACAGCAGCGCCCAGCAGATGCTCACCAGCGAACTCGAAACCGCACAGCAGTCGGTATCCGGCGTGAACCTCGATGAAGAGCGCGTCAACCTGCTGTATTACCAGCAAATGTATCAAGCGAATGCCAAGGTCATCGAAACGGCGGCAAGCCTGTTCGATACGCTGCTCGGCATCCGCGCCTAGTTTTACGCCTAGTTTTAACTGAAAGGCACACGTCATGCGCTTGAGCACCAATTCGATCTACAGCATGAGCACGCAGTCGATCTTGCGCCAGCAGGGTCAGGTCGCGGGCATCGGCCAACAGCTCGCCAGTGGCAAGAAGATCGTAACCCCCGCCGATGACCCGCGCGCCGCTTCGCAGGCGCTCGTGGTCTCACAGGCCAGTGCGGTCAACGACCAGTTCGAAGCCAGTCGGACCTCGGCCCGTCGCAGTATCTCGGCGGAGGAGACCCAGCTTGACCAGGTCACTCGGGCGCTGCAGGCGGTCACGCCGCAGCTGGTCAAGGCCGGCAACGGCACGCTCAGCGATGCCGATCGCAACTCGATCGCGACCGATCTCGAAGGTATTTATGCCCAGATGCTCGGCAGTGCCAACGCACAGGACGGCAACGGGCGCTTTATATTCGCCGGTCACGACGGCGACAAAACGCCGTTCGTCGAGTCCGGTGGCCGTGTGAGCTATCAGGGCGACGAGGGACTGCAGAATCTGCGTGTGGACGCCTCGCGCATGATGGCGATCAACGACACCGGCAGCCGCGTGTTTACCTCCGTCACCGAAAGCGCCCAGTACGTGGGTACGGCCGATGGCGGCAATGCGGGCACCGGCGTGTTCGGTTCGATCAACGTGGCCGATGCGAGCAGCGCCGATTTCGGTAACGAGTTCCAGCTCAGCTTCAGCGAAACCGACGGTGAGGTGCGCTATAGCGTGGCCAATGCCACCACCGGCGAAACGCTGGTGGCGGATCAACCCTATGTCGCCGGCGAGCCGATCGAACTGGGCGAGAGCATGCGCGTGACCATCAAGGGCACGCCCGCCGACGGCGATGGTTTCACCTTTGCCCGCGATCGCGAAGAGGACAACAACATCCTCAACACGCTGGCCGAAGTGATCGACGTACTCAAGACCGGCACCGATACACCGGCCTCGCGTGCGGCGCTGGAAAACGGCTTGAACAGCGCCCATCGCAAGGTCGCGAACTCGCTCGACAACGTGTTGACGGTACGCGCTTCGCTGGGTTCCCGCCTCAACGAGCTGGATACCCTTGACACAGTCGGCGCGGCGCGCGGTCTCAACTACGACATGACGCGCTCGCAGCTTGAGGATCTCGACTATATGTCGGCCTATTCGGACTACAGCCTCGCCCAGGTGGCCCTGCAGTTCTCTCAGAAGACGTTCACCGATATTCAGAAGCTGTCGATGTTCAGCCTCAATATCTAGTTATCGACAAACGTCGGTATACAGCCCGCGGCGTGCATACGCCTCGGGCTTTTTTTATGCGACCGCTATAAATGATGCGGGCCGGCCCGGACGCGATGTGCGCGCTCGCGTAACGACAAACCCTGGCTGACTCGTTCCGGCCGGCCGCTACCTCCATCGGCGCGCAGGCGCGACCGTACTCTCGATGCTTGCCTGGTGAGCCTGTGCCGATCCATACGGCCTGGCCGAGGCCCGAGGCCGTTACAAAATCCCCGTGCTCGCCCGGCTAGCCGTTACCCGCGAGCGCGCTCAGTACGGCACCCATGGCGTCGATGCCGTTGGCGAACATCTGGCCGAACAGCCCGCCGAGTTCGGGCACCATGAAGAACAGCAGCACGATGCCCGAAAGCAGCGTGAGCGGGAAACCGATCGAAAAGATGGAGAGCTGCGGCGAGGCGCGGTTGAGAATGCCCAGGGCCATATTGATGGTGAGCAGGGCGGTGACCAGCGGCAGCGCGAGCCCCAGGCCGGCGCTGAATACGGTGCCGGCCCAGTGCACCAGCGTGTACCAGCCCTCGGCATCGAGCGAACCGGCCCCCACGGGCAGCTCGAAGAAGGTGAAGGCGAGCACCCGGATCATCATCAGATGGCCATCGAATGCGAGGAAGAACAGCAGGGCGAACACATTCAGGATCTGGGCCAGCACCATGATATTGGCGCCCATGGCGGCCGAATAGAACGAGGCGAAGCCAAGACCCATCTGCAGGCCGATATAGTCGCCCGCGGCGCGCACCGCCGCGAACACCACGCGCATGACCAGACCCATGGCAATGCCGATGAGGATCTGTTGCACGATCAGCCATATGCCGACATAGGATACCGGCGGTATATCCGGCGGCGGGGGGAGCGTGGGCGCGATGATGAACGCCAGCAGCACCGCGACACCGACCTTGGCCACCCGTGACAGGCTGTTTTCGCCCAGGATGGGCGCGACCGCGACGAAGGCGAGGATGCGCACGAACGGCCAGAACAGCGACATCACCCAGGGCGTGATCTGGCTCGTGGTGAACTCGATCATCGCAGACGGGGCTTAGCCGATCAGGCCGGGAATGCTCAGAAACAGATCGCGGGTGAAATCCTGAATCAGGCCGAGCATCCAGGGCCCGGCTACGATGAGTACGGCGAACACGGCCAGGATCTTGGGGATGAACGACAGCGTCATTTCGTTGATCTGGGTCGCGGCCTGAAACAGGCTCACCACCAGGCCCACGAGCAGCGCGGTCAGCAGCAGGGGCGTGGCCATCAGCAGGGTGACTCTCATCCCCTGATAGGCCAGTTCCATGACAGTTGCGGGACTCATGTGCGCCTTTCCCCTAGCTCATGAAGAAGCTGTCGGCCAGCGAGCCGATCAGCAGTGTCCAGCCATCCACCAGCACGAACAGCATGAGCTTGAACGGCAGGGATATGGTGGCTGGCGGCACCATCATCATGCCCAGCGACATCAGCACGCTGGCCACGACCAGGTCGATGATCAGAAACGGGATGAAGATCATGAAGCCGACCTGAAAAGCCGTTTTCAGTTCGCTGGTCACGAACGCCGGCAGCAACAGCCGCAACGGTACGTCTTCCGGCCCCTGCATGGGCGGAATATCGCCGAGGTTGGCAAACATGGCCAGATCGCTTTCGCGAGTCTGGCGCAGCATGAATTCACGCAGCGGCTGTACGCCGTTCTGCAGCGCCTGCTGGAAGGTGATCTCGTCGCGCGACAGCGGTTCGTAGGCCACGTCGTAGATGCGCTCGAATACCGGCGACATCACGAAGAACGTCAAGAACAGCGCCAGCCCCAGCAGCACCTGATTGGGCGGCGCGGTCGGCGTGCCGATCGCGCTGCGCAGCAGGCTCAATACGATGATGATACGGGTGAAGCCGGTCATCATCAGCAGCACGGCCGGCAGGAACGCCATGGCCGTGAGCAGCACGAGGGTTTGGACCGACAGCGTCCACGACTGGCCGCCATTCTCGAGCGGGCGTGCCACCACGCCGGGCAGCGAACCGGGTTCCTGGGCGCCCACGGCAAAGCTTGCGCTCAGCGCCAGCAATGCCAGCAGCAGGCGAATCGGCCAACGCGCCATCAGCGGCCTCGATCGTTACGGCTGAAGCGCGAACCGGCGCGGCGCAGATTCTCGGCCAGGGCTTCCCCGAAGCTCGGGTTGGCGTCTGTTGTGCGGCCGCTGCCGGGCTCGGCCACCTCGCGCTCGCCCGCGGGCATGCTGTGTAGCTTGTTGACGCTATTGGGGGCGACACCCAGCACCAGCCAGGTGTCTTCCACTTCCACCACCACCACGCGTTCGCGCGGGCCGAGGCTCTGACTGGCGATGATGTCCAGAGAGCGGCCGCCGCGGTTGCGGTAGGGGCCGAAACGCTTGAGCAGGGCACTACAGATGAAGATCAGCGCGATGACCGCGATCAGCCCCAGCGAGGTGCGGCCGATGCTTTCCATGCCCAGCGAACCATTGGCCCGCGGCACGGCCGTGGACGGCATGTCGGCGCCGGTCTGGGTCTGGCCGTGGAGCCAGTCGGCAGAACCGGTACGCGGCGCATCCTGTGCCGCGTTCAGGGTCTGTTGTGTCTCGTCGTCGTTCATTTGTTGAGTTTATGAATGCGTTCCGAGCGGGTGACGATTTCCGTAATGCGGATGCCGTATTTTTCGTCGACCACCACCACTTCGCCCTGGGCGATGAGATAACCGTTGACCAGGATCGACATCGGTTCGCCGGCCAGGCCGTCGAGTTCCACCACCGAGCCCTGGGCCAGATCGAGCAGTTCGCGGATGGTCAACCGGGTCTGGCCCAACTCCACCGACAGGGTGACCGGGATCTCCATGATCATGTCGAGTTCGCGCGGCGTGCCGGCCTTGGCCTCGTCGGCCAGCGGCTTGAACACGCTGTCGCCGGCGCTCGTGGCCTTGGAGGAAGCGGCCTTGTCGGATTCGACTTCGGCCTGTTCGGCCATGGCATCGCCCCAGACGTCTTCCATGCTGTCGCCGTCGTTGTTCGACTGTTCGCCAGTCTGTTCGGCGAGGGCGGCGGCCCAATCGTCGTCGGCGCCGCTCTGGGCCTTGTCGTCGTTCATTTTTTCGGTCCCTGGTTGGACTTGGAAGCCTCTTGGTTGATGACACGGGTTACGCGTAGCGCCTTGCGGTCGTTGAGCCGACCGTAGTCGCATTCGAGCACCGGTACGCCGTCAACGCGGGCGGTGATGGCACGGGGCAGTTCGATGGGCAGCACATCGCCGACTTCCAGCTGGGCGATACGGCCGAGCGTGGTTTCGATTTCAGTGAAATCGGCCACCAGCCTGATGTTGCTCTGCTTGATCTCGCCGGCCAGCTGCTGCGTGCGCTGGCGTTCCTCTTCAGGGTCGCGTTTCTGTAGCGGCCCGGACAGAAGATCCTTGATCGGTTCGATCATGGAATAGGGCATGCAGATCTGGAAATCGCTGCCGAAGGCGCCCACCTCGACATGAAAGGTCGAGCTGATCACCAGCTCGTTGTCGTTACTGGTGATGTTGGTGAACTTCACCTGCATTTCGGCGCGCTGATATTCCAGCTCCACCGGGTAAACGCTCTTCCAGCCTTCCTGATAGCTTTCCAGCGCCAGCGACATGAGCCGCCGGATGATGCGCTGCTCGGTATGGGTGAATTCACGCCCTTCGGAACGGGTCAGAAAACGCCCGTCGCCGCCGAACAGGCTGTCGACCACCAGATAGACCAGATTCGGCGGAAACACCACCAGCGCATTGCCGCGCAGCGGCTTGATGCTGATCAGATTGATATTGGTCGGCACCGGCAGATTACGGGTGAAGTCCTTGTATTTCTGAATCTTGAGGCGGCCGACCGTGATATCCGCGTTACGCCGGATCAGGTTGAACAGCGACATGCGAAAACGCCGCGCGAAGCGCTCGTTGATGATGTCGAACGCATGCAGACGCCCGTGCACAACCCGTTGCTGGTCGTTCGGGTCGAAGGCGCGGATTCGCTTGCCGCCGGCATCCTGGCTGTTCGCGGACGGTTCATCGTCGCCGCTGACGCCCAGCATCAGCGAATCGATTTCGTCCTGCGAAAGCATGTCGTCGTTGGACACGAGCGCTGCCTATTGAACGATGAAGTCGGTGAAGAGGACTTCCTGCACGCCGATGGCGTCTTCGTCCTCGTAGAAGGGCTGGGCGATGGCCACCTGCAGCGATTCGGCCAGCGACTGCTTGCCGCTTGCGCTGCTGAGGTTGTCGGCCTGTGTATCGGCTATCGTCATGAGAATACGGTTGCGGACTTCGGGCATGTGTTCGGCGAGCTTTTCTGCGGCCTTGCTGTCGTCGACCTTAACCGCAATGCGCACGTAAAGGATACGCCCACGCGGGTCGCTGAGGTTGGCCGTGAACGGATCGATCTGCACGAATACCGGCGCGGGCTTGGGCACGACCGGCGCATGGGCCGGGGCGGCGGCTTCCTTGTCGCCATCATTCATGAAGAAATAGGTGCCGCCGATCGCCGCACCGGTGACGATGACAAGCGCCAGCGCCATGATGATGAGCCAGAGCATGCGGTTGTTGCCGGAAGCGTTGGGGGGCGAAGTGGCCATGAGCGATGGGTATCCTTGAAAACGGGTCGGCGGCAGAGGCCGCCATGTGGGGGACTAGGCGAAAATGTCGATGCCGCCGTCGAGGGTGCGTCCGGCCAGCGTCGTCACTGCGACCGGCGCGGTCAATGCCTCGGTGGTCGCAACGTCCCCGCTATCGGCCGCGCCGGCGCCGGCCTGAGAGCGACCGTTGCCATTGTTGTTCGACGAATTCGGGTTTGCGCCCTGGTCGCTCACCGACGTCTGGCCGAGATTGATACCGCTTTCGGCAAAGGCATGGCGCAGCTGCGGCAGAGCCGCTTCGACTGCGGCGCGTACGTCCGCATGCGCCGAAGTAAAGTGCAGCTGGGCCTGTTCACCCATCTTGAGCGATACGTGAAGCTGGCCGAGTTCGCGCGGATAGAGCGTGAGTTCGGCCGCGCCGTCGCCGACATGGGTCAGGCGCAGCGCCTGCTGGTTGACCGCCTGTTTCCAGGCTTCGCTGCCCAGCGGTGCCTGCACGTGTGCCGCCAGCGCACCCGGCTGGGCCGAAACGGCGAAACTGGTGCTCGTGGCACCTTGAACGGTGGCGGCCGCCGCCGGCAACGATTTCAGATCGAGTTTGTCGGACAACTCGCCCTCGCTACCTGCCGTCATGAAGCGCGTGCCGCGGCCGGGCTGGAACGTGTCCCCGGCAAAAGCGGCCCAGGCCGCCGGATTGCGGATATCGGTCGACGTATTCTGTGCGGCGGCTGCCATGCGGGCCCGGTCGCCGGCCAGGGCGTCTTCGCCCTGTTTGGCCAACCCGTCGCGGTCGACGGCAAATCGTAGCGGGTTGTCGGCGTTCTTGTCGCCGGCCTGCAGAGCGCGGGCATCCAGCAGGCGGGTATGGCCGTCGGTGGCGGGCGTGTCTGCCTGGGCCTGACCGGCCGTTTGCAGCGAAAGCTGCACGTCGGCCGTAGCCGGCGCCAGACGCGTCGCGCCGGTATCGGCCTTCGCGCCCGCCGACCCTGCACCACGCTGCTGGACCGACAGGGCCAGACCGATGCCGCGCATGTCGGCACACACGATTGCGTCGTCTTCGGCCGTGCGTTCGCTATCGGCCGGCGTTTCGCCGTCGCGAGCGGGTGCGCTATCGAGGGCCGGCTCGGCGACAAGCGCCTTGTCGCCAGCCTGGCCGCGATCGAGCGCGCGCAGGTCGGCGGCCGCTTTGTCGTTGGTTCGCGCGTCGAGCGGTTGCGCGTCGCCCTGGCGACCGGCCTGGGTGAGCGCCTTGTTCGTTTCCCCGCCGCCCGTGGCTCGCAACTCGCCGCTCGAGGTATCCGACAACGGCGCGGTGCGCGCATCGATGCCCATGCGCGAACCGGCCTTGAGCGCGTTCGGCTTGGCATCGATCAGGGGCTGCGGCGCCTGCACGCCCGGGGCGGCGTCGCGCTTGGATGCTGCCTGGCCGGGCCGGCGAGCGGTGTTCGCAGCGCTCGTATCGGCGGCGCTATCGCTCTGGCTGTTGGCCTGGCGTCGATCGGCCAGTACGGCCGAAAAGCTGAGCTTGCCTTCGGGCTTGTCGCCGGACGCCGCATTCTTGGCACCGGCCTCGGCCGGCGCGGTTTTTACGGCAGTGAGAAGCTGAATACTCATAAAACGATACCCGTTCGCGGCGAACGCTATTGATAAAGGCCGGCAGAGAGCGCGCGGCTGGCGAATTCGTCGGTCTGGCGCTGCTCGCGGCGGGCCTCGGCCTGCTGGGCGGCCTCGCGTCGACGCACTGCCAATACATCATAGGAATTCAGGCGTTTCTGGCGGTCGCGCCAATCCTCGTTGCCATGCTCGACCCGGCGCTCGCTCTGGTTGACCGCCCCACGTTGCTGCTCGATGGCACGCTCAAGCGAAGCAATGAAACGCTGGTAGTTCTGCAGGGTGGCAATGCTCATGCCCATCGCCATGGCGTCGTCGAGACGGCGCTGATATTCCGCGTGATAGGTCAGCAGGGCTTCGAGCTTCTGTTCGGTCTGCTGATGATCCCGGCGCAGACGCCCGAGCGTGGCGGCGGCCGCGTCGCGGTCGTCGGTTGCCAGATCGATGAGCGTGTCGAGTGCGGAAGTCTTGGCCATATCAGTGTGCTGTCCTCTGCGGTAGCAGTTCGGCCAGTTGCTGGCTGGCATGTTCGAAATCGGCGCGTTGGTTCATCGATTGCTGCAAAAAGGCCTCGAGCTGCGGATACATTTCGATGGCCTGGTCGAGCAGCGGATCGCTACCCTTCGCATAGGCGCCCACGCTGATCAGATCGCGGTTGCGCTGGTAACGAGAGAGCATTTGCTTAAAGTACTGGATACGCGACAGATGTATTTCGTCGATAAGCGCGGTCATTGCGCGGCTTATCGAGGCTTCGATATCGATGGCCGGGTAGTGACCGGATTCGGCGAGCTGGCGCGAAAGCACGAAATGCCCGTCCAGAATGGCACGTGCGGAGTCGGCGATCGGGTCCTGCTGGTCGTCGCCTTCGGTGAGCACGGTATAGAAGGCCGTGATCGAGCCCTTGCCCGGCGCATCGTTGCCGGCGCGTTCGACCAGCTTGGGCAGTTTGGCGAATACCGAGGGCGGGTAGCCCTTGGTCGCCGGCGGCTCGCCGATGGCCAGGGCGATTTCACGCTGGGCCATGGCATAGCGTGTCAGCGAATCCATGATCAGCAGCACGTTTTTGCCGCGCTCGCGAAAATCCTCGGCCAGACGGGTCGCATAATCCGCGCCCTGCAGGCGTAGCAGGGCGGAGTCGTCGGCCGGGGCGGCCACAACCACCGCGCGTTTGAGGCCTTCGGTGCCGAGGATGTTGTCGATGAAGTCCTTGACCTCGCGCCCGCGCTCACCGATGAGCCCGACCACGATGACGTCGGCCTGGGTGAACCGGGCCATCATGCCCAGCAGCACGCTCTTGCCCACGCCCGAACCCGCGAACAGCCCCAGGCGCTGACCGCGCCCGACGGTGAGCAGCGCATTGATCGCGCGCACGCCCACATCCAGCACATCGTGGATGGGCTCGCGATCGAGCGGGTTCAGACGCGGGGCTGCCAACGTTGCATGGGCCGGGTCGTGAAGCGGACCGCGCCCGTCGAGCACGCGCCCGCGCGCATCGACCACGCGTCCGAGCAGGCTGTCGCCCACGGGCACGCGCTTGCTGCCGATCGCCTGTGCGCCGGGTGGCGGCAGCGTGGCCCACACGCGCGCGCCCGGCACCATCTCGGCGGTGTCGACAAACGGCATCAGCAGCAGTTTTTCCTGATTGAAGCCCACCACCTCGGCCTCCGCGAAATCGCTGCCGCCGCGGATCTCGACAATACAGTGGGCCCCCAGGGGCAGCTGCAGGCCGACGGCTTCCAGTACCAGCCCGGTGGCGCGGGTGAGCCGGCCGCCCTGGCGCGTGCGCGACAGGTGGCTGACCTGTTGGCGGGCCTCGCGCAGGTCGTCGAGCCATTGCGCCACGGGGTTGGGATTGCCGGTCATACGTCTTCTCCGTGACCTACGGTGTGCAACAGCCGTTTCCAGCGATCGCCCACGGTGGCATCGATGGCGCGCTGTTCGCTCTCGACCCGGCAGTCGCCGCGGGCCAGGCCCATGTCGGGTCGCAGTTCCCAGCCGGCGGCATCCAGCGTCTGTGCCAGATGCGATTCGATCAGCGCATGATCGTCGATGTTCACGTACAGCGTCGGCTTGCCGCCGATGGTTGCGTTTTCGGCCATCAACGCTTCGATCTCCTCGATGATATGTTCCGGCTGGAGTTGCAGCGCGCGGCCGGCCAGCTGGTGCCCGGCTTCGAGCGCGAGTTCCACCAGTTCGTAGGAAACCTTGTCGTTGAGGCTGTTCACGGCCGCTCGATAGGCCTCGCTCAACTCGCGTATGGGCGCGAGCAGGGTGTCGAGTTCGGCGGCCAAGCGTTGTTCGTGCTCTGCCTTGGCCTCGGCCTTGGCTTCGGCACGGCCCTGTTCCAGGCCCTGGGCATAGCCGGCCTCATGGCCCTTGGCGACGGCTTCTTCCTTGGCCAGTTCGAATAGCGCGAAGCTGATGCCGTCTTCGCGCCGCCGGGCGGGGGCGTCTTCGCCCTCGCCCGTATTCCGGCGCGGCATACGCCGTTCCAGCGCGCCCATCTGCCAGGGACGCCAGGCATCCTTTCGCGCGCTGGAACGATCAGACATATTCGTCGTCTTCCTTGCTCAAGGTGATTTCGCCAGCGTCGGCCAGACGGCGCACCGTCTGCAAGATCGCCTTGCGCTCGTTCTCGACCTGGGACACGCGAATCGGGCCACGCAGCTCCATGTCTTCGCGCAGCATTTCCGCCGCGCGATTGGCCATGTTCGAGGTAAAGCGCGAAATCAGCTCTTCCGGCGTGCCCTTGAGCGCGACCACCAGGCTGTTCTGGTCGACTTCCTGGAGCAGGCGCTGGATGGTGCGGTCGTCCGCGCTGGCCAGATCCTCGAACACGAACATCTGATCGAGGATTTTCTGGGCCAGATTGTCGTCATGGGCGCGCACGCTCTCGAGCACGCTTTCCTCGTTGGCAGAGTTCATCAGATTGAGGATCTCAGCAGCCGTCTGTACGCCGCCCATCTTGCTGCGCTTGAGGTTCTGGCCGTCGAGCAGGCCGGAGAGCACTTCCGTGAGCTCCTGCAGCGCGGCCGGCTGCACGCCGGAAAAGGTCGATACACGCAGTACCACGTCGTTGCGCAGGTGCTCGTCGAAGAGCATGAGCACTTCCGCGGCCTGGGCGCGCTCGAGGTGGACCATGATCGTGGCGATGATCTGCGGATGCTCGTCGCGAATCATCTCGGCAACGACCGTCGGCTCCATCATGTTGAGCGCATCGATGCCGGTGCCTTCCTGGGCGTCGAAGATGTCCTCGAGAAGGCTGGCCGCGCGTTCGGCGCCCATGGCCTTGGTCAGCACCGAGCGGATATGTTCGCTCGAGTTCATGCTGACCGCGCTGACCTGCTCGAATTCCTCGTGGAATTCGTTGAGTACCTCGGTGATCTGTTCGTTCGAGATATTGCGCAGGCCGGCCATGCGCGTGCCCAGTTCCTGGGCGTCACGCGTGGACAGATGCTTGAACACATCGGCCGCGGTGTCCTCGTCCAGCGTCATCATGAGGATGGCACCGCGCTCGCTGCCGGCTTCGTTGAACATTTGTCTAGGCATTGCTATGCATCCAGCTCTTGATGATGGCGGCGACCAGTTTCGGGTCGTTCTTGGCGGCTTCGCGGGTCGTGGTTAGCAGCGCATCCTGTTGGCGGCGTTTGCCACGGCCGGCTTCGATGGCCGCGCGCAGGTCTTCATTACCTTCGTCCGAGTCCTCGGCCACGGCGCCGGCTTCGGCTTTCGCATCCGCCAGGCGCACCGGAGCACGCGGCACCTGATCGAGCAGCGGCTTGATCAGCCGACGCCATACGATCCAGGCAGCGATGGCGAGCAGCAGATACTTGACCGCAGTCTCGACCATGGCGATGAGTTGACGATCCTGCCACCACGGTATACCGGGTTCGACCACGGTATCCGGCTGGTCGGTGAACGGCATGTTGATGACTTCCAGCGAGTCGCCGCGCGCGACCGAAAAACCCATCGCCTCGCGTACCAGGCTCTTGATCTGGTTCATCTGCTCTTCGGCCAGCGGCATCGGCTGCATCTCGCCGTCCGCGTTCGCCTGCATCGGGTAGTTGACCACCACCGCGGCCGACAGCCGTTCGACCTGGCCACTCTGTTCGCGCGTATGGCGAATGGTGCGGTTCACCTCGTAATTGATGGTAGCGTTGCTGACCGTGGAGCCCTTGGCGCCTTCCGCGTTGTTGTTGCCGGTCGTGGTGGTGGTCTTGTTATTGATCGGCGAGTCGATTTCCGGACTCGGCTGGTTGCTCAGCGCACCGGGAACGCCGCCCGTCCCCGGGCCGCCGTTCGAGCGCGTGGCACTGCGCTGTTCGCTGCGGATCGCGGCCTGGGCCGGGTCGCCGTTCGGGGCATAGAGTTCTTCGGTCTGCTCGTTCGACGAGAAATCAACGTCGGCGACCACGCGTGCACGGATGTTGTCGCGGCCGACGATGGGCGCGAGGATGGATTCGATACGTTCGCGATAGCTGCGCTCGATACGGTCGACGTATTCCAGCTGCGAGCCATCGGTGGCGTTGCCGGCTGTGGCCGCGTTGTTGGACAGCAGTTTCCCGGAGCCGTCGACCACGGTGACGCCTTCGGTGGGCAGGTTGGTCACACTGCTGGCCACGAGGTTGACGATTGCCGTCACCTGGCCGTCGCCCAGAGCGCGGCCGCGATACAGGTCGAGCACGATCGAGGCGCTCGGCTTTTCGCGCTCGCGCACGAACACCGATGATTCGGGAATGGCCAGATGGACGCGCGCCTTGGCCACCGCGTCCATGCTTTCGATGGAACGCGCCAGCTCGCCTTCGAGCGCGCGCTTGTAGTTGACGTGTTCGGCGAACTGGCTGATGCCGAAGGACTGGTTGTCCATCAGCTCGAAGCCCACGCCGCCGCCGTTGGGCAGGCCTTCGCCGGCCAGGGTCAGGCGCGTGCGGTCGATCATGTCCGTGGGCACCATGATCGTGTTGCCATTGCCCGCGAACTCGTAGGGGACCTGCATCTGTTCGAGTTTGGCGATGATTTCGCCGCCGTCGCGATCGTTCAAGTTCGAGAACAATACGCCGTAACTAGGACCCATGGACCACATCGCCATGGCCACCAGCAGTGTCACGGCGATCGCGACACCCACGATCAACGGCAGACGCGGGTTTGCGCGTAGCTGCTCCAGCACGCCGGGCTTGGCCTCGGCTGCTGCGACTGCCGTATCCGCTGTCGCCATGCTCTTTCCTCGTTGCTTGATGTGCGATTGCCGCGGCTTGTCGTAGTCGAGCCCGGCCCCTGCCACCTGCCGATGATGCCGCACACGTGCGCCGCAGCCCCAGCAGGACGAAGGCCATTATTCAGCACTGAGAAAAAATCAAAGGAGGAATAAGCCCACTTTTTGGGCGGCAATTGAGCGGATTAGATCGCTTGCGTCTGCGCTACTCTGCAATTCGTCAAATGGGGCGCCGTGCCAATTCGGCCGACGTGCCCCGGTCGCATTTCACGAGGGTAGGGCTTAATGAGTATCTCCGCAGTCAATCTCAACAGCGTGTTGCAACAGCTTCAGTCCACTGCGAATCAGGCCGGCCCGGGCGGCGTGCAGCCTGGCGTGCAGACCGGTCCCCAGGCGGTCGCGAAGAGCGGCGAAAAGGCCGAAGCCGTGGACTTTTCCAACGCGCTGGTCGCAGCGATCGACCGTATCGACGGCATGAAACAGGCCGCACACGCGCAAGGGCATGCCTTCGAGCGTGGCGTGCCGGGGGTGGGCATCAACGATGTGATGGTCGATATGCAGAAGGCCAGTCTCGGATTCGAAATGGGCGTGCAGGTGCGCAACCGTGTCGTAAGCGCGTATCGCGAGATCATGAACATGCAGGTGTAGCGCTGTTCACGCGCTGCAACGAAAGAGGGCGCCCTGGGCCGCCCTCTTTTTTTGTCTCCTGCGAGACGATCCGCTGCTTAGCGGAGCAGGGAGAGCACGCCCTGAGTGCTCTGGTTGGCCTGGGCCAGCACGGAGGTACCGGCCTGCTGCAGGATCTGGGCCTTGGACATGATCGACACTTCGGTGGCGTAGTCGGCATCGGTGATGCGCGAACGGGCCGACGAGATGTTGATTTCGGTGGTGGAGATGTTGTTGATCGCCGAGTCCAGACGGTTCTGGACCGCACCGAGATCCGAGCGCAGATCGGCGGTCTTCTGAGTGGGTTTGGCCCCGTTAGATACTTTGGATAGGCTCGCACGATGCGAAGATTGATGCGCATATTGCATGCGCGTAGAGTATGCGGGTGTCTAATCAGTTGGAAGTAGGGAGCCGCCCGTGACTGAATCGATCAAGCACGCGAGAAGACCGACGAACTTATCTTTGGATAGCGCCTTGCTTGAAGAGGCTAAGGCACTGGGGGTAAATATGTCGCGATCCGCTGAGGCCGGTATTGCTGAAGCGGTGAGACGGTCGAAACAGCAACGGTGGCTTCAGGCCAATCAAGCAGCATTGGATAGCTCCAACGAATATGTTGCATTGAATGGGCTGCCGCTCTCCCGACATCGCCAGTTCTAATGGCGCGTTTCGAGGTGTGCCGAAACCAAGGTGGAAGCGGGTATCTGCTGGACGTTCAATCGGATCTTCTCAGCGGCCTGAATACCCGTATGGTCGTGCCCCTGTTGCCGAAAGCCGCGGCGCCGCGTCCTGCCGAAAGGTTGAATCCCGAGTTCGAAATCAAACGAACCCAAGTGGTCATGGCCACGCAGTACATGGCAGCCGTGCCCGAGTCCGAGCTAGGCCCGACGGTATGCAGCCTTGCCGAGCAACAGCACGCCATTTCAGCTGCGCTGGATATGCTGTTCCTGGGTTTCTGACGCAATGAACCCAGCGCCGAAACAGTCGGCCTTATAAGCTGTTTACAACGACTTCTTGATCGTTGTGCGAATACACATACGTATGCCTACGCGCGCTATTAACGCTGATAAATAGTCAATTTCATGCCAGGGCAATAGACCAGGGCAAAAAAAGGGCGCCCGCAGGCGCCCTTTGTGTTTCGCGTATAGCGAAGGCTTTTAGCCAAGGATTTACCGGAGCAGGGAGAGAACGCCCTGGGTGCTCTGGTTGGCCTGGGCCAGCACGGAGGTACCGGCCTGCTGCAGGATCTGGGCCTTGGACATGTTCGACACTTCGGTGGCG
>NZ_PBYA01000052.1 GCF_002729955.1 Salinisphaera sp. | reverse complement strand
TCCGGGGACAGTATGAGATGTCCCGACTTTTTCGGACAGCCAGATCAGGGGTTAGTGGCTAGCTTACGTTCGTAGTTTTCGGGCGTTTGATAGTTCAGCGACTGATGTAGTCGCTGTCGGTTATAGAAGACCTCGATGTAGTCGAAGATCGCAGATTTAGCCTGTGATGGCGACTCAAACCGCCGGCCCCAGATCAGTTCGTTTTTCAGCGTACTGAAGAAGCTTTCGGCGACCGCATTGTCCCAGCAGTTGCCCTTGCGGCTCATGCTCGGCGTGATCTGTCGCCGTGCCAGATAATCACGATACGCGTGGCCGCTATACAACGCGCCCTGATCCGAGTGATGGATCAGTCCAGGCTCCGGTTGTCTGCGTTGTATCGCCATATCGAGCGCATTCATGATCAAGGGCTGATTGATGCGCTTCGACATCGACCAGCCAACGACACGTCGCGCATAGAGATCGACGAGTACGGCCAGATAGAGCCAGCGGTTGGGCAAGCCGATAAAGGTGATATCGCCCACCCAGACGCGATCCGGCGCTGCGGCAGAAAAATCCCGGTTGAGTCGATTCGGGGCCATCCATTGTTGGCGTTTCGCTCGGCCTGGGATCAGAAACCGCCGCCGACGGCGCGTGACGATGCCGGCTTCGCGGCGCAGCCGCGCCACACGGTGCTTGCCCACAGCGACCCCGTCTTGCCTTAGGGCTGCCTGCATCTTGCGACTTCCGTAGGCTTCGCGTGTTTGATGATGCAGCGTACGAATTCTTGCTGTCAGCGCTTCGTCCGCCTGAGCCCGAGCACTTGGCCCACGCTGACGCCAAGCGTAGAAGCCCGAGCGACTCACGCCCAAGACCCGGCAACAGGTCGCGATCGAATGCGACTGGCGATGCTGCGCGATCCAGGCGTACTTCATGGCAGCTCTCTGGCGAAGTACGCCGCCGCTTTTTTTAACATATCGCGCTCAGCCTTGACGGCTTCGAGCTCTTTGCGAAGTCGTTCGACCTCGCTAGCTTCGGCGACCGGCTTCGGGCCCGGTTTACGAGAAAAGGCGTCATCGCCCTTGCTGCGTATCTCGTCTCGCCATTTGTAGAGCAAGTTGCGTCGCACGCCCAGATCGCGGGCCAGGGCAGCAGCTTTCCGGTCTCCGCTCTCCAGCAGGCGGACAGCTTCGCGTTTGAATTCGGCTGAAAACACTTGTCGTTCAGTCATTGAGAACCTCCGTCAGGATTGTCTCCTGATCTGGGTGTCCGTTACAGCCGGGACGCCTCAGTATGCTTATCTCGTGCGCATCGCTTGCTACATTCGCGGTTCTCGCTGTGACGTCTTGCATTGCCACATCTGCATTGTTTCTCGACAGAATTTCAACTCGTTGGATCGTCGACCGAGTAACCGCTTTCCCGCTGATGCCGTACCGACAGAATCGCGACCAAGTCGCGTGCCGGAAAAAAGCGGTACAGTGCGACATAGCCAGTGCGGCCTCGGGAGATAACGAGTTCGCGAACATCTGCCGAATAGGCGCGCCCGATTAATGGGTGATCTTCGAGCGTTTCAATGGCCGTGGTGATAAGACCTACGGTTGCAACCACCGCGGCCGGCTCGGTCGAGAAGAAATTCAGTCACCCGCTCGAGGTCGGCTAATGCCCGGGCAGCGTAGATTATTCGCGCCAAGGTTTCGGCTGCGGCCGCTCTACCGATTCACCGCGCGCACGCGCATGGATATAGCGATGCACGTCGCCGGCCTCATAGCCTTCGCCGCTTTCACGCATCTGTTCGTACGCGGCTTCCGCATCAGCAAGAAAAGCAAGCTGCTGCTCGGCTACAGCTACTGCGTTCTGCAGAGACTCAACCATGAACGCATGGGCACTGGTATGGCGTGCTTCGGCAACCGAGCGTAACCGTGCTTTGAGCTCATCCGGCAGTTTCAACGACGTGGTGGACATGGCCGACACCATAGAACGCGTGGTGTTAGTAAAGTAACACCGCAATGCGTACCCGTCAGTACCGCCCTTGCCGATTCGCGAACCCTCTCAGGCCATCAAATCGCCCAATTAATCCGACAGCACTTCGACCAGTTCGGCGTTATCGACCGCTTCGCGTACGTCGGCAATCGCGCTTTCGAGCGCGACCGTCGCGCTTCCAGCCTCGCGCGCAAACGCAAGCGCCAACCTCCCCGATTGGCCGATGCCCGGTAGTGCATCATCGCAGCCGGCCTCGAACAACTGATCGATTAGCGCTTCTTCATCACCGTCGTGGTCGTGCAAACGGTATTTGAGCGTGAAGGTGTATTCCATGGCCGCCTCCGCTGAGTTAGTCCGCCCCGTCCGTGCATTCATCGACGGCGCGACGAATCTGGCGGGCATAAGCGTCCGGCTTTCTCGGCGTGCTCACCGCGATTAATACGTCGAAACCGCCTTGTCACCAAACTACTGGCTATCAAAAAGATACTCTTCCGGCGTCAAAGCGCGCACCGGTGAGTCGCGGAAATCTCGGACGTTCCTAGTCACGATACTGGTGCACAAAGACGATTCCGCCGCTGCAGCAACAACCGCGTCCTCGAAATCACGCCAGTCCAGAGTTCTTGCTCTTTTCAACTCGCGATTGGTGATGCCGGCCACCTCGAAGTAACGGAGCAGCCAATCCACGACGCGGTTGGCGGTCGTCGCAGTCTGATGACGCGACACCAGATAATGGAGCGTGGTGAAGGCGTGAGCCGGCAGGCATGCAGGAACGCGGTCGTCGGTCACTCGGCCGATCACGGTCGCCGATGCTCTGTAGTGCGGTTCCCTCTTCTGTACCACGTCGAGTACGACGTTCAGATCGATAAGGATCACTGGCCGTGCTTGGTCGACTGGCGCTCACGCATTTCAGCCTCGGCATCCAGATCTGCCGGTAGCAGGCCCGTGATTTCATCCAGAGCTGCCGGCAGTGCTTCTTCATCCAGCAGCCGCATACGCCGCAGATAGCGATCGATGACTTCGGTCACGCTCAGGCCGTTGGCTTTCGCATACCGTTTGACGAATTTCACGTCCTCGACCGGCAATCGAATCGTAAGTTTGGACGTCTCTGTAGCCATCGCAAATCCTGTACGGCCTATTTAAATAAACTGTACGGCATTCCGTAATGCGACGAAACTCAGTGCGAGTTCGAGGACGAACTTTTTTCTGGCTAGTCCCGCGACTGAAAGCCCGAATATCGCTCCTCGCAAAGAAACCGATTTTCAACAGGAACGCTTCGGGTTAACCGCCGGATAACCTGCCTACTCCCACTCAATCGTCCCCGGCGGCTTGCCGGTCACGTCGTAGACCACCCGCGAAATCCCACTCACCTCGTTCACGATCCGTGAGGACACGTGTTCGAGCAGTTCGTAGGGCAGATGGGCCCAGCGCGCGGTCATGAAGTCGATGGTTTCGACGGCACGCAGGGCGATGACGTGTTCGTAGCGGCGGCCGTCGCCGGTCACGCCCACGCTGGAGACGGGCAGATAGACGGCGAAGGCCTGGCTGACCTTGTCGTACCAGCCGGATTCGCGCAGTTCGTGAATGAAGATGGCGTCGGCCTTGCGCAGCTTGTCGGCGTATTCCTTTTTCACCTCGGCGAGGATGCGCACGCCGAGGCCCGGGCCGGGGAACGGATGGCGCATGAGCATGTCGCGCGGCAGGCCAAGGGCCAGACCCAGCTCGCGGACTTCGTCCTTGAACAGTTCGCGTAGCGGCTCGACGAGACCAAGCTTCATGTCTTCCGGCAGGCCGCCCACGTTGTGGTGACTTTTGATGACGTGCGCCTTGCCGGTGGCCGAGCCGGCGGATTCGATCACGTCCGGGTAGATGGTGCCCTGGGCGAGCCAGTCGATATTGGTGAGTTCGGCGGCGTGGGCGTCGAAGACTTCGATAAAGGTGTTGCCGATGATCTTGCGCTTGGCTTCCGGGTCGGTCACGCCTTCGAGCTTGCCGAGGAATTCGTCTTCGGCATCGGCACGGATGACGTTCAGGCCCATGTGCTCCGCGAACGTGGCCATGACTTCGTCGCCTTCGTTCAGGCGCAGCAGGCCGTTGTCGACGAACACGCAGATGAGGTTTTTACCGATCGCTTCGTGAATGAGCGCGGCGGTCACGGAGCTGTCCACCCCGCCGGACAGACCCAGCAGTACGCGCTGGTCACCCACCTGTTCGCGGATACGCTCGACCAGATCTTCGATGATGTGTTCGGAGGTCCACAGCTCGCCACAGCCGCAGATGTCGTGCACGAAGCGCGAAAGAATGCGCTTGCCCTGCGTGGTGTGGGTGACTTCCGGGTGGAACTGGATGCCGTAGTAGCCGCGCTCTTCGTCGGCCATGCCAGCCAGCGGCGCGCCGTCGGTGGTGGCGATCACCTTGAAGCCCTCGGGCAGCGTTTTCACGCGGTCGCCGTGGCTCATCCAGACGTCGAGCAGGCCGTGGCCTTGGTCGTTGACGTGGTCCTGGATATCGGTAAACAGCCTGGAGTGGCCGCGCGCCCGTACGCGGGCATAGCCGAATTCCTTCACCTCGGAGGTTTCCACCTCGCCGCCGAGCTGGGCGGCCATGGTCTGCATGCCATAGCAGATGCCCAATACCGGCACGCCCAGTTCCCATACCGCGGCCGGCGCGCGCGGGCCGTCCTCGGCCGTGGCGGACTCCGGCCCGCCGGACATAATCACGCCGTTGGGGGCGAAGTCGCGCACGTGGTGATCGGCCACGTCCCAGGCATAGATTTCGCAGTAGACGTTGGCCTCGCGTACACGGCGGGCGATGAGCTGGGTGTACTGACTGCCGAAGTCGAGGATGAGGATTTTCTCGGCGTGGATATCCTGGGTCATGCGCGGTATCGGGCTCGGCTGATGGGCGGATGTTCAATCAACGTTGATTGAAGCGCGCAGGATACCGAAATCGGCGCCCACTCGGCAGCGCTCGCGCGCCGGCATCGGCGCCCGCTAGAATGACAACTTGATAACAGGCGGCTCGCCAGCGATGCGTTCGCTGCATGCCAGCCTGTACGCGCGTGCGAGAGCCAAGGCCCGTGCGATGCAACGACATTCCGATGCGCTGGTCAACGGGCGCCGCGACATGCGCCCTTTCCGGCCGCGATTCCAGCTACGCCCACGAAACGATCCATGGCCGACTCCGATTCCTCCACCGCCGACGCCCGCGGGCGCCGCGGTTTTGATTACCGTGCCTTTCTGCGCTTTGCCATTCCTTCGCTGCTCGGCGTACTGGCATTTCTGACGCCTATCGTCGACGACGGCGAGATCACCATCGGGCTGGCCATTCTGTCGAACGCGCTCGCGGCGCTTCTGGAGGGCTGGCTCGGTACGATCGCCGGCGTGGTGCTCAGCGTGTCGGCCGTACTGACGGTCGGGGTAAGCCTGACCCGTCGCATGCCCGACGCGCCGGGGCTGTTCGATCAGCTGTTCAACGTGGGCATCGGCTATGCGTTGCTGCGCGTGGTGGGTGCGATATTCGCGCTGATGACGTTGTTTGGCGTCGGCCCGGAATTCGTGATCAGCGAAAATACCGGCCAGGTCGTGCTGTTCGACGTGATTACCGCGCTGGTGGCCTTCTTTTTCTTTGCCTCCTTCCTGCTGCCGCTGCTCACCGATTTCGGCGGCATGGAATTCGTGGGCACCCTGCTGCATGGCTTCTTTCGCAAGGTGTTCGGCCTGCCCGGGCGTTCGGCGGTGGATGCCACCGCTTCCTGGCTGGGTGACGGCACGGTGGGCGTGATCATCACCTCGCGCCAGTACGAAAACGGCTACTACTCGGCGCGGGAGTCGTCGGTGATCGCGACGAACTTCTCCATCGTGTCGATCACCTTCGCGCTGCTGGTAGCCAACTTCACCGAAATCGGCCATCTGTTCATTCCGTTCTATCTCACCGTGACTGCCGCCGGGCTCATCGCGGCGGTGATCGTGCCGCGCCTGCCGCCGCTCTCGCGCAAGCCGGACAGCTACTGGCCGTCCGAAGGCCGACAGGCGCCGGTCGACAAGCCGCCCGAGACGTCGCTGTTCCGCTGGGGTCTGGACAGCGCCATGCAGCGGGCCGCCCACGCCCCGGGGCCGATCCGACTGCTGCGCGACGGTGCGACCACCTATGCCGAAATCCTGTTTGGCCTGCTGCCGCTGATCATGGCCATCGGCACCACGGGCATCGCCATCGCCGAATACACGCCGATCTTCAACTGGCTCACCTTCCCGCTCGTGCCCGTGCTCGAAGCCATGCAGGTGCCCGAAGCCGCCAAGGCCGCGCCTGCGCTGCTCGCCGGCTTTGCCGACATGTTCCTGCCCTCGATTCTGGCCAGCTCCATCGAAAGCGAATTCACCCGCTTCGTAATCGCGGCTCTGTCGGTCACCCAGCTGATCTATATGTCCGAAGTGGGCGCGGTGATCCTCAAATCGAAAGTGCCGCTCAATATCTTCGAACTCGGTGCGATCTTTCTGATTCGTACCGTGGTGACATTACCGATCATCGTGGCGATCGCGCATATGTTCGTGTTCTAGATCCCGGCCGAGTCGGACTGGACTTCGTTGATCCCAAGCCCCGGCGGCTACGGCTACAGACTTAAACCAGAAACAGTGGCTGCGTTCTTGGCGGATTACGCCTTCGGCTAATCCGACCTACGAAAAATGTGACCTTAAGCGCGCGACAGTCACTTAGGTCGGCTTAGGCCGAAGGCCGTAAGCCGACCCCGCCTCGAACGCCTGCCTGGCGTCGAGGCGACCGCTTCGGTAGTGGCGGCTGCGCCCGTCTGGCCTGCCCGCTACCAATCCTCACTTCGCGGCCTCAGACTGCTCGCCCGGCTCAGTACGACGGCCCTGCCCATGCTTTGACAAAGCCCGTCCGCTTCGGCCTTATGGTGCCGAAGGCTTCTTTGCCAGAGGTTGCCATGCGATTTCGACGCGCTTTTCCTGCCGACGCGGCCCGCGGTCGCAGCAGGCCATGAGCATCAAAGCCCGCTGGCTGACCGGGCCGGCACGGCAGCGCACCCGCTTCGGCGAGACGCCCACCTTTCGCGAAGGCCTGTATGCGCTGGGTTCGCACAGCCATGCCTGGATGGTGCCCAACGGTTCCTGGGGCGAGACGAACACCGGTCTCGTGGTCTGCGGCAAGCAGACCGTGCTGATCGATACCTGCTGGGACGTCCGCACGACCCAGGCCATGCTCGACGGCGCGGCGGATCTGCTGCGCGATGCGCCCATCGAGCACGTGATCAACAGCCATGCCGACGGCGACCACTGGTGGGGCAATCAGCTGCTGGCAGGCCGCCATATCATCGCCAGCGATGCCTGTATCGCCCAGATGAACGAGCTCAAGCCGAACAGCCTGCGCGCTCTGTCCGCAGCCAGCCGTGGCCTCGAGCTGGTGCCCGGCCTGGGCCCGTTTTCCCGCTACATGCGCGGCATGTTCGCGCCCTACGATTTTGCCGACGTACGGCTGACCTACCCCAACGATTCGTTCAGCGGCACACATACGCTGGAGGTGAACGGGGTCACGCTCGAACTCATCGAACTCGGCCCGGCCCATACCGAAGGCGACTGTGCCGTATTCGTGCCCGACGAGCGCGTGGTGTATGCCGCCGATGTGCTGTTCGTGGGCGCTACGCCGCTGGCCTGGGCGGGGCCGATCGCGAACGTGGTGGCCGGCCTCGAACGCCTGCTGGCACTCAAGGCCGATATATTCGTGCCAGGCCACGGGGCAATCGCCGGCCGGGCCGACGTGCAGCAGACCCTCGATTACTGGGATTTCATCCAGAACGCGCTGTACGCGGAGAAGCAACGCGGCCGATCGCCGCTCGAAGCGGCTCAGGCCGTGGCTGCAAGCGACGCCTTCAAGCGCCAGCCGTTCGCGGGCTGGGACTCGCCGGAGCGCATCGTGACCAACGCCTTCACGCTGTATCGCGACTGGGGAGTTGCGTTACGCAATCTGCCGGAACCGCTGGGCCGGCTGAATATCCTGCGCCGCCAGGCTGATCTCGCCCGCGCCATGCCGGGCGCCTGCCCGGCCTGCATGCATGGCGCCATGAAGGCGGCCTCACAACAGGCGTGAAGCCGCCCCCCCCCAGAAGTTTAGTCCACGCCGTAGTTGGGCGCTTCCTTGACGATATGCACGTCGTGGACGTGCGATTCCTTTACACCGGCCGCGGTGATCTGCACGAACGTCGGCTGGGTGCGCATTTCGCTGATGTTATGGCAGCCGGTATAGCCCATGGCCGCGCGCAGGCCGCCGATGAGCTGGTGGACGATGCCACCCACCGGGCCCTTGTAGGGCACCCGGCCTTCGATGCCTTCCGGCACGAGCTTCTGGATCTCTTCGGAGGGGTCCTGGAAGTAGCGGTCGGCCGAGCCGGAATCGCCGCTCATGGCGCCCAACGAGCCCATGCCGCGATAGGCCTTGTAGGAGCGTCCCTGATACAGCTCGATATCGCCCGGCGCTTCTTCGGTGCCGGCAAACATGCCGCCGATCATCACCGCATAGGCACCCGCGGCAATGGCCTTGGCCACATCGCCGGAATAACGAATGCCGCCATCGGCGATCAAGGGTACGTCGGTGCCTTCCAGCGCGGCGGCCACGTTGGCCACCGCCGAAATCTGCGGCACGCCGATACCGGCCACGATACGCGTGGTGCAGATCGAACCGGGGCCGATGCCCACCTTGACCGCATCCACGCCGGCTTCGACCAGCGCCTTGGCGCCTTCGGCCGTGCCCACGTTGCCGCCGATGATCTGCAGATCGCCAAAGCGCTGCTTGAGCTGGCGCACAGTATCGAGCACGCCGGAGGAATGGCCGTGGGCGGTATCCACCACCACCACGTCGACGCCCGCTTCGGCCAGGGCCTGAACACGGGCAAAGGTTTCCGGGCCGGGGCCGACGGCCGCCCCCACGCGCAGGCTGCCGTGGGCATCCTTGCAGGCGTTGGGAAAGTCGGAGGACTTCTGGATGTCCTTGACGGTGATCATGCCGCGCAGCTCGAAGTCGTCGTTGACGACCAGAACCTTCTCGATACGGTGCTGATGGAACAGCCCCAGGATTTCGTCGCGGTCGGCGCCTTCGCGCACCGTGATCAGCTGCTCCTTGGGCGTCATCACGCTGGTGACCGGGGCATCGAAACGGGTTTCGAAACGCAGATCGCGGCTGGTGACAATACCCACCGGTACACCCTTGTCGACCACCGGCACGCCGGAGATGCGACTGCGACGGGTAAGCTCGAGCACCTCGCGGATGGTGGCATCCGGGCCGGTGGTGATCGGGTCGGAGATTACGCCGGATTCGTATTTCTTGACCGTGCGTACGTGCTGGGCCTGCACTTCCGGCGGCATCGATTTGTGGATGATGCCAATGCCGCCCTCCTGGGCCAGCGCGATCGCGAGACCTGCCTCGGTGACCGTATCCATCGCCGCCGAAATCAGGGGCAGATTCAGCGTGATGTTGCGGGTCAGGCGCGTGGACAGGTCGACGTGGCGCGGCAGTACGTCGGAGTAGGCGGGCTGGAGCAGGACGTCGTCGAACGTCAGGGCTTGCTCGCTGATTCTCAGGGTCATAGGCTCGCCGGCAGTGGGCGGCTTTACGTGACCCGTATCGCCGCCGCAAAGACCGCGCATTATAAAGCAAGACCCGCGCCTTTCATATAAGCCGACGCCGATCGGGGTTGGCCACGGCCGGGCTCTGCGGTGTACTGTCGCAACGGAGTGCGCACGAGGAACCCGCGCCGCTTGGCGCGGTCCATGCCCCAACCCGGATCACCGATATTTCATGAGCCGTCCCGCCTCCGATTCGCGCATCGTATTCAGCGTCAGCGAGTTGAACGCCTCGGTACGCCAGCTGCTGGAACACAGCTACGGCCTGCTCTGGGTGGAGGGCGAAATATCCAACCTGGCGCGCCCGCGCTCGGGGCATCTTTACTTCAGCCTCAAGGACGGCGATGCGCAGGTACGCGCCGCGCTGTTTCGTGGCAAGGCACGCCTGATGCGTACGCCGCTGGCCGACGGCGACCAGGTCCGCGTACGCGCCCGGGTGAGCCTGTATGCCGCCCGCGGCGACTATCAGCTGATCGTCGAGCATGTGGAGCCGGCCGGCGACGGCGCACTGCGGCGTGCCTTCGAACAGCTCAAGACGAAACTCGACGCCGAAGGCCTGTTCGCGGCCGAGCGCAAGCGCGCCCTGCCCGCGGCCCCGGCCCGTATCGGTGTCATCACCTCGGCCACGGGCGCGGCCATTCGCGACGTACTGAGCGTGGTGGCACGCCGCTTCCCGCTGGGCGCGGTACGCGTCTATCCCGTACCGGTGCAGGGTGATGCCGCGCCGCCGGCTATCGTGAAAGCGCTGGCACGGGCCAGCGAACGCGCCGACTGCGACGTGCTGCTGCTGGTACGCGGCGGCGGCTCGCTTGAGGATCTATGGGCATTCAACGACGAGAACGTCGCCCGTGCCATCGTCGCCAGCCGCATACCCGTGGTATCGGGCGTCGGCCACGAGGTCGATGTAACCATCGCCGATTTTGCCGCCGACGTGCGTGCGGCCACGCCCTCGGCCGCGGCCGAACTGGTATGCCCGGATCTGGGCGCGCGCGCGCAGGCGCTGCCGCGGCTGGCCGAGCAGCTCAACCGGCGCATGGAACAGCGTCTGCATCAGGCGCGCCAGCAGCTCGCCGGGCTCGACGCGCGGCTGGCCCGCCAGCATCCGCGCCGCCGCCTGGAAGTGCCCATGCAGCGCCTCGACGTGGCCGACCAGCGCCTTCAGCGCGCGCTTCGCCAGCGCATCGAACAAAGCCGACTGCGTCTTTCCACGCTGACCCAGCGTCTGCAGCGCGCCTCGCCGCAGCGACAGCTCAACACTCAGCAAAACGCCCACGCCGAGCGCGTCAAACGCCTGCGACGGGCCATGCACAGGCATATCGAACAGGCCGACATACGTCTTGCCAACGCGGCCCGCGGCCTGCATGCCGTGAGCCCGCTGCAAACGCTTGAACGCGGGTATGCTATCGCCCGCGATGGACATAATCATGTGCTTCGCTCGGCCGATACAGTCACCACGGGCGATGCGATCCAGGTGACTCTGGCCCGCGGTCGGCTGGATTGCGAGGTTCGTGAAATTCATACCGACCCGGGCACGGGCTTCACCTGAGTCATGCTCACTGCCGGCGCCGCGTGATGCGAGGGGTACGCCGAGGCCGGTTTCCACAACGACCCAATACTAAATCAAGGGGTTATCGATCTATGCAGTTAGCTTCGCACGCCGCGACCCGCGGCCGCTCCATTGCTTTCGCCGTGTGCGTTACGGCGTTATTGCTGCTCGGTGGCTGTGCCACGGGCCCGCGTATCGTCACCCCCGAACCGCCGCCGATTCCCGAGGGCGGCGACGCGGTACCCGAAAACAACGAAATCGTGCTCTCCGACGGCACGCAGATCGTGGCCGACGCGCCCTGGGGCCGTATCAAGATCGAAGCCGGCCCGGGCCTGCGCCGCGTTTATACCTGGCGTGGCAACCGTCGCGGCGTGATTCTGGAACCGCGCAGCGAGCGCTTCGCCGGCAGCATGGGCATTCGTTACGAAGGCCAGCCGCCGGTCTGGGAAGCCGCCGACGGGATCACCAAGGTGGACGTCGAGGAAGGCCAGCGCCGCTTCGAAACCGTGGACGACGCGATGATCTGGATGCAGATCCGTCGGCTGCGCTATGCCTACACCAACGACGGCCTCGTGGTCGGCTGGAAGACCAAGGGCGATACGCTCACGGTCGAAGTCTGGCAGTTCTATATCGACGGCGAGAAGCCCACCACCCTGCCCGGTGCCGACAACACTCGCGTAGCCGTGGGCCCGCTCGAGGTCGTACCCCAGAAGATGAGCCCGCATCTGGTATTCGCGGACGGCCATACCGAGCCCTACAACACCGAAACGGCGGCACAGCATTCGGGTGCCCGCGCCGAGAGCAAGGCCAGCACTTCCACCATCTCCTGTAACTGGTTCCAGCGCACCTTTACGGATTGCAGTGAGCGAGCTGAAGCCGCGGCGAAAGCGAAGGCCCAGGCTGAAGCCGAGGCAAAAGCACAGGCCGAGGCTGCGGCGGCTGCCCAGGCCGAACGCGCTGCCGCCGCCGAGGCGGCGACCCCGGCGGAGCCGGAGTATCCGTCAGCGACGATCAGCGGTAGCACGGTCAATATCCGTGACGGATCAAGCACGAATTCCAAGGTCCTGTTCCAGGCCAAGGAAGGCGACTCGGTCGAGATCCTGAAAGAGGACAAAGGCTGGCGTTACGTGAAGTTCGAAGACGACCGCAAAGGCTGGGTGGCTGACTTCTTGCTCAAGAAATAGCGAGGCAGTCATTGCCCCCGCCGGCAGGGCGTCCGCCCGGCTGGCAGAAAAACCCGCGTCGCGTGACGCGGGTTTTTTTGTGGCGGAATGCTCTGCGATTCGAACGCATGCGATGAGCCACCGTCTCGCTTGCGCACTTGACAGCCGTGCCCATGACGCCAAAGCAGAGAAGAACGCATCACGACTGTCCGTCGCCCTGCGCCTGTGGTCGGTCCACCGGCACACGGCACCGCCACGCGTCCACACCGTGCAAAAAAGGCTTCGCAGAGCGACAAGGCCGCCTATGCCGCCCTTGCGAGCGCCACGCCACGTGCCAGTCGCAAGAGAGGTTTTATCCCGGGCTGTGCGCCCGGCTGGACATGCACAGTTCGCTCAACCGTGCCGCAGCCGGCTGGGCGCGGCACATGATTCACGCGCGCCGGTAATACCGGTCAGGAGCGTTTGCGCTTGCTGCCGCGTTGCACGTAGGGATTATCGCTGTTCTTGAATACCAGATGGATGGGCGTACCGAACAGGTCGAACTTTTCCCGGAACCGACGCATGAGATAGCGCTTGTACTCGTCGGATACACGTTGGGTCTGGTTGCCGTGGATGACGATTGTCGGCGGGTTGCGGCCGCCCTGATGGGCATAGCGCAGTTTGATCCGGCGGCCGTGGATCGCCGGCGGCGAATGGGCTTCGACCGCGTCTTCGAGCGTACGCGAGAGCGCGTTCGTGCTCAGCTCGGCAAATGCGGCCCGATGCGAGGCCTGAATAGCCTCCATGAGATCGCGCAGGCCGGAGCCGTGCAGCGCGGAAATGAACAGCAGCGGCAGATAGTCGAAGGCGCCGATGCGCTTGACCAGTTCGCCGTGCAGCTTTTCGCGCTGTTTTTCTTCGAGGCCATCCCATTTGTTGACCGCGATCACCGCCGCACGGCCGCGCTCGACGGCCATGTTCAACAGGCGGATATCCTGGGTCGACAGGCCGCTCGCGGCATCGAGCATGACGATGACCACCTGCGCGGCTTCCATCGCCTGCATGGCCTTGACCACGCTGACCTTTTCCACGTCGTCATCAATACGCGCACGACGCCGGATGCCGGCGGTGTCGACGATCACATAGGGCTTGTCGTCGAAGCTGAACTCGCTGGCTACCGCGTCGCGGGTCGTCCCCGGCGCGTTCTGGGTGAGCATGCGGGTTTCGCCGAGCAGGCGATTGACCAGCGTGGACTTGCCCGCATTCGGTCGCCCCAGCAGGGCCAGGCGAATGGCGCCGCGATGATGCGGCAATACCTGCGCCCGCGGCGCCGGCAGGTGCTCGAACACGTGCCCCAGTAACAGCGAGATACGATCACCGTGGGTCGCCGAAACCGCCCAGGGGTCGCCAAAGGCCAACGCATGGAATTCGGCGACCGCGCTGGCCCCGATCTGTCCTTCGCTCTTGTTCACCACCACATGAACCGGGCGATCGATACGGCGCAGCTGCTCGGCAATGGTCTCGTCGCCGGCCATCAGCCCCTGGCGCGAGTCGACCACGAACAGCACCACGTCGGCCTCTTCCAGCGCGGCGCGGGTCTGGGCCAAGGCCTGGCTGTCGATGTCCTCGTCGTCCTGGCCGATACCGCCGGTATCCACCACGATATAGCGCTGGCCGTTGTAGGTCGCGAAACCGTAGTGGCGATCGCGGGTCACGCCCGGCTGATCGGCCACCAGGGCATCGCGCGTACGCGTGAGCCGGTTGAACAGCGTGGACTTGCCCACGTTGGGCCGGCCCACCAGCGCAAGCACCGGCAGCACGGTCGGCGCCGGTGTATCGCTGACGTCTTCGAAATCGGGTTCGTCGGTAGTAATGGCTAGCGCTCGTCGCGGGGCGTGAAGCGCAGCGCGGCGACTTCACCATAGGCGCCGACCACGATCACGCGATCGCCCACCACCAGCGGCTGCGAGCGGATCGGTTCCTTGAACGGGCGCCCGCGCGCAATCACGCGGCCGTCGTCGGCCGACAGCCAGTGCACATAGCCGTCGTAATCGCCCACGACCAGATCGCCGGCCAGAAGCGCCGGGCCGGACAGCTTGCGGTATTCCAGGCCGTCCTGCTGCCAGCGTTCGTTGCCGGTCAGCCGATTGACCGCCCAGACCACGCTATCGCGATCCACGGCGTAAATGTTGCGCTCGTCCAGGGCCAGCGCCTTCTCCGAGGCCAGCTCGTGGCGCCAGCGTACGCGCCCCGAGGTGGTGGCCAGCGACGCCAGCTGCCCACCCGCGCTCACGGCATAGAGTTCGTTGTTGACCACGAGCGGATTGGCATCGATATCGACGATGCGCTCGAGTTCGGAACGCCCGCTCGGGAACGCAATCGTCTGCGACCAGCGCTCTTCGCCGGTGGCCAGATCCAGGGCCAGCACGTTGCCGTTGTCCAGGCCTGCATAGACCGTATCGCCCACGATGACCGGTGACGAGGTGCCGCGCAGGGTCAGCGTGGGTACGTTGCGCTCGATGCTCCAGCGGCGCTTGCCGTTGGCCATGTCGAGTGCCACCAGCCGGCCGTCGAGCGTACGCGCCACGGCGATATTGTCGGTCGCGGCCGGGGCCGAGATGATCTCGCTCGACAGGGCCGCGGTCCATTCGCGTTCGCCGGTCTCGGCCGACAGGGCCACCACCTGGCCGTCCCGCGTGCCCAGCAGCAGCAGACCACCCGCCACCGTCGGCCCGGAGATCAGCCGATCGCCGGTGCGTGAACGCCAGATCTTGCGGCCGCTGGCCAGATCGAGCGCCATCACGTAGCCGTCGTTGTTGCCCACGTAAAGGCGTTCGCCGTCGACCACCGGCTCAAAGCCGCTCACGTAGTCGCCGGCGCCCTCGCCTGCGTCGGTCTTCCAGACCGTCTGCATGCGATAGGCGGGCGAGTCCAGCGTGGCCAGCGGTGTCGGCTCGGCCACGTTCGCGCCGCCGCCGCAGGCAGTCAGCACCGCACTGCTCACGGCCAGCACGACGGCCACGCCGGTGGTCTTCAGGAACGTATGGTTTCGATGATTCATGATGAAGCGCTGTTCGAGTCGGTCGGCGCGTCGGCGGCATCGGCCGGCGCGTTGTCGGCAATCTTGGTTTCGAGCGCCCGGGTGGCGATATCCGGCGGCAGGCTTTCCAGGGCAATCCGGTAGGCCTTGTAGGCGCCTTCACGATCGCCCTGCGCGGCCAGAATATCGCCGCGGGTTTCGGCGTAGAGCGCATCGAAGGCCGCAGGATGGTCGGTATCGAGCAGGCTCAGTGCCTCGTCGGGCTTGTCCTGGGTCCACAGCAGGCGCGCAGCGCGTACGCGGGCGATATGCGCCACGCCTTCGTTGGCGGCGTTTTCGCTCACCCACATCAGCTGCTCGCGAGCCTTGTCGTAGTCCTGCTGTTGTACGTACTGGCTGGCCAGACGCATGGCGGCATCGGCGGCATACGGGGGGTTCGCATAGTCGTCTTTCAGGCGTTCGACGGTGTCCAGCGCCTGCTCATTGACGCTGTCGCCGGCCAGTGCCGGTTCGATCTGCTGATAGATATCGGCGGCCTTGACGGCCTGACGATCCTGGTACCACTGCCAGCCCTGCCAGCCGATGATCACCACCAGCCCGAGCACGACCCCGATCACCAGCGCCGACCCGTTGCCCGCCCAGAATTGTTTCAGGCGGCCCATCTCGTCGTTATCGAATTCGGCCATGCGTTGCGCTTTGCTTTGTTATTGATTGGAAAACACGAAGATACAGACTGCGAATCGGCGGCGTCGTTCCCGACTAGCCGGCCAGCAGTGTGGCGATACGTTCGGCGGCGCCGTCGATGGCCACGCGTTCCTGGTCGCGCGCATCGGTGAGCGGCTTGATCTGGATCTCATCGGCTGCGGCCTCGTCGTCGCCGAAGATCAGCGCCAGCGTTGCGCCGCTCTTGTCGGCGCGCTTGAACTGCGACTTCATGCTGCCGCCGCCGGCATGCACCCGCAGGCGCAGATCGGGCAGCGCATCGCGCAGCGCCTCGGCCAGCGCCGGCACGCGCGCGGACGTGGTATCGCCGGTATGGATGAGATAGACCTGCGGTTTGAGGTCGTCCAGCGCGACGTTCTGATCGAGCATGAGCGCGATCAGCCGTTCCACGCCCAGGGCAAAGCCCATGGCCGGGGTCGCGCTGCCGCCCAGCTGTTCCACCAGGCCGTCGAAGCGCCCCCCGGAGCAGACCGCGTCCTGGGCGCCGAGATCGGCGGTGATCCACTCGAACACCGTACGTGTGTAGTAGTCCAGACCGCGTACGAGTCGGGGGTTGATGGTGTAATCGATGCCAAGCGCTTCCAGGCCCTGGCAAAGCCCGTCGAAATGCGCGGTCGACTCGGCACCGAGATACTCGCGCAGCGTCGGTGCATTGGCCACTACGTCGGCCATGGCCGGATTCTTGGTATCCAGGATACGCAGCGGGTTGCGATCCAGGCGGCGCTTGCTGTCTTCGTCGAGCGTATCGAAGTGCTCGCTGAAATAGGCATGCAGCGCGTCGCGATAATCGGCGCGTTCTTCGGGCGTGCCAAGGGTATTGATCTGCAGGCGCATGCCGGTGACGCCGAGCGCGGCGAACAGACGGGCCGCCATTGCGATCTGTTCGATATCCACATCCGGGCCGGTCTGGCCGAAGGCCTCGACGCCGAACTGGTGGAACTGGCGATAGCGCCCCTTCTGGGGGCGCTCGTAGCGAAACATCGGCCCGGTGTACCACAGACGCTGCGTGGCGTTATGCAGCAGGCCATGCTCGATGCCGGCTCGTACCGCGCCGGCGGTGCCTTCCGGTCGCAGCGACAGCGATTCGCCGCCGCGATCCTCGAAGGTGTACATCTCTTTTTCGACGATGTCGGTGACTTCGCCCACCGCCCGCTTGAACAGGCCGGTGCGCTCCATGATGGGCAGCCGGATCTGCTCGTAGCCATAGCCGGCGAACACGCGGGCGGCAACGCGTTCGAGCGTGGCCCAGGCGGCGTTGTCGGCCGGGAGGATGTCGTTCATCCCACGGATGGACTGGATACGCTGGCTCATGGTCGGAACGAACTTCTTAGCTGTCGCGGGCTTCGACGGTCAGTCGGGCGGTGCTGTTACTGGTGGTCTGCGACTTCACGTCGACATCTTCGCCGCCGATCGTCATGGAGACACCCGGGGCATAGCCGAGCGTGATCCGATACGGCGCCTCGCCATCGAACTCGCGGCTGTCGCCGGCATCGTAAATGCCGGTGAGCAGACGCGAACCGTTGGCATCGCGAATATCCACCCAGGAGCGGTCGGTGAAGGTCACCACCAGATGATTGGCGGCCACCTGCGGCTGCGGCGGCGGGGCCTGCTCGCGCTCGCGGCGTTCGGCCTCGCGATCGATGCCGAGCGTGTCGTTGACGTTGCGTCCGCCCATACGCTGACCAGTGCTCGCCCCGCCCGAGGCGCCGGCCCCGTTGCCATTGGCAACCGAACCGTTACCCGTGCTGCCCGTGCCCGGCGATACGCGCAGGCTGGTGCCGGAATCGCGTGAGCTGCGCGGCGTGCCGCCGCCGGTCGCGCTGCTGTTGCCGCTGCCCACGGTCGGGCGCTGGCTGCTATCGGCAATACCGGCGGTGCCGGTGCCGCTGGCGGCGCCGTTCTCGTCCGGCAGATCGGCATCGGGCAAGAAGATGAACACCGCGCCCAGCACCGCCAGCAGCACGACCACGCCGATCGCGCCGAAGGCACGCCAGTTGGGCGGCGTGACGTCCTGCGGCACCACTTCCACCGCGGCCGGCTGGGCCGTGGCCGATGAGGTTTTCTTGCCGCCCCAGGCAGCATAGGCGGCCATCATGCGCTCGGTGTCGATATCCAGCACCTTGGCGCACTGGCGATAGTAGCCGCCGGCGAAGATGGGCTGCGAGAGCTCGTCGAACTGGTTGTTTTCCAGGGCATGGACGGCTTTTTCGGACAGCTTGGTCTCGGCGCAGAGGTCCTCTACGGACCAGTCGTGGGCGAGACGTCCTTCGCGCAGAATCTCGCCCGGCGATTGCATGTCCGAACGGCTGCGGCCGGGGCGCTCGCCCGGTTTTTCTTCGGAAGACTGTGTCGATTCGTTCATCAGCGCGATTGCTCCAGTTGGCGCAGCGACAACGTCGCACTCGGTTCGCGGGCATTATGGCGCTCGAGATAGGCCGCCGCCGCGTCGCGATCGCCCAGCGCGAGTTCGATGCGCGCGGCCAGCAGAAGCTGGTCGGCATCGAGCTGGGCGACGCCGTCGGCGCGCTCGTTGAAAGCCCGGGCACGCAGGAAATCACCCTGCTCGAATTGCAGACGCGACATGCCGGTGAGCGCCGTCAGCTGCGTTGAATCCATGGCCAGCGCCTGGCGATAGTGCTGCTCGGCGGGCTGGGCCTGGCCGGCACGGTGCAGGCACAGGCCGGCGTTGGCCATGGCATCCGCCCGCCCCGGATAGCGTTCGTCGCTTGCCGAGCGCTCGAAATAACGAACGGCGCGCTCGACATCGCCCTCCTTGCACAGGAACGCGGCATAGCTGTTGTAGATCGCCGCGTTCGGCTGCAGGCCGAGCGTTTTTTCGTAGTAGCGCTTAGCGTCCTCGTCTTCGCCCAATCGGTCGCTGACGATGGCCATGCCCCAGTTCGCCGTAGTGTTGCTGCTGTCGTAATCCAGGGCACGGCGAAAGCGCGACAGGGCGTTTTCGTTGTCCTGCTTGCGCAGAAAATCGGCGCCAAGGCTGGCATTGGCTTCGGCGGCGCGTTGGTTGTCGACCGCGTTGGCGCCCCCGGCACAGCCGGCCACCGCCACGAGCACGGACAGCAGCGCGATAACCGCCCCCCAACGCAGACTCCTCATACCGGTGTGGCCCGCTTGCTCTCGACCCTGATCGGCACGTCGCGAAAATGGCGCTTCTGCTTGCTGCGTACGCGCCCGACCAGCTGGCCGCAGGCGGCATCGATATCGTCGCCGCGGGTACGCCGCACCGTGGTACGCAGACCCTTGTTGTGCAGAATGTCCTGAAACTGGCGGATACGCGCTTCGTCGGGCCGGCTGTAGCCGCTGCCCTCGAAGGCATTGAAGGGAATGAGGTTGATCTTGGCCGGCCGGTCGGCCAGCAGTTTGACCAGCCCGCGTGCCTGCTCGGGGTTGTCGTTCACGCCGTTGAGCAGCACGTACTCGTAGACCACGTGGGCACGCCGCTGCTTGCCTTCCACGTAGCGATCGCAGGCACCCATGAGTTCGGCCAACGGGTACTTGCGGTTGATCGGCACGAGTTCGTCGCGCAGCGCATCGGTAGGCGCATGCAACGACACGGCCAGGGCAACATCGACTTCTTCGCGCAGACGATCCATGAACGGAACCATACCCGAAGTCGAGACCGTAACCCGGCGTTTCGACAGGCCGAAGCCGTAATCGTCGAGCAGGATACGAATCGCCGGCACCACCGCACGGTAGTTGGCCAACGGCTCGCCCATGCCCATGAACACGATATTCGACAGCGCCCGTTCGCCGTGGACCATGCCCTGAGCACGCAGGTCGTGCTCGGCCATCCAGACCTGGCCGACGATCTCGGCCGTGGTCAGGTTGCGGTTCAGGCCCTGCTTGCCGGTGGCACAGAACGAGCAGTCGAGCGCGCAGCCGATCTGCGACGAGATACACAGCGTCGCGCGGTCGGCTTCCGGAATATAGACCGCCTCAATGGCGTTGTCCGGATCCAGATCCTCGGTGACTGCAAGCAGCCACTTGCGGGTGCCGTCGCTGGCTTTCTGTTCGCGGATCTTGGCCGGGGGGCGAATCTCGGCGATGTCGGGCAGACGCTCTCGCAGCGCCTTGGACAGATCCGTCATCGCCGAGAAATCGGTCACGCCGCGGGCATAGATCCACTGCATGACCTGCTTGGCCCGAAACGCGGATTCGCCATGCTCACGAAAAAACGCCGACATGGCCTCGCGATCCAGGCCGAACAGGTTCACACGCGCGGTCTTTGCCGGCGTCGTGGCGGTGTCGGTGGTGTCGCTGACGGTCGTGCTCATGAGCGAATCGCGCGGTTGCGAACTAGCGCGGGCAGAGGCCGTCCTGCCCGAAGAAGAACTCGATTTCCTGCTTGGCGGTTTCCGGCGCGTCCGAGCCATGCACGGCGTTGGCATCGATGGACTCGGCGAAATCACCACGGATGGTGCCGGCTTCGGCTTCCTTGGGGTTGGTCGCGCCCATCAGGTCACGGTTCTTGGCGATGGCGTTCTCGCCCTCGAGCGCCTGCACCATGACCGGGCCGGAGATCATGAACGACACCAGATCGTTGAAGAAACCACGCTCGGAGTGCACGGCATAGAACTTTTCTGCGTCCTCACGGGACAGCTGCACCATACGCGCGCCAATAATGCGCAGGTCGGCCTTCTCGAAACGGCTGAGGATTTCGCCGATTACGTTCTTGGCGACGGCATCGGGCTTGATGATGGACAGGGTGCGCTCAACGGCCATGGGTTCTCCCTAATGGAACTACGAATTCGATTAAAAACGTCGCCCCAGCAATGCGCTGGTGCGAAAGCTAACCTCCCATTGTAGCGTTTCGAAGCGCGGCTTGTCAGGAACGCCGCGTTCGTGGCGCTATACCGTGAACGACTCGCCGCAGCCGCAGGCGTTCTTGGCGTGGGGATTCTCGAATCGAAACATGCGGTTGAGACCTTCCGACCGGAAATCCAGCGTGGTGCCCTTGAGCACCGCCATATGCTTGCGATTGACCACCACCTTGGCGCCGTAGCCTTCGAAGACGTCGTCCTCGGCGCCAATTTCGTCGGCATAGTCCATGGTGTACATATAACCGCTGCAGCCGGACTTGCGCACGCCCACGCGCAGCCCGATCCCGCTGCCACGCTTGGACAGCTGGCTCTTGATGCGCTCGGCCGCGGCCGGCGTCAGGGTTATCTCTTCGGGTTCGACTAGCGTTTCACTCATGAGCTCATCATCCCAGATAAACGAAGCATTGTTCTAGGCCCCCCAGTCCGTGAGCGCGGCCTCGAGTGCATCCAGCACCAGTAGCGCCGCATAGCGCTCGGCCGGGGCCAGGCCCAGGGCCTGTTCGAAATCCCTGCTTGTGAGACTTCGTGCCCTCTCGATCGTTCGGCCCTGCAACCGTTCGCAGGCCCAGTCCGCACAGGCGATCGCCACCGGCGGGCCGAACACGGCGAACGCCGCCTGTGCAATATGTTTCGAGCCCGCCTCGGCTTGCGCTGCCAGATAAAGATGACAACGAGCATCGGCTGCCGGCGTATCGGCAAACCCCGAACCTTGCCATTGCATGATGGCACAATCTGCGAGTGCGTGCTGCGGCCGCAAAAACCGCGCCTGCCAGACCGGCGCCGACGCCTGCGTCATGCCGCACTGGCGATACGCCGAAGACGTACCACCTCGTCGATGAACCGGCTCGCGGCGGCCTCGATCTGTGCCCGCGTGGTCGATGCGCCGAGCGAGAAACGAATACTCGCCCCGGCCTCGCGCGGGCTACGCCCCATTGCGCGTAGCACGTACGACGACTGGCCCTTGGCCGCGCTGCAGGCCGCCCCGGAGGACACCGCCAGCGCGGGCATGCCTTCGGTCAGCCCCATGAGCAGCGCATCCCCATGCACACCGGCAACGCTGACGTTGAGAAAGGCTGCCGCCGTATGCGCCGGCGCACCGTTGCGCACGACGTTATCAACGCCGACAAGCGCCTCGGCCAGATGTTCGCGCAGCACTGCCAGCCGTTTTTGTTCGCTGTCGCGGATGGCCGCCACATGCGCCGCCGCCGCGCCGAATCCGGCGATCTGATGCGTGGCCAGCGTGCCGGAACGCAGGCCGCGCTGCTGGCCGCCGCCGTGCAGCTGTGCCGCCAGACCGGTACGCGGGCGTACATACAACGCGCCGATACCCTTGGGCCCGCCGATCTTGTGCGCCGACAGCGAAAGCAGCGCGATATTCATCGCCTGCACATCGATCGGCAGCCGGCCGAGGCTCTGGGCCGCATCCACGTGCAGAGGCACACCGTGCGCGCTACAGCGTTCGCCCACGGCGGCGATATCCTGAATCGCCCCGGTTTCGTTATTCACGTGCATGATGGAAACGAGCGTTGCGTCGTCTTCCAGCGCTGCCTCGAGCGCGTCCAGATCGATACGGCCGTCGCCCTGAACTGCCAGCCGCGTGACCCGCACGCCCTGTTTTTCCAGCCAGTCGAGCGTATCGAGGGTGGCGCTGTGCTCGGTCACCACGCTCACGATATGCGTGCCGGCGCCGACAAAGCCGGCCATACCCTTGAGCGCGAGGTTGATCGACTCGGTGGCCCCCGACGTCCAGACCAGATTTCGGGCCTGCGTATTGATCAGCCCCGCCACTTCTTCGGCCGCGGTATCGATCAGTCCCGCCGCCGCGCGGCCCGGGCCGTGTGGCGAGGCCGGATTGGCGTCGGTCGCCACCAGCGCCTGCTGCATGGCTTCGATCACGCCCGGCGCCAGCGGGCTGGTGGCGGCATAATCGAGATAGATTGTGGAATCCGCGGCGCTCATCCCAGCACGGATGCGCTGATACGCCCCGGCATGGCGCCGCCACCGTCCGACAAACGGCCGAGCGCGAGCAGAAACTGCTGAATTTCTTCCAGCGTGTTCTGCGGCCCCAGGCTCACACGTATCGCGCCCTGGGCTACATCCGGCGCAATGCCCATCGCCAGCAGTACCGGGCTGGGCTCGCCGGTGCCGGCCGCACAGGCCGAGCCGGAAGACACCGCGATATCCTCGCGGTCGAGCAGCATGAGCAGCCCCTCGCCGTCGTAGCCGGCCACCGCGAACTGGCTGGTGTTCGGCAGCCGTTCGGCTTCGGCCGAAAACCGGGTAATGCCGGGCATGGCATCGAGCCCGATTTCCAGTTGTTCGCGCAGATCACGCATATGCCGGATTTCGGCATCGCGCTGGTTCAGCAGTCGTGCTGCGGCCGCGCCAAAGCCGACGATGCCGGCCACGTTGTAGCTGCCGGAGCGCAGCCCCTGCTCGTGCCCGCCGCCGTGAACGAGCGGCGCCATGTCCATATGCTTGTCCACGATCAGCGCGCCCACGCCCTTGGGACCCTGGATCTTGTGCGACGACAGGCTCGCGCAGTGCGCGCCGCTGGCGGCAAAGTCGAAGTCCAGCTTGCCCATGGCCTGTACGGCATCGGTATGCAGCCAGGCGCCGGCTGCCCGAACGGCACGCGCGATCGCAGGCAGATCCTGGAGCACGCCGGTTTCGTTATTCGCCACCATGATCGACACCAGCGCGACATCGCCTACCTCGAGCTGGCGCTGCAGGTCCGCGAGGTCGACCCGCCCCTGACTATCGACCGCGACCCGATCGATACGCCAGCCGTCGCGTTCCAGCGCGCCGGCCGCATCGGTGATCGCGGGGTGCTCGATGGGCGAAATCAGCATTCGTCCCGGCGCACGCATGGCCGCGACGCCCTTGAGCGCCATGTTGTCGGCCTCGGTGCCGCCGGCCGTGAAGATGACCTGGGACGGATGCGCATTCACGCAATCGGCGACCTGGCCCCGGGCGGTATCGATGGCGGCCCGGGCTTCACGCCCGGCGCGGTGCAGCGACGAGGCGTTGCCGTGGCGCTCGGTCAGCCACGGCCGCATGGCCTCGAACACGTCGGGATGCAGGGGCGTGGTCGCGTTGTGGTCGAAATAAATCGTCATGGCAAACTCGCGGCCTCTGCCGCGCTTGGACGAAAACGTCGGCCGCGCTCAGACCTTGTCTGTCTGACGCTCGGCGAGCTGCTCGGACAGACGCTTGGTCAACGATTCCAGCTCGTCCTGGCGACGCTCGAGCGAATCGATATGGTCGAGCATGGCATCGATGCCGGTGGCGACCGGGTCGGGCATGTCCTGGGATACGCCGTAGGTAGAAAAGCCGATTCGATCCGCCGTTTCCCGTCGCCGGTCGGCCGGCGTGGCGTTCTTGCACTTGACCAGCTTGGCGGGCACACCCACCGCGGTGCAGCCGGGCGGCACTTCCTTGACCACCACCGCGTTCGAGCCGATACGGGCGCCCTTGCCCACCGTGAACGGGCCCAGCACCTTGGCGCCGGCGCCGACCACCACATCGTTTTCGAGCGTGGGATGGCGCTTGCCGGGGTTCCAGCTCGTACCACCCAGAGTCACGCCCTGATAAAGGGTGACGTCGTCGCCAATGATCGTGGTTTCGCCGATGACCACGCCAAAGCCGTGGTCGATGAAGAAACGCCGGCCAATGGTCACGCCCGGATGAATCTCGATGCCGGTCAGCCAGCGCGAGATATGCGATACGAAGCGCCCCAGCCAGGTCAGCCGATGCGTCCAGCACCAGTGGGCCAGCCGATGCCACCAAAGCGCATGCAGGCCCGGATAGGAAAAGATTACTTCCCACACGCTGCGCGCGGCCGGGTCGCGCTCGAAGATGGTGTGGATGTCCTCACGCATGCGCGAGATCATGAGGTGCTCCGCGCGTCGCCGCGCATGCGCGTGTGTTGATGTCGATGCATGCCGATATCCTCGTGCCGTCGAGCGTTATGCCTGCAATAGGCACTATTTCGGGTTTATCCGCTACGGATCAAGTGCCGAATCGTCTTCGCGGTCATTGTCGTTACCCGGCGCGCCGCGCAGCGGGCGTCGACGCGGGTCCAGCGAGCGCAGTGCGCCGCGCAGAATATTCACCTCGATACGGTCCGGCGCCGCGCGATTGAACAGTCGGCGCAGACGGCGCATGAGATGCCCCGGATTCTCCGTGTCCAGAAAACCGCTGGCGCCGAGCACGTCCTGCCAGTGGCCGAAAAGCCCCTCCATATCCGCGGTGGTCACCGGTTCGTGCGCCGGCTCGGCTTCGGGCGCATCGCCGGCGGCCATGCGCAGCTCGTAGGCCACCACCTGCACCGCCGCCGCCAGATTGAGCGAGCGATACTCGGGGTTGGTCGGCACCTGCAGGTGGAGCTGGCACAGATCCAGCTCGGCGTTTTCCAGCCCGCTGCGCTCACGCCCGAACACCAGCGCCACGTTCTGATCCTGGGCCAGCTCGATCGCCCGCGCCGCCGCGCTGCGGGCATCCACCAGCGGCCAGTGCATATGTCGCCGGCGCGCGCTCGCGCCGATCGCCAGCGTACAGTCGCCGATCGCCTCTTCCAGCGTGTCGTACACGCGGGCGGCCTCGAGCACGTCATCCGCGCCGGAGGCCCGGGCCAGCGCTTCGGGATCGGGGTAACGCTCAGGCGCGACCAACGCTAGGTCGTGCAGGCCCATCACCTTCATCGCGCGCGCCGCCGCCCCGATATTGCCCGGATGCTGGGCGCCGACCAGCACGATACGCAGACGCGCCAGACAAGATTCATCGAATACGGGGGATGATGGTGCGGTCACCGGGTCGCTCATGGTCGACTCTCGTATCAATACGGCGTGCAGATGGTACGCTACCCGGCTTTTCATGGCTCGCCCGGCCCGATCGCGCCGGGTTCGATAAGGACTGTCCGATGCAACCGTTGACCAATGTCGCCGTTACCGCCGCCCGCCGGGCCGGCGGCGTGATTCTGGAATACTACCGACGCGGCGATACCGGCGAAGTCACGGCCAAGAGCGGCCGCAACGATTTCGTGACCGAGGCCGACCAGCGCGCCGAAAACACGATCATCGATACCATCAGCCGTGCCTACCCGGACCATGCCTTCATGGCCGAGGAATCCGGCGAAACCGGCGGCGAGTCCGATACCGTCTGGATCATCGACCCGATCGATGGCACCGCCAACTTTATGGCCGGCATCCCGCATTTCTGTGTATCGATTGCCTGCCAGATCAACGGCGTGATCGAACACGCAGTGATCTACGACCCGGTCAAGGACGAGCTGTTCACGGCCGATCGCGGCGCGGGTGCCAGCCTGGACGGCAAGCGTATTCGCGTGACCCGCACCACGCGCCTGCGCCAGGCCCTGCTCGCCACCGGCTTTGCCTATCGCAAGAAGCAGGACATCGCCACCCATATGCCGGTGTTCAACCGCCTGCTCTCCTCAAGCGCGGATATTCGTCGCGCCGGCTCCGCCGCGCTCGACCTGGCCTATGTCGCGGCCGGTCGCCTGGACGGCTTCTGGGAAATGGGCCTCGCGCCCTGGGACATGGCCGCCGGCCTGCTGCTGGTACGCGGCGCGGGCGGCATCGCCGGCGATATCAAGGATCAGGACCCGCTGAAAACCGGCAACGTAATCGCCGCCAACCCGAAGCTGTATCCGCAGCTGATCGAAAAGATCGAGCGTACGCCGCAGGGTGGCAGCTAGCTCGATAGTCTCGACGAGCGCATGATCGAACGTGGTTTAACAACACGGAGGCGGGACATGCGTTTCGGCTTTCTTATCTTCGACGGCGTGGAAGAACTGGACCTGCTCGGCCCGTGGGAACTCGTGGGCGTATGGGCCGAATACTTCGACGGCCCGGACGAACGTCTCCTCGTGGCCACCCAACCCGGCCCGGTTCGTTGCGCCAAGGGTCTGACGCTCACAGCCGACGTCTGCTTCGCAGAGTGCCCGGCGCTCGACGTACTGCTGGTGCCCGGCGGACGCGGTACGCGCCGGGTGGTCGACGAAGCCGCGACCATCGCCTTCATCAGCGAATGTGCGAGCCAATGCCAAGCGTTGCTTTCGGTGTGTACCGGCGCCTTCCTGCTTCACCGGGCCGGCGTACTCACCGGCCAACCCGCAACCACGCATTGGGCATCACTCGATCGTCTGCGCGCGCTCGGGGACGTGGCTGTTCACGAAACACGGTTCACCCACACGGGACACATCTGGACCTCCGCCGGGGTGTCGGCCGGCATGGACATGACGCTGGCCTTCATCGCCGACACCGCCGGTGAACGCACGGCCGGCGAAGTGCAGCGCTGGGCCGAGTATTATCCGCACGATCGTCGTTACGGGGATGCGCATCTCGCCGATGGGGTGCCGCGCTACGTTAACGAGCCGCCTGTCTCCCGCTGAGAAAACCCGACCGGCGGACCTGGCGAAATCATCGAAGGCCGCATAGGTTGTGCATCGAGATCAATTTAGCGAGCGGGCGGCGAATCGACCGATCGGGCAGCATTCCCTGTTGGATTACGCTGCGCCAATCCAGTCTACGCCCTAATCCGGCCTACAAAAGCCGAGACCTTGAGCGAGCGATAGCGAGCTTGTCTGTATTGGGCCCCTTGGGCGCAGCGCCGAGCAGCGCAGCCGGCAAGCGGAAGAAGACGGCCGGATGTTTGAGCGCAGCGAGTTTCCGGCCGTCCCGCTTGCCGGCTGCGATGGGAGGGCATCGGCGCGAAGCGCCGACGCAAGACAGGGTGTCCTTTGCTTTGGTTACTTTCATTTGGACAAGCAAATGAAAGTCACTCG